>NZ_JACJKX010000012.1 GCF_016901835.1 Parasutterella secunda | reverse complement strand
GGGCATTATCGAGAAAGGAAAAATTCAGCAGTAATTGGAAAAAAGCCCAACAGGAAATCGCCAAACTCTATCAACGTATAGGCAACATTCGTCAGGACTTTATCAATAAGGTTGCGTTGGATCTGAGCAAAAAACACGCTGTGATCTATCGCGAGGACTTAAAGATAAAGAATATGACGGCAAGTGCCGCAGGGACGCTTGAAGAACCAGGTCATAATGTGGCACAGAAATCGGGCTTAAACCGGGCGATATTGGATCAGGCCTGGGGGAAGTTTTTCCAACGATTGCAGTGGAAGTGTGAGCAAAGAGGCGGGATCGTCATTAAGGTGTCGCCTCAGTACACTTCCCGGACTTGTCCGATATGTGGGCATGAGTCAAAAGAGAACCGCAAGAGTCAGGCGAATTTTAAATGTCTGGCTTGCGGTTATCAGGACAATGCCGACATAGTGGGAGCAAGAAATATTAAGGTGCGCGGGCAGTGCATGTCAGCCTGTGGGGAACTCGGCGAAGAAGGCCGAGCTCGAGTGAATCGGCGGATGGAGTCAATCCATTGCGCGGGTCAGCAGCAGGAACCCATCGAAGTGATCATCGGCGAGAGCCGATGACGCAGTAGGGAATCCCCGTTGTTCACTACGGGGAGGATGTCAAGCTACACAATACGGATTTGCTTGGCTCATCTCGTTTATCGATTTCAGAGGTCGGTTTTGTTGAACAAGAAGGAGTTCAGGGTACAAACATTCGGCGAATTGCAGATTTTGAATTCAGTCGCAATATCGATAATTTCCGTAAATGTTACCTGAAGGGAGCTTATAGAGGAGTTCCCTATCCGTATATTTAGAAAGTCATGATGGATAATCTGCCAAAAATTGTCATTTGCTAAGGAATGAGCGGCTACGTCTGCATAATGTTTTCTGAATTTTTAGCTTTTTCCAAATAGGACATTTCTATATTTGGTAAAAGCGAACCTTTCACGTTGTCCTAACAGTTTTTTATGTTACTGGACCTGTCGAGATTCAAAACTTTGGCGATATTAAGGTTCAGATTTTCCGAAGCCTAAAAGAAAAAACTATCAGGGCATAAAATACGGCTTAATTGAATACTAAATGTCATGATATGGTAATGTTTTTTACATGGTATTTTCAAATAATATCTAATAGCCATACATTGTCATTACAAATCCAGTGAATTATGAGGAGATAGCATGTCTCAGGCAATAGTTAGTATCCGCATGGATTCAGAATTGAAGAAAAATCTTGAGGCTGTCTGTACTGAGTTAGGTTTAAGTATGACGACGGCGTTCACGATTTTTGCGAAAAAGATGGTTCGTGAGAAACGAATCCCTTTTGATGTGGCTATTGATCCTTTTTATTCAGATTCAAATTTAAGGCATTTGCAAGAAGGTATTAAGGAGCTCAATGTCGGTCACGGAATTTCTCATGATCTGATCGAGGATTAATTGTGAAAATTAACTATGAGCTTATCTTTTTGACGTTAAGGCTGAGCCGTTTGTATTGTGCCATCGATGGAAGTTGGCGCAATTCAACACAGGCAAGAACAGCTACACAAGTCATGAGTGTTTTCGCAAAACTGTACCTTAAAAAACGAAAAGTGCTCCGGTATGCAGTAATATGTGCAGATTATTGATTGTTTTCTAACAAAATGAGTTTAATTAAGGCTACAGCCACCGTTTCATCCCTCACTCTTTTATCCCGCATTACAGGCGTAGTGCGAGATATGCTCATTGCGCGCTACTTTGGTTCAAGTGCCGCAACGGATGCTTTTTATGTCGCTTTCCGTCTGCCCAATATGCTCAGACGCCTTTTTGCCGAAGGTGCTTTTCAACAAGCCTTTGTACCGATGCTCTCGGACGTTAAAGCTACGAAGTCTCAAGATGAGGTCAGAAGCTTCATTGATCGAGTTTTCAGCCTTTTGGCAAGCGTCTTGGTTTTAACGAGTTTAATCGGTGTAATCGCCGCTCCGATTCTCGTTTGGTTAATTGCAGGGGGTTTAGCTCAAAACCCTGAAGGGTTTGATCTGGCGACCGAGATGACCCGTTGGATGTTTCCCTACATCTTCTTTATGAGCCTTGTGGCGATGAGTGCAGGTGTTCTCAATACCTGGAAGCATTTTGCGATTCCTGCCTTTACGCCGGTGCTCCTTAATATCTCCTTTATTACCTTTACGCTTTTGCTTACTCCGCATCTGGATCGTCCTATCTTTGCATTGGCCGTGGCTGTGATCGTGGGCGGCGTATTGCAGTTAAGTATTCAGATTCCGTCGTTAAAGAAGTTGGGTGTTTTGCCTCGCCCCGTCAATCCTTTTAAAGCCGCCAAGGACGCCTCCGTTATCCGTGTGATGAGACTCATGATCCCCGCGCTTTTTGGGGTGGGGGTGGCTCAGTTGTCTCTTTTGATTAACACCAATATTGCCTCGCGTCTGGGAACGGGGTCGGTGACGTGGCTTTCTTTTGCCGACCGTTTGATGGAATTTCCGACGGCACTTTTGGGGGTGGCGTTGGGTTCTGTCTTGTTGCCGAGTTTATCGGCGGCTTTTGCCAAAAATGACCTTGTCCGATACAACGCCCTGCTCGATAACGGTCTGCGCCTGGTGGTTCTTTTGGCTATTCCCGCGGCGGTGGGTTTGGGGCTGATGGCCGATGCTTTGGTGGCATTTCTGTATCAAGGTAAAAACTTCTTAGTCTCTGACGTCTACCAAACGAGCCTTGCCGTGATGGGCTACTCATTCGGTCTTTTGGGCCTTATTGCGATTAAGATTCTGGCACCGGCTTTTTACGCAAGAAAAGATATCCGCACGCCCGTGAAAGTAGCAGCAGTGAGCCTTGTGTGCGTGCAGCTGTGCAATATCTGTTTTGTGCCGCTTTTTGCGCACGCTGGCTTAGCTTTGTCAGTAGGGGTGGGCAGTTGCATTAACGCCGCCACGCTTTTAGTGATTTTGATTCGTCGAGGGCAATATCAACCGATTAAAGGTTGGGGATTATGGCTAGGTCGCATCATTATCGCGACGCTTGCCATGGCTGCGGCGATTGCCTTTTTGCAGCAGGGGATTGACTGGGCTGCGATGCAAAGCGAGTGGCTCAAGCGCGCTGGTCTCATTTTCCTTTACATCGGCGCTGCCCTTGTCGTTTATTTCGGACTTTTGGTGGTGATGGGTTTAAGACCCCGTCACTTAAAGCCTCGCTACGATATCTGAACAATATCTTCTTCTCGGTCAAACGGCATACACTCGGGCCACTGAATCAGTTGATCGTGGTCCGTAGTGTCAATGGCGGCAGGACCCGTCTCAGCGGTATTGACGGCAAAATTAAGTTTTGCGTAAACATTGGCTAAGTCGTCCAACATGACTTCTTCGGCATCAAGCCTTTCGTCTTCCAGTCGTTCAACCGTTTCAGACAACGTTTCCAAAGCATCCGTGAGAGCATCGATGAGCCATTGGCGATCAACAGACATTTTTTCGTTCCTAATCGTTAAAAATCCCCAAAAGACAACGGGATCTATTTAGAATTCGACAAGTATACGTGAATCAGTATTACGATTGATTCCAAGAAGTATTTTCGTAAGCAAAAGTTCGTCGTCTGCAGCTTAAAAAGGAACAGGGGGACGACGGGGCGGGGGAGCCAAAGATGAAGAGTTTTTCCAAAAAGGCCTTGGTGTTGGGTGTGATGCTCGCGGTGGGAAGTGCCGCTCAGGCAGCTTATCTCGGTCAACTTCAAGTGACAAGCCAAAGCAGTCAAAATTTTCAGGCCACATTCCTGGTGCATGATGTTTCGCCCACAGGGACGTCTTTAACGGCTCGTCTTGCTCCTGCCGATACCTATGCCAAGTACGGCATTACGATGCCCGAAAGTGCTAAAGGTTTGAATCTGGCACTCATCAGTAAGTCTCCGCTTACGCTTCGTATCACGGGCAATAAGCCTGCAGTTGAACGCGCATTTCCCCTTTTAGTGGAACTCAATGAAGGCGGCCGAATCACGGTTCGTCAGTACAACATTCACGTGGGGGCAACGGGTACCGTTGAACCCGTGGAAGTTGTAGCCATGGGCGCGGCGCCGGTGACTGAAGCCAAACCGGTTGAAGCGGCGCGTCAAGCCCCGGCAGCCAAGCCTGCCACCGTCCGTGCGGCGCAACCCGTGCAGTCAGCCAAGACTGAAATGACGCCATTGGAGCGCATGCAGTCTAAGAATTACGATTTGAGTAAACCTGTTTTGGTAGAAGCCGGCTACACCCCTTGGTCATTGGGCGTGCTCTATCAAAAGCGCTATCCCAATGCGAGCGTTAACCAGGTGTTGGTGGCCTTGGCCATTGAAAACCCGGAAGCCTTCCCCGCGGGTAACGTCCGTCAATTAAAGGCAGGGGCTAAGGTGACCGCTCCATCCGCTGCTTTAGTCGAATCCATCAATGCCCAAACCGCCCGTGAAATTGTTCAAAAGGGTCTTTCCATTGATGAAGTGGCTCAAAGACCGGCGCCGATCAAGGCTAAGCCTAAGAAAGCTGAACGTCCGGCTCCTCAGAAGACCGTAAAGCCTGTTGAGCAAACAAAGCCTGAGGTGACTAAACCTGAGGTGTTAACGCCCGTGGCCGAACCGGTAAAGACTGAGCCCGTTGCCACGCCGGAGGTCACGCCCGATAGTACTGTGACGACGACACCGACTGAAACAGTTACCCCGACAGAGCCCTCAGCAGACACGCAAACCGCGCCTCAGTCTGAGACCACACAAGCTCCTGTGACCGACGGAGTGCTCTCAGCCGAACAAAATACGACTGAACCGGAACCTACTGTACAGGAATCCATGCCTACGCTTGAAATCATGACCGATGAGCCGGCGCCTGTTGAAGAGGAATCGAGCTCCTGGTTCTGGTACCTCCTGATTGTGTTGATGTTGGGTGCGGCAGGATTTATATACTGGCGCACAAAGCAAGGCCGCTACGTGGACTTCCAGTCCTTTAAGAACGTGATGAATAAGGGTCGTCGCGAAGAGCCGCAGGCTTTCCGTCAAGAAGCGCCGCAAGTGACTCAACCGCGTGCTGTTCAACCCCAGCCTGCTGCCACGGTTGAAACGGTCAAGCATGAACCGGTTCGTGAAGAGCCTCGCATGGCACCGCGTCCTGCACCTGTTCCCGAAATGCCCCGCACGGTTGAGCAGACCAAGACCACGCAAACGGCATCAGCCAATGTATTTGATCTGGTGGCAGATGATGAACCGCTTCAGACACCCGCTCCTGCTCAAAAACCTGAGAAGGCAGCCCCTGCAGTGGACGATCACGGAATGAAGGATTCGCTTGATATGGCTCGCTCCTTCATTTCGATCGGTGCAAAGAACGAAGCGATTGCACTTTTGCAGGAAGTTTTGCAAAAGGGTAGTGCCGCGGATAAGGCACAGGCTGAAGCGCTTTTAAAGCAAGTGCATGAGCGCGCCTGATGCGGGTTGCTTTAGGCATTCAATATAACGGAGCGGCATTTTGCGGTTGGCAAACCCAACCCGAAGTGCCCAACGTTCAGGATACGTTGGAGTCGGCACTGAAAGCATTTGCAACAGTGCCGATTTCGACTGTCTGCGCCGGTCGCACCGACACTGGTGTTCATGCCACGCACCAGGTAGTGGATTTTGAAGCACCGGTTACGCGTCCCATGACCGCGTGGGTGCGAGGCGTCAATACTTTTTTACCTGAGAGTGTGGCTGTTCGCTGGGCATGCGAAGTGCCTGACGATTTTTCTGCACGATTCAGTGCCACTGAACGCACCTATGAGTATTGGATACTAAATGACCCCGTTCGCTCTCCCCTTATGAACGGTCTCGTGGGCTGGGTTTTCAGACCCTGCGATGAAGTCAAGATGCAAGAGGCCGCCCAATATCTGTTGGGCGAGCAGGACTTTACGAGTTTCAGGGCATCTGAATGTCAGGCTAAAAGCCCCGTGAGAACGATCCATGAAGTTACGGTTAAACGTTATGACCGGATGATCGGCATCAGACTCCGAGCCAACGCCTTTTTACACCATATGGTCCGCAACATTGTGGGAAGTCTTGTTTATGTGGGGACGGGTAGGGAAAGCGTTGCCTGGTTTAAAGCGGTGCTTGAAGCTCGCAACCGTACGGTGGCTGCACCCACATTTTCTGCAGCAGGACTGTATTTGGTAGGTGTGCACTATCCTGAAGAATTGGGATTACCTTCCTATAGTCCTGCTCCCTGGATCTTTTGATTTTCCTTTTGTCTAAGTCGATTGTTTGTTGTTGGGATTTTCTCGAGTTGCTATCTTCCCAATGTGTTCAAGAGCGATACCAATTAATCGATCGGTATGATCGGCCAAAAATAAGGGAATATTCAAAAGGTCATTGTCGAGCTTTAAGTTTTCAAGAGAAAACCGGATTCTCAGTTTGATTTGATCAGGAAAGAGTTCTTTAATTTTTTTGAGGCTTGCGCTTTTGATATTGGTGTCGGACTTAACTTCTATTGGGAAAATATCATTTTCGCGTTGGATAAGAAAATCGACTTCGTGGGGCGGATTGAGTTGACTCCAGTAGCGAGGGACAACCTCGAATTGAGAGATCAGACTTTGAAGAACAAAGTTTTCCGTGAGCGCACCTTTAAATTCCGAAAAGAGACGGTTTCCCTCCCCGAAAGCGCTCGGTGATAACTGAGACAGACAGCGAAGCAGTCCGACATCAACACAGTACAGCTTAAATGCACTCAAATCGTCGTAGGCAGCCATCGGTAAACCGAGCTTATTACATCGATAGACTTTATGAACTAAACGCGCATCCACTAACCATTGCAAAGCATCTTCGTACTCTCGGGCGCGAGCTCCGTTTTTGACAACTTTGTACAAAAATTTTTTGTTTTCCCTTGCTAATTGGGAGGGAAGCGACTTCCAGATCATAGAGATCTTAGGGTATTGGCTGACACTCGGGTGTTTGGCAAAATCGCGTTCGTAGGCTTCTAAAATAGCTGAAAGTGTCTCTTGCATTAATTCTCTGTTTCGAGCTTGAGTCCACATTAAAACCGATTCCGGCATTCCTCCTGTGACAAAGTACATTTTCAGTTTTTCCACGAGAGGATTGAAAAAGGCATCCGGTATTGGTTCTATTGAGTTAATGCTGCTAAGGTAAGAGGCGAGATTATTGTCTGAGTTGGCCAGTAAGAACTCGTCAAAGGTCATGGGATCTATTTGAAGGAAATTGACTTTGCCGACGGGAAATGAGGCGGGTTTAGCCAAAGCAATACCCAGTAGGGAACCCGCACAACAGATGTGGTATTGAGGTGTGTTTTCGCAGAAGTACTTCAGAGAATTGATAACTTGCGGGCAATCCTGAATTTCGTCAAAAATAATCAGTGTTTTTTCCGGTTTGATGGATTGACCGCTCGCCATCGTCAGATTCTGAAGAATTCTCGAGACATTTTTGGTGGTATCAAAAAACTGTTTGAACTCCTCGTTTTCGTCAAAGTTGAAATAGGCTACGTTTTGGTAGTAGAGGCGACCGAATTCTTTCAAAATCCAGGTTTTCCCAACCTGTCGGACTCCCTTCAAAATAAGCGGTTTTCTGTATGGTGAGTTTTTCCAATCAATGAGTTTTTCCATTATCGAGCGCTGCATAGATATTTCCTTTCCTGTCTTGTTTATAACTTGATATTACCAACAAATCACGAAAATTTTAATAGAAATGTGAAAACTATCACATAATTATTAATAAAAATGTGATTTGTTTGTTTGAGATGTCCCGACAAAGGAAAAATGACTAAGGCATAACCTAATCAACAGTCCTCATAGTAGGCAAAGAGTTTGAATCATCAAAAAATACCAAAAATAGGTATACGGAATGGTTAGCCATATTTGATAAAATGACAGACCGTATTAATTTGTACAGAATTAATTTAAGGATAGTGTCATGAGTTGGATTGATCGGTTGTTGCCCCGAATTCATAAAAATGAATCGGAAAAGGCCGAGAAGAAAGAAAGCATGATCCCCGAGGGGCTCTGGACTAAGTGCCCCAGTTGTGAACAGGTGCTCTATACCGAAGAGCTCAAGGA
Source organism: Parasutterella secunda (assembly GCF_016901835.1). Classification (GTDB taxonomy): domain Bacteria; phylum Pseudomonadota; class Gammaproteobacteria; order Burkholderiales; family Burkholderiaceae_F; genus Aphodousia; species Aphodousia faecavium. The sequence continues at coordinate 62,618 of NZ_JACJKX010000012.1, read as the reverse complement.
CTCGCTCATGGTATGCCCAAAGTGTGGCTACCACATGCGAATTAAAGCCCGTGAACGCGTGGAGAACTTTTTGGACGCGCAGGGTCAGGTTGAAATCACTCAGGAAGTGCAACCCACGGATCCCTTGAAATTTGTCGATAGCAAACCTTATCCGGCTCGCATTGCCCAGGCTCAACAAAAAACGGGTGAAACCGATGCGCTTGTTGTCAAACGCGGTACGCTTCGCGGACTGCCTGTGGTTGTCGCTGCTTTTGAATTCAATTTCATGGGCGGCTCCATGGGATCGGTTGTGGGTGAGCGGTTCGTGCGAGGGGTAGCAGAAGCTACGCGCATAAAGTGCCCCTTTATTTGCTTTGCGGCCTCAGGCGGCGCACGTATGCAAGAAGGGCTCCTCTCCCTTATGCAGATGGCAAAAACGACCGCTGCGATTGCCGGTCTTGCTCAGGAAAAGCTTCCCTTTATTTCGGTTCTGACCGATCCGACCATGGGTGGCGTTTCAGCAAGTTTCGCTTTCATGGGGGATGTGGTCATCGCTGAGCCCCGTGCGCTTATCGGTTTTGCAGGACCACGTGTGATTGAGCAGACCGTGCGTGAAAAGTTACCTGAAGGTTTCCAACGCTCGGAGTTCCTACTCAAAAAAGGCGCTATCGACATGATTGTTGATCGCCGAGAAATGCGCGCTAACATCGCTGAGATCATGGCGATGCTCATGAGAAAGCGTATTACCGATTCTGATTAATTCTTTTGAGAATTTGATTAAAATTCATTGACGTATCAGACCACGCCAGCGAGCGTGGTCGCGTCATTTTTGGATGAGAAAATGTCTCAAGGTAAAGATACTTTAACCGACTGGTTGGACTACATTTTGGCCTCACATCCCGAGAACGTGATTGAGTTGGGATTGGGTCGTATGAAGACGATGATCGCGCGTTTGGGGATTCGTTTTGAGTGCCCGGTGATCACGGTCGGCGGCACGAATGGCAAAGGCAGTACCTGCGCCATGCTGGAGTCGATTTACCGAAGTGCGGGCTATAAAACAGCGATGCACACGTCGCCTCATATGCTGCGCTTTAACGAACGGGCTCGCATTAACGGCCTGGAAGTGGCTGACCGCGTGTTGGTTGAGGCATTTAAAGAAGTGGAAGCGGCCAGAGACTCAATGCCGCTTACCTATTTTGAATTCACGGCACTGGGAATTTTGCGGGCCTTTCAAAAAGCCAAGCCCGATGTGGTGATTCTGGAAATCGGTTTAGGTGGCAGGCTTGATGCCATCAATGCCCTGGAGTCCACCGCTGCCATTGTGACCACGGTAGGCATTGATCATGAAGCCTATCTCGGCAATACCCGCGATGCGATTGGCTGGGAAAAGGCCCATATTTACCGAATGGGACACCCTGCAGTCTGCGCGGATAAAAATCCGCCTGTGAAGCTTTTGCAGTACGCAGACTCAATGGACTGTCAGTTAATGTTGGCAGGGCGCGATTTTTCAATCAAACCCGTGGATGCCGAGCAGATGAGATTTGAGATGGGCAGTCTCATTTGGGACTTACCCAAACCCGCTTTAGCCGGTCGTAACCAATTGGATAATGCGGCCGGGGTTCTGGCTCTGGTAGCCTCTTTAATGGATAAGTTGCCGGTTACCCTAGAGCAGATCGCTCAAGGCTTAAAGACCGTGCGGGTGACAGCCAGATTTGAAAAGGTAAGTGCCGATCCTTGTGTGATTTTGGATGTGGGGCACAATCCTCACGCAGCCGTGGTTCTTGCTCAAAACGTAAAAGACTTGGGATGTCGAGGCAAAACGCTTGCCGTTTTCGGTATGCTTGCCGATAAGGACATGATTGATGTGGTAAAAATCATGTCAGAGGTGATCGACGAGTGGTTTATCACGGGATTGCCGGGGCCTCGGGGGGCGACAGCTCAAGCGTTACACCGCGTGATGCTCGAAGCTGGTGTTTCAAGCAGTAAAATCACCGTGTGCGACGGGGTTGATGCGGCATTTGAAGCCGCTAAGCACCGTGCGGCAATCACTGATACAATCGTCGTCTTCGGTTCTTTTGTCACGGTTACCGCGGCTTTGCCGTTAGTCTAGAAAATGCAACCATCCGATAAGCCTACCCCTGATGCGTTTTGGAAAGAGTCTGAGCAAAAACAGGCTCAGCCGTCTTCGACTCTGAACGAAGACAAGGACTTGGAAGTCAGCCAAGTCAAGGCGCGTTTTCGTCATCGCCTGGTAGGCGCCGTGGTGATTGTGGCCGCACTCGTGACTACGCTTCCGATTCTTTTTGAAACGCCTGCGATTGAAGGCGATAAGCATGCGCTCACCGAGATTCCGCCGATTGCCAAAGAGCCTTTCTACAAAATGGAGCTTCCTGTCAATGACCGTAAGCCCGTTTCGATGCCGGCTGATGCAAGTGCCTTGAAAGATCTTTCAAAACCCAATGACGTCGGGCAAGAAGAAGCTGACAAAGTAGCAAAGTCTGATACTGAGGTAAAAAGCGAAGAGGTTGCTCCCCACAGCTATGCGCCCTCGACCGAAGGCACACTCTACATTCAGGTACTGGCCACTTCAAGTGAGGCAGGAGCTATGCGTGAGATGGCAAGATTTCAGGCTATGGGGCTTCCCGTCTATTCCGTGAAAGTTCAAAAAAAATCGGCCACCCTTTGGCGGGTGCGTTTAGGTTTATTTAAAAATCGTGAAGAAGCCGAGCGTGTTGCGAAGTTTCTCGATACGAAAAAGATTTCTCACTTACCCGTGCAGGTTGAAGCCAGTGCCAAAAAAGATATCAACCGTATTGCACCGACTCGCACCTTAAAGAGCACGGTGCAGGAAGCCAATGCCCAGGCCCGACCGGTTAAGGCAGCACCGAAAGCGCAGCCGGTTAAGACGCCTGCGGTGAAAAAGACCGCTTCTGAGCAGCCGAAAAAGGCCGCTCAGGAAATCAAAAAGAGCGCACAGGCTCCAAAAGATAAGGCTTCTGTGAAAAAGGAAGTAAAAAAGAGCACAGGTGCTGCAACTTCCGGCGCACAAAAAACGCAACGCCCGCAAACAAAACCGACGAGCGCTGATCCTTTAGGAGATCTCTTGAAGAACACACGCGAAGAAGACATAATCGCTCAAAAACTTCGGGAAGCCGCTCGTCAATAAAGAAAGGATAGACCATCGTGAATGAATTGGATTGGGCCATCATCATCGTCTTAGTGCTCTCCACCGTAGTGGGGGTAACGCGGGGCGTCGTGCGCGAGATTTTATCGATCGTGGGCTGGGTCATCGGCATTGTATTTGCCATTCGATTTTCGCCGGAACTCGCGGGCTATATCCCGCTTGAAAGTTTGGGTGTGGCCATCCGCACGATCATTGCGGCGGTGCTGATCTGTGTGGCGTGCGTCTTTGCGATCGGTCTGTTGGGAACAATTTTGCGCAAAATGCTGGAAGTGGCACGAATCAGTGCTGAGGACCGGGTTCTCGGCAGTGTTTTCGGCTTTTTGCGCGGTGTAGTCTTTGTCTGCGCGGTGGTGTTTTTGGCCGGTATGACGAGCGCGACCTCGACTCAAATGTGGAGGCACTCTGTGTGTATTCCGTTGGCGGAAAATGTGATCGATTGGATGATGCCGTTAATGCCGGATTCCATCGCCCAACTTCGCAAATAATCCGTCTTGGTGAGGTGAAGATTTTTTAATTTTTAACCGATGAGGCTATCAAATGTGTGGGATTGTGGGACTTTTCTCTCATGAGCCGGTGAACCAACGGCTCTACGATTCGCTGCTTTTATTGCAGCATCGCGGACAGGACGCCGCCGGTATCGCAACGCTTGACGGTTTGACGTTTCATATGCATAAGGCGATGGGCCTGGTGCGCGATGTCTTCAGAACGCGTGATATGCGCGATTTGTTAGGCAATAGCGGTGTGGGTCAGGTGCGCTACCCCACCCAAGGTAATGCCGACAGCAACGAAGAAAGTCAGCCTTTTTACGTCAATGCCCCTTACGGCATCATGTTTGTGCATAACGGCAACCTCACCAATGCCGAAGCGCTCAAGCAAGAGCTCTATGATTCCGACCGCCGTCACATCAACACGACAAGTGACTCCGAAGTGCTGTTAAATGTGTTTGCCGATGAACTCTCCCGCCTGACGCTAAACACAAAGATTTCGCCTGAAATCGTTTTTGAAGCGGTTCGCGGTGTGCACAAACGCGTCAAGGGCGCCTATGCCTGCATCGCCTTGATTGCCGGCAAGGGCATGGTCGCTTTCCGAGATCCCTTCGGTATTCGTCCGCTTTGCTACGGAACCAAAGAAGGCGAAAACGGCCGTGACGTGATTTTTGCGTCTGAATCTGATGTGCTTGAAGCTCAGGAATACGAGACTATCCTCAACGTGGCCCCGGGTGAAGCCATCTGGGTGGATATGCAAGGCGAGATTCACCAAGCACAGTGTGCTGAGCACGCAGAACTTGTGCCCTGCGCTTTTGAATACGTCTACCTTGCCCGTCCCGATAGTGTCATCGACGGCATTTCGGTTTACGGTGCCCGCCTGCGTTTGGGTGAATACTTGGCTCACCAGGTTGCCCGCCGTATTCCGGTTGACGAAATCGATGTGGTGATGCCGATTCCGGATAGCTCCCGACCGGCTGCTCAACAATTAGCTCAACGCCTGCGTTTGCCTTATCGCGAAGGCTTTATTAAGAATCGCTACGTGGGCCGTACCTTTATCATGCCGGGACAAGCTATCCGCAAAAAGACCGTGCGTCAGAAATTAAATGCAATGGCGGTGGAATTCAAAGATAAGAATGTGCTCTTGGTGGATGATTCCATTGTGCGCGGAACCACCATGCGTGAGATCGTTCGCATGACTAAGCAAGCCGGTGCGAAGAAGGTCTTTGTGGCTAGTGCTGCTCCCCGAGTCTGTTTCCCGAACGTCTATGGCATTGATATGCCGACGCGTGCCGAATTGATCTGCGGTGACGGTAAGGGCGATGATGAGGTCTGCAAGCTTCTTGAAGCCGATGCCGTGGTGTATCAACGTCTTGAAGATCTCAAGGCGGCGCTCCACGACATGAATCCTGCCATTGAACGTTTTGAATGCTCGTGCTTTGACGGGGAGTATGTCACGGGGGACGTGACTGAAGAATATCTGGCCAAACTTGAAGCGCAGGCCAAAGCCGCTAAGGCTAAACCCAAAAAGTCTGCAGAAGATTAATCAGACGCTGATTTAAATCGTAAGAGGAAGGAGATCCCTAATTGGAGCCTTCCTCTTTTTGTTTGGCAAATTTTTTATGACAAGTTGTTTTGTGTCTTAATTTTTTGCTACCCACCAGCTTAACTTTTTAACTGCTTTTAAAAATCTTGAGCATTTATGTTTTTTTAATCCATGAGTTATAAAAATGACGAATACTCGGGAAGTTTAAAACATAATTAATAAAACCGAATTTTTAGAAACTATTTAAATCATGAGTAAAACTATTGATCGTTCTTATGATCGCGATCGGCTCAAACAGTAGAGAGGAAATAGTTTGATCAAAGTGCTCATAGGACAGAGACGTTCATGAAAGCCATTTTTGCTACACGCGACAAACTTGATATTTATGTGTTCCAATGTCTATATGCTTTCCAGTGAGTTGGCTACCTATCTGACCGGTCGCTATTTAATTCTGGTTGAGTTTGGTGACGGCTACTCTCACATTGAAATTAAATAGAGAAATCTTGTTAAGTAGCTGTTGGGAGAACTTTAAAAACGTTACAAAATCACTGTATGTAATCTCAAAAAACGTTACAAAAGAGGGTAATGAATTATCAAAAAACGTAACAACCCGGTTGCGTAACGGCAGATTTGAGCGCACTAGTAGGCGTTTAAATTAGTGAACAATATCGTCTTGCTTGAGAACCTTAAGGATCGTGAGTCCGATAATTTTGATGTCAAACCACAAGGATTGTTTTTCAAGGTATTCGGCATCAAGAGCGGCCTTATCGTCTCCGCTGATGCAGGTTCGGCCATTGACTTGAGCCCAACCGGAAATGCCGGGCATGAGCTTGTCAACGCCGGCAGCCTTTCTCAGTTTCAACACATGCTTTTCAATCGGCAAAAGGGGACGAGGCCCGATCAGACTCATGTCGCCCACCAGCACTGACCAAAACTGAGGAATTTCATCAAGACTGGTTTTACGTAAGATGGCGCCTACACGGGTGATGTAGTGATCGGCAGTGAGAAATTGTTCTGCCGACACCACAGGAGCCCCGATACTCATTGAGCGGAACTTAGGCATGGCAAAAGGCTTGCCGTTTTTGCCGATTCTCGGGGACCAGTACAGAATGGGACCGGGGGAATCCAGTTTAATGGCAATGGATACAATAAGCGCCACAGGCACGACCAAAGGCAGGGATGCCAAAACCAGCACAATGTCGAGAAGGCGCTTCATGAATAAAGAAAAAAACTTGTAATGAGTAACTTATCTCGTAATTCTAACGTAATCGCAAAATTGAAGCGCTTTCAATTGACATCCTGACCTTGCCTGAAATTGGTTGACAGGTGAAGGTGCGGACTTTCTTCTGGACAAGTCACCTAAGTATCTATCGGTAAATTTAGTCTGCGTACAAAAATCCTCAGTGAACTGAGGTTTTTTGTTTGAAGCTCCCTCGAATGAATTCGAAGGATTCATTTTGACCAACAAGAAGCTCTTCAGGTGGAGCAATGCTCGACCTGACGTCACTTCCTGCACAAAATGTTCGCGATAGACTTCTTTTCCGCCCCTTCGGCCTTTTTTGCCTTCGGACTCGTGAGTCTCAGAACCTCTTGCGGGATTCCTTGATCGTTACAAAGTTCATGTTGGCACAGACCGCTATCGCTCAACAGCGCTTCCGCAGTCGCCCACTCTTTTAATAAGCGGGTTCGGTCATGCCCATTGTCCGTTACATAGCACGCTAAAAACGCTGACATCACATCCCTTTGAACCAGGATATCCGTCTCGCCCCAGCGATGCCATCGCTCTTTTAACGCTTTCTTTCGATACGTATCCGTTATCGGATCGTATTGCGACATTTTCAGCTCATAAGCGTTTAATTCAACCACCCGACTGTTAGCTCTCTCAGCCGAACGTTTCAAGTGACTGACAAACGCTCCCATCCCTGTCCTTGTCGTCGATTTTCCAAAGTTGCGTTGATAAGAACGGTAACTGTTCTTTTCAATTTTGATCGTACCTGCCCTTTGCAGCAGAAAATTCGCCAGTTCTCCGTGATCACGCTTGCGCGTAGCAGCCAAACACCGGTGGTGTTCAGCGAGCTTCACTTGGAGTTTTTCCATCCGATGACTGACCTTCCAAGGTTCGGGAAACGGTTTTACTGTTCCATCTTCATTGAAATGACCAGGATTATTTGCTCGTCGGGATCGGTCGATTTTTCTCTGCAAACGGCCAATCGTCTTTTCCTGCATATCCACATTAGGCGCAACTCGAACGAGTCCCGCTTCCTGTGGATGGAAATAAGCTAAGCCGCTCGGGCCCGGGTCAATACCCATCACTTCCGACTGCGGTGCGTAGATCTTTCTGACCGGAGGCATTCCCTCCAGACAGATCTGCGCAAACCAACGCTTCTTACCGTTGAGTGTCCGACGAACAATACGACAATACTTAATGCGTTTAGTTTGAGTCGGTTCAATAGGATCAGCCAACACTTCCTTGAAGTAGTCGGTATCCGGAATGATCAGTTTCAAAACTTGTTTACGCCAAATAATCGCTTGGCGCTCCGTTTTGAACATGATTTCGTGATTATCCGTTCCTTCAATGGAATTGAGTCCTTGACGAAAAGACTTAAAGCGGGGTTTACCGGCACCTAAGAACAGATAGCGTTCCAATGCCCGCCAAACGGTGCGTCCGATGCACTGGGCTTCGTGAGCATCGATGTCGTTGCGGCCGCTTGCTTTGCGATGATTATTGGCAATCGTTCTTAAACCGTTTTCAGTCAAGCCATAAGATTTTTGCAGATCGGAAAAGCGTTTACTGCGTGTTTTGCCTTTTGGCATTGAACGTGTTTCACGCCACAATTGACTCTGCCGCATTCGTTGAAGTTTGCCCAAAGCAGAACTGAGCGTGGCGTTATATAACGTCCGCCCGAACTCGAAGGCCTTTGTGAGAAACCGATTTTGTTGATCGTTCACACTAAGTGGCAGTTCGACAACGAAAGTGGGAGTAGTTGATTTCATGATCGAGGTATACTACCCGATTCTTAATTTTTGCGCCTTATCCTCTGACTGAAGTCAGAGGTTTGCGGCGTTAGAGTTTCTATCAAAATTCGTTACTCAACTGAGGATTTTTTTCTTATTTAACCTTGTATGAAATTGGTTGACTAGTTTTTTTAAATTGATTGCATTCGTATCGGTGTGTTTGAATTCGTTTAATCGTTTGAGATTGAGAAATCCGATTTCAAGTTCAGCTCAATAGCAGGCCGTGCTCTTGGTAAAATGAAATCAAGGAACACTAAGGATAATCTGTGTCAACTGGACTTTTCACTCATCAATCCTGCTATCGCCATCTGACCGGACCCATGAGTCCGGAGTCACCCAACCGGGTGACTGCGATTGAAGAGCGCTTGGTGGCCTCAGGACTTGAGAGCGCCTTTACCTACAAGCAAACCAACCGTCAGGCCCTGCTTGAGGATCTTTTGCGTGCGCACGATCAGGCCTATATTGATTTGGTACGAAAAAGTATTCCCGCAGGCGCTGAGGAACTTGTCCATATCAGCGAAGACACGGTGGTAAGCGGACAATCTTGGGTGGCAGCCTTAGAGAGCGCCGGATGTGTTTTAGAAGCTGTAGATGAAGTGATGGCAGGGCGCTTAACGAACGCCTTTTGTTGCGTGCGCCCGCCGGGTCACCACGCGCATCGGGCTTCAGCGGGGGGATTTTGTATTTTCAACAATGTGGCGATTGCGGCCCTCTACGCAAGAGAGGTTTTAAATCTTGACCGTATTGTGGTGATTGATATTGATGCGCACCACGGTGATGGCACAGAAGATATTCTTGCCGGGCAAAAAGCCATCGACTTTTTCTCCTTTTTCCAAAAAGATATCTTTCCTCACCCCGGTCTTGAATGTAAGGCTGCCAATATTCATAAAGAAGGACTCGTAGCAGGCGATACGGGAGAGGCGGCCTGCGAAATTATCCGCTCGAAGTGGGAACCTGTGATCAGAGAATGTAACCCGCAGCTGATACTCATTTCTGCAGGATTTGATGCCCACTTATCGGATGTGATGACAGGCCTTGATTTTACCGATTTGGACTATGCCCATATCACCCGAATCATTGATGACATCGCCCGTAGTGTGTGCGGCGAAAAAATCGTCAGTGTGTTGGAAGGAGGCTATGAACCGAGAAGCCTGTCTCGAGCTGTGATTGCTCATATCCGAACATTGGCTCACGTCTAAAAGGAATCGTTTGTGTCGCTTTTTTCCGCTCAACATTTAAAAGCCGGTGTCTCGGGTCGGGAAGTGTGGTCCTGGGCTGCGTTTGACTTTGCCAATTCCGGTTACACCACCGTCGTGCTCACGGCGGTTTTTAATGCCTACTTCGTGGGGGTTATCTGTGGAGAGGCTTCTTGGGCAACACTTTTGTGGACAAGCATTATTGCGGCAAGCAACATTCTTGCCATTGTCTGCATGCCGTTAATCGGTGCTGCCACGGACTTGAAAGCCAATAAAAAGTTTTGGACCGTATTGATGAGCCTATTGTGTATTTTGGGGACAGTGGGATTGGCTTTCACGGGTTCGGGAACGGTGTGGCTTGCCGTCATAATGGTGATCGTCAGCAACTTTGCTTACAACATCGGCGAGACGCTCAATTCCGCTTTTCTGCCTGAAATTGCCGATGAAAAGTCAATGGGCAAGGTCTCGGGCTGGGGCTGGAGCTTCGGTTATTGTGGGGGACTTTTGACCTTAGGCTTGAGTTTGGCTGTGGTTCTTTTTATGCAGTCAAAGGGAGCAGGAGCTGAAGACTATGTTCCTTACACGATGATCATTACCGCAGCGGTGTTTCTAGTAGCGGCCCTGCCCTTGGCTTTGTGGTTAAAGGAGCGCGCTCAGCCCCGAACTGAAGCGGCATTCTGGACTCTGGTGAAGCAATCCCAGGCCAGTCTCATTGAAACCTTTAAAAGTTTGCCTCAGCACAAAAATTTTGCTTGGCTCGTGGCTAGCGGTTTGTCCTTTCAAGGCGGTATTGCGGTTGTAGTAACGCTTGCTGCCGTCTACGCCGATCAGGCGATGGGCTTTACGCCCGATGAAACCATTCTTTTGGTATTGCTCGTTAATATCACTGCGGCAATCGGTGCCTTTGCTTTCGGCTATGTTGAAGACCGTATCGGGCACAAAAATGCGTTGATCGTAACGCTTTTAATATGGATTGCTATGGTGGGTGTGGCTTACTTTGCGCAGACCAAACCCGTATTTTGGATTGCTGCGAATTTAGCAGGTATTGCAATGGGCTCGAGTCAATCGGCCGGGCGAGCCTTGGTGGGGGTGCTGGCTCCCCCTAAAGATCGTGCAGCGTTTTACTCTTTTTGGAATATGGCGCTTTGGGTCGCCAACATTATCGGGCCCATGACTTACGGTTACATAACGTGGCTTACCGATAATGATCAGCGCTTGGCTTTATTGTGCACGGGACTCTTTTTTGTCGTCGGTTTGATTTTGCTCTTACCTATGCAGCTTAAGCATCGTGAAGGTTGAAGTTCTTAACTTTTTGCGGATCACACGAGTTTAGGCGATTCTAAAGAAGTCTAAAAATATTTCAGATTTTGTGTTGGAAAATTTCGGAAAATCTGAAAAAAGTCTTCATAAAATACAAAGGTAAATTTTGGAATTTAGTGAGAAACGGAATGCAATATTTGGAACGTACTTTAGAAACCGTTTTAACTAATGTTTCTTCGGTCTACAAAGGAGTCGTGGTGTCCGGCATGCGTCAGGTAGGTAAAGGTACGCTCTTAAAGCATCTTGGCCGAACCAGACGATACCTGACATTGAAAGACAGTCGTTTGCTCAGAATGGCTAAGCAAGCACCGGAGCAATTTTTGCAGATGAATCCTCCTCCTATTTCGGTGGACGAAATTCAGTGGGCGCCCGAACTTTTCCCCGCATTGAAAGCCTATTTTGACGAAACCGATGAAAAAGGTTTGGTTTGGCTTTCAGGTTCTCAACGCTTGGCACTTTGGGCAAATGTTTCAGATAAGTTACCCGGGCGAGTAGCGAGTTTTGATCTGCTGCCTTTGTCAATCTACGAACGGGAGGGCATTGGCAAGCTGCAGCAACCTTATGTTCCCAGTTTCAATCTTAAGCGACAACTGCCGGAAAAATCGCCCTCAGATACTTGGAGGACCGTGTTTCAAGGTGCGTGGCCTGATGTTTTGAAAGCAGATGCTCAAGAGCGTCAGATTTTCTTTAACCAGCTCGTCAATTTGTATATCGCCAACGACGTCGTTCAACTCAATAGCATTGAAAAACGACTGGAATTTCAAAAATTTTTAGCTGTTTTGGCTACCCGAAGCGGGCAGGAATTAAATTACGCAGATATTTCTAAAGCCTGTGGAATCAATTTCCCGACAGTGAAGGCTTGGTTATCTATTGCAGAGGCAAGCGGCCTTATTTATTTATTGCCTCCGTTTTTTGAGAATATTGAAAAACGATTGGTAAAGTCACCTAAATTGTATTTTGTGGATACCGGTTTGGTGTGCTACCTGCTAGACATTCAATCGCCTGAAGAATTGGCTCGGTACTACAACCGTGGAGCCATTTTTGAAACATTTGTGGTCACTGAAATTTTGAAAAGTTGGGTGCATAACGGACTGAATCCTAACTTTTATTTTTATCGGGATTTTGAGCAAAACGAAGTTGATCTTTTAATTCATGCCGGTGGGAAATACCATCCGGTCGAGATCAAATCCTCGGTGTCTGTTGAACAAAAGAAATTGAGCGGATTGGAAAGTTTCAGAAAAAGTGTCAAAAACACGGGGCTCGGCGCCGTCATTTCGATGACGCCTGAGCCTTTTGCGATGAATCCTGAAACGGTTTATCACTCCATTTGGTCGATTTGATCAATTGAACCTGAAGATTGTTTTTGGAGCTCTAATCATTATGTCTCTTTGCTTAATGTCGTTAAGCTTAACGACATTAAGCTTAACGAAGTGAAGGAAAATTGGTTTCACTCCGATTTTTCTCTGTTCTAATGATCAAAGGGCTTAGTTGAGCAGCCATTGCACAAGATTGAGTTGCTTAATGCCGTCAAAGTTTCTTCCTTTTCCTAAACTATCCATTGTCAAAAGGTAGCGGGGATGGGCATCCTTCAGCCCGGAAAAAGCGTTGAGTTCGCGCTCAAGGGTTTTCGGATCAAGTACAGTTTGCGAGACTTGATAGTAGGCAAAACCGTCATTCGTTTGGACAACAAAGTCGATTTCTTTTTGGGTGTTTTTGCCGATGCACACTTTTTTGTAACGCCTACTGAGCTCTAAATACACAATATTTTCCAGCAAGTGACCATAATCTTTGACGGGAGTCGTAACCAAATGGTGTCTGAAACCTATGTCCGAGAGGTAGTACTTTTCTTCGCTTCGAAGGGTCAATTTTCCTCTGACATCAAAGCGAGGAACGCGGTGCACAAAGTAGCTATCAACCAGTGCGTTCAAGTAGGTAGAAAGCGTCAGACGAGAAATATCGACTTTTTGTGTTTTCAATGTATTAAGAATCGAAGTGGTTGAAAGGGCACTTCCGACGTTTGATGACAACAAACAACAAAGTCTGAATAAGGTTTCGGTATCGCGGAGTTTAAGCCTCCAGGATATGTCCTTCAGAATGATGGACTGAATGAGGTCGCTGTAGTAGATATCGATATGTTCTGGATCGTCTCTGTCTCGAACTAAAGCAGGGAAACTCCCGATTTGAAGATAGCGTTCGAAATCTTCCTGTTCTGAAAGTCCATCTTCTAAGACCGCTTGGCGGAATTCCTTAAAGGAGAGCGGCAACATCTCTACTTTGGTGTAGCGACCGGTCAAGAAAGTCGCCAATTCGCCTGAGAGCAAATAGGCGTTGGATCCGGTCACGTAGAGGTCGATGTTTTGTCGTTTTGTAAGGCTCGCAATAACCTCCTCAAAATGAGCGCAAAGCTGCACCTCATCGATGAAGACGTAATGGACGGACTCGTCTTTAAGGTGATCCAAAACATGGGAATGAAGCACTTGTGGTTCGCGCAGACTTACTTGGAGCAAGTCATCTAACTCGATCGAGATTATATGGTCGGCGGCGACTCCGCTTTTGAGAAGTTCTTGCTGAAACAACTTAAGCAAAAAAGATTTGCCGCACCGTCTTGGGCCCATGATGACCTTAATTAAGCCATTGTTACGGAATCCTTTAAGTTTGCCAATGTATTCAGTGCGGGGAATGACTTTGTTTAACATAGTAATCAATCTTCAAAATACTAATATAGTTTGACTAATATAATATATAAACAATGTCGATTTTTAAAATATGTTAAACATATTTTCAATTTCATGGTTGAACTGTCAGCTAAATACTCAAGAGATCTTCCAGTGCAGGGTTGCCTTTTTGAAGTAAAGCATTTTGCATAGCGCTGTAGGCTGTTTTTCGTAATGCGGGTTTAAGTTTTTCAATCACGATCGGCAATAACCGAGCTGAGGTGCTCAACAGTATCAGTTCCTCTTTCTCTATGAGGTTGGCAAAGAGGAATGTTTCTTTTAAACGATTGAGGGTAAATCCATATTGAATCAGGTCCTCTTTTTTGCAGCTTACCCATCCCCATGCTTCATAGGGGGCAGCTCGGTAAGTGCCCAGGTTTAAAAGGGTGAGACTACCCGCGTGAATTCGAATAATGGAAATAAAGTCCTGCTCAGTGTTGCGCGTGTACGCTTGCGCACTCCAGAAATCCTCTTGGGTTTGGTCCGGTTTAGGGATGACTTTTTGAACAAAAGTTCTGGCAACGGGAAAGATCTGAGGCCAGGTGGGATGCGAGCGGGCGGTATCAAATTGGTGACGAAGACCCGGGTGCATCGCCTGATAGACGAGCAACCAGTGTTTGGTCGTGGTCGGCGAAGAGTCCGGATTGAGCCATCCGTGCACTTCGTCTTCACTCATAATATCGGAGAGCGTTCTTTTTCTTGAGTCTTTTTTCTCTCTTAAAGCAATATTGTCAAGCGCAATGCCTTTTCTCTCTGCTAAGGCGATCAATTCTTTTTCTTTGTCATCAACATATTTGGCCAACACTGGTTTAAAAGCCAACTCTTCAATCACCACTCCGCGGCTTAAATGTTGTTCAAATCGAGCGGGCATATTGTTGGTTTTGCCGATGTAGGCGACGTTGCCCGGGCGAATTTGAAGGTAGATTCCCGAGAGGATCATCGCATTTTCAAACAGGCTCACGACACTTGTAACACCTCTGACGTCAGCAATTCGTTCAAAACCCAATTGGAATGCGGCATTCATGCCGAAAGTAGAAATTTTTGCCATGTTACATTTTTACAATTTGTTAAATTTTTTGGAGCAAAAGATCATAGTCTGGATCAATTAGATCATTGATTTTAATAGGAAAAATCAATTGGACGAGCTCATTTTTCTCATGGTTAAATACTCTCCGATGACAGTTGCTTTTTGGGGATTTTCCATGAATTTTCGTAAGCTCTTCACGGCTCCGGTTAAAACACAAAATGAGTATGCCGACCGAATTCTCAGTGAAAAAATCAGTCTTAAAGAGGTGTTGGATACCGCGTATTTTTTCTTTGCGTTGATCATGGTCTCTCCTTACTATGAAATGGACAGTGACGGTGAATTGCACCGTCGTTTGCGGTTAAGAATGTCGTCAAGAGTTCCTCCGGCAATAAAATGGGGAAAAAATCCTAAATATTGGTTCTGACATCGCATTTGAACTCTATTGATGTTTTTGCGTTGTTCGTTCAAAGTCAGAGAACTCGGTTCGATGACTTTGACCGAGTTCTATCATTGCCTTCTTAAACTCAGTTGATTCATCTTTTTTGTCTTCGAACTTATTTTTGTATTCAATTCCGCTGTTGTACGTTGTACCGCCCAAAAATGCGTTATCTAAAACGGTGGGAAGACCAATCTGTTTTTCTTCGTAGAAGTTTTTTGCAGAAAAAGTTGTTCCTCTGTCAGCCAGTAACTCAGCATTGAGCTGTTCTTTTTCGTTATCAATAAAACCTTTCTCCTTAGAAACCGTTTGATTGAGCGGTTCGGTGTTTGGAGCTTCGCTCACAGATTTTCCTTCAAGAACTTGGTTGAAAGAACTCTGAATATCCAGAGTATCGGCAGAAAGAGAATGATCGAATTTTCGGGATGATTCAATATCAAAGGATTGTCTGTGGGGACGGGCCATGGTATCGATATCGACGGTAGTCAGCGGTATAGGATTTTCGTCATTCCAACCGGAATTGTTGATTTCCTTGTGCAGGGTATTGGCAAAAGCGCTTCTTGCTGCAGGGCTATGAAAGAGTACGTTTTGAGCGTTTTCAGCCGAACCGAATACCTCAATGGCCTTTTGCATGGCAAACTGGGAGTTCTCCATTAAAGTCCTCATGCTCTGATTAGAGACATAGTCCAATTGTTTAGACGCCGAGCGAGAAGCATTTTGATCAAAATGGGTCTGATTGCCGTATTGATAGGCACGTGTCAATTGTGCTTCAAAGTTTTTAGCGGCATTACGAATACCGGTATCTGCTGTATGGGTAGCAATTTGTCGAGTGGCAGATAGTAATGATTGATAAGCCAATTGACGTTGTTTGCTGTTTAAGGCACTTTCTTGTTGAGTAGCAGAGTCCAGGAGATGTTGAGTTGTTTGAATTTGACCGGACAGACCGGCAGATAAATTCCCACCCTCTCGTTCTGTTGAAATTGTTCCAGCTATCAGTGCATCGTTTATTGAATTCAATTGCATTGAAGAAAGAGACTTTACATTTGCCAAAGAGTCAGACGCCATTTCATTTTTAGGATTAATAAAGCTGTTGCCGGATTTGTTATTGCCACTACTGAGTCCTAAAGAAGTCTGAAGGGCTGCACTTTGTCCATTGGTTAATTGACTACTTAAAACATGATTGGAAGAGGAAGACAATGTATCAGTCAACTGATTCGAACGAGTATCGCTTGTTTGCAATCCGGATTGACGAATCAATGTGGTATTCAAAAGTCGCGTAAATCCTGCGACCGATTTATCTGCAGTCTGTGTGGTGTACGAACGAAGCGCTTGAATAGAATCAGAGTACGCAAAACTGTTTGTCATAGCGCTGGAGTTTGTCTGACTGCTTGCCTCTCCAAGTGAGGTAGCCGAAGATATCCCCATCGAAACAGGCGTCATTGACATACCGGTAACGGTACCCGACCCCGAGCGAGTAACCGAGCCGTAGGCAGAAGTGGTTTGGCTCATGCTGGAGTCCGTATAGCCCATCGATCGGTCATTTTTGTTGCCACCGACATTATTGGTGGATACATTGCCCCAACTTGTGTTACCCAAAGAAATGTTACCTGACGTGAGACTTGCCCCTTGGGACTGGGCGGCACTTTGTGCCGGAGCCATGACGCTTGCAGCTAATTGGGCGGTGGCAAAGTCACTGCCCTTGGCAATGGCAAACGCAATAACCGGGGCGAGAATTGTGAGAAAGCCGGCAATAGCCTGAGAGCTCGCCCCAGCTTCCCGAATGAGATTAGCGGCATAAATAGTGTTGGCCCCGTATTCCGCAATAATTTGATTCATCGGGTGGCTGTCCGTGTGAATAATGAGGTAATTCATCACAGCCGAAATCGGGGCCCAGAGTTGGATCCAAATCAAAAGTGTGAAGTAGCTCCTCAGAATAGTCCCTGCCATGTGGCCCACAGCTAAGACCATGATGAAAACCAACGGGAAAGAGGCAAGAATGATGAATTCAAGAGAATTTCTGACCTTGGGCAAAGCGTCCTTCGCAATTTCAGCCATGGTTCGATAGTTGATTTCTGACGATAGATTACCTTGAGCTTTGGCTAACGCCGTAGCGGTAGCAAGCGGGTGACCGGCTAAGGCGGCCACATTATCAATGTCCGTCTGCAGCGTATTCATAAAGACCGAATGCTTAATGGATGACGATAAGCTCTGGGAAATCCCAAGAAGCAAAGTTTCTGCCTGCGGCAGCACTCTCAATATCAATGTGCTTGCATCCATCTGATCGGGCAAAAGTTTCATCGCAAGAAACTTCTGAATGGCCGGTAATTCTGTTGTGGTCATATGGTTATCAACAAAAGCAATAGCCTCATCGCACCCGATCCAATTGCCTGCTGTGTCCTGAGTCATGCGGGCGGGATTGACCCAACCGGCCTGGGAGATGGTTTGCCACAAATTACCACTCGTGCTTAACGCTTCGATTTTGGCCGGGTTGTCGATTAATTCCGGCATGACGCAATTGCGGTTAAAGTCAGAAATAAGCGTTCGGCCTTGAACGGTGACGGGGCCTGCAGCCAGGACGGCGTTGACGGCCCGCTCGGGGAAAACCATCCCGAAGCGTGAGAAGCGTTCAGCCTCAACCCCCACAAACGTGTCTTCAAAGATGGTGGTGAGCCAATGCCCCACATGAGAGGTGGTACTTGCCATAAAAGCCAGACCCAAAGGGACATTAGAGACCACATAAACGGAACCCGATCGCTCATCGTTAATCGCGACATCGGTTTTGGGTAAAAGTGTCACACCGTAAAAAAGAAGCACAGCAAAGATGAAACTGCCGGCATCGAGTCCCCGATAGCGAAGGGCGCAGACCGTGATGACACAAAGAAAGCCGAAAAGCACGAGTGTTTTTAAGAGTCCCGTGTAGTCCGCAGAACCCGTAATAGCGACCACGGCTTCAAAGAGGTCTCTGATCTGGGCGCCGTTCCAATATGCAAAAAATTCAAAAGTCATGGTTCATCCTTATTCACGAGCACCCCAGCGGGAGGCAAGGTTCTGAGCAGCGTTGCCCATCAGACTGCGTTCAATGTGTTCAATCTGTTCCATGAAGCTTCGAGCTCGGGACATTTGCTGATAGATACGGTCACTTCTTGAAGCTAAATCCAGGCGTACGGAAGCAATGCGAGCGGAAATCCTTTTGACGTGTTCAGCGTTGATCGCATTGGCTTGAGCCCCACTTGCTCCGGTAATCACTTTTTCAATGTCGATTGTGAGTTGATCAAGCGCCCGCACAATGGCTTCATAGGAGGCAGCTTCTACATAGACTCGAAGAATGTCCTCTGAAAATCCCGCATAGCGGTGAATCGATAAGGTGTTAATTAACCGGATCAAGGGAATGGAAGAAGTCGAACCCAAAAGCAGAACATCTTCTTCGGTAACCCGGGAAGGATCGCGGCTTAAAAGTGACTGCCTGTAGTTCGTTGCAGCTTCCCAAAGGCGGTGCGTGAGGTTGATGTCATCAAGGGCCACGCGCTCGGGATAGAGGCATTTGGTGTCCTTAGTGGGGCACATGAGGCGTGTGGCATTACTGAGACTCACGCTTTCAGCAGAACCGAAAAGGAGACTTGCAATGTCTTCCCCCATAATGTACCGAGATCGAGCAACAGCAGAGGAATCGTCTCCCGCCTGGGTGTAGATCGTCGTGCCCACCAGCGTCATCATGAGTTCTTTGAGTTCTTTGGGGTACTTGGAGGTTAAGGTACCGCCCCCTAAAAGCGCCCAGGTGAGATTAATTTCACCCGCCTCAATCGTATTGCCGCCCGAGTCCGTGCGAGTCGGCGTGTTTTTAAAGATGGTCGCTCCATCGGTTCGGGTCATGGCATCGGCTTCGTAAGCATCTGAGGCAGTTCCGGAATCTCTCAGGTGGTTGGATGCTGAGTACCGAAGCTTTTGCATGTAGCCTTGGGCACCCGTCATGTCCAAAAGCGTTTGTGCAGCAGTGCAGGAATCTTGAAATTTGGAGCTGTATTCACGAATGAGGTCACGGAAACTTGTGACCTGTTCTGAAAGATCGGGTGACAGAGTCTGAAGCGCCAGTTGGAAAGCCAGGCCCGGCAAAGACGAGCCGATGGCTCTTAAGTAGTTTAAGAACTCCTCTTTTGAGGGAATGCTGAAGGCGCCCATGAAAAGATCAATGCCACCGCAGCCTGCGGACAATTTGGGCGGCGTAAATTGAAAAGGGGTGAAGTCAGTTCGCGGTGCACGGTAAACAAAGCCGCCCCCGGCGGCGATATTTAGATGAGCGGACTCGTAAATACCTGCAGCCGTGACGTTACCTTGGGCCACACCGGAAGATGAATCGTAGAAATCTTCCAGGAACCCGGCTTTAACAGTTAACGATAAAGAAAGCAGAGCAGCGGCGATCGTCAGACGAAATGAGAGAGGTCGCATGGCTTATTCATCCTTACAAGCGAGGGAGAGTTTTAATAGTTGAATTCATGGGTTGAGAAAGCCCTGAGGCCTGAACCAGACGGTCTTTGAGGTCTTCAAGCGACAAGGCACCCGAGGCAATGAGTTGAGCGTTTTGCCCCGTACGATCTACAAGGAAGACGGCAGGCGTCACTGTTGGCACTGAGCTGCTTAGCGTCATTAATCTCTTCACAATCCCGTTATCGGGTTTGGCATTGGGCCAGTCGTTGCTCACATCCCCTTTAATAGAGACGGGTAAAACAGAAATACCGGTTTGAGCTGAAAGATTGGTCATGACCGGAGCCATCATGCTGCAAAAAGAGCACTCCGCCTGAACAAGAACCACCAATCCTGCCTGTGAAGCCAAGGATTTCAAAGACGCCTCTTTTGCGAGTTTCTTTTCATCTTTTAGAGCCACCTGCGCAAAGTTGGCATTGGGATGAATGACCGTATGATCAAACCCCGGGTTGGCCCAAAGGGTTTCTTTCCAGCGTTGAGCGAAAACGGTGGATTTCTCGAGCATCAAGGTATTGATGGCCAGATACCCCTTGAGATTTTCTTCAGTGGGATCCATCACGGCGATATTCAGACGCCTTTGAGCTTCGGCTCGAAGTTCTTCAACCGTTTTAAATTCCTCAAGTTCCTTTGGATTGTCCTGAGTTTTCTCCTGATAAAAGAGAAAACCTCGGTCGGGGCTTGACCAGACGTCTTGCGTCCAGAAGTCCTCATTGGCACCATTGGCCAATAGGGGAGTCAGTAGTAAGAGAGAAACTAAAGTCTTTTTCATTTTTGTTTTCGTTATTAGCAATCTGTGCCGTAACAAGTGCCTTCTTTACCGGGCATATCGGCATAGGGATCTTTTTTAAGTTGTTCCTGTCGTGCCTTGGCACGAGTTTCAGCTTTTTTCTCATCAGGAATATTTACCTTGGAGGTATCAATCAAAGCTCCGAGCGCCTCGGGATCAATTTGTCCTAAATCCACCTGACTCATTTCCCACGCAGTAAGACCCTGACAGACCTGACTGTCTGTTACATCCCAAGGGCGCCCCAATTGTTCGTGGGCAGCTTCCTGCACCAAAAGGGCAAGCTTGGAGTTGTAGCAGCAGTGCGATTCGGTTTTAATGAGGCACTGCCCCATGAAGTACTCGGTGCAGACGCTTCCGACGTACCGGCAGGTATCTGCCCCACGCTTTAATTGCAAAGCCTGTTCTTCCTGAGTGCAGGAGAGATATTCGTTTGCGACTTCTAGTGCAACCATCGCGAAGAACGTCCAGGGATCAAAGGAGAACTGAAGGCTTCCGCCCACATAGCTCACAGACAGACCGTAGTAGGAGAGATTAGGGGAATAGGCTTGGCCTGCAGCCTCGCCATAGAGTTCGGTCATGACAGAGGCCACCGTCTCGTTACTCATCAAAATGTCATTCACATAGGGTGAGCCCAACGTGTGAATCGTTTCTTTGGCAATGTCAGCCGCAAAAACGTAAGAAACGGGAAGACCTGAGGCGTTGGAGTGCGAGCCTTTGACTTTACCCTTGCAGCAGGAGACGCCTCCCAATTTGTTGCGGCAGGTGTTCATTTCGCCTGTGAAGAACTTCAGGTTTTTGTAGTCGCCGTAAACGGCGGCCTGACGGACGACTTCGAGTTTAGTGACGGCATCGGCTAACCCCGTGTTAGGAGCATCATCCGTCGGTGTGCAAAGCCCGTGCTGACAGATGGACTCGGTGCAGACCTCTTCTTCAATAACGGTTTCGGGTGTTTCTTCACAGCTATAGGTATACGTCCAGAAAGAGCAGAAGGCCTCACTTCCGGCTAAGCACTTCTTTTCAATGAGTTGGCACTTACTGTTTTGGGAAAGATCCTCACAGGTGTTGACCGACTCATCATTGGTGCAGCCGTACTGTACTTCGTAGCGCCAACAGTCTTTATAAACGGGAGTTCCGTTCACAATGCGGGTCTCGGCACCTTCTGTGCAGACCTTACCTGTTACCTCACAGGTGGCTCTGGGCTGGGGAGCGCGAGTTAAAGTGGAACTGAAGGGACAGTTAGAGTCCTCGGTCATCCCGGTGATGATTTCTTCACTGCCTGACCATTCGATGTGAGTAGGCGCATCGGGGTATTTTGCTGAGCAGTAGAAGAGCGTGGAGTCGATCTCTTCGCTTTTGACTACACAGCCTTTGTCGGTGAGGAATTCACAGGTCTTCTTCTCACCTGATTCACAGACAAGTTGAGTTTGCTCCGATAAACAGATATCCGTGAAGATCGGGTGATAAGCAAGGCAAGTCGTATTGCCGACAGTGCAGGAGTGATTCCCGCAGGTGTTTTCGGTTTCTTTGACGCCGTCCAGAATATTGAGCTTTTCCACGAAGTGAATGTCCTCGTGCGGTGTAAACGAAGCATTTTCCTGACAGTCATAGGTAAGTGTCTGGGCTTTGTCTTTTCCGGTTGAGGCCTTGCAGCCTGCAGCAATCAAGTATCCGCATGAGGGGTTTTCAGGTTTGGTAATGCAGGAGTAAGTCAGTTCTCGCTTCCAGCAGGGCAGTGTTACGGATATGCCATCAACCACCCGGGTTTGATCCGGGGCGGTGCAGATCATCTGCGTTTGTGAGCAGGAAGAGTTTGCAGCCTGAGAGCAATATTTACCCGTCTCAAATTTGTCCGAAACAGAGGACTGCATGGGCAGTGCCGTCACGCCATTGGGTACGGGCGAAAGGGGAGAAGAGCAGGAAAAACTCTTTTTTCTCACTTCACAAACACCGGGTTTGGAGGAACTTAAGCACTCCGAGGCGGTTTCTTTGCAAGCCCCGTTCTTTTCTAATGGTGAGCAATAGTTAATCGTGTCCGAGCCCTGGCACTCGGTCACGGTTTCCCACTGCCAACAGTCACGATAGACTTTGACGCCTTGAATCGTACGGGTCTCGGGCCCTTGCAGACAGGTGTTTTTAGTAACCGTGCAGTTGCCGGCGGCCCAAGAGATCGATGAGACACACACCATCAGTACCCCAATCACGAAAGCAATTACTTGCATACCGTCTCCCAGCGTTCGATTTCTTTGTGATTGGGACGCAAGAGGGGAAGCGTAACCGTGACGGTTCGGGTACCTTTACCCTTATCGGTATTGGTAATCGTCACCTCATAGAAGTCCCGTTCTTCTTTTGTGTATTGGCGCACACTCATCACAAACTCAATTCGAAGGGTCTTTTTGACTGTCGCCGGAGCTGAGGTAAAGGTCGCCATGGGGCGGGAACCGAACTTCACCGTCATCGACATGGCGTTACTGCAGGCATACGAAATCGTGGCCGTGAGGTACGAGCCCGTACCGCCATAGCCCACGTCGTTAAAGGGTTTAAGACTCACGGTTTGGCTCTGAGCCGTGGTGCAGGGCGGCACCACTTCAATATTCAGAGTCTTGATACACGTCTCTTTGGTGGCGGGTTCCTGTTCAATGCGGCACTGATAAGGATAGGTTTTGGTGACATTGACCGTGACCGGGACCGTGCAGGCCGAGGTTTGGCTTTCAGCAGGGGCTTTTACGCATGAGTAGCGGTTTTCAGTGTGTGAGAGCACTTCCCGCTTGATGGAACAGGTTTTATTTTCAACGGTGTTGCCCGTGTGGCAGCGGTAGAGCTCACGTGTGCCCATTTCCATGGTCCAGCCTTCGGAGCAGGAACCGGTGATAACTCCGCCGCTTGATTCATCGCAGACTTCAATTTCCGATAACCCGGGGATGACCGTGGTGACTGTCTCACAATGCGTTTCAGTACTTACGATGCTGCCCGCCTCACCAATAATCGAATCGGCATTTTCAATGGTGTCCTGATACTCGCCCAGAATCTTGTCTTTTTCTTCGCCACTTAATTCCGGTTTATTGGCGCCTCCTTGATAAACAAGCTGTACGGCGAGACACTCGGGATCGTTTTTGGATAAACAGCCGTTGGCTTTATCGGCACCCGGTGTAAAGAGATCGCCCATACCGGACTCGGGCCGAAGGTTGGAGAGGTCTGACGTGTCGCCCACAAAGTCTTTGTTAACCACATCATTGCGTTTGTCGTTGGTGACAATGGTGCTGTAGCTCGGTCGCTCAACGGTTTGTGCAGCAGCGGCTGCGTCATTCACCGAAATATCGGCGGCCCACGCACTTTGAGTGACAAAGAACAAAATCACCGGGGAAATCAAACGCATCACGGTCTGTCCCCCAAACGATTGAGAGCGTTTTTGACTACCTCTGAGGCTTTAATGGATTGAGCGTTGTGAGGCTCTTTTTTTAAAGCCACTTCGATGTCTTTTGCCAAATAGTCAAGTGCATACCGAAGCGTGACGTCGCCTCGGGCGACAAAAAGAGCCTTTTTATTGTCACAGGCGCTCTTGCAGACCGGCATAAGTAGGATCTGAGGCACATCGTCAATACCTTGCCGGTTAAATAACACCGGATCAATTTTGACGGAGACGCCCAAGTCAGTGAGAAACTTAAAGTCGCTCAAGTGTCGGGCAACAAGGCCCTTACCGTACGTCTCTAAAATCGTACGGGGTTTGTCATGGGGTTTGGGCTCTATCTGACGACCGACACCTCTGAAAGATAGAGCGAGTCCTGCGTCTTTGGCGTCCTGCCCCAGTCGAATAAGGGATGCGCGGGGCATGGAAAGCGAGACCGCAATGTCTATTGCGATAGTCTCTTCGTCAGACTCAGGCAACGATTGAACGGTCTGTTGGGCTTCGTTAATGACGTTTTGAACCTCCAAAGGCGTCAAAGCGTATGGCGTTGAAGCAGACAACAGTGCTGTAAGAATCAAAAGCTTTTTCATGAATTGCCTCCCAAATTCATCCCTTGGCAGCAATCCCGGCGCCGCCAAATCAGGTACGCGCCGTCTTCGCCACGAACCGGAGGTGTTGTTCCGCCTAAAGCATCCATGGCGGTCGACGCTCCGAAGGGGCGGCAGCAAGTGCCTTCAGTTTGCCGTGAGGGCCAAACCATTTGGGTGCGGTAGACATCTTTACTCATCATGAATTCCAACTGCGGTCCGCACTGACCGTCTTTGCCCCATTGACGCCAGAGAAGCCCTTCTCGGTGAAGCTTTAACGTAAAGCGCTGAGTTAAGAGGCTAAAAGCCTGCTCATCGGTAATATGAGCATTCACCCAACCGGTTAAGGGAAAGAGGCTTCCCGCGCAGCCCGCACACCAATAAAGACTGTTAATGGGTAAATCTACGGTTGCGGCCACACAATCGAGACTGCAGGCGCCAAGCGCAATGGGGTTTGAAAAAAGGGTCACATCGGGGTTAAGTAAAAAAGAGCTCATCGAGTCATCCCACAAGGGATCGAGTTCTGTCATGTAGGCGACATCCCAGGGCGAAGCCTCTAAACACTTCGTATCAAAAAGCACCTCTAAGAGGTAAAGCCAGGGCGTGTGGTACCAGTGCACCTGATAAAAGCTTGTGCGATGGCCCCGCTCTTTGGGATTGGGCGTGCGGCCGTGAGCGGGTACAGAAAAGCGCCCGCCCATCGTGATTCCACCCAACGACGGGAAACAGAAAGGTTCCCGAACGATCTCAATCGTTCGGATGGGTTCCCAAAAGCCGATATTCATGCCGAACGTGATGTCAGCTTCTCCCATACAGCTGCAAAGGGAGTCGGCATCGGTTGTGACATCGGTAAAGCCAGAGCTGCTGATAAGACTCGTGTTTTGACCGACGGTAATCGGAAAGACACACTCCCAGCAGACGTCGGTCACGGGATTCGTGATTTTTCCGTAACAGGCGGCCGTTGCCACCGGTATAAAGGCGGCTGAGAGGATAGTGAAGAGAAGCTTTTTCATGGCTTATGGCCTTTTAAGAAATCTTTTGCGGGACGCACGCTCACCGTGATGCCCGTGGCTTTCATCTCGACATGAGCCGGAAGCGCATGAATCTTCAGTCTTTTAACGAGTGTTCCCCCTTGATCAAACCAAAGGCGAGTCTTTAAGACTTTTTGAGCGTTTTCGATAGAGCCCGCAACCAAAATCACGCGGCACGTGACTTCCTTTGGCTGCAAAAACGCTTGGGCGACTTTAAGGTGCATCGGGTTATCAGCATTGATAAAGAGCCACTCACGTCGATAGTCTTTGCCTAAAACCTCCAAGGCCTGTGGGTGAGTGTCAAAGCGCAGGCGCCGTGACTCGATCGCTTCGGGTAATGCGTGGCCGAGAGGCTTACTTGCCCAGTGCTTTAATAGGGCTTGATTGTCATGAATACGAGAAGAGGCATTTTGGGCTTCTTCCTCGGCATGACGCTTTATTATCGATAAAAGATCGATTTCGATGACGGGGTAGACCGGCCCAAGCGCCTGAGTCGGTGCACTCAGTGCGGAGGCTGAGCCCATGAAAAGTCCGAGGGTCAGTAAGAAAGAAGGCAATGTCATCGTGCGGTTTTTCC
Source organism: Parasutterella secunda (assembly GCF_016901835.1). Lineage (GTDB taxonomy): Bacteria > Pseudomonadota > Gammaproteobacteria > Burkholderiales > Burkholderiaceae_F > Aphodousia > Aphodousia faecavium. Next base: position 36,852 of record NZ_JACJKX010000012.1, on the reverse strand, counting down.
TACCAAAGGCAATAGGCCTGACCCCGAACGGTGTTGAGGCTGATGAGGCCCGGTGTCGCATAGCGACTGTCAAAACTGTCCGGGTGCTCGCCCACGGCAAAGAAAAATCCTTCTGGAATCGCGCAGGAATTGATAGGCCTCAAAGGCTCGCCCGTGCGGGAGGTGGGTTTGGCAAACGCTACGGGTTGACCGTTAATGAAAACAAAGCGGTTTTCAACCGCGACACGGTCTCCCGTAACACCCGCGACGCGTTTAATGAGTGTGATGCCATCGGGAATCGGGGCGGCGTTTTGCGAAGAAAAGGCCACCAGTTCACCGGGCTTGACACTTTTATCGCTTTTATCAATTAAGAAAATGCGTCCCGCAAGGCTCTCAGTGAGGTTAATAGCAAACTGAAAGCGCGAGATAAAAAGAGTGGTGAGACACGCGCCAATAATAAGCCCGAGGGCATGGCTTCTTACCCAAAGGCCAATCATCCGAATCAGAAGCTTCAAGTTCTCACGCATTTAGTGACCACCCTTTTTTAAAGCGGGAAAGTCTGCAAAGACATCGTTTTCAAGGGCTTCATAAAGACGACGGGTCTCGACTTCCGAGAGGTTGAGTTTTTGCATCACCTCTGCCGTGATATCGGTATCCGTGGGAGCCAAAAGGACCGATTTTTTATCGATAACGATTGTGTCTTTTCCGACAATAGAGACGATGACCTGCTCGAGTTTCGACTGAAATGCTCGGGACTCGGTGAGCACTTTGTCTGTTTCGCCCTCCCTCATGCGTTTGACCCAAATAAGCTTTTGGGCATCGGTCACTTTTTCGATATCAACTGTTACAACCGAGAGTGAAGCCTTAGCCTGAGTATTGAAGGCAAAGAAAAGGGCAACGAGCGCGCAAAGCAGGGCCGAAATCGTTATCCAAAGAAGGGAGTCTTGAAAAAGGGTCTCTTTTCTTGTCATTTCAAAATGTCTTTTAATTTCTTTTGATAGGTTTTGTTGTGTTGAAGACTCACCTGAAGGTAAGGAGAGTCCTTTTGGGTTTGCCGTGTTTGGCGTCGATTGCGATTTGCTTCGCTTTTAGTAACTCTTGAGCGCGTAAGCGTCGGATCCTGAGCCAAGTCCGACTCATAAGGGTCTTTGACGGCGTACCACTGCGTGCCGGGCGCGGCAAAGTTATCAACCACAAAGTCTTTATTCATACGAGCGCCTTTCATTTTTTAAGAGTTCGGTGATTGCCTCAGTCACGGTCAGCCCCTTTTGAAGAAGCGCGTCAATGCGGGCGACGTCTTGCGCACGGCTGGAGTACAAAAGGCGTGAGAAGGGATCAAAGCGGATTTGAAGAACCGAGGGGACGGTATCGGGCGTTGAAAAAAGGCACTCGGCGTATTCGCCCTCACGCATGCGAAGGTTTTTAATGGCGTTCATCTCCCAGGCTGAGAAAGCCACCTTCTTTTGACTTTGCATAAAGCGAATGGACTCTTCTTTTTGACGAAGTACAAAGCGGATGTCGGCGTTTTCCAGCGCGGCACGCGCCGTATCGTTTTGGTAGTAGTCGGCAAAAGACTGCGTGATCGTAATAAAGGAGGCGTTTTGTTTGCGCGCCCTGCGGTAGCCGTTTTGAATAAAGGTGCCGGCGTGCTTGTGACTTAATAGGTCCCACGCTTCGTCAATCACCACCATTTTGCGAATATGTTTGTCGCCAGCGGTGAGATCCTGGGTAATTAAGAAGATAAGACACAAAAGTACAACGCTTTGAAGCGTTTTGCGCCCTTTAAGTCCCTCAAGCTCCAGGACAATAAAGTCATGGGTGAAATTAACGGTTGAAGCACCATCAAAGTAACGCCCGTACGCTCCCTCACGACTGAAGGGTGCAAGTTGCACGGCCAAATCCAAGACACGCGAGTCAACCCTTTGGGGTTTATCGGGGTGAACAAAGCCCGTTGATAGGCTTTGCACGAGATCAGTAACGGTAGCAATACGGTTATCCTCGCGGGCTTTAGCCAGACAATGAATAACGTGTGTTTGCAATACGCTTTGCGCAAAGTCCGTCAGGCCCTCATTGGGCGAGGCCATCTCCGTGAGAATGGGCAGTAAAAATCCCATGTCCTCTTTAATGTCTCGAACCAATTCAAAGGGGTTGATGACAAGCCTGGTGTGAGGGGCGTACTCAATCCATTGACCGTTTAAAAGTCTGCAGAGTTTTTTATAGGACGCCCCCACGTCAATCACGTAGGTTTTCCCGCCCGTGCCCAGGTTACCGGTGATGAGGTCATTGGTAAGGGCACTTTTCCCGGCCCCTGACGTCCCCACAATGATCGCGTTGTAGTTACCGGAACTTGCAAAAAGATCGATCGGGGTGATCTGACCTCGCTCACCCGTTAAAAGTAAAAGGGGCGTGAGAGACTCTTCGGCGTTTCTTCTGCCCGTGCCTTGAAACTCAGCCAAAAAGGGCGAGAGATTGGCAGCGTCCGTGAGCGTCTTTGTGCTTTGCCGTTGGGCAAGCTCCAGGTCTTTTGCCAAAATCGGGCCCATTGTCATGGGTAACGTCGTCATGAGACTTTGCCAGTGCATGCGCGTATCGCGCGTGAGATCCAGATGCGCTTCTTTAAAAACGGTAATCGCGGCTTCAATGCACTCCTCTCGATTTTTACTAGGGGCAAGTAGCAGTACCTGGTGCGTGATTTTGCAAAGACCGCCGTTTTTCGCGTACTCGTCGGTCACGATGTCGTAGTCTTCTTTGCGCCTTTGAAGATAGGGGAGGTAGTGGGCCAATTCGCTTGACGCAATTTGCTTGGAGCGTGCGGCCATAAGGTTCGCCCTGGCCTTCGTTTTCTCATAATCGGGCATGGAGACTGCGCACGTCACGAGAAACGGGCAGGGGATATCCAGCACTTTATTGCCGATAAAGCGGCGCGTGAGCGCTAAGGCATAGTCCCCGGGGTAGCCAGTGACAGATAGCCCCGTAAGGCTTACCGAACGATCAGTGTGCGCGCTTGAGAGTTCAATTGCCTCTTCTTTAATTCTCATGCGGGTATCGGGATCCATCAGGCCAAGAGAGAGCAAGTCCCGGCTGTTGGGTCGCGCTCGGGTTTTTAAGTCAGAGGGATCTTTATGAGCATTCAGTATCGTTCGGACCGTGAGGTAGAGGTCTTGTGCCTCCCACGTGTGGCTATAGAGGTACTGAGACTTTAAAAGGGTGATCAAACGCTCGCGCTCTTTTTTCGCGCGCTCAACCGTTGAGAAAAGTTCTTTGTCGCCTAGGGGAATCGCAACGGAGACCCAGGCACGATAATGACGGACGCGAAAGTGAGAACCCGCCGAGAGCCCATGATGGACGCCATGGTTTAGATAGCGTACACGCTCGTGGGCTAAGTGCGTGAGGGTTTGAGCGGCAGATTGCTTATTTTCCGTGGCTAAAAAGTGAGGAGTGCGGCTTGCGATGTAGGCGTTTGTAGCCCAATTGATATCGGGTTCGGCAAAAAGCGTCACCTGAATACCGGTGCCGGTGGGTAAGTCGGGTGAAAAAAGAGAGGCCAATTGCTCGGCCATCTCAGGCGTTGCTCCGGTTTGCGGAATCATCTCAAGCGTAAAGCCCACGGACTCGATTGCCAGATGCTTTTCATCCATGATGGCAAAAAGCCCGGGCTCAATCTCATGTCCATAGGGTAAAAGAGAGCCCACCCGGTCAATGAGGGTGTTGGATCCCCGAGTCACACCAAGTGCCTCATCATCCATCGTGAGGTTGGAGGCAAGACTTTTATAGGTGAGAGACTCTTTAAATTTTTGAGCCAATGAAAAAATGGATTTCTTCATCGGGCGCTACCTTTTAAGGGAGAGATCATGCGATCGGAACTTTCGTCTAGCGACTTGATTTCAAGCGACTCCGGTGCCCAACGGGCGGTGCGAACGGTAGTAAAGATCACGTGCTCGGCGTGAAGGTCTCCCTCCATATCAATATAGGGCGCAATCCAGATACGAAGAATTTCTTCAGGAGCTCTCTTGGGACTCATGAGAGGCGTTTGAATCGCTAAGGGATCAAAGCTTTGAGAGACGGTGTCGCGATCAGATTCTTCTCTGATCACGATAGCCTTGCCCAGGGTTTCTTCTTTATCCAAAGACTCATGAACCGCAGATAAGGAGGCGCAGCGGGGAGTCATATCCACGGAACACGCAAAATCCGATTGTGCATCCTGCAGGCCTGAGAGCGACGAGCACCCGGTTAAAGTAAGTAGAGCGACTAAAAGGGGAAAAGACACTAATGAACGCATCATTTGCTCTCCTTTATTGCATCTTTCATTTTTTGAATATCTTTGAACTTCTCTTGAATGGCCTTGGCTGATAGGGCGCCTGTGATGCGCTCTCCGTTTTCAAAGAAAAGTGTAGGGGTCCCTTTAATGCCAAGCTCTGCCATGAGTTTTTCGTTTTGGGTAAGGGGTGTGGTGCAGTGTGCCGGGCCCTCTAACTCGCGATCTTTGAGCATGACGTCTTCTAAAGCCTCTGCCTGATTCTTAGCGCACCAGATGCGAGCCGAGACTTCTTTCGCATCCGGATGCAGTGACGTCAAAGGCGTTAAAAATGTATAGAGGCGAACGTCAGTGAGTTGGGTAAGTTCCGCTTCAAGTTTTTTACAAAATGGGCAGCGGGGATCGGTAAAGACAAAAAGCGTGTTGTTGGGGTTCCCTTTTTCTCTGACAATGGCGTTTTCGAGGGGAAGTTTTGTGACATCCACCATTTGGGCAAGTGTCTTCATGGGAGCCGTGAGATCCGTTTGAGTCGCCATGTCGTAAAAGACCCCGCCGAAGAGCCAGTGACGGAAATAGGTATCACGGTTTTCGTCAGTGATCTTCTCAAGTTCTTTAAGGGTTTGAGGGGTAACGAAGACGTAGCTCACCCCTTCACCCAAAATTACTTCATAAAAACCGGGTACAGGTGTTTGCCTCACGAAACGGATACGGTTTTGGGGATAGACCCGTTGAAGCGTTGCGAGGAGTTTTTGCTCCTCTTCACTTAAAGACGTTTGTCTAAAAAGTTGTGCATAGGGCTCGGTCTGGCTTTGTGCCAACACATCGGTAATCGAAAAATTCATGGCTAGACTCGCAAGTAGTGCAATAAGTGTGTGTTTCATAGTCGTACTTAGAAAAGGGATTTTTCAGTCGCAATGGAGGCGCTTTGCGTGATGACGATATCGACGTCACGCCCGGCATCGACCTCTAAAACGGGGAAAATTTTGTCGGCGAGTTTCAGGTAATAGTCTGCTACGCGATCCAAGGCATCCTGCATTCCTTCACCGAGTCCCGCCCGCCAGGGGTTATTGACGGAATGGGTGACGGTGCCCGCAAAATTGGTGGAAGAGTCTTGGGCAGCCAAGCTCACGGCTTCTCCAAGGCCCGAGAGCGTGCCAACAAGTAAGGCATTCGCAATGGCCTGCCCTGAGCGCGTCACCACACGTGCTTTAAGTCCCGTTTTGCCGTCTTCACCTGTGACGTAGCCCGTGACTTTGACGTCAATCGCACCGCGGGACTCAGTGATGCAACTTAAACGATCCAGGCGCACAAGGACCCGCTCGGAACTTAAGTCACCGGTAGCATTAGCCGTGACCATGCAGCGCTTGACGTCCGAGCGGTAACGGTTGGGTAAAAAAGCCGGGTCCTTGATTTCCAAAAGCATCGGAACGGGATTGCCGTTAGCCTGCCCGCCGCTTGGAGCTTCAACGCCGTTAAGAAGTCGAGCTCGGGCGAAGGTGCCAGTGATCAGGAGGTCATCAGCTTTTCTTTCCCTTGTACGGTTTTTACTGATGCCTTCTTTTTTATCGGCGTTGTTCTCTTTGTCTTTAGTAGCGTCGCTCACCTTTTTTATGACAAGGCGAGGCCCTGTGTCTTGAGAGGAAGAGGCGATCGTGTGGCGGGTGTTTTGTCCCGGCGAGTAAGATACACCGGGCACGGGCCCCATTTCCTGAGTGACGGCCTCAAACGTTTCATCAAAGCGGGTTTGAGCGTCTTTCATTTTTGCTTCCCGCTTTTGGCGTTCTGCCTCACGTTTCATTTGAGCCGAAAGGGAAGCAACTTCTTTTTCAAGTTCCGTCATCTGTGCGCCGTACGTTGTCACAAAGTGCTCTTCGTTAAACGAGTCGTTTTTAAGGTTGATGGTGGTGCTTGCGGGCTTTTTCTCCTTTTCCGACCGGTCTTGCGAAATAAAGGCAATGACGATGGCAAAGGTGACCAAAAGGGTGACGAGCCCTGCAAGTATCACCCACTGACGAATGCGAAGATCGGTGTTTTTCATCGTTTTGCCTCATTCGTTGTGAGTGGCGTGTTTTTCATGACAAGAAAAACACGCGTGAAGTCCTGAGGCTTTAAAGTCGTTTTCTGAAAGGCAACCGCCAAGACACCTCGCTCATAAAAGAATTTCTCTTCAAGCGTCACAGTAGTTTGTGAAGTGTTGGTGTGCAAAAGCACTTTGCCCACCAGTTCATCGTTTGCCATGAGTTTGAGGCAGCCTTTGCCGCAGCGGTTTGTGGCATGAAAGCCTTCGGGCAACTCGTCTCGGGCAAGGGCTCGAATGAGTTTGGTCACGCGCTTATCCAAGTCCGGCGCATCAATCGCATCAGTTAAAGCTTTGGGTTGATAAGAAGAAGCTAAACTCGCTTTGGGCGACTCTTTGGCCCCGAGGATGATCTCTTGGCTTCGGATCGCCTGAGGCATTAAGGTCAGGGCGTGCGTTTCCTTATCCTCCGTTGTGACAAAAAGCGCAACGGGTTCATTCGTTTTCGGAAAAACGAATATTTGGCCCGTGGCTTCTTCTGTTTGCATATCAAGTTGCCTCGCATCAAAAATAGCGTTCGTGATCTTTTTTCCTGTGACGGCAATGCGGTTGGGTCCGGTGAGACTCACGGCAAAAGCAGGAGCACTTTGCGCCTGTGCTTTTGGGTTGGAAACCGAATGGATGGCTTCTTTAACGGTTTCGTCCATTGAAGACTCAAAGTCAGGCGCCATACCGGCATAAGTGAGAGCGGGGCACAAAACGAGTGCCAATGCACCGATTTTGAGACAAAAAGAGACTCTCAGACGGTCTGATAAAAACGTTTTCATAAAAGTGTGAAGAAGGGTTAAGACAATCGGTGAAGATTTAGTTGCGAGAATTCGCCTCACCCGATTCGGAGAGTTCTGTAAGTTGCAGTTTTCCTGCGACCATCGTAAAGCGCATCGTAATCAGAGACTGTTCTCTTAACGTTTCCGTTTTACCGATAAAGTGGCGCTTTAGACCCGAGGCTTCAACGGTTAAGGATTCAGGCGTCACCGTCATCGACTGCACGGAAAAAAGACTGCTTGCGTGTAATCGCTTTAACGTTTGGGCCTGACGGGTTAATAATTCATTGATGGCCCCGAAGCTTGCGGGCGAGACATGTCGCAAAAGCGTCTCACGGTTAAAGTCTGCGTTTTCAGGTGTCACATTCATCGCTAGAGACAAAAGGTCGCGCGCGACGAGCATCAGGTAGTCCTGATCAACATGCTTTTCGGTCACGGTCATCGGGTGCGTGGTTTCGTTAATCCCCACCGGAACAAGAACAGTGGTGACAGAATCCTTTTTAAAAAGAAGACCTGCAGCCAAAATGACGTTCGTGGCAACAGAGGCCGCCAGAATGCCGATCGTGAGGCGCTTTAAACCTAGGCGAGCGGCTAAGTCAGATGAAATCAGAGCGTAAGCGTTCATGGTGATCTACCCCATGAATTCGCGCCGAAACGATTCGGGACTGCGGCGAAAGGGTTTACCGGGCAGATACCAATAAAGCGTATGAATCCCGTAGCCCTTGGCTCTTCCCTGACGAAGTTTGCTCCAGGCTTTGGCAAAGACGACTCCTAAAACAACTCCCACTAGGAGACTGCCCACCATCACTCCGATCGCAAACCCGGTCACAAAAAGAGCCGAGACATCAAAATCCCAAATAAAGATTTTGGCACCGGCATCCAACTCTCGCGGAACCGGCACAAGCCCCATTTCGTTTCGGCGCAAGCTCATGAAAGGTTGTCCTTATCCTTAGATAACTGCCGTCAAAATCCCTTCAACCACGCTCGGGGCAATCAAAAGGCACATGGCAGCAGCCAAACATCCCACTGCCCCCATGATGGAACCGCGGACAATACCCATACCTAAACCCACCAAAAGGAAAATAAGAGCGATGGCACGACCGAGATAGCCCGTTGCCCAATCGTGCACGAGGTCATAGAGTTCCTGAAATTCGGTACCCGTGGTGCCCGCAAAAGCAGAAGCTGACAGTAAACCCAAAACTAAGCAAAGGGAGAGGTTCTTTTTCATGATTGTCCTTTCATTTTTTTTGTTATAGGCTCAGACTCCGCTGAGCTGACAGGGGCGGTATCGTGCATGAAAAGAAGCCCCGTGTAAATCCCAGGATTTACCCGACCGGATGGTTCTCAAAATGAAGTTAAGTGGTGTAAAAGTTCTTATGAAAGACGAGACTTCTCCATTCTGAAATGCTCTTAGGGTTCAAAAGTGGCAAGTGACTTAATTTGGATTGGACAATGCGTTCCTATGGAAAACTAAGGGGATTTGATTTTTGTCAAGGGGAAAAGGAGCGCGACTATGCTCAGTAAGAACGGTGGAATCGGTTTTTGGGAACGTTTTTAACGGCCCTCGATGCGGGAATGTGTTAATTAAAGAAATTGCTTAAAGGGATGAAAATGGCACAAAAAGACCGTCTTCAGAGTGCAGATCTCTATCGATTCGGAAAGGGCAGTACAAGTGCCGGAAATTCGCCTTCCGGCCATAACGAGGAAACGTATGATGAGCCTGTGAACATCAATGTTTACTGTGAGATTGAGGAAGAGGGACGAGAAAAAAGGCGACCAGGGAGTTTGTTCTTTGGGTTAATTGGGTCGATTTTGGATGGGATCGTAGGATTTTTCTATCTGGTTGTTTTTTTAGCTCTTCTCATTGGAGTAATAGATTATTTTTCAATGAGTTAGCCTCTTATTTATTTTAGATAGGTGCGAATTGAGGCTAACTCGCACCAAATTAAATTTGTATGTGAATTAGTCTAATGACTCAAAGGTTTGTTTCTTAAGAATTTAGAAATTCACTGATTTTGTACCTTGGTCGGTGCTTTGTTTCAAGATAAATTTTGCCGATATATTCTCCGACAACACCAATGGACAATAGGACCAGTCCACCGATAGCCCAGATGGAGCAAATAACGCTTGCCCAACCAATGACTGTTTCATCCACAAACCATTGAACTAACGAATAGATCAACATAAGTAGGCTGACAAAAAATATAACAAAACCTAAGAGCGTGATGAAACGGAGGGGTTTAGTTGATAAAGAAGTTACTCCTTCCAGAGCAAAAGCCAACATCTTTTTTAAGGGATATTTACTTTCGCCGGCGAAGCGCTCCCCACGTTCATAAAACACAGACGTGGTTTTATAGCCAAGCATGGGGACAATTCCACGAAGGAAAAGATTGACCTCAGAGTATTCGGATAAATCGTCTAAAGCACGTTTACTCATTAGACGATAGTCTGCATGATTAAAAACAATATCGGCGCCTAACAACTTTATAAATTTGTAGTAGCCCTCTGCGGTAAAGCGTTTAAAAAATGTATCTGTTTTTCTACTTGATCGTACTCCATAAACTATGTCGTAGCCTTCATAGTATTTTTCAATCATTGAATCGATTGCATTGATATCGTCTTGTAGGTCCGCGTCAAGTGAAATAACAAAATCAGCGTAGTTTTTGGCAGACATAAGACCTGCCAGAAGAGCGTTTTGATGCCCGCGGTTTCTTGAAAGTGTTGCTCCGCTATAAAGTGGATCGGAGTGATGAAGTTCCTTGATAATGAACCAAGTCCGATCTTTGGAACCATCATTGACAAACAGAATTCTGCTTTTCTCTGAAATTAGTTTTTCAGATATTAGTTGTTGAAGTTTTTCTTTAAGTCTTTTTGATGTTTCAGGTAAGACTTCTTCTTCGTTATAGCAGGGCACAACAAAGAATGCGATATGTGGGTTCTGGGGGGGGGGCAGTAAAACTCATTTGTCTAATCGGTGAATAACAAGCAGATACGACGGATTGTACTTGTTTTTTTTTATATGTTTGGTTTGTTATTTGAAGTAATGCGTAATAAAGCGATGAACAGAGAACATCATCAATAAAAATCCCCCGAGAATCCAAAAGGGATCAATCCATACCGGCGCCAGACTCAAAATAAACATTATCTCAATCAAAACGAAAAAGGCGGCAATGGCTATTCTGAATTGAAAAGAGTCTGAGGGTAGAAATTTCACATGCCGAATTTCTCTTGCACACATTGCATCCACTACCACTGCTCCCAAAATAGGAATCATCAGTAAGGCTAAAAGGCTGGTTACCAGAACTCTGCCGATCGCTAATACAATCAAAGCAAACATGGCTTGAAAGTAAGGCTCTTGAGACACACGGGTGACAGCGCCTTCAATTTCATGATCGACCACTCCCGATGAATGCCTGAGCGTTGAGCGGTCACCAGTCGGAATCGGAGATTGAAAAATAAAGTTTTGAATGGAAATGAGTTGATTATCCACGGCATTGACTAAATCAAATCCGAGATGTTCGGTTTGCCAAGCACGTTCCCGTTCAATCAATTCAAAAATGCTCGATTGATTTCGGGCACCCGGCCACCAAAGAAGCGATACGCAGACACAGAAAATTAAACTTAACCAAAGAAAGCGGCTCATGATGGATTACCTTTTGCTCACAAGGATGGGACAACGGGTTTTATAGATGTAGCCCGCAGAGACCTGAACAATGGCCTCACAATTGGGAAGTTTTCCTAAAAATTCAGGCGGGAATATAGGTTCAAGTTCGGAATTCATCTGACGGGTGAGGCCTGAGTGATAGTCAGGTGACAGATGATCCGGTGCGCGGTTATTGATGGAGAGACTTTGATTGGCAATGTAGGTATTGCCCAGTGTCTCGACGACAAAGTTTTGCGTCATCTGATCTTTGGTTCTTAAGGCAATCAAGTTATTGAGGTTCCCAAGTACCACGTGGGCGGCTTCCAGGCTTCCCATGCGGTGAGCAAGATCTGCGATGGTTTGCATGGCACAGGTTGTGGCAATGCCGGATTCTGCCCCTTTATTGAGAATTTCAATTAAAGGGACATTGATGACGTTGGAGACTTCGTCCACAAATAAGCTGATACGACGGGAATTTAAAGCGGATAACCCAAGGTTATATCGGCGACCGGCGATATTAGCGAGATCCGCAAGCCAAATACCCGCTAAGGTCGAGGCAACGGTGGGGTTGGGCATAGAATCCAGACCGATATAAAGAACGTGACCTCCGTTGATGATCTTCTCAAGATTCATCACGGGCCTCGTATCGTGCATATCAACGATGGTGGGTGAGAGGCTGTCCGCAAGTTTTCCTGTCGTAAGCATCGAAAGAATGGGTAAAAGGGAGGCCGTAATCTTTGAGTAGTGCTCACGATTGTGACGAAAGACTTCAATAAGTCCATCAATAGCAGGATCAGGAGCAATGTGATGAAGGTCGGTTTCATAGAGGGCTACTAAAACCATCAGACGTTCAGTCACATTAGGGGCAGGTGGTTTGCCTGCTTTTTCTTTTAAGTCTAGATAGTGTTTTTGCCAATCCTTGGGAGCGTATTCTCTGGCATGTTTTTCGAGTAACGGTTCCAAAATATCATAAATACCCAGTTTGACGTATTTGGCAATCAAGGGAAGCGTAGGACGACTTTCCAATGCAATGAGACCTTGTGCGATGGCGTTGACGGCCATCCAGGCAAAGTTGGCAAAGCTTTCATCCATATTGGGTGGGAAGGCTTGACGGATGCGGGAGGCGATTTCCGTAGCGTTGGTAAAACTGTGCATGGGGTCAAGCCTCACCCCGGTATCAGGAAAGGCCGGGTGAAAGGTGAGGGGATCGTCGCGACCTGAAGCTCGACAAGCATGCAAAATATTGTCTTTAAGGCGTGAGGAGTGTTTGGGGTCAATAACGATTACGACATCACCTCGGGCAATGGCTTGAGCCACCAAGTGACTTAAATAAACGCCTTTACCGGCTTGAGTGGTACCACAAAGACACAGGCCGCCTTCGAAGTTTTTTAAAGGACGAAAAAGTGAGTCATCGTAGGTACTGACGCCATGGATAATGGGAAGCCCTGCGGCTTCATCGGGTAGTTCAGAGTTTTTAAGAAGAAGTCGGGTGAGCCATGACGGTAATAAGAGCTTCGTCCAATCAAGTTTCATGAGCTCATAGAGCTTTTGAGAGTGTTCGGGCCACCACCGAAATCCGTATCCGAGCCATAAGTCGTTTGTGTGCCCTTTCATAATTCGGGCGAGTTCTTCAAACGTCATGAAGGCGAGTTGAGATCCAGAAAGGGCTGCTCGAGCATTTAAAACTTTAAGCATTTCAAAAGCGCGTTTGATGAGCATCGCGAGTGTAATGGTCCAAAGAATGGCGCACCACGTAAGTGGCAAACGCTCTGTGAAATAAAGCCAAGAGACCCAACCAAAGGCGATGAACCAGGCTAGAACGGCAAAACTTTCATAGGCCGGGCGCCAACACTCATACCGCTCAAACGTCTGAGACGTTTTTTGTGCGTCACTCATTTCTCTCTTCCTTTCCCTCAAAATCGAGACTTAACTGATCGGTCGGTTCTTTGAGTACTTCTTTAAAGGCGAACTTTGGATCGGGCGCTTTCCCATAAATAGCCAGAAAAGCGTCATTGAAAGAAACCTTTTTATTGTCGGACAAAGCCTCTAAAGCATCAGGACGCACTAAAAAGCCATTGGTGAGTGTGCCGTTTGAATCGGTATGGGTTACCCACAAGGGTTCTAGTTTGGCTGTTTGGTAGATCACGCCTTCAGACAATAAAGCCAGAACAAGATGTTCAAAGGAAAGGGAAGTTTTTGATTGTCTGACCAAATCTTCATTGATGAATAAACCTTCATCAATGATGTGGTGAAGGGTAGTAGAGGCATTTTCAGTTAATTGATTAAGAATTAAGCCCAGAGCTTCTTCAAGACTCGCTTGTTTGAGTTCTTTGTTGAGATACCAAATTAAGTGAGGTTGTTGAGGAGTATCAGAAGGTAAATCGTCTGTAAAAGCGCGATTGGCAACCTCGAGCGCTTCACGTGTGAGTTTTGAAAGTGCTAATGAGGCAACGAGTTTAATGTCCACTTCAAAGTTGCGTTTGATGGTCTTCGTTGCCAGAACCCTTCCGCTTGTAAAGAAGACGGCGTCTGATAATTTAATGGCCTTTCGTGGGTTGGCGTTAGGCGTTACCGCAATGGAGCAAGTAGGGGTTTTGTTGATAGAGGCAAGGGTAATGCCACTTGAGAGTAGACATCCTGCCCAGATATCGGGATCGGTGGGTAAATCTACGAGACCGAAGGACTTCATGTCATCGATCAATATAGGAAAAACATCGGGCCAGAATAAAAAGAGGCCGTCTGCGCCCTTTCTCAAGGGGCTATCCTTAGCATTGATTTCCCAGTCGTTCAGAATCCTTGTTCGGAGAATACGAATCAAGGTGTCTTGCCAACCTTGAGGTTCGAGAATTTTGCCTAACTCTGCTCCCAACCGTTCGCGCTCTAAGAGACACGTTCGGTACACTCCCAGGTTTCGCGCTTTGATGACCGATGACGGAAGATTCTCAAGATCGTTGTCGGTCGTAAGGCACTTCATGAGTTCTGATAGCGGCAAGGGACCGGCTTCTGATAACCAGGCTAAAGTCTCAGGTAAAAGAATGTGCCTGGCCAAAAAAAGCTTCAAATTCTGTTGAGTTTGCGTGATGAGAGTGGGAGAAGACCTCCATTGAAGGGTCAAATCAATGGTTGGATTGGTTGCCAGTTTTTCCAAAACCCATGAGTTAAAGGGCATGGAGAGGGGATCAAAAGCAATGTGCTTGGTGTGGTTGGATTCACTGATGTGAAAAAAAGATGACCCGGAATCGGTTGTTTTCTCCCCGATGATCACTTTTTCAAAGACATCGAAAAAAGAGCAAAGGCCTGCAAGGCACGCTACCGCTTTGAGTCTTCCCTGCAAAAGGTGCTGCGCCATGATGTTTTTCTCTAACTGCACGGAACTTTCCATAACTTCGATGGCATAAGTTGCAGCGGAAACACTGGCTTTAAAAAGACCGTCCATATCGCTGAAAATGCCGGAGGCTGAGTAAGGCAGATGCGCACTCATGAGAGCCGTTGCTTTGACACAGGGAAGAATTTTGGTTTCCCAACTGTCGGTATCGGAGTAGGCCAGTTTCAGTCTTTTTAGAAGCGTTTCGTGTGAGATTAAGAACTCTTCCACGTTGATCGGCTGAAGTTTGTCAGGAAGATGTGCTCCTAAGGGTGCTTGGACTTTATGCTTAACACTTTTGAAGTTGGCAAAAAAGGAAATCATTCAAACGCTCCTTCGTAGTAGCGTTGAACGACCGTATTTAAGCAAGTTTTGTTTTTAATGGCCTCGTTGATGGCATGAAGCAGACGCTTATGTTCCTGATCCATGCATTCTGGAATGTGAAAGAGTCCCAGGTTTTTAATCTCAGGGATGTACTTTACTGTTTTGAAGTCAAAATAGTCGTGCAAGTTTTCCGGGAAGTCTTCCGGTTGACTCACTCGATGATGTTTGTAGTGCTTAGTCGGTAAAAGACCATGAGCGTCCAACCAGTGAAAAAGGTTGTTGCCGAATTGGAACTCTTCTTTGCGATTGGCAAGAATGGTCGGAGCCGATTCGAAGGCATCAATGGTTTTTAAAAATGCTTCAACCGGTTTGTAACCTAAAGAGCAGAGGAACTTAAAAAAGCTCACGCCGACAAAAAGCGAGAAGCGGCTGAAAGTATGACGTTCTAGCAGACGTCTTTGTGGAATGGAGCGTCCGATAAAGTTGGCGCCATCAACATGTTGTTTGCGAAGGTCTCGGACATTGTTGTCGGAAGTATGCAGTAAAGCCGAGACAATGGAGTGAGGGAGTTTACTTTTTAAAAGCTTATCGACCGGGCGGAGTATTTGGTTTTCATCTCGGGGGGGGTAAACGGTTCAAAATTTGATCCCCGCCGATACGCAAAAATGCGTATTGAATGACAGAAACATTATCACCGGCTTCGGTATGAAGTAAAGACCAATGCTCGTCTTTTAAGCAGAGCTTTTCATGCAGATCGTGAGGCTCATTGATTTTAGCGGCATATGTTAAAAGGTGATTGGTGTTATGGATGAAGTCAGCCATGTGGACACTGAACCACGTATTGCGGATGGCTTCAACCTTTCTGATGTGAGTCTTGCGATCAGCAAGTTTTACTGAAAAGAAAGGGAGGGGATAAAGCCCCACGGCTTTGATGACGTTTTCGATTTGTAAATCCTTTAAATCGAAAAAGGAGACATCATAGAAGTGACAGGGATCTGCGGAGTCTTGGTTTAAATATCGGATTTTTCCGCAGTTGAGAAGAGTAACCAGGTTAAAAGAATAAAGATCTTTCATGTTTTCCTTTACAAGCAAAAATATAAAAAATCACGCTTCGATTAAGCGAGGTGAGGGGCGCATTGTAATGAAGAACGCCATGCAAGTTCTGAGATAAGTCAAAAGTAGCTTTAATTGGTGAAAGTCTTAAAATGTCCACATTCTAATTGAACGATCAGAGGCTATTGTGACGGTTTGTAGCATGACGGGCTTTGCCCACCTCCAAATTGAAACACTGTTGGGACATCTGGCTATTGAAGTGAAAAGTGTCAATTCTCGTTATCAGGAAATCTCGATGAGATTACCTGAAGAGCTGCGTTTTTTAGAAGGCGAAATTCGAGCGGTTTTAGCTAAAAGCGTGGCCCGTGGCAAGATTGAATGTCGTATGCAATGGATGGGGGAAGCTGTTTTAGAGCAAACTTTAAATACACAAGCTATGACTAATCTTTATTCACTTCAAAATGAAGTGATGAAAGCTCATCCGGACGTTAAACCTTTGACGGTTTCGCAGGTTTTGAGTTTCCCGGGAATTTTACAGCCAAAAACCGTTGACTTTGACCTTCTCAAGAAAGAAGTCTTGGAGGGACTCATTAGTGCATTGGCAGTTTTCTTAGCAGCCAGAAAACGGGAGGGAGAAGCGTTAGCTAGTGTCATTAATGATTACTGCGATCGAATTGTGGAAACTGTGGATGCGTTGCAACCTAAAATTCCAGAGATTATTGACAATATTCAGAAGAAATTGGAAGAACGTTTAGAAGAGGCTTTATCAAAAACTTTGGTAGAACGCTCCACTTTAACTAAAGAAGAGGTCAGTGACCGTATTCGTCAGGAAGTAATTCTTTATGCGATTAAATTGGATGTGGATGAGGAGATGAAACGACTTTTAACGCATGTGAAAGAAGTTAGACGGTTATTAAAAGTCGGAGGCGAGGTAGGCAAAAAACTTGACTTCATGATGCAGGAACTCAATCGAGAGGCTAATACTCTGGGAAGTAAAGCTGCAGCGATTGAAATGACGCAGGCATCTTTGACGCTTAAAGTCAATATAGAAAAAATGCGCGAACAAATTCAAAATATGGAATAGTCATAGAGAGTATAAGAAAATTTGGTTTCTAGGAATATGAAAAAAATCGGTGTCTAAGGATTTTCATTAAACTGAGCGGGCGATGCCCGCAAAATGAACCTTTATGACACAAAAGAAAAATGCTCCATCGGATTTCGACTCATTCATTGAATCGTATGTTCTCGACAAGATGCAACAGCGAGGTGGGGCTGCCCTAACCAGCGAAGATCTATCTGATTTCATTAAAAAAAGAGCGGTCAAAAATTTCTTGAGAGTACGCTCAAAGGGGAGCTTGACAATCATCTTAAAAATAACGTTTTGGACGTTAACAAGCCTCAAGAATCGAATTCTGACCAAGACAAGTTCCCTGCCAATAAACGTAACGGAACGACCAAGAAAACCGTCATTACCGATTTAGGGGAAATTGATCTGAACGTTCCAAGAGATCGTAATTCAACTTTTGAACCCATCAGTGTTCCTAAGCGGGAACGCCGAATCAAGGGCATTGATGACAAAATCATCAGTATGTACGTCAGAGGGATGAGTACCCGTGAAATCTCAGCTCATTTGGAAGAACTTTACGGGGTTGGCGTCAGTGCTGAATTCATCAGTCATGTCACAGAGAGCGTTTTAGAGGACGTTAAAGAGTGACAGAACCAGCCTTTAGATGCCTGTTACCCGGTCGTTTTCTTTGATGCTTTAAGGGTCAAAATTCATTCCGGTACCGGAGTAAAAGCTATGGCCGTGCATTTAGCTTTGGGAATAAAAACCGACGGTAGCCGAGATGTCTTAGGGATGTGGTTTAACGAGAATGAGGGTGCCTCATTTTGAGCCAGTGTATTTACTAAACTAAAGAATCGTGGTGTAGAGGATATTTTGATTGCCGTTACGGACGGATTAAAAGGGATGACGGAAGCCATGAACACGGTATTTCCGGATACGCTACATCAAACGTGCATTGTTCATTTGATTCGAAACTCAATGGCCTTCATTAATTGGAAAGATATGAAAGGAGTAATTAAGGCGCTCAAAACCATCTACCAAGCTCCTACAGTTGAAGCGGCTAAAGAGGAGTTGGAGAAATTTAAGCAAAGTGCCTACGGTCAACGCTATCCAAATATAGGAGCCATTTGGGAATGTGCCTGGGGGCAGGTGGTACCGTGCTTTAATTTTGGACCGGAAATTCGTCGACTTATTTATACGACCAACAGTATTGAAGCCTTGAATCGTTCGATCCGAAAAGTAATCAAAACCCGAACGCTATTCCCCAATGAAGATGCTGCCAAGAAGCTGATTTGGCTGGCGATAAAGAATTCAACTAAGGAATGGAGCAAGACGGTCTCCAAGTGGCGCAAGGCACTTTTAGAGATGCGACTTTTCTTTGGCGATCGATTACATCTTGAATAAAGCGGCCACTGCAAAATAGGGCTTCTTCGTTCCTGCAATGCAATCTCTTCAAAGCCCAGCCCACTTTGTAGCAAAAGAATTGAACCCAAATTTAAAAGGAATTAAACTAAAGAACCTTCAGACACAGATTTTGTAACAGTTTACCTTTAAACACAAATTTCGTTATACTCTGATCCCGTAAGTCCTTCATTTTCTAGCCTATGACAAGGTCTCTTTATAAAAAAGCGTAGTGGTTCGAAGAAATTACCACTCCAACATTTTTCTTTTGAAAATAACAAGATGAGGCAGATAAATAAAATGAATTTGTGCCCCCCCCCTAAATCATCAATTCAGACCACTAAAAAAATTCATCTTATCGAATTTGATTATATTCGTGTTATTGCGATGCTCTTTGTTATCGCCGTTCATACACTAGCAGTTATTGATTTCAAAGACCCTGTTAGCTTTTTCTACTTTCAATTGATGCAGATAATATTTTTTACTTGTAATGGGATGTTTTTTTTAATGAGCGGAAAATTTGCGTTAATTGAAAGACAGTCACTCTATCTGTACTATTTAAAGAAAATGGTTTATTTGGGGATACCGATACTCATATTTTTCTATATTCGGTCTCTTTATGAAGGAAGTAATTATTTTTTGAATCTTTTGGGTGAATTAGCAGACACTGAATACTGGTTTTTGTATGTTCTTATTGGGAATATTGTTTTAGCCCCCCTTCTAGCAAAAGCTTTTGTTAATTTCAATTTGACTGAATGTTGGTTATTTTTGGGATTTGGTCTGTTCGCCCATGCGATGATGATGATTTGCTCAATCTGTCATGTAAATTACTGTTGGTCCTTCATTTTTAGTGGGTATAGTCTTTATTTTTATTTAGGTACTTGCGTTGAAAAGATAATTTATACCAAGAGAGTGAAGGAGATTTTATTCACGTTGGCATTTGTAGGTGTAGGTATTTCTCTCATTCTAAAGTACAAAGGTGTGACAAATTATATCCACGATTTATCTCCAATTTTTACAATAATTACTCTTGGTACTTATTTTGGTATTTTGTCTTTAGCAAAACGATTAAAAGATAAACTCTCGAACTTATCTCCAGTAATAATGTTTATAGCTAAACACTCGTTTGTTGTTTATCTTGTACATATGATGGTATTTGAAATAACAATTAAATATTACCCGATGCAGTGGACTGGATCTCTGTCTATTCTGTTACACCTTATTATGACGGTTATAGTTTTTATTTTTTCCTTAATTGTTGCTGTAGTGGTTGATAACTTCTTTTTAAATCCATTATGTTCGAAAATTATGCAATTAGCTACTTCCAAGAAGAAATGTAAAGATAATAGGTAAAAAAATGTAACTAACTTTATAATGATCAGAATTTATTGAAGCGGATAGAGTTTATTGATTTCCGATATGGAGTTTAGAAATGTCCAAGTTCAAAATCTTAGTTTGTTGCCATAAAGAAGTACCTGTCATCAGGGATAGTTTATTTGCTCCAATATTATTAGGTTCTCATTATGCGCCAAATGAAGTAAAGGAATATTTTAAAAACGATTTTTGGGATAGCTCAGATGATAACATCGCCTACCTTCATCCATATTGTGCAGAGCTTACAGCAATCTATTGGGCTTGGAAAAATTATGAAAAATTAGGTAATCCCGACTATGTTGGGCTATTTCATTATCGTAGGTTTTTAAATTTTGGTTACCGAGTTTTGGAGTCGGATCCTTGGAAGTGCGCATTCTTTGACTTTAATTTAGAAACCAGGAAACGTTATGGATGGACCGAGAGTGATATTGGAAAAGTATGTGAAGGATATGATCTGGTTTTGCCAGAGACAGAGGCAATATTGGATCCCAAGGATTGGGCTACGCCAGCTACACTGGAAACTCACTACAAACACGCTCATTATTCAGAAGATTTCGATAAGGCTGTTGATGTAATCAATGAGCTCTATCCGGATTACACAGAGTCAATTGCAAGAACTAAAGAACTGAAAAATGCTCATTTTTGTAATATGTTCATTATGAAGAAGGAGCTTTTTTTTGAGTATGCTGAATGGCTTTTTAATATTATTTTACAACTACAGAAAGTATTACCTTTAAACTCAGAAAAATATTCAGGTTCTAATAGTTCACAACGGCGTGTATTGGGTTTCTTAGGTGAGAGACTATTTAATGTGTGGATACAGAAAAAGAAACTTGATCAGAAAATTAAGGTAATAACAACACAAAGGTTAATGGGTTATTTGGATAAGAAAGAACAAGACTTATATAAAAAGAGGTATGGAGTTGTCGAATACGCAAGGGCAAATGATAGAGTGAAATTTTACGATAGGTTGGATCAACATTTTCAAAGTATCAGCCCAGAATTGAGTGTATATCCTAATAAAATAGGGTTTAAACCACTGGTCTCAATCTTAGTGCCTGTCTATAACGTAGCTCCTTTTCTTAAAGATTGTGTGGAAAGTTTACTTAATCAGACATTAAAGAAAATTGAATTTATATTTGTAGATAATGGGAGTACGGATACTAGTTTTGAAATCCTAAAGGATTATTATGCTAAAGATCCAAGGATTACCCTTATTCAACATACTAGTAATCAAGGATTAGCAATATCCAGAAATACAGCCTTACATTATGCATCAGGGAAGTATCTTGCTTACGTTGATAGTGATGATGTTTGTGATCAAGCAATGTTTGAAAAGTTGTATAGGAAGGCAGAATCTTTATGTGCAGACATTGTGACGTGTGGTGTTACTGCTTTTGTTGACCAGTTGTCAAATTCATATTTGCACAGACCTCTTTGGTGGTACAGTAATTCAGACCAATTGTTATCTTTAGAAGAGCGACCTCAATTACTAATGGAACCAGCCGCTTGGTGTAAATTATTTCGGACGGAATACATTCGGGGGATTAAGCATTTCCAATTTAGACCAAAAGTTCTAGCCTGGGAAGATGTTCCGGTAATGACATTGGCTTTTTTACAAACGAATCGTATAGCAACAGTTCAAGAAGCATTGTACAAATACAGAATTCGTAGTGTTGGAAATTTGTCTAACAACATGACAGAGCGACATATTGATGAATTTATATCTGGCTCTGAATATCAGTCCGATATTCTTAAAATTTTTGGCTTATCCAAAAATTCTACTCTGTATAGTTATATTGAAGAGTTTAAGTTTGAGTATGCTCGATGGATGCTGTCAAAATTACAAAACAAAGCAATTCCTGTTTTTTTCGATAGGGTAGGGTGTTTATTTGATGAAACGGATAAGAATTGCTTATCGAGAATTTTTGACTATAACCCCAAGGCTCGAATATTTTATCGATTGCTAAAAATGCGTTCTGCAACTCTATATTCCTTGGCCAAGACCACGAATAAGATATTAAATATGACAAGGCGGGGTTACAAAAAGTTATTCCATTTAGGCTTGGAAGATTCGTACCACACAATTGGCTTAGGTTCTTTTTACATAAAATATATCTCAAAATCTGACTTATTTAACTTAATTAAATGGTTACACAATGGGTTAGATTGGGTTAAGAATGATCTACTAACCAAAATAGAGTGGCTACACTCCCAATTAAAAAATAACAATGATGTATTTTTGAAATTTAAGAGGAGTGTTGTAAATATTTTGTCTAGTATGCGACTTCGTATTAGACAATTAAACTGTCGAATTAATGTATTGGATGGAAAAATAAAAGAAATTAATGAAGATTATTCTACTCATACTAAGAAAAAATTGATTGAGCTAGAGGATCGAGTTCTCGAATTTGAGAATAGGCAAAGACAATTATTGGAGAAAAACAATCAACTTGTTGAGAATCTTGAAGAATCAATTCGTAGCATAGAAGGCAAGATCTGTAATAGTAAAAAGAAAGAAGATGAAACAAGGAAAATCCGCGAGCAATTGGAGGATATGAAACGAGAATTTCAGGGGTTTTACCATGCGGTGTGGACTACAGGTTGGGTCGACGTGTGGAAGAAATTTTACTTAGAGAAATACTCTCAAATTGATGAAAAAAAAATAAGGTTGAAAAAGGGTCTTGATAATGAAAGTTGTGAATTAATCGAAAAAATTTGTTATAGGAATTTTGAACTTTTACCAAAACAGAGTGATTCTGATCTGTTTCGCTATGATCATGCACACATATATACTCCTGAAGAGCTAAAGGGTGCGGCTATAAAACTTAATATTGAAAAGATTAAACAGCAATTTGTTATACCTTCCAGTGTAAGTAATTTTGAAGTCCCAGTGTTCAAGTTTCATTGTGGTTTAACTTTATTGCCAGAAGCGGTGACACGGACTATACATTCCAAAGATGTTATCGATGGTGGAGCATACTGGGGAGATAGTGCTTTGGTCATTAATGGTTATCATCCAAGAAAAATTTATGCTTTTGAGCCTCAGCCGGACAACTTTAAACAATTAAAAGATACTATGTGTCTAAATAATATGGCTGATCGAGTGATAACTATCGAGGCAGGTTTGGGCAATAAGCAAGAGTCAACTTTGCTATACTCCAATGAGTTGAAGAGCGCCTCTAATTTGAGCAAAGTTAATGCAATAAAAGGTCCTCAAATGACCTCTAACAAGGTGAAATTGCTGACAATTGACGATTATGTTAGAGAAAATAATTTGGAGGTTGGCCTTATCAAGCTAGATATCGAAGGGAACGAACTCGCTGCTGTTCAAGGAGCTTTAGAAACAATCAAGCGTTATCGTCCCGTTTTGTCAATAGCAATCTATCATCGACCGGAGGATTTTTTTGAGATTAAGCCTTTAATTGAAGATTTGCAATTGGATTATCAATTTATGGTTCGGAAAATTGTTTACCATGATTTGGTAACAGAAGTAATGTTACTAGGATATGTTTTAACTACGGAGAATAAAAAATGAAAGTAGTACTTTTAGCAGGTGGTTTTGGAACTAGAATTTCTGAGGAGAGTATCTATAAGCCAAAACCTATGGTTGAGTTAGGCGGACTTCCAATTTTGTTGCATATTATGAAGTTGTATTCAAATTATGGGTATAACGAATTCGTTGTTTGTGCTGGTTATAAACAACATGTAATTAAAGAGTATTTTGCCGATTATTTCCTTCACACATCTGACATAACTTTCGACTTTACAAAAGGGAAGAATGATCTTATTGTGCATAAAAATCATGCTGATCCATGGAAGGTGACAGTTGTTGATACTGGCTTAAATACTATGACAGGTGGTCGCGTAAAACGCATTAAGGACTACATTGGTAATGAGCCGTTCATGTTGACTTACGGGGATGGCGTTTCAGATATAGATATTGGAAAACTTGTAGCATACCATCAGTCACATGGAAAGATGGTGACCATGTCGGTATACAATGCGGGACAGCGTTTTGGTGTTGTTGATATTGATAATGAGGGTAAGATAACTGAATTCCGTGAAAAAACCCAGGGAGATGGGAATATGATCAATATCGGATATATGGTTTGTCAACCCGAGTTTATTGACTATATAGAGAATGACTCCACCGTTTTGGAAAAGACGCCTTTAGAAACTATTGCCAAACTGGGTCAGTTAATGGCTTATAAACACAGGGGTTTTTGGCAATGCATGGATACAGTGAGGGAGAAGCAATTGCTCGAAAATATGTGGACGTCTGGTAATGCTCCGTGGAAAGTCTGGAAGGATTGAAGATATGACTGATTTTAGTTTTTTTCAAGGTAAGAAAGTTCTTTTAACAGGCCATACAGGATTTAAAGGTTCCTGGTTAAGTAGGATCCTCTGCTTAGCTGGGGCAGAGCTTATTGGTTATTCCTTGTGTTCAAAAAAAGAAATTTCCTTATTTGAGCTTGCAGATGTAAAGTCAAGAATGGTTCACATTGCAGGAGATATTCGAGATATTGATCACCTAAAACAGGTATTTGATAAATATCATCCGGAAATTGTTATTCATATGGCTGCACAACCGCTTGTGAGAGAGAGTTATCAAGATCCGGTATACACGTACCAAACAAACGTGATTGGTACTGTGAATCTTTTGGAATGTGTTCGTTTGTCAGGGTGTGTTAAAAGTCTGTTGAATGTAACAACGGATAAAGTTTACTTGAATCGTGAATGGCCTTGGGGTTATAGGGAAAATGAGCAACTAGACGGTTTCGATCCATACTCGAATTCTAAATCATGTTCAGAACTGATCACTCATAGTTATAGAAATAGTTTTTTTGAGGATATTGACACAGCTATATCAACAGCAAGAGCTGGTAATGTTATAGGGGGAGGGGATTTTGCTAAAGACAGAATTATTCCTGATTGTGTTCGTTCCGTAAAATTCAACAAAGTTATGGAAGTGAGAAATCCTCACTCTACAAGACCATACCAACACGTGTTAGAACCTCTTTTTGCTTACTTGATGATCGTACAAAAACAATATGAGAATAGAAGTTACGCTGGGTGGTATAACGTTGGTCCCGATGATTGTGATTGTGTGACTACTGGTGATCTTGTGGATTTATTTAGACAAAAATGGGGAAATGATTTCTGTTGGAAAACTAATGCAGATCCTAACGCTCCACATGAGGCTAATTTTTTAAAACTTGATTGTTCTCTAATTAAATCGGTCTTTAATTGGCAGCCGACTTGGCATATAGATCAAGCAATGGAAAAAATTGTAGAGTGGACAAATGTTTGGATGCAAGGAGGCGATATTCCAAAAGAGATGGATAGGGAAATCTTAGAATTTATGAAAGGCTTGAGATGAAACAAAAAATAGTAGTGACTGGTGCGGATGGATTTATTGGTAGACACTTTTTAAAAAGACTATCAGATTCTAACTTTGAGATTTATGCACTAACAGCTCCAACTAGCCAGTCAGCTAAAAGGATTTGCGGAATTGATGGAGTGAGGATACTTCCTGTTCATTTTGACGATTGGGAGGATACTTCGGAAAATTTGCCGCAAAATCCTGTTGCTTTTGTACATCTCGCATGGAAAGGAGTGGCGCCAGAATTTAGAAGTTCGACTCTACTACAAAAGTCAAATATAGACATGTCTTTATCAGCGGTTCAATTAGCTGGAAGGCTATCTGCTTCGAGATTTATTCTTTTAGGTTCAACAATGGAGTATGCTCTTAGTGGTCAAATAATTAACTCCACTACCCCTCCGGCTCCACAAAACGCATATGGTGCGGCAAAGGTCGCGACTAGATTTTTGTGTGCATCTTTATGTGAAGAATTAAAAATTCCTTTTATCTATGCAGTTGCAACAGGGATATACGCTCCTGATAGAAAAGACAACAACGTCATATATTACACAATCGCTAAGTTGTTAAGAAAAGAGCGCCCATCTTTGACGAAACTGGAACAGTTATGGGACTATGTTTATATTGATGACGCGATTGAGGCATTGTACTTAATTGCAACTAAAGGTAAGGGAGGAGCTTTTTATTCAATAGGTCACGGGGATAATTGGGCACTGGCAAACTATATTTATAAGATACGAGACCTCATTGATCCATCATTACCGCTTGGCATTGGAGAAGTACCATATAAAGATGATTCTGTTCTTCCATGTTCATGTGTTGATTTGACTAGTCTACGCTGTGATACAGGATTTGTTCCAAAGGTTACTTTTGAAGAAGGTATTGCCAAAGTAATTAATTCTTTAAAATCTCAAATCTGAAATAAGAAAGAGGTTTACTATGGATGTATTAGTAATTGGATGCGGCCTGTCTGGAGCTGTAGTTGCAAGAGAGTTAGCTGAGGCTGGGAAAAAGGTTCAAGTGTGGGAGCGACGAGACCATATTGGTGGCAATCTCTACGACTATGTTGATGAGCATGGTTTTATTGTGCAGAAATATGGACCTCACACTTTCCATACCAAAGAGAAAAGACTTTATGATTACATAACTAAATTCTCTAGATGGCAGAAATTTATATTGAAGTGTGGCGCTGAAATTGATGGGAAGTGTACGCCTACGCCTTTCAATTTCCGAACGATTGAAGATTTTTATACAAAAGAGAAATCTTGCGAACTTATTGAGCATATTAAACAAGTTTTTGGAAGCAGAAAAACTGCAACAGTTCTCGAGGTTTTATCTTGCGAAGACGTTATTATTCGGCAGTATGCTCAATTTTTATTTGAGAAGGACTATAGCTTATATACGGCTAAACAATGGGGAATTTCTCCTGATGAAATTGACCCTAGTGTGTTGAAACGTGTACCTTTACGCTTTTCATATGAAGAAGGATATTTTGATGATCCTTATCAGTTGATGCCAGAAAGGTCTTTTACTGATTTTTTCAAGGATCTTTTAGACAATCCTAATATTTCAATTAAATTAAACCACGAAGCTTTGAATCACATAAGAATCTCGGATGATGGAAAAGAGTTAATTATTGATGGTCAGGTGTCATCTATCCCTGTAGTATACACGGGGGCTCTAGACGAGTTATTTAATCTTATGGAGGGGCCTCTTCCGTATAGATCTTTGCGCTTTGAGTGGTTCTTTACATCTAAAGATTCTTTACAAGAATATCCGGTTGTTGCCTATCCTCAAGCACCGGGGTTTACTCGAATAACAGAATTTAAAAAGTTACAACCTCAAACAGGTGCAGGTAGTAGTTATGCAAAGGAGTTCCCGTTAGCGTACGATAAAACAAAAGGTGCAGAACCCTACTATCCTGTCTTGACTTCAGAGAGTAAGAACCAATACGATAAGTATAGGAGGAAAGCCGAAAAAATAAACAATTTATTCTGCTGTGGAAGGCTGGCAGATTTTAAGTATTACAATATGGATCAGGCTTTGGATAGGGCATTACAAGTTTCGTCTAAAATAATTGGTTTGTTAAAGTAAGAGATAAATTAAAAATGGGAGAGTTTTGTAGTTAGACGCAAAATTATTATTTTATTTTAAGGATATGATAGATCTTTCGAGCATCAGACAATAGTCTGTATGCGGGGATTTTGTTTTTGTTAAATAAATTAGCGATTACAAGAACAAAAGAAAAAAGGTATGGTTTGCATCTAACAAAGATATTTTCTCCATATAAAAAATGAAGAACAAAGAAGTTTCTCCAGCGGAAGTACCTTTTTACATTATTTTCTTGTCTTGGATGGTATTCAAGTTGTCTAATTATTTTTGCATCTCTAATGGCACGAATCGTAAAATTATTTTTGCGAATTCTTATACAGTAATCAGAATCATCACCAAAAATGAAAAATTCCTTGTGCGGGTATCCAACCTTATCTATGACAGATTTGTTTAAAAAAAGCCCCTCAAAAGCAGCGCCGTGAATTTCAATTGTTTCAGGCATAACGTCACGATTTTTGTACTCTTTTGCTATAGAAGTTACTTTAATATTCAGTCTAAAGGGATTAGAAAAATCGAATTTTAAGGCAGAGTACTCTGCTAAAGATCCATCAAGATTTTCCCTCACTGCTGACATACATTGAAATTGTTCAGTCAAGCGAAATAAACTAGATAAACAATGGGCATCAAGAACAATGTCATCATCTAGTAGTCCGAACCACTCTCCCCCTTCTTTGCGGGCCATCTTAAGTCCAAACTCAAATCCTCCGGCTCCACCGAGGTTTTCATTCAGGTGAATATATTTTATTTGCGAGTATCTTTTTGAATATGAAAGAACAAGTTCTTTTGTATCATCACTGCTATTGTTATCAACAATGTATAGTAAACGCAAGAAGTTTATATTTTCATTCTCTAAGATGCTTTTTAGGCACTTTTTCAATAAGGTGCTGCGATTATGTGTCACCAATACTAATGTGAATCCACCTTTATTTGTTGGTAGCATCCGAACCCTCACTGGTAGTTTTGTTTAAAAATCTTTTATGTTTGGAAAAGTCTTTTTTTAAAGCATCAATAGAAGCTTGAAAAGAAATGCCTAAATTTGTCAAACTTGGTTTTGTAAAAGTATGAAACCAGAACGTCTTTACCGCGAACAGAATAGCATAAATAAAATTTTTATAATCTAAATAATTTCTAATACTATTCCGAACTATACAGTAATTTTTAATACGTTCAGTGGAGTAATTGTATGTTAAAAGACCTCCCATCATTTTGGTTCCGATGTTTGCCTTTTTGGGATGATAGAAGACAGCACTAGTTATAGTTACAAGTTCATAACCAGCTTCTTTGCTCCTGAGGCAATATTCAATTTCATCACCCCAGATAAAATAGCACCCCCTAGGTAATCCAATGTTTTTCACTATTTTTCTTGGTAAAAGAGTTCCATTAAATGGAAAAAGAATATCTGGAGCAAGCAGAGGGAAACAATTTTTGAATTTATTGACTGACTCAATATTAACTAATTTACCTTTAGATCTAACTGGGAAAGCGAGCAACGCACCGTTCTCAGAAGAAACGACGAGAGGACCTATCAAGAGGTCACTTCTTGCATGTTTAAGTAGCTCTTTTAAGCAGTTAGGGGCTGGTTCACCATCGTCGTCCATTAGCCAGATGAAATCAGCCTCGTGATTAAATGCTTTGCTTATGCCAAATTCAAATCCTCCAGCTCCCCCACGATTCTCAGACATTCGATAATAGCGGATTTTGATTTTACTTCCCCATTTTTTTATAAGTGAAGCCACACAATTATCAGTTCCGTCGCTACTACAATTATCGATAATCAAGATTTCGTTGACAGAGTACGTTTGATTGCAAACAGCTAATACGCATCTTTTAAGCATCTGTTTTCGATTAAAGGTGACTATTACTGTACTAATCTTCATGTTAATTCGCTTGATACTAATGAGTTTAGAATGCGGGATAAAAGAATTTTATAATTTGCGAAATTATTTTGACCGATAGTGAGTAACATAGTAACATCTTGATTTATCTGTTGCTTTTCTTGTCATCTATTAAATGTGCTCCAAGGTATCTTGCTAGAAAGTTAAAATATCAGATTCAATTTTTGGTAGCTTATGCATGGGCGCTAGTATTACTAATGAAACAAATGTTGTCCAAGTCGGGAATATGCAGCTACAATCAAATTAACAGCTACTTTTCTCCTAAAAGTATTTGGAGGGAAGATCTTTTCTAATATCTCCACGAGCTTTCTCCATTTAATAGCTTCTTTTTCAATGTTTTTGTCATAGCTAAAAATTCTTTCTGGTAATCCTGATTTAAGGTTACTTAAAAGGGTGGAGTTTGTGCATTTAATTTGGTTCTTTCTTAAAATCTCTCCAGTCTTCCACATAATAAGAAGAGCATCTTTTTCGGGAGAGTGCCATAGCGCAAAATGATACGAAGTTTCAAAAATTTTCAAGATTAACTCAAGCTTTTGATCGAGTAGATTAAGTTTTTGAAAATTTTGATAAATTAATTCTGCAATTAATACATGTTCAAAAGCTAATTTCGAATCTTTTGATTGAAAGGTTTTAAACATTATTCCAGATTCTCTCCTGAAATATGAATAAACAACCCTATCAACTCCATAACCAACGTGATGTTTACACATATAACACGAATGCCAATAAGCATCTTCAAAATGCAAGTTGAGAGGATATCGTAGAGATAATTCGTCAATTATCTTTTTTCTAAAACATTTTGACCAAGCACTACAATGTAGTTGAAAAATCTCTTGATCAGAAAGTTGTTTTTTCCCGAAAAAAGGTAACTTATAATAATTCGCATCAGATAATTTACGATTAGAATCGAATTCATGCACCACATTAACCCTACCAACACTAAAATCAATGGATGCATCATTTTCTAACGGATCAATTAAAGACTGAAGTTCATTTCCTGTATAAGATTTCCCTCCCAGTTTATCATCTGCATCTACAAAAACAATGTATTTACCACTTGCTTTATCTAGGCCAAAATTCCTTGCAGCTGATGAACCTTGATTGCTTTGCTGAAGTATTTGAATTTGGTGATAAATGCTTGCTAGATTGTGAAGAATACAGATAGACTTATCAGAGGATCCGTCATCTACACAGATAATTTCCATATCCCCATTAATTTTTTGTTTAGCAATGCTTTCAATACAAGTTAAAAGATATTTTTCAGCATTAAATATAGGGACAATGACTGAAACTAGGATTGGCATTTAGTTTATAACCGTTTAAATGTGGTTCTTAAAAAATTTAGAATAGGGTACAAAAAAGGAAACCTAATGATTATTAGGGTTTCGAGTTTATTTAGTAAATGGCGGCTAGAGTACAACGGAATATCCTTGGAAAATTTTTGCAAGTCTTTCCGCCATAGATATAAAAAGTGGTAACGATATTTTCTGTTAAGTCTTTGATAATTCCATTTATATGAATAATTTATTAAGTCAATCAGTATAGATTGAATTTTATTAAATTTATAGAGTCTATTTTTGGCAAACAGAACATTATCTTCCCATTCTTTTCGAATTGAGTGTAGTCCTTTACTACTGTGTACGCTACTCGTAGCATGTTGACGATAATTGACAAGACATTTATCAACCATCATGAATCTGTCACATTCTAGGTAAGTTTTAAAGGAGAATCCAAGGTCTTGATAGCTGGCTCCTGGAGTATCTAAAAAATAAATATGGTTATCACGAATGAATCTGGCTCTATAGATAGCAGACCAAATTGACGGTGAAGTAAAGAATGGGGTTAAGTTGTCAACTGGTCTTATTAGCTTGTTTTTCGGAATAATCTCGTTTAATTCAGGCTTAGAAACACTATCCGTATAATACCAATAGCCACATCGAGCAATATCTAAGTTATAGCGTACAGCTTTTTCCATTAACAACTCATACATATTGGGTTGGATAAAATCGTCTCCTTCAACAATACCTATATATGAGCCTTTAGCTACCTTTAAACCAAGATTTAAAGAACTTCCGTAACCTGTATTAGTGGACTTTTCGATAATGATAAACCTATTATCCAACCTAGAGAATTTTTTTAAAATTTGCAAAGTATTATCGGTACTATGGTTATCGATGCAGATTACTTCAATATTTTGGTAAGTCTGTTTCCTAATACTATCTAAGCACTGGTAAATAAAATTCTCAACATTGAAACAAGGGACAATTATAGAAAGTGTTTGCATTCATAACTCTCATTAAAAGATACCGACGAAGCTTAAGCCATTCTCTACAAATATGAAAAAATCTATAGTACAAGGACTTTGTCTATATATTCTTCATAATTGTTTTTACGATTTCTAATGCACGTGCAATGGCTTTATCCATATCGTAATACCTATAATCACCTAGGCGACCTAGAAAAGTAATACCTTTTTTATCTTTCCTGGCTTTTTCAAGATACTTTTTATACAAATTATTGGCTTCTAAAGAAGGTACTGGGTAATATCTATCGTTCTGTCCTTTAATAAAATTTTTTGGATATTCATATGAAATAACGGTTTTGTTTGAATTAGTATTTAAAAAATGTTTGAACTCACAGATTCTAGTGAAGTCATAATTGCATGGATAATTAATTACGGCATTTCGTTGAAAGTAAGGTCTATTAAAAGTAAAGAAATCAAACTGAAGACTTCTATAGGGCAGCTCTCCAAATTCATAATCAAAAAACTCATCAATTGGTCCTGTATAAAATATATGGTCAAATTCCTGCTCCATTCCGTTCTGAAATTTTGTTGAAAATTTTATGCTTATAGAATTATGCTCAAGCATCTTTTCGATAAGTTTTGTATATCCCAGTAATGGAATACCTTGATACCGATTTTGAAAATAACGATCATCACGACTTGTGACAACAGGAACTCGACCAGTTACTGAAGGATCTAAATCCTCTGGTGTTAGTCCCCATTGTTTAAGTGTGTAATGGAAGAATATTTTTTCATAGATAAAATCTGCTAAAAATGACAAATCTTTATCACCTGATTTGCGAAGCTCTAGAATTGGAATTTTAACGTTGTATCCATAAAGGGTAATTAATTTATTTTCTAATCGATGCGCTATTGTTGAAGGAAAAATTTTTTCGATCGAATTCAAATTAAAAGGTATTGGTACATAATGGCCATCAACTAGACCAAGAACTTTGTGCTGATAGGGGTACCACTTTGTAAATCTACTTACAAAATTCCAAACTTCTATGTTGTCCGTATGAAAAATATGTGCCCCATATTTATGTATTGTTAAGCCATTGTCATCAAGGAAATCGTAACAATTTCCTGCGATATGAGGCCTCTCTTCTATCATATTTACATCATTGCCAAGATCCGCCAAACACCTTGCTACAGTAGCTCCGGAGATACCACAACCAACCACTAAACAACGCATACTTAACTCCGATAAAAATAAATTCCAGGATAATTACTGCATAGTTTCTGTTTGAAAATAGAATTCACTTAATAAATTTACTCAGTGCTTTTTAAACACTTTCGATTAATTCCTCAACAACTTTGTTTAAAAAAGTTATCCTCTCTTTAAAACTAGATGGCAGAACGTTATCACAAAATAATAGTCTTTTGTTGTTTTATCTCTAATTGTTAATTAACTCAATTGATATTCCGTCACAGTCAACAGAAATATTTTTTTCAATAGTGACTGTAGATTCTATTCCATTAAACTGATCAACATTAATAACTTGTGATTGTCCATGTGGTATTTTTATACGCAATTTAGAAATTCCCGATTCTATATTAAAACTAACAGAATCCTTGTTGAAACAAGAGTTATTAAAAGATGTAATCTTAAGTTGATTGATACCTGATAGCATCCAGTTGAACTTAGTCGGCGTATTTTCTCCTGGATGAGTAATAATTGACGATTGTTTAATGTTCAAATGTCCCCATTTATCTCCGAGACTAATATTATGAATTGAAAGAAGAGAACCAATTATATTGAGCTCATCTTCCCATTCAGGATAGGCCTGCCTAAATGGTTGAAGAAAATCGATAATCTCAGTTTTCGAGTAAGGTCGAGTTTTTTCATAAATATATGCCTCAACCCCGTTTGCAAGAACAAAAGGTCCTGATATTTCCTTATAAGCTTGACCTATTCCGATATTTTTGAGTATTTTTTCGGCAGGTACTTGCACAACCAACTGAGATCCAGGCTTCGTATGTAACTGTATTGGATCAGCAACAATTACATACCGTTCTAAGAAAGGTTCTACAACTAAATGATCCCTTTTATCGATCTGAGGATAAGGCACAATATGGCTGGGAATATTGAGAATCAAACTTCCTGTGATGAGCATTTCATGATTTAAAACCCCTGATGATGATATGACAGTAGCTCGTGAATTAGGAAGAAGAGAAATTGCCTTAACCAATCGTTCATATTCGGAATAGTTTTGCATCTGTAATGGAGGAACAGGTGGCGGTAATAACTTGTGTCGTTCCCAATCATTGGAAAAATATTGCAAATAAAAAATAACCAATGAACAAACAATTAGGGTAATAGAAACTTGAGGGGTTATAGATTCTACGAACGTTGCAACAATGAGGTACGCTCCAATGCACGAAATCGTGAGTAACCAGAATCCAAAAGGAAGACAATGTTGGACGTAGGCTGTTTGGGTTTGAAAAAACAACAGTGATGATAAGATAAGGTTAGCAAAGGAAAAAGCAATCAAGATAAATTGTTTAGGAAAAGTTTTCCTCACGAAGAAGGAAAAAAATGTTACACCTGAAGCGAAAATTACTATCCCTGTACCTAGAGTTTCAAAAGCTACGATTGCTGATTCAAATACCCCTAAACGATACCCTTCATACAGTGTTGAATAACTAGTACTAATAATTCTTAATAAAGTTTGGGTTTGAAATGTAATGACACAACAAATGGAGATAATTCCTGATAAGAAAAAGTTTCGTGCTACAAGTATAAGGTTTCGAGTTTTAACGCTTAAACCGTTAAATAAAATATAGTTAAGAAATGGAAGGGAGATATACAAAGAAACAACTGTGTAGGCATACCATCGTCTTGTTAGAAATACAAGCCAGAGAGTCACACCTAGCATGACGACATTTTTTAGACAACCTTCTCTGGAAAAGTCTGTGCTCAAGGTTATGTAAATTGAAAATGAAATAAAAATAAGCCCTAAAACATCAGGATAGCCAATCACTGTTGGGCTCCAAAAACTAGGGAAAAATAAAAATAGAAAAAATATTCCTGTTAATAAAAAATAGTCTCTATTTTCTCTAAATATATACTCGATAGTTTTAGTTGCAATCAGTGCTAATAAAGGAATATAGGTTACAGTGATAGAAAGAATGTACAAAGTTCGACTTGGTAAATCTAATCCTGTTAACAAAGACGAAAAAAGTACGGGAATTACAATGGGGAAAACGTTATAGTCATCCTCGCGGATGTTTTTAAAAACATAGGTAACAAAATCTGAAAATTTTTCTGTTTGTAATAAATTTAGAAGATTCTCCCAAGTAGTCCAGTAGCCCTTAAAATCCCAAAAATACCAGAAATTTTCTAAGTCCATTCTACTTAGAATGACAAATACAATTACAGGAACAGATAGGATGTAGCAAATAAACAACTTGTGATTATGCATATGGCGAAGCGAAATGTTTTTGTTTTCTATAGGTTCTAAATTTAAAACCTAGAGAGTAGAGAACGAACCCATCTATTGAAAAAATCCGATTTAATATCCCCAGTACAGCTTACAAACTTCTTCTGGAGAGGCATCCATTTTTAGCTTCCCATGTTCAAACCAAAACACTCTTGTACAGATTTTTAAGATCAAATCTCGAGAGTGGCTAGCAATAACCAGAATCCTGCTTGATTTAACGAGATCGTTTAGTCTCTGTTCGGCTTTTTCATTGAAGGCAGCATCGCCAACAGACAACCACTCATCCATTAAAAGGATCTCTGGTCGAATCACAGTGGCTACGGCGAAAGCTAATCTTAGGTGCATACCTGAAGAATAAGTCCTAACTGGCATATCTACGAACTCGCCAAGTTCAGAAAAACTGACAATCTCGTCAAACTTTTTTTCAATTTCAGAGCGCTTTAAACCTAATAGTGCACCGCGAATAAAAATATTTTCTCTCCCAGTAGCTTCCCCATCAATCCCTAAACCAATATCCACCAGGGAACCAATTTCTCCAGTAATTTCAGCATACCCTGCAGTAGGTTCGTAAACACCACTTAAGGCCCTTAATAACGTGCTCTTTCCCGCGCCGTTGTGGCCTACTAGGCCAATTCTTTCTCCTTCTGAAATTTCAAAAGAGACATTTTCTAGTGACCTAATAATGGCTCCTTCAGCACCAAAGCTAACTTTCCCACCTGTTGCCGCTTGCATAACAGTATTTTTAAAAGATCTGTTTTTTGCGTTATAAATAGGAAAATCTACACTTACATTTTGAAATTTAATGTATGCCATCAAGAACCTCACTTTACAGCCAGTAAGCAATTCTCTTTTTATATTTACCGAATAATATTAAGCTCAAAATTGTACCAAGTATTGCCATACCTATCCCTATTTGCCAATTTAATAAAACGGGAGCTTCTCCTAAAAGAGGAGCACGGAGTAATTGGATTAAGTGATATACAGGATTAGGATCGACAATCATACTCGCAGATCGGGGTGACAAGGCATTCGGCATCCAAATTATAGGTGTCACATAAAAAAAGACTTGTAATACACTATTGACAATTTGAGGCATATCACGAAAACGAGTGCATACCGTACCCGATATGAGTGAAATCCACAAAATATTCCAAACAAATACAAAACAACCAGGGATTACCCAAAGTAAGTTCCATGTTAAGTCTTTATTAACAATTAGAAAAACAAAGGGCAAAATCGCCATATTATGGGCACAAATAATTATGTTTCGCCATACTACCCTTATGGGGTAAAGCGTTAACGGTAAATTAAGTTGTCTTATCATTCCTTGAGCGTCTATAAAGGCAGAGCTTCCTTCCATTACTGATGTACAAAAACAAGTCCATACAATTAATCCAACCGCCAAAAATGGCAAATAATCATGCATTGGAACACTCAAAACTTGACCAAAGACAATTCCCATAACTGTAATGACGACCCCCATACTGATGGTCAACCAGAAAGGTCCCAGTTTGGAACGACGATATCGTTGTCGGATATCCTGCCAACCTAACATAAAGGCAATGTTCAATCTTCTACTACTTTTAGAAAAATCTGTGATTGCATTAATAATTTCTCTTAGCATTTGTAAATCCAAAATGTAATATTGTGAAATAAGATTTTTAATGTTGAGACTGATTATGGACCTTTTCAAGGGTTAATTCTAGAGTTTGATAAGCTGCCAGGCATATTTGACCGCGTGATGATTATGGGTAAGTTAACTATAGTAACTTCCAAATCGTCGGGCTACTCACAAAAAAGTACCAGTTTTGTTTTTACAACCAGATTGATCAGATGAAGTTTACTGTAGAAATCGATATATGTACACTATGGCAGTAATTCGAATTCAGAGAGAATGTGTCCATCATTTCTTTATCGAGAATAAGTAGGATTTGTTTTATTTGTTACTCAATTTAGACAGAATTATTTTTAAAAATGCATAAAAAACTTGACCTTGCCTGAAATTGGTTGACAGTTTTTTTCAGTAGTGTCCAAATCGAACTTTAAAAATGCAGTCAAACTCTGTTCGTCTCCGGCAGGGAAATAACGGACAGAAAAATGGCGGTTTTCTTATTAGATTTTAAGTTACCACACTAAAAATCGAGAAACCGCCATGGACACTCATTTTAACGAATCCACCAACCAAAATGCACCGATCAGCTTCTTTGCTCAGCTTTTAAAATACCTTCCTCAGGACTGGATACTTCAAGAAGATAAACGGATCAGTCCAAAGTGCAACGCTCGCAAATTTTCCTTATGGGACCAAATTGTTTCTTTGCTGTTCTGTCATCTGGCAGGCTGTGACTCATTAAGAGAAATTGAAGATGGATTAATTTCTGCCGTTGGCAAGCTACAGCACATGGCAGCCAAAGCCATGGGGCGAACGACATTGGCTT
>NZ_JACJKX010000011.1 GCF_016901835.1 Parasutterella secunda | reverse complement strand
AACGCCTTAGCGCCGATGATAGTTGGTTGTATTTCCAGTGAAAGTAGGACATTGCCCGGCTCCCCATTCAAAAAGCCTCGAAGTTTATCGCTTCGGGGCTTTTTTATTATCAGTTGTAAAATTGAATTCAATCTCCTTCTCAGCTTTAGTTCTGACTAAAACTACTCAAGCTTAAACTTCAGATTATTGGTTCCTTTGATTATTGCCATTCAAGTAAGAGTGCTTGTATGCACATCTCTGCGTCATTCATGCCAGTATCGGGATCATTTACATGAAAAAACGCCAACACTTCAATACGAACATAATGTCCCCACAGTATTGGCGTTATTTTTTGCTTTGAGTTTGTTTAGATTTCGATTTTCATCCGATTGAAATTGTCAGTGACGTCTGCGACGGTCATCCTCCCAGTCATCATCATCGTCATCATCGTCACGGTCGTATTTTCTCCGTCGTCCACGTCTATCGTCATCATCGTCCCAATCGTCGTCATCGTCATCGTCATCATCATCGTCACGGTCGTATTTTCTTCGACGTCCGCGCCGATCGTCGTCATCATCCCAATCATCGTCATCGTCGTCATCGTCACGATCGTATTTTCTTCGACGTCCGCGCCGATCATCATCGTCATCCCAGTCATCATCTCGAGCATAGGTCGGAAGAGAATAACCGGCAGTACCGAGTAAAAACAGCGCAAATAACAAATCTCGTCTAGAGGTCATTTTCAGATCTCCTTAAGATGAAATTTAAGGCCCGAACCGTAGTGTTTCGTTGTTAGTCCTCGTTACACGAAACGATTTTCTTTCCAGAATACAAATAAACACTTTTTTTTGTCAACCGAATTTTTGTTAGCGTTTGAATTTTTAGTTAACAAAAAAGCGCGTCAGGCTAAACCCGACGCGCTGTAGGTTCAAAGGTCAATGTGATTATTCGTTAACCACAGCTTTGACTTCAACGCCGTAGGCGTCTTTCGTTGTTGTCTTGATGTTCAAAAGCACTGACCAACGACGCAGCGTACCGATGATCACAAAGAGCATCAGCAGCATCACGATGACGGACAACGAAGCCAAGAGGTATTGGCCGGCAGGCAGATATTGATTAAATACGAGCCAGCATCCGGCCCACATCGTAATGACTGTCATGAAGAGACCCGGAACACCCGTAATCGGGGCATATTTGGTCTTATTCAAGCGCAAAATCACCGTGGTACCGATCAGTAGTGTGACGGAGGCGAGCAATTGGTTGCAGATACCGAAGAGCGGCCAAATGGAACTGATGTCGCCCGAGTACACCAAATAACCCCAGGAACCGGTGAAGATCACAGAGGTGATGATAATGCCGGGCCACCATTCTTTATCCGAGAACTTCGGCCAAACTTTGCCCATCATTTCCTGCAGGAAGAAACGACCCACACGGGTACCGGCGTCCACTGCCGTTAAGATGAAGACAGCTTCAAACATAATGGCGAAGTGGTACCAGTAAGCCATCAGATTTTCCATAAAGGGAATCTGAGAGAAAATGTGAGCCATACCGACGGCCAGCGAAACAGAACCGCCCGGGCGAGCCATCAGGCTTTCCTGAACCTGAGCTTCCAAATGAGGCAACTCTTGGACGGCCATGCCGAGAGCAGCAAATTTATCGGCAGGAGCGTTAATAGCAAAGTAGTCAGCCGGTACAAGTACGCAGGCAGCAACCAAGGCCATCACAGCCACGAAGCCTTCCATCAACATGGCGCCGTAACCCACAAAAAGCACGTCACGTTCATTGCTGAGCATCTTAGGCGTTGTACCGGTACCGATGGTGGCATGGAAGCCGGACAAGGCACCGCAGGCAATCGTAATGAAGATAAACGGAATCACCGGACCACCGACGATCGGGCCACCGCCATGGATGAAGTCGGTGAATGCGGGCATTTGGAAATGCGGCATGACAAAGAAAATGCCGATAGCCAAAGCAGCGATCGTACCGATTTTCAGGAAGGTGGACAAATAGTCACGGGGCAGGAGCAAAAGCCAAACGGGCAACACGGAAGCCAAGAAACCGTAGATCGGGATCAAAAGGCTCATGGTCGGTTTGTCGATATCAAGCCAGCCGAAGTATTCCGGATGAGCAGCAACCCAAGGACCGGAGAGGATGCAAAGGAAAAGTAACACAACACCAATCAGGGTGGCGCCCTTTACATCACCCTTACGCCAGACCTGCATGTACAAGCCCATGATGATGGCAATGGGGATGGTGGCTGCAACCGTATAGGTTGACCAGAGCGAATTGTGCATGGCATTGACCACGGCAATCGATAGACCTGCCAAAGTAAGGATCAAAATAGCCAGCACAGCCCATGCCGCGACAAGACCCGTGGTTTTATCGATTTCGGTCGACGCGATGTGGGCCAGGGAGCGACCACGGTGACGAACCGAGCAAAAGAGCACCACCATGTCATGCACGCCGCCGGCAAGCACACAACCGATCAAAATCCACAAAAGACCGGGCATATAGCCGAATTGTGCGGCAAGCACCGGTCCAAGCAACGGACCCGCCGCAGCAATAGCGGCGAAATGGTGACCGAAAAGGACGTACTTGTTGGTGGGGACGTAGTCTTGACCGTCAGAGTAGCGTACAGCCGGAGTTTGACGGGCTTCATTGACATTGAGAACTTTTTGGGCGATGAACAAACCGTAGAAACGGTAGGCTATCGCAAAGACGCAGAGAGCGGCGAAAACGATGGTTACAGCGTTCACGCCGGTTTGGGTATCCATAGGAACCTCCGATAAAAACGCGATTTCCATCAGTCTATCAGTATTGTTTGAATTTACAAAGCTAAAAATATTGTGGAAAGCGAGAAATTAAGAGAATTTTGGTTTAAGTTAAAAAACAGTTTTTTTGCTTTTAGAAAGAAAATCGTGAAAAACCGATAGTGTTAATCAGAAAAACAACTCTCCACGTTAATTGAGGTTAACGTGGAGAATAAAAAAACGCCGACCGATTAACTCTTAGAGGATTCGGTGACGATTTTATCGAGACGTTGCTCGAGAACCGCCGCAATGGCAAAGCGATTGACCAGTTCTCGGGCAAAGACCAAAAAGTTTAAATACAGTTCACTGCCGCGCACCGAAATGCCGTCATTCGGAATGCGTCGAAGCAGCTCAGCCTGCATGTGATCGATCAATTCAACAGCCTCATTGGAATGAGCGAGCACCGTTTGAATATCTTGTTTACCGGCCGAATCCGTTGTGATTTTTTCGAGATAACTCACCAGACTCAGTAAGTCATTTTTTAATTCTCCTTGGAAAATACGGTGGCGGTTAGCGATATGATCGGTGGCCTGCTTGCTCAGGGCTTGTAATGAACGACCCACTTCGCGAATATTCGTAAAGATGCGATAGTAGCAATAACGGGCATCGAAGTCTTTTTTACTGGGTGTAAAACTTGAATTGGCCATTCGGTAGTAGAGTCCCCGGTCTGCGCTGACTTTGTCAAACAGATCGGAGCTGTCGCTCTTGACGTGGTGAAGGGCCGACTCATTGTCGTTTAAGAACTCAGTGACCAAACGACGATAAACCGATAACGTCTGTGCAAAAATAGAATCCGTTTTGGTATCGACCAATTCCCGAACTTTTTTGGCGTCGTACCGGGTATCAAGATCCGCACGCATATTGACTGTGTCAAGTTTGGCGCGAAGGTTAGAACGGATGAGCAGAAATGTTGAACCGACAGCCAAAATCAAAGCTGCGATTTCTCCGCCCCACAAGGTGAAGGCGCAGACGATTGCAGCCATGGTGGAGGCACTCAAAGCGGTGAGGAACCAACCGCTGATCACAGTCAGTACGCCCGATATACGGTAGACGGCTGTTTCACGGTCCCACGCACCGTCGGCAAAAGAAGAACCCATAGCAACCATAAAGGTCACGTAAGTGGTTGAAAGCGGTAATTGAAGGCTCGTTGCGGAGGCGATCAATGCAGCACTGACGACCAAGTTAATGGAAGCGCGGACATAGTCAAAAGGTAAAGGTGTTTCACCGCGCTCGAGTTTCTTAGGCTCGAATCGACGATCAATGCCTTTTTGAACCGACATCGGAATGATCTGATGAATAACCTTACCTAAACCCATGCTGGCTCGAACAATCATTCGTCCGGGTAAGGAACTGCCGAACTGTTCCTGTTCACCTGAGTTACTCGAAGACAGGTTAATGGACGTTTGAATGACAATTTGGGCTTTTTTCGAGAACCACAATGTTAAAACCATCACAAAACCGGAAAACAGCAGGAATCCGGTCGCGGCAACGGTCGGTTTAAGCAACCCCTCCATCGTAAATGCCTCAGCGGCCACACCTGACGCTTGCCATTCCTGGTAAGAGTCCCATGCAGCTAACGGTACACCGACGAAGTTAACGAGGTCGTTGCCGGCAAAGGCAAAAGCCAAAGAGAAGGTGCCTGCCAAAATGACGATTTTAAAGATGTTGATATTGCAGGCAATAATGAGGACGTGAAAGACAATCGATAACACGACAAATAAAGTCCCCACAATCGGCCAGGTATTCACGTCCATGAACCGGATCCATTCCGGTTGCATGAAACTGGCACCTTTGGCGCCTTTCATTACCAGGAAATAGAAGATAGCAGTTAAGGCGATGCCTGCAAAAATGCCGCCCACTCGGCGGTACATTTTTTCGAAATTAAATGTGAATATCAGTCGGGTGATGTATTGAACCACTGCACCGGTTACAAATGCCACGGCAACGGAAATCAAAATACCCGAGACAATGGTCAGGGACTTTGAACTGTTGATGTAATCGATGACATTGGCAAGCGATGCACCGTCCATCATTAAGGTATAGGCGGCTGCGGCCAATGCACTGCCTAACAATTCAAAAACGATGGAAACCGTTGTTGAAGTCGGCAGGCCCAGAGAATTAAACAGGTCGAGCAAAATAATATCGGTTACCATCACGGCAAAGAAAATCACAATAATTTCCGAGAAGGTAAACATTTGCGGATTAAATACACCCGAACGAGCAATTTCCATCATGCCGGATGAAAAGGTCGCTCCGAGCATTACGCCGATGCTCGCCACCAACATAATGGTTTTAAAAGAAGCAATTCGACATCCCAGGGCGGAATTTAAAAAATTCACGGCATCGTTGCTGACACCGACGAAAATATCAAAGATCGCCACCAGGCCGAGAAAGCCTAGCAATGCGAGAAAATAATATTCCATGAT
Organism: Parasutterella secunda; assembly: GCF_016901835.1. Lineage (GTDB taxonomy): Bacteria > Pseudomonadota > Gammaproteobacteria > Burkholderiales > Burkholderiaceae_F > Aphodousia > Aphodousia faecavium. The sequence goes on along the minus strand of NZ_JACJKX010000011.1, from coordinate 71,866 downwards.
AAGAGAAGAAAGTATTGAACAAGAGAAATCGGCTTCTCGTGGGAGAAGTTGTCAAAAGTATGGACTTATAAAATGACAAAATTATGTTGTGAATGTCTCAGAATCTTGAAGATTTGATGACACGTCAAAAGCTGATTGCAAAAGGCTTGAATGATTGCAATATAAGGACAGATCCGAACGAGAAGATTTCAACAAAAAGGCTCCGATTCTCAGATAACGAATCAGAGCCTTTGCGGCCAATGTCCGACCTTAAGAAGGCAACAAATTAATTGATTTGCCGTTAAGCCGTCGGTGACTTTTGTTCAGGTTGACCGGCTTCAACTTCAATGATCGTTTCACCGCTGCCTGGATCCTGATTTTTCGGGCGCTTCAGATAAAGCAGAATGACAAGCAATATCATCACAAAGCCGTGCGCCATTACCACAATGGAATTACTCCAGAATGTGGCCATCAAACCGCCCAATATCGGTCCCATCACGGAGCCGATCTGTTGCGCAGCGTAGCTCAATCCGTAGATGCGTCCGCGCTCGTTCGGGAGGGTGTTTTCAGCAAACAGCGCATTGATAGCAGGGAAAATGCCGGCAAAGAAGATGCCGCCGACAAAACGCCAGATCACAAAAGGCGTGATATCACCGGGTATAGCCTGGACGACACCGAAGATCCCGCCGCCCAAAAGGGCAACATACAAGGCCCAGCGGTAACCGATATTGGTGCCGATGCGACCCCACATGGGAGCAGCGAAAACGCCGGAAATACCGACCACTGAGAAGACAATGCCGGAGACCATCACGATGTTGTCCATCGAGCCTTGCAACTCGGCAATGTATAAGGGCAAAACGGGCTGTACGAGCATGACGGCTAACTGAACGACCGCTGCGGCAAAAAGCATACGTTGAATAACGGGTACTTTAAGCAGCTTAAAGGAGCCGCCTTTGTCCTTTTTCTTATCCGAGGCAGCTGGAGCGATTTTCTTTTGTTCTCCACCCTTGATGAAGAATATAAGACCTAAGGCGATCAGGCCGAGCGCAGCACCGGCAAAGTAAAAAGAGGCTCTCATGCCGAAGACTTCAGCTAAAACGCCGCCGATTAAGGGGCCGAACACACCGCCCGCAGTCGAGCCGCCTTGCATCAGGCCCAGGCACCAGCCCATTTTCTCGCGTGGCGCCGTGGAAGTCATGATGGCCAAACAGGCCGGCCACAAGCCTGCCGAAAACCCCTGGAAGCTGCGCATGGCAAAAAGTTCCCACGGGGTTTGTACAAAACCGCCCCACACATAGGAGATAGCCAGACAAACGGCCGCACGCACGGCCATGGCTTTGTGGCTCTTTTTATCAGATAAGGCACCCCAGATCGGAGCCATGATGGCACTGATCAAAAAAGAGATGGAGAAAATCAACCCTGACCAGATATTGACATCACTTTGCGCTACACCCAGTTCATCAATGAGGTACATCGGCAGGAAAGGAACGAGCATGGTGTAGCTTGCCGACATGAACACTGAAGTAATGGTCAAAAACCAGACCAGGGCTTTCCAGTAGGGCATTTGCAATCCAATCGAAATACTATTCAGACAAAATCACATTCTTCATCTTATGCTCAAAAAAATTGTTTAGTTTGATGTTGAATCAATTGAAACGGAGATTTAGGGAGAGGATTTTCCCTTAAGGAAGAATCCGATATATTGAAAAAATTAGGGCCTTGAAAGATTGATTTTTCAAGGCCTTGAAACGGTTAAACAAATTGCTGAAAGACTACTCTTCTGAAGTGTTCGCCGTTGTTGGTTCGCTGTGAGCGTTGATAAATTCAGCAATATCGGCTACTTCATCGGGGCAGATCTCGTGCATCATCGGGTAGTCGAAAAATTCCACGGTGGCGCCTGCCTTATTGAGGGTTTCCAGACTTCTTCTGGCCTGTGCAATGGAAATCACCGGGTCGAGCGTACCGTGAGCCATATAGATCGGAGTCTGTTTGGCCACATCACTGAGTTCTTCAAATCGAGGGTGATTGGGTACGTAGCCTGATAAAGCAATGATGCCGGCAATCGGCGGAATTTGTGACATTCCGACAATCAAAGCCATGGCCGCACCTTGAGAGAAGCCTCCGAGCCAGATGGGGCTTTCGGGGTATTTTTGGCGTTGCTCTTCAATTAAGGCGTTGATAAATTCGGCCGACTGATTCATGCCGTCGATATCTTCTTTTTCCTGCTCGTCCAACGATTCGCTGTACAAGTCATACCAACCGTTCATGGTCAGCTTGTAGGCTGTGATGTCACGAACCGGAGCGGTGGGCAAAACCATGCGGACATTGTCTAGAGAGCCGAATTGAGACAATTCTTTCTGAAAAGACTCGAAATCAGAGCCGTCCACTCCCAGACCGTGAAGCCAGATCAATGTAATCGGCGCACGACTGTCACTGAGCGGTTCTTGAATAATCGTATCCATGCTGTAGATCTAATATTTAATGACGGGTGCTATTTTAGGTTAATTTAACGAAAAGTTCATTAAGACTCGGACAGTTAAGAGTACATTTAACAATTGAAGTAAGCAGTAAGGATAAGAAACCATGATCAAAGTACTTTTTGTTTGTGCCGGCAACATTTGTCGATCACCGACAGCCGAGGCGATTTTCAGGAAGTTGGTTGCCAAAGCGGGACTGCAGGACGATTTTGAAATCGATTCTGCCGGAACGGAGAGTTTTCACATCGGAGAGGGAGCAGATCGACGAGCGGTCAGTTGTGCGACTCAACGAGGCTATGATTTATCCGGACACCGTGCCAGACAAATAACGGTTGACGATTTCAGACACTACGATTGGATCTTAGCCATGGACTGGAACAATATGCATGAATTGTCTCGCATGGCGCCGTCAGGATTTGAAAACAAAGCCCGACTGCTGATGCGTTACAGTACAAGCTATGACGTCTCGGTTGTGCCCGATCCGTACTATGGGAACAAAGACGGATTCAATAAGGTGCTCCTCTATTGTGAGGACGCGTGCCACGGATTGCTGACTTTTCTAATTAATCAGAATGGACTTCAGAGTAAAACCCTGTAAGAAATATAGGTTTTTGTCTATAGTGAATATAGAGTTTTTTAAAGGCTGAAATTTTGATTACGTGGAGATTTTATTTAGTATAAACAAATAGATAAAAGATATTTTTGATCGGCGGGTCAGTCTTTTTTTGATTGAACTTCTTGCGTTTGAAAAATGAAGTCAGTAATATCTACTTTCGTTTGAAAAGGCAGGGTTAATCCCTAGTCTTAAAAAGAGGGAGTTGACAATAATTATCCCCTCAAAATGAATCTCAGAGCGTTGAATCGTTTAGGAGCTCAAATTGAAAAAACCTGTGTATTTGGATTACGGTGCCACCACTCCGGTTGATCCGAGAGTTGTTGACAAAATGGTTCCCTGGCTTTATGAGCATTTCGGCAATCCGGCCAGTTCTTCCCACAGTTACGGTCAGGAAGCCCGAGAGGCCGTCGAAGAGGCTCGTTCTCAGGTCGCTCAAATGATCAACGCCGATCCTCGCGAAATTGTCTGGACGTCAGGTGCAACCGAGTCTGACAATCTAGCCATTAAGGGGATTGCTCACTTTTATAAAGATCGCGGCAAACATCTCATTACGGTGAAGACCGAACACAAAGCCGTTTTGGACAGCATGCGTCACCTGGAATCTGAAGGTTACGACGTGACCTACATGGATGTGTTGCCCAACGGTCTTTTGGATTTGGAAGCGCTGAAAGCGGCTATGCGTGACGATACCATTTTGGTATCTGTCATGGCGGTCAACAATGAAATCGGTGTCATTCTTGACATTAATGCAATCGGTCAGATGTGCCGCGAACGGGGTATTTTCTTTCACGTTGATGCGACCCAGGCAATCGGCAAGCTCCACTTTGATATGACCAAGGATCCGATTGATCTGATGAGTATGTCGGGTCACAAGGTCTACGGTCCTAAAGGAATCGGTGCCCTTTACGTGCGCCGCAAGCCCCGTGTGCGTCTTGAACCGCAAATCCACGGAGGCGGTCACGAACGCGGTATGCGCTCCGGAACGTTGGCGACGCACCAAATCGTAGGTATGGGTGAAGCGTATCGCTTGGCTCGTCTTGAAATGGATGAAGAAAACGCCCGCTTTAAGAAGTTGCGCGATAAGCTCTGGGCCGGTATTCAGGAAATTCCTGACGTGTATTTAAACGGTGACTGGGAGCATCGTGTGGCAACGAACCTCAATGTGAGTTTTGCCTTCATTGAAGGTGAAAGCCTGATGCTCGCTCTGAAGGATATCGCTGTTTCTTCAGGTTCGGCCTGTACCTCGGCAAGCCTTGAGCCTTCTTTTGTGTTGCGCGCTTTGGGTCGGGACGATGAGTTGGCTCACAGCTCCATCCGTTTCACCTTGGGCCGCTTTACCACCGAAGAAGAAATCGATTATGTGGTGGCTCAATTAAAGGAAAAAGTGGCCAAGCTTCGCGAAATGTCGCCGCTTTGGGAAATGCACCAACAGGGTGTGGATCTCAATCAGGTGAAGTGGTCTGAGCACTGATTCGGTAACGAAAAGGAATACAAAGCAATGCAATACAGTGAGAAGTTGATGGATCACTACGAGCATCCCAGAAATGTGGGCACGCTCGACAAAGATGAAAAAGACGTCGGCACCGGTATGGTGGGGGCTCCTGCCTGCGGCGATGTGATGCGTCTGCAAATTAAGGTCAATCCCGAAGGCATCATTGAGGACGCTAAATTTAAAACCTACGGTTGCGGCTCGGCCATTGCTTCGAGCTCGCTCGTCACCGAGTGGGTTAAGGGTAAGTCGCTCGATGAAGCCATGAAGTTGTCCAATGAACAGATTGCCGAAGAGTTGGCTTTACCTCCGGTCAAAATTCACTGCTCGATTTTGGCTGAAGATGCTATTAAAGCGGCAATTGCCGATTATCGTCAGAAACAAGGAAAATAAGATGGCCGTAACCTTGACAGAAAACGCTGCCCGTCACGTCAATGCCTATTTAACCAAACGTGGTAAGGGAATCGGATTGCGTTTGGGTGTGAAGACTTCAGGTTGCTCCGGCATGGCTTATAAGCTTGAGTTTGCCGATGTCATCGAAGACGATGATCAAGTGTGGGAATCCTTCGGGGTGAAGGTGGTTGTAGATGCCAAGAGTTTGCCCTATATTGACGGGACGGAACTGGACTACACCCGCGAGGGACTCAACGAAGGCTTCAAGTTCCATAATCCCAATGAGAAGAGTCACTGCGGTTGCGGTGAGTCTTTCTCGGTGTGATCGGTTAAACCACATGAGTCAAAAAGATTATTTTGCCCTGTTGAATCAACCGCAGACCTATGCGGTTGATTCGTCGTCTCTGGAAAGTGCAAAAAACGCACTGCTCTCCCGTCTGCATCCGGATCGTTTTGTCAATTGCAGTGCACTTGAAAAGCGCCTGGCTCAACAGTTAAGTGTCCAGATTAATGAAGCCTACCGGACTTTGTCCGATGATCTTTTGCGGGCGCAGTACCTGTGCAAACTCAGGGGATACGACGTCAATGAGCATCGCCCCATGTCGGAGTCATTTCTGATGCGTCAGATGCAATGCCGCGAAGCACTCGAAGCCTGCGAACAAAGCCAGGACGAGAGCATGCGTTTGGCTCTTTTGCGTGAGGTGCGAAACGCTCAGGGGCGCCTGATTGAAACGATTCGTTCAGCTTTTGATGATCAGCACGATGACTTGGCGGCTTTTGAAGCCACACGTGAGCTGATGTTTAACACCAAGCTTCTTGCTCAGATACAACACTAGGATTTTCCATGGCCTTATTGCAAATTGCCGAACCGGGGATGTCGGCCGATCCGCATCAACACCGTTTGGCGGTCGGAATTGATTTGGGAACAACCAATTCGTTGGTGGCAACGGTCAAAAATAGTGAAACCGTTGTCCTTGCCGATCATGAAGGTCGCAAACTTTTACCCTCGGTGGTGCGTTTTTTACCCGATGGATCCACTGCGGTGGGTTATGAAGCCCGTCGCGCGGTGAGCGAAGACGCACAAAATACCATTGTGAGCGTCAAGCGTTTCATGGGACGCTCAAGTGCTGAATTGAAGTTAAATGCAAGCCTGCCTTATGTTTTTGCAGAAAACGAGGGCATGCTTCGAGTCAAGACGGTTGCAGGCGACAAAAGCCCGGTGGAAATTTCCTCGGAAATACTCAAAGAATTGAAAGCTCGCGCAGAGGAATCGTTGGGTGGAGAATTAGTGGGAGCCGTCATCACGGTGCCGGCTTATTTTGATGACGCACAACGGCAGGCCACCAAGGACGCAGCCCGCTTGGCCGGATTGAATGTTTTACGTCTTTTAAATGAACCCACGGCAGCGGCTTTAGCCTATGGATTGGACGAGGGTGCCGAAGGGCTTTACGTTATCTATGATTTGGGCGGCGGCACGTTTGATGTGTCTGTGTTAAGACTGACCAAGGGTGTTTTTGAAGTACTTGCCACCGGTGGTGATTCCGCACTCGGAGGCGATGATTTTGATCACCGAATCTTTTGTTGGGCAGTCAGTGAAGCCAATCTTTCCGAAATTCTTGCCCCTGACGATAAAAGTCGTCTCATGGTGGCAGCACGTGCCGTTAAGGAGGCGTTGAGTACGGCCGAAGAGGCAGCGATGAATGTGACGCTGAGCTCCGGTCAAACGATTACGCTTACGTTAACACGTGCGAAGTTTAAAGAGCTCACGTCCCGCTTGGTTCAAAAAACGATCGATACGCTTGACTTTGTCATGCGTGATGCCAAGTTGGATCGTCAGGATATTCAGGGTCTTGTTTTGGTGGGCGGATCCACCCGCATGCCTGTTATCCGTGAGGCCGTCAAGAGTTACCTGGGTTTTGATCCGCTTGACAATATCAATCCGGATGAAGTGGTTGCAGTCGGTGCAGCCAAGCAGGCTAATTTACTGGCAGGCAACAGTGCCGGAGACGATTGGTTGCTCTTGGATGTGACGCCGCTTTCCCTGGGACTTGAAACCATGGGTGGGCTTGTTGAGAAAATCATTCCCAGAAATACGCCGATTCCGGTAGCGATGGCGCAGGACTTCACGACGTTTAAAGACGGTCAGACCGCAATGGCCATTCATGTCGTTCAGGGTGAACGGGAAATCGTGGATGCATGCCGAAGCTTAGCCCGTTTTGAATTGAGAGGGTTGCCCGCGCTGGTTGCGGGGGCAGCTCGTATTCGCGTGACGTTCAGCGTGGACGCCGACGGCTTGCTGTCAGTTTCTGCTCGGGAAACCCAGACGGGGGTGGAAGCACACGTGACGGTTAAACCGTCATATGGCCTCACCGATGAAGAAATCATGCGAATGCTCAAAGAAGGCACGGGTAACGCCCAACAGGATATGCATGAACGCGCGCTTCGCGAAGAGGAAGTGGAGTCGCGTCGTTTGATTGAATCCACGGTGGGCGCCTTAGCTACTGACGCCGATCTTTTAACTGATCAGGAACAAAACAATATCCGGGATTTGATCTCGCGTCTGTTGGCTGCGGTTGAAAGTCATGAACTCGAGGCGATAAAGTCTCTTGAAAAAGAACTGACTCAGGCCACGGAAAGCTTTGCCGAACGTCGAATGGATCGAGCCATTGCTCAGGCACTTTCCGGTAAAAGCGTTGAAGACATTGAAGGAAAATAAAACTATGCCCAAGATTACGGTTTTGCCCCATGCGACGATTTGTCCCGAAGGGAAAACGTTTGAAGTCAGAAGCGGAGTGAAACTGGCCCGTGCGCTTTTGGCTAACGGAATCGGTATTGAACACGCCTGTGAATTTTCCGGTGCCTGCTCGACTTGCCACGTCATTATTCGCGAAGGGTTTGATTCTTTAAATGAACCCGAGGACGAGGAGCTCGATATGCTCGATCAGGCCTGGGGAGTCAGTGCCAATTCGCGCCTGTCCTGTCAGACCGTGGTCGGTGATGAGGATCTGGTTGTCGAAATTCCCAAATACAGCCGTAACCACGCCAAGGAACATTGATTATGCGTTGGACCGATACGCAGGCCATTGCCGAAGCGCTCTATGATGCTCACCCGGATATCAACCCTTTGAAGTTGCGTTTTACTGAACTGCACGCCATGGTGCTTGAGTTGGAAGACTTCGATGACGATCCGGAAAAAAGCACAGAGGCGATATTGGAAGCGATTCTTCAAGCTTGGCTTGATGAGCTCTAAGGAGTCGTGGGCATGCGCTTTGATGTCATCACGCTTTTTGAGCCGATGTTTGCAGCGGTGACCGAAAACGGTATCACGTCTCGCGCCATGCAGCGAGGACTTTGGTCGCTGTATACGTGGAATCCTCGAGAGGAAACAGAGGACAATCATCGCACGGTTGATGACAGACCCTTCGGCGGCGGTCCGGGCATGGTCATGATGGCCGACCCCTTAGCGAGAACCGTCAGGCGGATTCGCCGATCAGGTAACGTTGGTCGAGTCGTGAGTTTTGCTCCGAACGGTACCCGCCTGACTGATGAAACCGTCAGACGATGGGTGGCCGAAGATCGGGACATGGTGTTGATCTGCGGACGATACGAGGGGATCGACCAACGATTCTTGGATAACTATGTCGATGAGACGGTGAGCATCGGTGATTTTGTGCTCTCAGGCGGCGAACTCGCTGCGATGGTATTAATCGATGCCGTGGTGCGGCAGTTGCCCGGTGCGATCAAAGAGCTTTCCACCCTGGACGAATCGTTTTCTACGGGATTGTTGGACGCTCCGCACTACACTCGCCCGGAAGTCTGGGAGGGGCAAGCAGTGCCAGAGGTGCTGCTGAGCGGCCACCATGCCAATATTGCCAAGTGGACTCGTGAGCAGGCTCTTGAATTGACGCTACGCACTCGAGCCGACCTCATTGAAAAAGCCAAAGCTAGCGGAAAGCTCTCCGAAACAGATCGATTATGGCTTAAAAAACACGGTTATCCGGTCTGATCATTGGTTGCGTTTGAGTTCTTTTTGCAAGAGCTCTCTGAGCAGCTCATTTTCTCGCTGCAGGCGCTCAATTTCGGATTCGAGTTGAGCGCTTTTTTTGTCCTGCGGTGCTTTGAGATTTTCCGTGCTGCCATCTGCAGGACCTTGAGCCGGTTTTCTGACTCTGCCGACAAAGTACCAAACAGCTGCTGCGAGCAAAATGAGCAAAACAAGATTAGAGATACCATGCAAGAGCGGAGGACCGAAAACATGCGGGCCAAAAAGGTGATGCATCATGACGTTGCCTCCTTAAGATGGTCAGGGGACAATATCAGCTTATTATTTTGTTCGGAAACGGTCAATGGAAAAAGTGTGCACGTTCGTAACGGTGAGAGAAAAAAGGCTGGAATTTCTGACAGTTGCAGTGCAATTTCGTTTTAATTGCTATACAATAGCGGTCTTTCCGTTCAGTGATGACGGAAAGCCTTTCGTTTAATTAAAACCCATCCTATCGGTGGTGACGATGCGCAGGCACTGAGACCTGATCGCAGACCACATGAAGATGGTTTTGGAGAAAAAAATGAATCTTATCCAAACGTTGGAACAAGAAGAAATCGCCCGCGTGACCGCTGGCAAGACCTATCCTGAATTTGCTGCCGGTGACACGGTTGTCGTGAACGTGAACGTTGTTGAAGGTTCCCGCAAGCGCGTCCAGGCCTACGAAGGTGTTGTGATCGCTCGCCGCAATCGCGGTTTGAACTCTTCCTTTATCGTTCGTAAGATCTCGAGCGGTGAAGGTGTTGAACGTACGTTCCAACTCTATGCTCCGACGATCGCCAGCATTGAAGTGAAGCGTCGCGGTGATGTTCGCCGTGCCAAGCTCTACTACTTGCGTGATCGCGCCGGTAAGGCTGCTCGTATTAAGGAAAAGCTCACGAAGTAATTCGTGGTATTTTTCGACAATACCGTTTTTCAGGTTGCGGCTTTTTCGAAAAACAATCTTTGAGTTGTTCTTGAAAAAGATCGAAACCACCCCGAGGCACTTTCAACGGTGCCTCTTTTCTTATTCAGATTCAATAAGTGGATTTGTTTTCCAGCGTTTGAGCAATCGCACAATAAAAGTCGTAACGATCCTGTGCAATCAATCCGTCTTGCAGAGCTCTTTTAACGCTGCAGGCCGGTTCTTTGAGGTGTTTGCAGTTGGCAAAGCGGCAGCCGCCGACGTATTGAGCAATGTCAGGCATGGCGGCAATCACTTCATTGAGTTCAAGGTGCGCAAGACCGAATTCCTGAAAGCCCGGTGAATCAATGACAAAGCCATAGCTGCGATCTAAATCGTAGAGGGTAGTGACGGTGGTGGTTTGGCGCCCGAGGTTAAGGGCTTGAGAGTATTCCTGAGTCTTCGCGTTGGCGTTTTGAACCAACAGATTCAAAATTGTGGACTTACCCATGCCGGATTGTCCGACAAGAAGGGAGCGATGGTTGTTGACAATCGCATCCAGCTCGCCAAGCGCTTCGGCTGTGATGGTTTGGGCGCATATCTCGTGCGTTTCATACCCTAAAAGCTTTAAAGAGTTGAGGAAACGGGCTGCCTCTTCGGCGCCTTCTGCCAGATCCGTTTTGTTGCGAATGATCACGGGATGAACGCGGGCGGCGTGCGCCGCAAGGAGCGCCTTCCAGACAAACCAGGGATTAAAACGCGGACGGGAGGCGTAAACAATGACCAAGGTGTCAATGTTGGCTGCCAAGGTTTTCGTGCGCCATTCGTCCTGTCTGAAAAGCAGGCTGGTTCGTTCTTTAATCGATTCAATGGCAACCGTATTGTCAACAGCTGCCGAACAAACAACAGTATCGCCGACCACCACATCGCCTTTTTTACCTCGGCGGTGGGCCTCATAGAGTTTGCCGCTTTCATCACGCACAAAGTGGTGCCGTCCGTGACAGGACACTACCTGTGCAACAAATGTCTCACGACTGAGGTGAGATTTAGCGGACGTCGGGATGCGTTTTGGCATAAAGTTCACGTTGACGTTGAGCGATGGTTTTCACTGCCTTGAGTCGACGGGCGTTTTTACCGGAAACAGGCTCGTTGTCAGTGTTATCGGTAAGGTTTTCAGCCTTTTCCTGCAATGCAGTCGAAGAAGTGTTTTTCTCCTCAGCATTGATCGTGTCGGTTTGCTCACTTTCCGCAGTTTCATCGCTTGTAGTTGTCTCAGGCTCTTGTACGACCTCAGAGGACGCTTCTTTTACATCCAGAATGTCAAAGCCGTGGACAGAGGTGTCGCTATCTGTAGAGTCTTGCTCGGTCTCTTCGGGCTTTATAGGTAAGTCCTGTGTTTGCGGGCAGGAGGCCGTCTTATCGGATGCTTCAGTCAGATCAACGATCGGATCGACGCTTTGGACAGCGTACTTTTCAACAGGCGGCACTTCGACAGGGACCGATTGCTGCACTTTTTCCTCATGGTGCGGCTCCGAGTCCTTTGTCTTGAGTTTCGCCGCAGGGGTCATGCGTTTGATGCATTGCTTTAAGCGGAAGAAAAGCGCACTGACCGCCTGAGCCAGGCTTTTACCGTACATCGGATGATGACGATTGTCGACAGACAAGTCTTTCATCGCTTGCTCATAGTGCGGGTCTTTATATTGAGCAAGAGAGTGATCCGCCCGATTACTCGGATCATATTGGGCACGATCGACCAAAATCTTTTCAAACTGGTGATTTAAGCGGAGAAGACGGGCATCCCTTGCTTCTGCTTCTTTAACCTTTTGCTCCTGTTTGGATACCAAAGCCGCGGAGACGTTTTCCAATTGATGCAGAACGGTCAGCGAGTCGTTACGAAGCGTTTTTTCCTCTTCGGCCTGTTGCAACGCTTCATATTTGTTCTGAACATAATGAATACGTGACATCAGGCTCGGTTCATGTGAGAAAAGTAAATCAAAAAAGCCCAGCGTTACACTTGAGTGGCGCATCGGGGAGGGGAAAAGTTCAATCAAAGAGTCAACGGTAACTTTCAGCCCCGTATGCTTCATGGCAAATGTGTCCGACGCAAAAATAAGGTGCCTTAAGAAAGCGTCCATCGGCAACCTGAAGGGAAAGAGCAGTACAGGCAAAGCCACTAATGCAAAAGTGAGAACGGAACCGTAGTAGGGGCCCGGTCCATAAACGCGGAACCCGATTTCGTCCAAAAACCAGGATTGGGGAGCAAACCAGGCCAGGAAAGCAAAAACGAAAAATGCGGCGGCTGCACACATGAACCATGCTTGGAAATACATGTGGCTTAAGTTTCTGGCTAAGGCATGAGCGGCAACGGCTTTGAGATCATCCAAGCTCAGACGTTCATAAATATCGCGCCGGAAAAAGAGTTTGACATTCTGTCTATGACCGAAAGCGAATGCCGGCGGCAACTCTTCTTTGTCGCACGCTTTTGTGATTCGGATTTCTCCGACACTGAGTCCGGCTTTTTTGCCTAAGGCGTCAATGGCTTTTTTCAGATTCTCATTTTCAGCCGTCTCGCCTCGATTGGGATAGAAGAAATAGACCAGACGGCGGGCAAGGTTAAGTGAAAAAACAAGATAAAGGGCGAAAATAGCCCAACCGAAAACCCACCAGTAAGGGCCGCTGTTGCGCCATACGAAAAGGGCAATCCAAAGAATGGGTAAAACAGTCAGCCAACCTAACACGGTCGTCAGCAAATAATTTTTGAACCAGTGGGGACGACTTTGGTGTGTATAGCCGAACGCTTCACGCAGACGAAATTCTTTATACCAGCAAAAAGGCAGGTCAATTAATACAAAAATGAAACCGACACTGGCAGGCAACATCCAGTGAAAAGCGAATTGGTCGCCTACGGCATTCATCAGCCAATCGGAGATGGAGTTGATACCGTTGCCGGCGGTTAAATAGACGATAAGCAGCGTCGTGACGGTTACTTCCAGCCAGTTAAGCTTCGTGCGGGAGATGTCATAGTGGGCGGCTTTCTGATGCTGAGCAAGCGGGATTTTTTGCTGCAAAGGCTCCGGCACCTCATTGATCGTACGCTTGAGGTGTATGATCTCGGCCAAACAGGTCACGCTGTGCACCAAAAAATAAAAGCACAACGCAGCCAAGAAGACTTGAGCAAAAGTAAAAGTCATGGGTGAAGTATGCGACAATATCGTTTCCAAACCGCTAATTTTAGAGGAAATAAGGTACAAAATGGCGAGTGAACAGCAAAAAGATCCGCGCTTTAGCGCTGACAATCTGATTTGGGTGGACATGGAGATGACGGGGCTGCAGCCCGAAGTCAATCGGGTCATTGAAGTGGCGGCCGTGATCACCGATGCGCAATTGAATGTGATTCATGAGTGTCCGGTGCTTGCCATTCGGCAATCGCCCCGCATTATGAGTTCAATGGATGCTTGGAATACCCAGACGCATTCCCGCTCAGGATTGATCGCTCGAGTGCTGGCTTCCGAAATCGATGAGGAGAAAGCCTGCGATATTCTGTTAGAAGAGTTCGCCCGCTTTGTGCCGGCAGGCAAAAGCCCGATGTGCGGCAATTCCATCGGACAGGACAGGCGCTTCATGGCCCGTTGGATGCCCCGCCTGGAGAGCTATTTCCACTACAGAAATATTGACGTCTCCACGCTCAAAGAGCTGGCCCGTCGTTGGGCGCCCTCTGTGCCCAACAGCTTCAGAAAGAGTACACGGCACGAGGCGCTTTCCGATATTTTGGAAAGCATTGATGAACTCAAGCACTATCGCAAGCATCTGATGACTTGTTAACAGTTTGAAGTGTTTGCAAAAAAGCTGACAAATGAATGCCGAAGTGCTCGAAAATCTTTTTATTTTCGGGTACAATGGCGATCTTTCCACGACGTGGCCTAACTTCCACGTTCGCATGTTTAATTTTTTTAAAGGTTAGAAAATGTCTGTTCAAGATATCAAAAAGTCTGAAATCGTTGCTAAGTTCCAACGCAAGGAAGGTGATACGGGTTCTCCCGAAGTGCAAGTCGCTTTGTTGACGGCTCGTATTAACGAATTGACCCCGCACTTCAAGGAACACGCCAAGGATCATCACTCCCGTCGCGGTTTGTTGAAGATGGTGTCCCGTCGCCGCAAGATGTTGGACTACCTCAAGCGCACCGATTTGGACGCTTACCGTAAGTTGATCGCTGCATTGAACTTGCGTAAGTAATTCGAAAAGACTTTCTCAAAAGCGACCTGCCAGACAGGTCGCTTTTGGTAAGTGTTTTAGTGTTAGGGAAGAGACGAGGTTTTGTTTTCGGTTTGTGCGTTGCGATGTGAGTGTTCGGTGGCGGAATATTCACACCGCAGCGTATCGGAAACACGTCTTTTCCCCTTTAATTAAGGATGAAACGAAATGACAATGTTTAATAAAGTAAGCAAGTCTTTCCGCTTCGGTGATCACGACGTGACCTTCACCACCGGTGAAATTGCCCGTCAGGCCTCCGGCGCTGTGATTTGCCAAATGGATGATACGGTGGTTTTGGCTACCGTGGTCGCGAAAAAAGAAACCAAGCCCGGTCAGGACTTCTTCCCGCTCACCGTTGACTATATCGAAAAGACTTATGCCGCCGGTAAGATCCCCGGAGGCTTTTTCAAGCGTGAAGGCCGTCCGAGCGAAAAGGAAACGTTGACGAGCCGCTTGATCGACCGTCCGATTCGTCCGTTGTTCCCGGAAGGCTTCTTTAACGAAGTTCAAGTGATTATTCACGTGTTGTCCGTGGATCCGGAAGTGGATCCGGACATTCCCTCCATGTTGGGTGCCTCGGCTGCTTTGTCGATCTCCGGCATTCCGTTTAACGGCCCGATCGGTGCTTGCCGCGTGGGCTACATCGACGGCCAATTTGTTTGTAACCCGAAGTTGTCCCAAATGAAGGACAGCCGCTTGGATTTGGTGGTGAGCGGTACGGAACGCGCCGTGCTCATGGTTGAATCCGAAGCCGATTGCCTGCCCGAAGACGTCATGCTCAACGCCGTGATGTTCGGTCATGAACAGCAACAAGTGGCTATCAACGCCATCAATGAATTGGTTGAAGAAGCCGGCAAACCCGCCTGGGATTGGCAGCCTGCTCCGAAGAACGAAGCTTTGATCGCCCGTATTGAACAATTGGCCGGCGAAGAATTGAAGGTTGCTTACTCTATTCGCAGTAAGCAAGCCCGTACGGAAAAACTTCGCGAAATCTACGCTATGGTCGATGAAGCTTTGGCCGCTGACGAAAACTTCTCCGGCGACAATGCCGTCGATCCCAATGAAGTGGCAGGCATCCTCTTTGAAATGGAAGCCAAGCTTGTCCGCTCCAAGATTTTGAACGGCGAACCGCGTATTGACGGTCGTGACACCAAGACCGTTCGTCCGATTGAAATCCGTCAGGGTGTTTTGCCCCGTACCCACGGTTCCGCTCTCTTTACCCGCGGAGAAACCCAAGCTTTGGTCATCACGACTTTGGGTACGAAGCAGGATGAACAAATTGTTGACGGTCTGTTGGGTGAAACGCATGAACGCTTTATGCTGCACTACAACATGCCTCCGTTTGCCACGGGTGAAACCGGTCGTGTGGGCAGCCCCAAGCGTCGTGAAATCGGTCACGGTCGCCTGGCTAAGCGTGCTTTGAGCGCTGTGCTTCCCTCTGAAGAAGATTTCCAATACACGATTCGTGTGGTTTCTGAAATTTGTGAATCCAACGGTTCTTCTTCGATGGCGAGTGTTTGCGGCGGTTGCCTCTCGCTCATGGATGCCGGTGTGCCCTTGAAGGACTATGTGGCAGGCGTTGCCATGGGTCTTATCAAGGAAGGCAATAAGTTTGCTGTGTTGACCGATATTCTCGGTGACGAAGACCACTTGGGTGACATGGACTTTAAGGTGGCCGGTACTGAAAACGGCGTGACCGCCCTGCAGATGGATATCAAGATTGAAGGTATCAATAAGGAAATCATGCAGGTGGCTTTGGCTCAGGCTCACGAAGGTCGTCAGCACATTCTCAATGAAATGCGCACTCAGGCTGCGGGCGGCGCCAAGGAATTGTCCCGCTTTGCTCCGCGCATGATCACGATGAAGATCAATCCGGAAAAAATCCGTGACGTGATCGGTAAGGGCGGCGCTGTGATTCGTGCCATCACCGAAGAAACCGGTGCAACGATCAACATCGAAGACGACGGCTCTGTGACGATTGCTTCCGTGCAGCCCGAAGCCGGTCTTGCCGCTCAGAAGAAGATTCTTGAGATCACGGCTGAAATTGAAAAGGGCCAAATCTATGAAGGCACGGTGACGCGCTTGCTCGATTTCGGTGCCATTGTTCAATTGTTGCCGGGCAAAGACGGTTTGCTTCACATCAGCCAAATCGCCAACCAACGTGTCAACGCCGTCTCTGACTACCTCAAGGAAGGTCAGGTGGTGCGCGTGAAGGTGATTGAGGCCGACGAAAAGGGTCGTGTGCGCTTGTCTATGAAGGCTCTTTTAGAAGAAGAAAAAAAGCCTGAAGAAACGCCCTCTGAAGTGACCTCCCAAGACGCTCAATAATCGTCTGACACATTAGACCGAACGTCCCCGTCTTACAGAAATGTATGGCGGGGATTTTTTAAGCTTATAATTAAAATTGAAATTTGAATTTTAATTCCAATAAGTCTTCAAACTATTTATGCCGCGTGTTTCTAAGAAAAACCTTTTTGCACTAGCTGCCCTTGCAGTTGTAGCTGCTGCGGGCTATTGGGGCTACGGACACTATCGGTTAAATCATGCCGATCTGAAGCTTTACGGCAGTATTGATATGCGCACGGTGGACCTCGCTTTTGAGGAAAGTGCACGACTTGAGTCTATGCTTTTTGAAGAGGGTGCTCAAATCAAAGCAGGGGATTTGATTGCCAAACTGGATGAGTCACGCCATCGCATCGCCCGCGATCAAGCTGCGGCACAAGTGAATGTGGCAAAGGCCGAGCTTGATCTGCTGCTCGCCGGCACTCGTGCAGAAGAAATTGATGTGGCTCGGGCGAGACTCAAAGCCGCTGAGGCTAATTTGGTTTTGTCTGAACGCACCTGTAAGCGTTACCAGGACATGGGCAAAGCATCGAGCGCCTTGGTGCGTGACCAAGCCTGCTACGCGGCAAGAGCCGACCGTGCGGCCAAGGAAGAAGCTAAACGCACACTGGAAATGCTTTTAGCAGGTACCCGTGCGGAAGAAATTGATGTGGCGCGAGCCGCTTGGGTGCAGTCTCAGACAAGGCTAGCTGACGCCGAGCGGGCTCTTCGTAATTGCTCTCTTTATGCACCCTCGGACGGCGTGATTCGTGCACGGCTCAAAGAGCCCGGCGATATGGTCGGGGCCAACACGCCGGTTTACGAAGTGGCGTTGATGAATCCTCTTTGGGCAAGGGTGTATATCGATGAAATCAATCTGGGCAAAATCAGCATGGGTCAAAATGTCGAGCTGACGGTCGATAGTTTCCCGGACAAGGTGTTTGAGGCGAGTGTCGGTTTCATTTCAACCGTGGCGGAATTTACACCCAAGACCGTGCAGACGGAGTCGCTTCGCACCAACTTGGTCTATGAGGTACGACTGACGGTCAATGATCCCGAGGGGTTACTCCGGTTAGGAATGCCCGTGAGTGCACGACTGCTTTCAAAGTAGCGGAGATCGTTCATGCAGGGTGATGCGGCCATTTCTCTCAAAGGCATAGTCCGATACGAAAAAGGACTCTCCGAGCCTATATTGCGGTCGGTGAGTGCCGATTTGCCTGCTGGACGTTTAATCGCACTGGTGGGAGCCGACGGAGCTGGGAAAACCACATTGATGCGGGTTATGGCAGGGCTTTTAAAGCCTCAACAGGGAACCGTGACCATGTTGGGTGAGCCGCTTTATTCCGATAAATTGGCCGAACTTCAGAATCATTGCGGCTACATGCCTCAACAGTTCGGTCTTTATACCGATCTGAGTGTCCGTGAAAACCTCTCGCTATATGCCGATCTGTTCGGTTTGAGTGAAACTGAACGACGTGACCGTTTTGATGAATTGCTGCGCATGACGGCCTTGAGGCCTTTTACCGAACGGCCTGCCGGAAAACTATCGGGTGGTATGAAACAGAAATTGGGCCTGGCCTGTGCGCTGTTGAACCGTCCGAAGATCCTTCTTTTAGATGAGCCGAGTGTCGGAGTAGATCCGCTTTCGCGTCGGGAACTCTGGACAATTCTCAAAGAAAATGTCAAAACTCGGGCCATGACCGTCGTGGTTGCCACCACTTATATGGACGAGGCTTCACTTTGTGATGATGTCGTCGTGTTGGAAGAGGGCCGGGTTGTGTTGCATGACAGTCCGCAAAATATCGCCTCGATGGCCGAGGGGCTGACCTACACTTTATCGGTCGGCACTGGCCTTAAAGTTCGGGATATTCAGGCGCAGCTTCTCGATGATACGGACAATATTTGGGATGCGGTTCCCAGGGCCGACGGCGTGAGAGTCCTCATTAAAAAAGGGGTAGATTGCGAAACAGTCGAGAAAAAACATTCGCTTCACCTCAAAGCCGTCCCGCCGGGGCTTGAGGACGGATATTTGGTCAACCGCCTGCATTCAAAGACATTGCACCCGTATTCGGTCATTAGGGATAAAAAAGAGCAAAGGGCGGCGGAGAGTTCAGTCGAAGCTGTTGTGCACGCGCGCAATCTTGTAAGACGTTTCGGATCCTTTACAGCGGTGGATCGTACTTCTTTTGATGTTTACCCGGGTGAAATTTTCGGTTTGTTGGGCCCCAACGGTGCCGGGAAAACGACGACTTTCAAAATGCTTTGCGGCCTTTTAACGGTCAGTGATGGAGAGCTCAAGGTCGCGGGAGTTGATGTCCTTAAAGCAAGGGAAGAGGCTCGTGAACATTTGGGCTATATGTCCCAGAAATTTGCCCTTTACGGGGATCTGAGTGTTGATGAGAATCTGGACTTTTTCGCCAGTGCCTATGGACTCGATGGTGTCCAAAAACGTGATCGCATTGAGTTTTTGCTTCATGAGTTTGAGCTTGATGAGTGGCGGAATACGCAGGCCAAAGCCTTATCAGGAGGCTTTAAGCAGCGTTTAGCGATGGCCGTGGCCCTCGTGCATCGGCCGCGACTTCTCTTTTTAGATGAACCGACAAGCGGCGCGGATGTTCTCACCAGGCGCCAATTCTGGCGATGGATGACCGCTTTAAGTCAGTCCGGCACCACGATTATTGTGACCACGCATTTTATGGAAGAGGCGCTTTACTGTGACAGGCTTTTAATTCAGGATGCGGGCTTGCCCTTGATAATGGGTACACCTCAAGAGGTTCGCGCTGAAAGCCCCACGATGGATGAAGCTTTTATCCGTGTAGTGGAAAGTTCACGCGACACAAGGAGCGCATCATGATGAATTGGCGAGACTTCAGCCGTCATGTGAAGGCCTTGTGTTTGAAAGAAACACGTCAGATTCTACGTGATAAAAGTGCCATTCTTTTGGGAGTGGTCCTGCCTCTTATTCTGATCATTCTTTTCGGGCACGGACTTTCATTTGATGTCAAAGATATTCGTCTGGCAGTCGTCAACAGTCAGTCCGGGGAGGCTTCAACTCTTTACACTCAGGCGCTTTCAGCCAACAAGACATTTATCGTCAACGTTTACTCCGATCGCACTCAGGCCATGAAAGCCCTGGAGCACTTTGAGGTGGAAGCGGCGCTCTTTTTTGAAAAACAATCGTCTGACAATCAGGCGCAGCTTTTAGTCAACGGTATCGATTCTCCGAGAGCGACGATGGTAGCCAATGCCGTCTTGGGCACCATTCAAAGTGCGGGATCGGCCGCAAGGGATTCTGTCGGCATTAATGTTATTCCTCGTATTTGGTTTAACGAATCCGCTGAAAGCCGTTGGTATTTAGTGCCGGGGCTCTTAGTCATTATCCTCACGATGATCGGTACCATGCTCACGGGACTGGTGATAGCCCGTGAGTGGGAACGCGGCACCATGGAGGCTCTTTTAGCCACTCCTATTTCGCCCTGGGCGCTGCTCTTATCAAAGACTATTCCTTACTTCGTGCTCGGTTTATTGGGCTGGAGCCTATGTATGTTGGCGGCGGTATTTTGGTACGAGGTTCCCATTCGGGGCGGCTTGTGGTTGATAGCGTTGTCTTCGGCTCTGTATTTTGAGGTTTGCCTTAGTATCGGATTGATTATTTCTGCGGCGACTCGCTCTCAGTTTTTATCGTCTCAGATTGCGCTCTTGGCGAGTTTTTTGCCGGCCCTTATTCTCTCGGGTTTTATTTTCGATTTGCGAAGCGCGCCTGAATGGGCCAACGTGGTGGCATATGTGCTTCCGCCCGTTTACTTTATGGAACTGTTAAAAGTCGGTTTTCTCACCGGAGGGATGACCGCGTTGGTGGTGAAAAACCTCACGATCCTGACGGTTTTCGGTGTTTTACTGATGTTGCTTGCTCGTAAGCTCTGCCAAAAGAGGATTCGAAAATGACAAAACGTTCAATCCGATTTAAAGCGCTTGTGAGAAAGGAACTGTTGGCAACGCTCAAGGAGAAAACCAGCCGCATGATCCTTGTGGGACCGCTGCTGCTTTACATCTTGCTTTTCGGCTACATTGCAAGCTTTAACCTCGATCGCGTCCCTTACGCCTTGTGTGATCTCTCCGGCAGCGAAGCGTCGGCTACCTTTGTGCGTGCCTTGGATAACAATCGTATTTTTTACCGTGAGGCAACACTGCAGAGTGTTTCTCAGATTGCGCCGGTTATGGATGAAGGTGAGGCACTCCTGACGGTCGTGATCGAGCCGTCTTTTGCCGAGCATCTCAAAGACGGTAAGACCGCCGATGTACAGGTGGTGATTGACGGGAGAAATTCCACCACTGCTCAGCTTGCAGCGGGCTATGTCTCCCAAATTGCTCAGAGCGTTAATGCTTCCGTAAGCGGCATACCCGAAACCGTGCGAACTCGTTTTTTGTTCAATCCTAACCTGATTACTCAATGGTTTATCATGCCCGGGCTCATCGTGATGCTCTCTATGCTCCAGGTGGTGGTGCTTTCAGCCCTGTCGGTGGCTCGAGAGCGTGAGCAGGGCACCTTTGAACAACTTTTGGTCTCTCCCTATACGACGGGCGAACTTGTGGCGGCCAAATCCATTGCACCGATTCTGATCGGACTGTTTCAAAGCACCTTGATTTTCCTGGTGGACCTCTTTTGGTTTGAGATACCGATGGGGGGCAGTATTGTCTCGATGTATCTGGTCCTTTTTCTTTTCACGTTGTCTGTTGTCGGTTTGGGATTGGCGATTTCCGCCTACAGTCAAACCATGCAGCAGGCACTGTTGGTGGTTTTTGTCTTCTTGGTGCCGATGGTTTTATTGTCGGGACTTTTTGCGCCGGTTGAAAACATGCCCGAGTGGATTCAGTTTTTAACCTATGCGGATCCTTTGCGATTTACCTTATCGGCAGTCAGACAAATTTATTTGGCGGGTGCCTCGGTGTGGACCGTTTTACCCACCATGATTCCGGTTGTTGTCATGGCCCTGGTGACGTTGCCGGCGGCTTATCATTTTTTTAAGAAACGACTATGAGAAAGAAAACAGCAAAAATTCGTGGCGACGGAGAAAAAACCCGTGAATCTTTAATTGAAGTGGCCGGGGAACTGGCAGCTGAGCGCGGTTGGTCCAATGTCACCGCCAAAGATGTCTGTGATGTAGCAGGGGTCAACTGTGCAAGCGTCAATTATTGGTTCGGTGGACGAGACGAATTGTATCTGGCCGTACTTTTGCGCATTCCGGAGACGATTTTCAGTCAGGAATTGGAAATCGAAATGGTGCAATATGAAAGTACGGAGGAAGCTTTGCGCTACTTCTTCATGCATCACTTACAACATATTGATGATCGGAAAAGCTGGCCTATGCGCGTCTGGGCTCGTGAGGTCACGACCAATCCTTCACAGAACATGCTTCGATTGGTCAGTGAATTCGGTATGCCTCGCATTAGGGCACTTCACCGGTTTTTCGCTGATTTTCTGGGATTGAGCGATTGCTCGGATACACGGGTGAGCGCAGCCTTTATCTCATCGATGGGGCCGGTTCTTTTGTTATGGTTGGTTACGCCTGAGTACCGCAACATTGTTGTTCCCGGCTTTAAAACTGATCCGGAGAGTATGCGGCAATTGTTGATTGATCGGATTATGCTGGGATTGAAGGCACAACGCGAAGCGATTCAAACAGAAAAGGCGTAAAGCCTTTGGCCTTACGCCTTTGAGGCGGCTGCAGACTAATTACACGACGCGGTTAGGAGCGGTGCCGGTGGCCAGAAAAGCTTGAATATTTTCAAGTGCTTGAGCGCCGGCACTTTCTCGCGCTTCAAAGGTTGAACTGGCTACGTGAGGGGTGATGATGAGATTATCAAATCCGCTCAGTCGTTCATTAATTGCCGGTTCGCCTTCAAATACATCGATGGCAGCGCCTGCAATGATCTTTTTGTCGAGCGCCTCAATGAGCGCTTCGGTATCGATGAGTTCTCCGCGACCGATATTGATCAGATAGCCTTCGCAGCCCAGTGCCTTAAACACTTCCTTATCGGCAATGTGGTGGGTCGCAGCCCCTCCGGGCATGGCCAAGACAAGGTAGTCGGCCCAAGCGGCCATTTCTTTTAAGTTATCAAAGCGCCGGTAGGGCACATCACAAGGACTTAAATTCGTATAACCAACCTGCATCTTAAAGCCTTCGGCACGACGGGCGATTTCACGGCCGATGTGACCGAGACCGGCCACACCGATTTTTTTACCGCTTACACGCACGGAAAGGGGAAAGCCCGAAAAAGTGCGAAGGGTATTTTTGGCGTGAACGAACGCCTGAGGAATACGACGGGAAAGGGCAGTCAGAAGAGCCCAGGCAAAGTCTGCGACATCGTCGCTCGTGGCCGACGGGGCGTTGGTGAGAACGATACCGCGCCGCTTCATCTCTTCCAAATCAAATTTGTCAAAGCCTACGCCCAAACTGGCGATCATTTTGAGGTTTGGGAAGTTGGTCAAGAGTTTTGCATCCATCCTGACAGGCGGATTGGTGATGAGGATTTCAATATCGGTTAAGTCCGAGCGTTCCTCGTCGGTTAAATCGTCCCAGTATTGAATCTGAGCCGTACCGGCCAGTCCCGTCACAATGCTCTCGGGAAGAGGCTTTTTAAAGAAACTGATGATTCGCATAGTCGTTCCTACTCGTTGTCTTCGTCCAAGTCTTTTTCAAGTGTCACTTCGGGGCTGACCATCGGGTGAATCAGACGGTAGAGTTCTCGAGCACTCTTGGGAGGCTTTCCCATCTGAGCTTCTTTTCGGGCTGATCGGATCAGTTGACGAAGCGATTGAACATCAACACCCGGGAAGTCTTTAATGAAATCGGTAAGTGCCGCATCTTCGGCAATTAATTTGTCACGCAGGCGTTCGGCTCGGTGGTGCGCAGCCACGGCCGCACGACTTTCTCCGGTTGCAATATCGATGGCCGCGCGGACTTTTTGCGGATCGAGTCCGTTCATGCGTTTGCCGATCAGTTGAAGTTGACGACGTTGGGCACCGAAAGACTTCATCTTGGCATATTCATCAATGGCTTCACGCACATCGGCAGGAAGCGGAATTTTATTGAGCGTTTCAGCGCCGAGCTTAGTCATTTCTTTTCCGAGATCCTGCAGCGCCTGAAGTTCTCGTTTGATCTGCGATTTGCTGGGACGATCGTAGCCGTCGTCTTCAAAATCGTCTTCAAGATTGTCTTGGTATTGAGCCATGGTCATGTGTTCCGATTGAATAATTAACGGATTTTAACGGGTATTTTTTATTTTCAGCATTATCATTGATGAATTAAGTGAAAATTGAAGTCAAAGAGAACTGCCTTGAGTGATATCGTCAAAACATTCCCTCATTCCCCATTTGAGTTGCATGCACCCTACGAGCCTTCGGGAGATCAACCACAGGCTATTGCAGAGCTCAACGATGGGTTAGACAGTGGCCTTGCTTTTCAAACTCTTTTGGGTGTGACGGGATCGGGTAAGACCTTTACGATGGCCAACGTGATCGCCAGGCAAGGAGTGCCCGCGCTGATCATGGCTCCGAACAAAACGCTGGCTGCGCAGCTTTACTCCGAAATGCGGGAATTTTTTCCCAATAACGCCGTTGAATATTTTGTCTCCTACTACGATTACTATCAGCCGGAAGCTTATGTCCCGAGCCGAGACCTTTTTATTGAAAAAGATTCGGCTATCAATGAACATATCGAACAGATGCGATTGGCTGCCACAAAGAGCATATTGGAGCGGCGTGACACCATTATTGTGGCGACGGTTTCAGCTATCTACGGTATCGGAAAACCCGAGAGCTACACACAGATGCGACTCATTATGCGCACGGGTGATCTCAAGAGCCGCTCGGACTTTATCTCGCAGCTAGTGCGCATGCAATACAAGCGCAGCGAAATGGATTTTGCTCGCGGTACTTTCCGCGTCAGAGGCGACACAATCGACGTGTTTCCGGCCGAACACGCCGAAATGGCCGTGCGTTTTGAGCTTTTTGATGATGAACTCGAGTCCATTGCGTTATTTGATCCCCTGACGGGAAAAATTGTTCAGAAAGTCACCCGCTTTGTCATTTATCCGGCAAGCCACTACGTGACCCCGCGCGATGAAATCGTTCGGGCAATCGGCACCATCAAAGAAGAACTTCGGGAGCGAAAAAAGGTTTTCTTAGATGAAGGGAAATTGGTGGAGGCTCAGCGGCTTGAGCAGCGTACACTTTTTGATCTTGAAATGCTCGATCAGGTGGGTTTTTGCAAGGGCATTGAAAACTACTCCCGGCATCTGACGGGGCTTGCTCCCGGCGTGGCGCCTCCTTGTTTGATCGATTATTTACCCTCTGACTGTCTGATGTTTTTTGATGAATCACACGTCATGATCGGCCAGTTAGGCGGTATGTATCGGGGGGACCGCTCCAGAAAAGAAACATTGGTGCTTTACGGATTCCGTTTGCCTTCTGCATTGGATAACCGGCCGCTGCGTTTTGATGAATTCGAGCACAAAATGCGCAGAAGTATTTTTGTGTCGGCGACTCCTGCCGATTACGAGTTGGAGCACTCCTCACAAGTGGTCGAGCAGGTTGTGCGGCCCACTGGCTTAGTGGATCCGCAGGTCATTGTGCGCCCGGCCTCAACTCAGGTCGATGATGTGCTCTCGGAAATTAACGAGCGGGTCAAAAAAGGTGAACGGGTATTGGTCACCACACTGACTAAACGCATGGCAGAGGATCTGACGGACTTTTTAAGCGATAACGGGGTCAAAGTCCGTTACCTTCACTCGGATATTGACACGGTTGAACGCGTCGAAATCATTCGTGACCTTCGGGCCGGTGTCTTTGATGTATTGGTGGGCATCAACCTGTTGCGCGAAGGTTTGGATATCCCGGAAGTGTCGTTGGTGGCGATTTTGGATGCCGATAAAGAAGGTTTTCTCCGAAGCGAGCGCTCGCTCATACAGACAATTGGGCGCGCCGCACGAAATGTCTCCGGTACCGCTATTTTGTACGCGGACAAAATGACGGATTCCATGAAGCGTGCAATAGGCGAAACCGAAAGACGCCGTGCCAAGCAAAAGGCCTACAACGAAGCGCACGGCATTACGCCAAAGAGCGTGAAAAAAGAAGTGCGCGATATTATCGACGGCGTTTATCGTCCTGATGCCCCGAGTCGTGAGGATATTGCTGAGAATGTGGGCTCGATGACCGAAAAAGAACTCTCGGCTCAAATTAAAAAACTTGAAAAACAGATGTTTGAGTACGCGAAAAATCTTGACTTTGAAAAAGCGGCGGCCGTGCGCGATAAGTTGGCCGAGCTCAAAAGCCGGGTGCTTGGAGCAGCTGCTCCGACCGAAACTTAAACCAGGAGAAAGAGATGATGGCAGACATTCCCGATTGCAACCGAGTTTTTGCCAATGAGTACGGAACGACCGTTTTTCTTAAAAATGTTGTCAAAGCGCCCAATATCGAAGTCGGTGATTACACCTATTATGACGATGCAGAAGATCCGACTGCGTTTGAAAAACGCTGTGTTCTTTTTAACTATCCGGAGTTTTTCCCGGAAAAGCTCATCATCGGAAAATTTTGCGCCATTGCTCAAGGAGTGCAGTTCATGATGGGTGCGGCTAACCACCGTCTCAACAGTCTGAGTACTTATCCGTTTAATGTCATGGGTGGTCTTTGGCGGGAAAAAACAACGCCGCACGTGAGTGAGCTTCCCACCAAAGGAGACATTGTCGTCGGTAACGACGTTTGGATCGGACGCGAAGCAAAAATTCTGCCCGGTGTCAGAATCGGAGACGGAGCGATTATCGGAGCCTATGCTGTCGTTGCCAAAGATGTACCGGCCTACAGTGTAGCGGTCGGCAATCCGGCCCGAGTCGTTAAAAAACGCTTTGATGACGAACTGATTGATTTGCTCGAGCGTGCGCGCTGGTGGGATTGGCCTATCGAAGAGATTACGGCATTTTTACCCGCATTGACCCTGTCGGATGTCGTATCGGCAAAGAAACTTTTGAAGCAAAAAGTTCAAACGTGCGCCGACTCGTTGCAGAACTGTGCTTCGAAAGAACTAAAATAGTAAAACATATTTTTGAGCTCAAATTCTTAAAGGTTAAAAATGAGTATTACGACAACCATTCATACCGAAATGCGCCGTCAGGATCGTGCTGTGGACGATCCCACCATCATTAAGGCTTTTTTGCATCGTTGTAAGATGATCACACTGGCCATTCACGATGAGCCTTTCCCGTATATCGTACCTCTGAGTTATGGCTATGAGGTTAACGATGACGGCCTGATTTTCTATTTTCACGGTGCGGCCGAAGGTCACAAGGTTGAGCTTTACGGAAAAAATCCGCATGTCAGCTTCTGTGTCGCTGAGCCCGCCGCAACTATCATTGAAGATAATCCGGCCTGCCGTTCCGGTCAAAACTACTTCTCTGTCGTAGGCCGCGGAGTCATTGAACGCTTAAGCGGAGAGGATCGGGTCAAAGCGATGGACGCCATCATGCATCACTACATGGGTGATAACGGAGAGTTCTCCTGGACCTATCCCGAGGAGGTGCTCGACAAGATGGCTTTTTGGGCGCTTCGCGTACATGAATTGTCCGCCAAGACCCGTCAGGAAATGGCTTTCAGAAGATAGCGCAACATGCAGAATTTCCATGATTTGGTGGGAGGCTTTCACCATTTTCGGGCCAACTATTTTCTCAAGGAAAAAGAATTCTTTGAGTCGTTGGCCCACTCACAAAGCCCGAAAACCTTAGTGATCGCCTGCTGTGACTCCAGAACGGATCCTGCTATTGTGCTCGGATGCAAACCGGGCGATCTTTTTGTGGTGCGCAGTGTCGCTGCCATCGTCCCGCCGCCAGAGAAAGCCGGTGAGTACGATGCGGTGATGGCCGCGGTGGAGTACGGCGTCAAGCATCTCGATGTGGATCATATTGTGGTGATGGGCCACTCCAATTGCGGAGGGATTGCCGGACTTTTTAATCCTCAAGCGGTCAGAAAAGAGCGGTTTACGAGCAAATGGATATCGCTAGCCTGTCCGGCCGTGGAGCGAATCAATGAAGAGAATTCGCAGGAAGATTTGACTCAGCGAATGCGTTTGAGTGAAGAAGCTGCGGTCCTTCTGTCTATAGAAAATTTACTTTCTTATCCGTGGATTGAAGAGGCGGTTCAAGCTCAGAGCTTATCTTTGCACGCTCTTTACTACGATATGCGCGAAGGTACGCTTAACGTTTGGAATAGCGAAATAGAAGATTTTGAATTGGCGACTCGTTAAGAAGAAGCCGAAATTTTTTAACGAAATTTCGGCTTTTGTCCTCTGTTACTTGAGCGCAATCAACGCAAATATTCAACCACGCGTGTTTTCGGTAAACGCGACTTGGGCCGCTTGGCGTTGGAGTCATTATCGGCCCGATAACCCAGCGCGATGGCAACAACGCTTCTCTCATCTTTCTTATCGAGCCCGAGAATCTCATCGAGCTTATCAAAGTCGAGCCCACCCAAAATTGTTGAATCCACACCGATGGCGGCGGCCGCAACGGTCAGACAACCCAAAGCGAGATAGGCTTGATTGCTTGTGTAGCGCAAAAGTCCTTCAGGGTCATTATCAAATTTTGTGGAGTAGGTCAGACGAATAGTGTCCGGTCGCTCCGGTCCCTTCCAACTTGTGTATCGTCCGTCGGCCTCCTCCTGAGTGTAGAGCTCTTCAAAATAATCTTTTGTTAAGTGTTTCGGTACAACGAAAATGATGTATTGCGGCGCCTTCATCCGTTCGAGATTGAAGTCCTTTACCGCGGGCATGATTCTGTCTCGCATCTCGGGCGTATCGATGACGTAGAACTTCCACGGTTGAATATTTGTGGACGATGGGGACAGCCTCAAAACTTCCAAAAGCGTGTCCATGTCTGCGTCGCTTACACGGCGCATCGGATCGTAGTGTTTGGTTGTGTAGCGGGTACGCATAAGCTCAAGAATGTCCATGCTTTTCTCCTAGAATTTTTTGGCGAGCAATACCCTCAAGGCACCTGAACCACCTTCAGCGGTCGGCGCCTGAACAAAGGCCTGAACTTCACGCATCTGACGCAGCCAACGTCTGACCAACCCTTTTAACACCGGGCCTTCTTCACCGCTGTTGATGCCTTTACCGGTTACGATTCTCACGCAGCGGATATGTGCCTCGCGTGCCTGAAGAATAAAATCCACGAGCGCTCGTCTGGCCTCTTCCGTACGGTAACCGTGCAAATCGAGGTGTGCACCGACCGGCCAAAGTCCTCTGGAGAGCTTTTGAGCAAGGTCAACCCCGCAGCCCACGGAGATGTATTCACGGTCTCCCCAATCGTCGGCACTGGCCCCATCGAAACTGTCTGAAAGGCCGACCTCGGCATGAAGTTTTTCAGGGGTGCGTTGTATGATGGGGCGGGCAGGTTTAACCGATGGCACAATCTTCTCGGACTGTTTATTGAGTTTGACCACACCCAGCCGCTTCATCTCCTTTTCGAAAAGATCTTTTTCAGCCGGGTCACGCGCTACAGGTGTCACACCGATTCGCTTCATTTCGGCTGCAAACAGGGCCCGATCGTCTTCAGCCTTTTCCTGCCGTTCAAGTCTTGCCGCTTCTTCCTTTTCACGAATGGCAGACTCCTCAGCCAATCGTGTTTTGATTCCCTTTAACGCATCAAAACCTTTGGCACGCATGATCTACTCCAGATTTTCCAAATAGCGCTGTGCGTCAAGCGCAGCCATACAACCGGTGGCAGCACTGGTAACGGCCTGGCGATAAATCTGGTCTTGACAGTCGCCTGCGGCAAATACGCCTTCGACATTGGTGGCCGTAGCGGCGTGAGAACCCGTTCCTGCCGTGACGATGTAGCCGTTATTTAACTGCAGTTCATCGGCAAAAATGGCGGTATTGGGCGAGTGACCGATCGCGACAAAAAGGCCGTCGATAGTAATCGTTTCGTCACTTTTGCCCTGAGTGCTCTTTAACAGTACACCAGTGACACCTTTATCGTCGCCCAAAACTTCTTTTACTTCTTTAAAGAGATGCAGCACGATTTTGCCTTCTTCGACAGCGTGCATGAGTTTTGTCACCATAATGGGTTCTGCCTTGAAGCTGTCACGGCGGTGAACGAGATGCACGACGCTGGCGATATTGGATAGGTAAAGCGCCTCTTCCAATGCGGCGTTTCCTCCACCCACTACAGCAACCGTTTTTTTACGATAGAAAAAGCCGTCGCAGGTGGCACAAGCCGAGACTCCGCGCCCTTTGTAACGGGTTTCGGATTCCAGTCCCAGGTACTTGGCGCTGGCTCCCGTGGCAATGATGAGTGCATCGCACGTGAAGGTTTTACCGGAATCGGCTTCAAGACGAATCGGTTTTTCCTTCAGGTGTGCAGCGGTGATGACGTCAAATTCAATGCGGGTGCCGAAACGCTCGGCATGATCCATGAAGCGTTGCATGAGATCCGGGCCTTGGGCACCATTGACGTCAGCAGGCCAGTTTTCAATTTCTGAGGTTGTCATCAATTGACCGCCTTGCTCCATCCCGGTGATTAACAGGGGATTGAGGTTGGCGCGGGCAGCGTAGATTGCGGCCGTGTATCCGGCGGGGCCCGAACCGATGATGATGAGTTTTTCGTGTTGTGTTGTCTGTGTCATTTCAAATTTCCATCCATTGATCAGTTAACGAGTCCATTCTATCCGAGCAAGCAAAGAAAAAGATGCGAAAAATTGAAAACTTTGCTTAAGTTTGGTTCAAACATGAGCTAAAGCCCGTACAATTAATGGGTTGATTTAATAAGCATGCTTTGATGAAAAAACCGGCACTGATTAAAGAGAAAACCAAGAAAAACATTTTGCAACCGGCAACCCGAAAATCTTCCCGAACAAAGGCCGCGGCAGCTGCGGTGACTGTCAGCGCCGTTGTCAACGACCCGGTCCCGACAACCGGCAGTCAAAAGAAAGTGAGATTGGGCTCGGTCGTAGGCGTGTGCCTGCTCGTTTTCACAGTTTTGTATCTGTTGATGCTCCTGTCCTATAACCAGGCTGATCCGTCTTTTTCCCATGCGGCGCCCAACGCCACGCCTAAAAACTGGATCGGACTTCTCGGTGCCTGGATTTCGGATATTGCGCTTTTTGCCCTGGGATGGTCGGCCTATTGGCTTGTGCCGGTTGCCTTGATGAGCGCCTGGCGCTCGATGAGCCCCAACTACAAAAAGCCCGCCTTCGGCAAAATCAGCCATCTTTTAGGCTTGATTATTCTGCTTTGTGCCAGTACTTCGCTTGAAGCTCTGAGACTTTATTACCTTGCTGAACCCCTTCCTGGATTAGCCGGCGGCGTTTTGGGTCAGTCGGTGATGACCGCCTGTGTACCTCTGGTGGGGGCTTTGGGGTTGACGCTACTTATGGTTGTTTTTGCCATGATCGGTGCGGCAGTGTTTTTTGATTTCTCGTGGCTCACGGTTGCTGAGAAAATCGGTACCCGAATCGATCGTCTTTGGCACTTCTTTACCGACAGGCATGAGGCTCGGGTTGATGAGCAAAAGGGAAAGAGTGCTCAGGAAGAATTGGTTCAGCAGTTTAGGCAGGAACCGGTTGAGCCTCCTGTCGCAGACTCTCCGGTTGAGAATAAGCCCGAACCTGTCGCAGCAGCTGCTTCCCGTCCGGTTATTAATCCGCAGGCCAAGGTGAAAAAGTCCGAAGTGGCTTTTGAAGCACAGCAAGAAACGCTTTTTGAAGATACTACGCAGCCAGTGCGTCCGTCTTTGCGTCTTTTTGATCCGGCGGGAAATTCCGAGCCTTCCATTGACAAGGCCTCTTTGGCGGTCATGAGCGGTTTGATAGAAAGCAAGTTGGCCAGTTACGGCGTATCGGTCAAAGTTAAAGCGGCCAACCCCGGACCGGTGGTTACACGTTACGAAATTGAATTGGCCGAAGGCGTCAAGAGTTCAAGTGTCAAAAGTCTTGAATCCGATTTAGCGCGTGTGCTCTCGGTTCAGTCCGTGCGCGTGCTCGATACCGTGCCCAATACGCCTTACATGGGCATTGAAGTTCCGAATCCCCGCAGACAGCTTGTTCGTATCTCCGAGTTGCTCGGCTCTCAGGATTTTGCAAAATCCAAGGCTTTGTTGCCGTTGTGTCTGGGTAAGCGTATTACCGGAGAACCTTTCGTTGTGGATTTGGCCAAAATGCCGCATTTGTTGGTTGCCGGTACAACGGGTTCGGGTAAGTCGGTCGGTGTCAACAGCATGATTTTGTCATTGCTCTACAAGTTTGAACCTTCCCGTCTGCGATTGATTCTGATCGATCCGAAGAAAGTGGAATTCGCTTATTACGAGGATATTCCGCATCTGCTCTGTCCGGTCGTGGATCAGATGAATGAGGCCAAACACGGTCTGCAGTGGTGCGTTAAGGAAATGGAGCGACGCTACAAGTTAGCCCATAGCGTCAAGGTGAGAAACCTTGAGAGCTTTAATGCGAAAGTGCGTGAGGCTCGCGCCAACGGCACACCTTTGATGGATCCTCTGGCTAAAAATGCCGGTGAAGAGATCGAACTGCAGGAATTGCCCTACATTGTGGTCGTTGTTGACGAATTGGCTGACTTGTTGATGGTTGATAAGAAGGGGGTTGAAGAGTCGCTTATTCGTTTGGCCCAAAAAGCCCGTGCGGCAGGGATTCATTTGATTTTGGCAACACAACGCCCGAGCGCCGATGTGATTTCCGGTCTTTTGCGTACAAACATTCCGTCACGAGCCGCCTTCCAAGTGGCGACCGGTTCGGACAGCCGTATTATTTTGGATCAGACAGGGGCGGAAAACCTGTTGGGTAACGGTGACTTCCTCTTTAAGATGCCGAGCCTTCAGGTTCTCGAACGTATCCAGGGGGCATTTGTCACCGATGAAGAATTGGAACGGGTGACACAATCGCTGCGGCAGATGGCCAAACCCAATTACGTTGATGATGTGCTCGTAAGCGAAGAAGACGAGGCAGCAGACTCAGATGAACCGAGAGGGACTAACGGCGGAAAGAAAGATCCTCTTTTCGATAAGGCTGTCCAAATTGTGATTGAAAGCAAGAAGTGTTCGGTGACTTATCTGCAAAGACGCTTAGGGGTGGGTTACCCGAGAGCGGCCAACATCGTTGAAGATATGGAAGCCGAAGGCATTGTGAGCCCTGCAGACTCAAGCGGCAGACGCACGATTAACGCTCGAAACAACGAGGATCTGTAATGAAAACCTTTTGGATAACAATGGCCGGTGTTGTACTGGCAGGATACGGTTCAGTATCCATGGCGGCAGCAACCGACGATCTGAGCCATTTTTTAAAAACTGTGACTAGTGCTCAGGGCAGTTTTGAGCAGAAAGTGTTTACCCGGGATGGAGAAAATAAAGAGGCGGCCGGAAGCGGAGATTTTGCTTTTTTACGGCCCGGAAAATTCAAGTGGCACTACAACGCCCCTTTTGAAGAGTTGATTGTCACGGACGGGAAAACGCTTTGGCTCTACGATACGGAGCTCGCGCAGGTAACCCAAAAGGCTTTGTCGGGTGCAATCCCTGCCTCGCCCGCCTCGCTTTTATTCGGTGCTCAGGACTTTCGTCAGGATTTTCAGGTCGAAAATCTTGCCTCTGACGATGGACTGCAGTGGCTTAAAGCTACACCAAAGGATGACTCCAACGCTTTTTCTGAAGTGAGAATCGGCTTTAAAAACGGGATACCTCAAAAGATGAGTTTGTGGGATAACTTCGGTCAGGAAACACGCTTGAATTTTGAAAACTTCAAAACCAATGTGAAATTCAAAGCATCGGACTTCACATTCAAAGTACCGAAAGGTGTTGACGTCCTGAAAGATAACAGTGCATTTTAAGGTTGCTCAAATTTCTTTTTCTCCATTAAAAAAACCTCGGCAGGAAAACTCGCCGAGGTTTTTTGTAAGGGAAAGGCACAAGGCTCTTAACCTGCGATCACACGGGAGCGCGGACCTTGAGTTTTATCAAGCGTACCTTTCTTCACCTTTTGAGTCAGGTGATAAATCACGTAGCAAAGCACCGTGAACGGCACACCGCAGTAAAGCGCAATGCGTTGAGCCGGATCAATGCCCATGCCGACCATCACGATCACACACATGGCACCGCCCACAATCGGAACCCACGGAAAGAAGGGGCTTACGTATTTCAATTCAGAGAGGCTGTGGCCGGAAGCCACAAATTGCTTTCTGAATCGATAATGGGCAACACAGATACTGAGCCACACGGCAACGGTGGAAAAGCCCACGATTGAGGTGAGGATCACAAAGACGGTATCCGCTGCCATAACGCTTGAAGCGAGAGCGAGGAACCCGCCCAACATACTGAATGCCAGAGCGTTGACCGGAACGCCGCGCTTATTGAGCTTAGCCAAGCCCGCCGGCATCATGCCGTCATGACCCAAAGACCACACCATGCGTCCGGAAGCATAAAGCCCCGTGTTAGCTGACGACAGAATCGCCGTAATAATCACAAAATTGAAAATATCGGCCGCATAGGGAATGCCCATTTGCTCGAAAACCGTGATAAAGGGGCTCTTGGAAACAGTAGCCGCTTCTGAAGGTAGAAGAGTGGCCACAATCAAGACCGTACCCACGAAAAAGATCACGAGGCGCAAAAGCGATGCACGCACAGCCATCGGAATGACTTTTTCAGGGTTGTTGGTTTCGCCTGCTGCGACGCCGATCAATTCGGTACCGGAGTAGGCAAAGCAAACCGTCACCATGGTAAAGAGCAGGGGAGTGATGCCGTTGGGCAGCAGTCCGCCTTCACCCACAAGGTGCGTCAGTCCGGGAGAGCCCGATTCTCCGAAGGGAATCACGTCAAAGAATGCACAGGCACCCAAAACGATGAAAACCTGAATCGTCACCACTTTAATGATCGAGAGGAAAAATTCACTCTCGGCAAAAAAGCGGGTGTCAATCACATTCAATAAGAAAATGATTGAGCCGAAAATTAGGCACCAGGACCACACCGGCACTTGCGGGAACCAATATTGCATGGCAAAGCCCACGGCAGTGAAAGCCGTGCCGAGCGTAACAGTCCAGTTGAGCCAGTACAGCCAGGCCACGGCATAACCCGAGGCAGGCGAAATGTACTTACTCGCATATAAGTGAAAAGAACCCGGGTCGGGATGCGCAACGGAGAGTTCTCCGAGACTGAGCATGATCAGGTACACCATGAATGCACCGATCAAGTACGCAAGCACCGTGCCGAAAGCACCGACGTTTGCGATGATATGACCCGTTCCAAAAAAGAGTCCGCTGCCGATCACGCCGCCGAGACTCAACATGATAAGGTGGCGCAATTGCATCGAGCGTTGAAATTGGGACTCGTTGTTCGCCGTAATCTTTTGGGAGTTCATAATGCCTTTCCCCCAAAGTGCTGTCATTGCGTTCTAGCGCCGAGGGTACAGGCTTTTACCCAAGGACTCAGGATCTTGTCTTCGACGAGTAATTTCTCGCTTCGAAGCTAGTCCGACAATCACAACGTGTTTTAAAAAGATGTCCGTCGTCCAAACGTTCATCTCGCGTTTTTCTCGGAGGTTGTCTCCCCCGATACGGTGGTCAACACATTTAACAGTTTTTGGTTGTTTGACACCGCGATAATAGGGACAAATGATCGCGATATCAATACTTGGACGAAAAAAAATTATTAGCAATGAAGCTATACACAATATATACCATGAATCGTGTTTTTATCGGCATATTTTCCAATTTATGGTGTATTTTTTTGGGAACAGTATTGTGTCTTTCCGGCAATATTTGAGAGTTGCCGACCGTTTTATCAGGTTAAAATGAACAAATCTTTTTCATCCGGAGTTAACCATGTCTGAAACAATGTGGGGCGGACGATTTGATCTGCCGATGGATCATCTGGTGCAGGAATTCAATGCCACGATTTTGATCGAAAAACGAGTCACACCTTTTTCGATTATCGGTAGCACGGCGCATGTTCACATGTTGGCTGCACAGAAAATTCTGACTGAGCAGGAAGCGAAGGAAATTTTGAAAGGTTTGGATGCCGTCCGTCAGGAAATTGAGGACGGCCGTTTTGTATTTGATGTGGCCGATGAAGACATTCAGATGGCAATCGAAAGACGCGTGACAGAGATTGTGGGACCGGTCGGAGGCAAAATGCACACGGCCCGTTCCCGTAACGATCAGGCTCAGCTCGATGTTCGTCTGTACACGCGCCACGCAATTATTGAAATCATTAAAGCCATCCGGGATCTTCAAAAAACTGTTATTGCCAAAGCCGAGCAATACATGGGGGTGATGTTTCCGGGCTATACGCATTTTCAGACCGGTCAACCCATTTTATTTTCTCATTGGATGATGGCTTATTTCTGGATACTCGAGCGCGACATCGGTCGTTTTGAAGATGCCTATAAGCGTTTAAACGTCTGCCCGTTGGGTGCCGCTGCGATGGCGGGGACCACCTTCCCGATTGATCGTGAAATGACTGCTAAAGAAATGGGCTTTGAAGGTCCGAGTGAAAATTCAGTCGATACGATCGGCGATCGCGATCATTTGATTGAGACGGATTCGGCTGCAGCGATTTGCATGATGCACTTGAGTCGTTTAAGTGAAGAAATCGTGCTCTTTACGAGTCAGGATATTCATTTCTTTGATTTGTCTGACGACTTCTGTACGGGTTCTTCCATCATGCCTAATAAGAAGAATCCGGATATTGCAGAAAAGATCCGCGGCAAAGCTGGTCGCGTGTTCGGTAATCTGCAGGCGATGCTTACCATGATGAAAGGTCTGCCTTTAGCTTTCAACACTGACATGAGCGAAGATAAAGAGCCGACCTTTGACTCGATTGATACGCTTCATATGAGTCTGCGCATTCTCAAGCCCATGCTCGAGAAGATGACGGTCAACGCCGATCAGGCGCGTATCGGTGCCGGCAGAGGGTACTCGAACGCCACGGACTTAGCCGATTATCTTGCCCGAAAAGGCATTCCTTTCCGTCTGGCTCACCACATCGTGGGCCACATCGTCAATTACTGCATCAAACACGATACGGATCTCGAGAAGATGACGCTTGAGGAATACAAGCAGTTCTCTGATGCCATTGAAGACGATATCCATCAGTACATTACGCTTGAAGCGTGTGTAGCAGCCCGTCATTCATTTGGCGGTACGGCTCCTGAACGGGTTGTTGAGCAAATTAATCGCGCCAAGGCTCGTCTGAATGTTACGCATTGTGGAGTTTAAAGATGACTGTTTTGACTTTAAACCGGGAAGACGTTCTTAAAGTATTGCCTAAAGTGGATGTTTTCTCGACCGTGGAGGCCATGTTCGGAGCTTTGGGGCGCGGTGAGGCCGTGCAGCCCAAGCAGGTTCAGACGCTTTTCCCAAATGATAAAGGTGACTTTATTAACTACACCGGTGTGTGGATGAGTGCGGGAGTCTATGGGCTTAAAACTTCACCTTTTATTGTTCAGGAAAAAGGCTATACCGTGACGGCCTGGACGCTTCTTATGTCTACCGAAACAGGTAATCCTTTACTGTTGGTTGACAGTTCCCGCTTAACCCTTGAGCGCACGGCAGCAACCACGGCTGTTGCCGTGAAGTATTTGGCACGAAAGGACGCTAAACACTTGGCTGTTATCGGCACCGGAGCGCAGGCTTTGGCACATATTCGGTATGTGTTCGGGCTTCGTGATTGGGAGAGCGTTCGAGTGTGGTCTCTAAACAGTCATGAACTGACCGAAGACAAGCGTGAAGAATTTAAAGCGGCGGCTCAAGGACGGCTGGAATTCGTGTCAAGCAAAGCTGAAGCCCTTCAAAAAGCGGATGTAATTTTGCTTTGTACCAGCGCAGCTCAAGCCGTTATCAGCACCACGGATATCAAAGGAGCTCCTTTGATTACGTCGATTTCCACCAATGCCCCTGGTGCTCACGAAGTCGATCCCGCCATGCTTGCAAAGATGGACGTCTATTGCGACTGCACGGCTACAACGGCAACGGTGGCAGGAGAAATGAAATTGGCAACCGAGGCAGGCACTTGGAAGCCAGAGAGGGTTAAAGGCGATTTGGGAGCGTTGGTTAACAAGGCATGTGAAATGCCCGCTTATGACAGGCCCGTTTATTTCCGCTCAATCGGTCAGGGGTTAGAAGATGTGGCCGTTGCTTTGGCCGTCTACAAAGAAATCAAAAATGAAGGGGATCAACAATGAAAATTGAAGCGTTCGGCGTCGAACAATGGATGAATGAGTGGGAAACCAAGTGCACGTACAACGTAGCTGAAACGTGTGTTGAGTCCGTTACTGTAGAGGAGCTTCTTGCCTTGGCAGGAGTCAGTCCTGAGCAGATGACCGCAGACTTGTTGAAAAAGAAACTCACGTACGGTTGGATTGAGGGAAGCACCAGAGTGCGTGAACTCATTGCCGGGTTGTATCAAAAGCAAAGCGCTGCCAATGTGGTGACGACGCACGGCTGTATCGGTGCCAATATGTTGGTGCACGAAACACTTGTGGAGCCGGGTGATCACGTCATTTCCGTTATTCCGACTTATCAGCAGCATTATTCTATCCCCGAAAGTTTCGGTGCAGACATTCAGACGTTGCGGCTTAAACCCGAAAATGGGTTCTTACCTGATCTCAAAGAGCTTCGTGAAATGGTCAAACCCAACACGAAACTTATTTGCATCAACAATCCCAATAATCCGACCGGGTCATTGATGAACGAGGCGATGCTGAGAGAAATCTGTGATATTGCCAAGTCGGTGGATGCATGGGTTTTGTGCGATGAGGTTTACCGGGGACTCACGCAAGAAGATGTTTACAGTCCATCAGTCGCAGATATGTATGAAAAGGGTATCAGTACGGGCAGTATGTCAAAAGTATTCAGTCTGGCCGGTTTGCGCTTCGGTTGGGTGACGGGACCTCAATCACTGATATCAGCGGTGTTGCACCATCGTGACTACAACACGATCAGCGTCGGCATGATCGATGAATACTTCGCTGAATTGGCGCTTGGTGCCAAGGATAAGATTTTGGCCAGAAATCGTGCTATTGTGCGTGAAAACTTGGAAATTCTCGACAGATGGGTACAAAGCGAACCGCGTGCTTCGTACGTCAAGCCCAAGGCCGGAACGACCGCATTTGTGCACATTGATACGCAATTGGCTTCTCACGAATTCTGTGAACGCCTGGTAAAGGAAAAAGGCGTGATGTTTACACCGGGTTCGGCTTTGCATACTGAGGGGTATGTCCGTATTGGCTATGCCAATAACAAGGAAGTCTTGAAAAAAGGATTGGAATTGACTTCTGAATTCTTAAGGGAAATTCCTTGATGGTTCAAAGATATTGAGAGATTGCGGGTGGGGCATCAAATAGGTGATCTGCCCGCTTAATTTTTGGGCGGCTTTGTCGTGAAAAATTAAAGCCCGCTGTCAGAGACATACGGGCTTTGAAAGTGGCTCCCCGAGTTGGGTTCGAACCAACGACCTGCGGATTAACAGTCCGTCGCTCTACCGACTGAGCTATCGGGGAATGAAGAAGTCCGGAAATCGAACTCAATCATATGAATTGTGTGGCTCCCCGAGTTGGGTTCGAACCAACGACCTGCGGATTAACAGTCCGTCGCTCTACCGACTGAGCTATCGGGGAATCAAGGCTGAGAAGTATACAAAGGACGTAAGAAAAATGCAAGGTATTTTTAGAGCAATTTAAAACAATTCTGAAAAAATTCACTGCGACCAAATTGAAAATGATCATAGCCAGTTTTGAGAGTTCTCTTTCCAATCAATAAAGTGCCTCCTAAAGATAGTTTTAAGAATGGCTCTTCCTTGCATATTTGAATCAGTATTTTCAATCCGATTTTGAACTACTGAAAAAATCTCTATTTTCAACAAATGCCGCGGAATTCCCTGTGCGAAAGCGCGGGGATGGATAACGGGCGAACCGGTAAAGTTCGCGTAATAAAATCTCGTTGTGAGGCGCGTCGGCTCCTTACAATCTACCTTTCTCCGGCTAAAAGAATTCGAGAATAAACAGCTCAAAAAGTTGCTCGAACTCGATGGGGGCGTCTTAGTGGACGCGCCCGTGCTTGCACGGAATCTGCATGCACATGCGATGTCCGACAACTGCTAGAAATGGGGGTACGCTCCCATGAAACCGCGTTCAACAGAGCACGGTAGTTCATACTGAAACGTATGCAAAACACATTTTTATTGTGTGCAGCCGGTTTGTCGTATTCAGAAATACCTCCACGTATGTAGAGAAAATCCAGTCATGTTTGGACAATGGCCTTATTTAGGTAAAATACCTCCCACGTCCAGCGAGATTTGCATGATTACTCGCTAAGTATTGGGAGGTTTTGTTGTGGTTTCCTCCCAATCTCGGGGGACAAAACCATAGCAAAACGCTTGAGACGTTGGGTGATCAAAATCATCATGGCGTTGATCTTGCTTCTTGCATGCTGAACGCGTAAGTAAAGAGCCTTGGTAGTCCCAACTATCGGGGCTCGCGTGTTTTTAGACCAAACATCCGAGGTGGTTTTTCAGTAGCAGGTTTGACATCATCAAGAGTTGCAACGATCACAGGGGCTTTTCATACAACAGAAAACTCCGCCGATATTGGTTGCTTAAATGGAGAAAATCCCAACCAAGCACAGCCAAACACTGAGAAGTCGGAAACACCCCCACGTATGTGGAGAAAATAGCAATGGCGAAGGTCTTAGAAGGGTAATTCAAGAAACACCTCCACATACGTGGAGAAAACCAGAACTGGCAGATATCGTCACTCGAGAGCATGGAAACACCTCCACATACGTGGAGAAAACGTAATTTCGTCTTGAATGTCTTGCGCATTCCAGGAAACACCTCCACGTATGTGGAGAAAACTTCCCGATGATGACAGACTGAAAAACTTATGAAGAAACACCTCCACGTATGTGGAGAAAACTACAGAAAATGAGCAACATTAACTGGGCTAAACGGAAACACCTCCACGTATGTGGAGAAAACGAGGACTTCGTCGAGTTTGGGAAGCTGCCGATGGAAACACCTCCACGTATGTGGAGAAAACGGCCACGATACCGTGAAATCCCCGATGGGTATGGAAACACCTCCACGTATGTGGAGAAAACCTTGAATGGGTGGCAGGGTTTGCTTTAATGCCGGAAACACCTCCACGTATGTGGAGAAAACACCGGCAGTGTTGGTAACTACCTCGAAGCGTCGGAAACACCTCCACGTATGTGGAGAAAACAATCAAGGGCTCGTCAATCGCCGAGAGAAAGAAGAAACACCTCCACGTATGTGGAGAAAACTCTGCAAACCACGATTCGGTCTGTTGAAGCGGGGAAACACCTCCACGTATGTGGAGAAAACTGGAACACACCTCCATGTCTCAAAAGTGGTCTAGGAAACACCTCCACGTATGTGGAGAAAACTTCTATCAGAATAGCAACAAGTATACCCAGTTAGAAACACCTCCACGTATGTGGAGAAAACCTAGCTTCCTTTTTTGATAAGACCAGTTCTGTGGAAACACCTCCACGTATGTGGAGAAAACCAAAGAGTACATCCGAATCACCGAATCCGATGAGAAACACCTCCACGTATGTGGAGAAAACGACAACGGGAAGCCGATGGAACGGTGAAATTGGGAAACACCTCCACGTATGTGGAGAAAACACTTTGGGCCTTCTGGGATAAATGCCCTCATCAGAAACACCTCCACGTATGTGGAGAAAACTTTTTAAATGAAATATTTGTGGGAGATTGCTCAGAAACACCTCCACGTATGTGGAGAAAACCGGCGTTCATCGTTCATTTTGCCGGGGATCTCGGAAACACCTCCACGTATGTGGAGAAAACGAAGCCCGAAGCAAGAAGCGACGGGCTTTTTCGGAAACACCTCCACGTATGTGGAGAAAACGCAATTTCAGATCCGGCAATCGAATCGATCATGGAAACACCTCCACGTATGTGGAGAAAACGAAAATAGAATATGCCTTCATTTTTTAACTCCAGAAACACCTCCACGTATGTGGAGAAAACCTTCGGGGTACGGGTGCCAGTCAACGTGCGTCAGAAACACCTCCACGTATGTGGAGAAAACTAAATGGCAATGAAATGTTTGTCCCGGCGGCTAGAAACACCTCCACGTATGTGGAGAAAACTCAAGGCGCAAAGCGGAAGCCCGCGCGAGGATAGAAACACCTCCACGTATGTGGAGAAAACTTATTTTGGATTACCTATTAATTCAAATCCTGAGAAACACCTCCACGTATGTGGAGAAAACCAAGTTATTTTCCGTTATGAATAAAAGGTGAAAGAAACACCTCCACGTATGTGGAGAAAACGGAATGTCGGACCATTGATCGTCTGGCTAAGTAGAAACACCTCCACGTATGTGGAGAAAACTGTTCGTCCTATGCCCGTTTACTCCGTACCGGGGAAACACCTCCACGTATGTGGAGAAAACTCCATGTAGTTCAAAAGAATAATTTTTTGTTTGGAAACACCTCCACGTATGTGGAGAAAACCTAAAAGTAATGTCCTCGCCGGGCTTCAATACGGAAACACCTCCACGTATGTGGAGAAA
This sequence comes from Parasutterella secunda, assembly GCF_016901835.1. Lineage (GTDB taxonomy): Bacteria > Pseudomonadota > Gammaproteobacteria > Burkholderiales > Burkholderiaceae_F > Aphodousia > Aphodousia faecavium. Next base: position 29,810 of record NZ_JACJKX010000011.1, on the reverse strand, counting down.
ACAGCAATATTTTGTATAAAGACTTAAGAAATAATCAAAGTATTGTTATAAAAATTTAACTTTTTATTAACCCAGGTCTTTTACCGGAAACAATAAGCTGAAGGTCAGATATTCTGATCACTTGCTTATCGGGCAGACCAAAAGTGTGGATTCTATATCCAGGAGAATTAGTCGTTGATTCGATTAACAAACTTCCTGCACCGAATTTTTGTTTTAACAAAAATTGAGTTATTTTTTTTGAGAGATAACCGCTGACTCCCGTAACAAAAACTCCAGGTTTTAATTCTACAAACCAAAGCTTTATTCTTCCTCGCACAGCAGGGTGAAGGTCATTCGTTATTAGGATTATCATTTTTCAGGCCTAGTATGCAAGAAATATCTTTAGGGATTTGCTCAAGCAGCCTTCCCTCTACAACTCTTTTGACGAAAGCAGTTCTCAGTTTCTCGGCAAGATAAACTCCAGCCATTTCTTTTGTTATACAAAATGCTAAATCAAGCGAATAATAAGGCTTGTAGAGATCGGCGATATCGTATACAAAGGGAAGAGGACTACCTGAATGAATAAATCCAATTTTAGGAGAAAGTCCCATTGAGTGAACGCAAGCGTTGATAATGCTGTACAAGGCAGTATTACACGCAGTGATGCATTTGTTTGTCAAATCACTGATTTGGAATTCACCGGGTTTATAGCTTCTTCCGTGCCAGAGAACGTCGTACTTAACAGACAGATCGTAATAGAGATTTTTTACCCTGATGCCTTCCATGCCCATTAATTCTTTTAAATTTTTTTTATCAATGTCTGTATTGGGAAAGCGATAAGAAAACATTTTTTTGGCGACTTTCAATCTTTTTTGGGGATCCGAATACAAAGTCAACTGCTTAACTAAATTGCGAGTATTTTGTGTCGGCGTTTGCCCGGCTGCGTAATAAAGTAGGCTGTCTTCGCCGACCCATGAAACCATGCAGTTCACCATTGCCAGGACTTTGATGGCTTCATGTGTCACAGAAGTTCCCGGGCCTAGAAGCAAAGATTGAATGGTGCTGATGGGCAGGGGAATAACCCTGCCCTCAGAGTCGATCCACTTTACGCTACTGTCGTCGACCTCAAGTCGGCCTCTTTCCAAGTAGACAAATGGGTATCTATCTTTGATTTGCGGTAAATATTCTTTGTCCACTCTAATGAGTAATCGATTTGACTTCATTGTTCAGGTTCGACAATAGTTACAAAGCGATCAGAGTACTTTTTGAATTCACCGAATTGCTTTGGGATATCATGCAAAGCAATGACTTCACCCTGATCAGGAAATGCCCCTTCAAGGATTGTTTTTGTGCATATTTTCTGTTTGTGCTCTGCTATGTTCTGAGCCTGTGTAAATGCCTCCTCTTTGTTTGTAAAGACTCCCTGGTATATCCACTCTGATGGAATACAATTTTTTCTTCCCAGTGAAACAAAATAAATAGGATCAACAATTCTCTGTGCTATCTCTTGAGCAAGCTCCTCAGGAAGCTCCCATACCACTGCGTAGCTTGCATCCTGCAAGTAGTACCTATAAGTGATCTTTGAACCGGTACCATTAGGTGATTTTCCGAGAGCAGTTTTAGGTACCAGCAACGATTCGAAAGGATCGTTGCTATCGTACCCATTCCCCACAGTTTGAAAATCTTGCAGTAAAGAAATATTTCTTTTCTTAGATGAATACGCAAATACAGTGATTTCTGTGTTAGCTAATTCATTCAGAAATTTTTTCTGCTCTCCACGAGCTCCCATAGAAGCACAAACCATTCCACATAAAGCAGATTTGGTTGGAAATTTGAGAGTGTCCCGCCTTCCGTAGCGGGAGTCATTACCCCATGACTGAAATGGTCCTTCCAGCCATAACAATAAATATGCATTATTCATAACATACAGATTTTTTTAGAACTTGAATCAATTCATCAATACTGCCTTGTTGTGCAGAAAGTTCATATTCTTCGATTTTGCCAAACAGACTACCGCTCATTCTTATTTTTGAGGTCAAGAAACTATTTAGGGCATCAATGCTCGGTTGTAAATATCCGCCACCCTTTTTGGCGTCATACCGAACCGGTTCATCACAAGAATATTGCAGAGGTTGGCCTTTTCTCACATATATTTTTGCATAGTCCCAACCGCACTGACCGGAGAATGTATTTTGACGAGCCTGAGGAACGGCGAGATAGAGGGCTTTAACAAAAGTTTCAATAGCCTTTTGCATTTCAGGGGATTGACGATCTTCAATTCCTAAGGTTTCAGCTAATTGACCGAGATCCAAACAGACATACCGATAATATGTAGCTGAGCTAAACTCTGCCGATCCCATATGTGCGGAACCTTCTTGGGCATCAAGATTGAAATCATCTAAGGCTGTGAAAAAGTCAAGATCGGAATTGACTTTATGGGTAGAAATAGCATGAGAAAAAGCACTGGCGGCTTCAATATTTAACTCCGGAGCTTTTGCAACCATTCTTCCAAAAAGTGCCAAATCTAAACCGTCAAGAGCGGATATGCGAGTCTTTTTCGAAATTTTGACAAGATCTTTCAATAAAGCCTTGTCATCAATTTTAGATAAATCAAATGAATGGTCTTGCGCATATTGAGCGTAGGCCCTTACTTCGGAATCAGATAGAAAATACAAAGTATCTTTAGCTAAAAGAGTACTTATTTTTGTCGCACAAGTTTTCGCTTTTTCGGTGTCAGCTTGAAGTTCAATACAGGCTTCTTCAATTAAATCAGTAATATGTTTTGTGCGAACAGCTAATTTCACTCCTAAGCCGTGCAGGGTAAGACGAATCTGCCTTTTCCAGCATTGGGAACTGACTCTTGCACGAGTAACTCCACCGACAATAGCTGATTTAGGGGATCCTAAGTCATCACGGTTTAAACAGGTGACGGGGAAACTTTGAAGAATATGAAACTCAATTCGTGTTTTAGTAAAAGGATTGGTCATGATTAATCTCTCAAAATGTTATTGATAAATCGGAACAAGTTGAAGCAGTCCGCAGCCGAAAGCGTGAGCTCGACCGATTCCGTGAGCAAAGGAGCTCGCAAAAAGTTCAAAATTCGTGACGGTTAACGTGCCTTCAATTTCAGCTCTTGAGATGGTCAGCAAATTTCCGTTTTTTCCTTTGAAGTTCAGAACCTCAATAGAGGTGACATTGAGATCCGAAGTTGCAAAACCCCAAGAACTTACAGATTTTTCAGCAAACCACACAGAAATATTTGTTTCTCCTATAACGGGTTTCAATTTCCCGGTGTTTTTGTCTCGAATGGTCGGATTAACTAGTAACCGGAATCGGTATTGAGAAAACTTGAGAAAATTTTCAGGGATTTTCTTTGTAATTACTGTTCCGATTTTTTCATTCCGAATGTTCGGAGCCCGGTCAGAAAGTATCAAAAATCGCCGTTCGATTGAATTGCTTTTTTGCTCTGCGTATAAGAAACCGCTTTTTACCGACGAAGTTTTTTCAGCATTACTTCGATAATCTTCAAATAATGAGTAAATTACCCTGTGAATGCTGTACTCATCGGAAATTTTGAGAACTTGGAGGTCTTTGTATCCAAGGGTTAGTTGCGATAGAAATAACACTTAAAGCTCCTGGGAATAAAAATCTTTCATCCATTTGATGCGCAGATTATCTCTTTGATTTTCGTATCGAAATAACAACATGTCTCTATAGATTGAGGCATAATCCACACGGATGTTTCTGCTCGATATCAGATCAAGAATCGGTCTCAAATTTAAGGCTAACTCTCTGACGTTTTCGCAGGAACATAATTTCCTCATCCTTAATATGGCCGCATCGCTTTCACTTTTGTCTGGGAAGCTCAATGCCAGGCCCCGAGCAAAGCTGACAGCTCCGTTTTCCGAGGTATTTGAACGTGCTATTGAAGCCATAACGGTAAATGCAGCAGTACGATGGTCAAAATTGTCAGCGTCAATTCCAAGCTTGAGTAAAAATTCAACGCATTGGTAATTCAGTCGTGAAGAATCAGCCCTTCGGAAAGCCGCTCTTACCCCTTTATCTTTTATTGATGAAAAAACTATTTCTATAAATTTTTCTTCGTTCATATCTTATTAACCTCTTTTCCGGGCATATGAAGAATTGGGATGATATTTGGTCCATGCCATCAGTTGCTTACTTGTGGTGTAGGGACATAAATCAGAATAAATTTCTTCCGAAATTCTGAAAATTCTTTGATGAAGACTTTCAAACTGCTGTTTTTGCTTAGCAAGGTCTTTTTCAACGCAGCAGTCAATAATGTTTTGGCACAGAGTTTCGGTCTGCAACCAGAATTTGCTTTCACCAAACTTAGCTATTTCGGTATCCAGTTTCATTTCTTCGCAATACTTGCGAATACATGTTCCAAGTTTCTTCGCTTTCTGATCGAGTTGTTTAATTTCTTCAGAGAACAAGGTAAACCATGTAAAGTCACTGAGTTCTTTGAGCGAGAGTCTGAAACTTGAATCAACATAGTCATCGCTGCCAGAGACAAACTGTTCACCTGCTTTATTACTGACTCGCAGCCCACCCGACCAGTAATGCACCTGTTTATACTGGTTATTGGGATCAGCAGTTGACAGTGTTCGACTGTGTCTGTTGAAGATGGTAAGTTGAGTGCAGCTCAGTGCCGGTGATGAGAGATTAGTGCTTAGAATTGCCGTCAGCTCTCTCCAGGGTCTTTTCATGGGATTAACAAGCAATGCTTTCGGTTTATCCCCTAAAGTAAGAGAGGCTGTCGTATCGACTATGCCCTCTTTTGAACTTGAGTATTGAATGCCTTCTGTGAGGTGAATATTCTGATTTTCGATTAAGCAAAAACGACAAAGGGGTACGAGCCGGCCTAATAAACTACCTTTTAACATTTTTGCAGTGTCACAATCTTCCCCTTGGGGCATTTTTTCCCATGGAGCTTGCCCCCTTCCAAAGGGGAAAATGGTTTGCATTTTTTCAGTCTCAAGTTGTTCTTGTGTCCAAAGATTCAGCCAAAGGGTTTCCCAAATATTTTCTCCTTGAACATAGGTATGTAACAAACCGGACTGTTCAAGTGAGCAACCTGGTTTCCCGGAAGCTTTCTTACCCTTATACCCACTAGTTAAAACTAAAGAATTATCTGTTTTCTTTCCACCTAGGGCAAAGCTCTGCAAGGTTAAAAGGTTCAACGTCAATTCTGCATCAGACAAAACTCTGTTTGTTTGAGTTTGAGTTAGAACCGTTGTGTTTCCAGAAGCAATTTCGGGGACAACAACAGAGAAAGGCTTAGCTCCAACCCCTTTCACTACTGGCATCTGCAAAAAAGGTTCGGGACCATATAAGTTAAATTTGTTTTCGTGAAACTGTAAGTATTTTAGTGCTTCACGGGCGAGTCCCTCTGCGGTTAGATCCAACCATTCCTTTTCATCTTTGGGAGTGATGGCACTTTGGGCGATCGCCAACAATAATTTAAATATTGAGACATGTTCAATGGGGTTCCCGCCTATTAAAGGGAAGGGATTGGAGAAAATTTCGTATAAACTTTTTTCTCCGTACCCAACTACAGGTAGCCAAGGATTAGAAACCAATGAGAATGATTTATTCATTAAATTTTCCTTTTTAAATATTGAAGTCCAAGATTGCCCGAAGCCATCCTAAATCTGTATGAGAATGCAGAGGGACAATCTTCACCCAACGACCGCAACATGCCTTCACTGTTTATAACAGCAATCCAAAGAGGCGAGTCCTCTAGATAAACGTATTGATTTAAATGATATGTTTTTATTAAAAGATCAGTGTCAGTTTTAGGAGTAAAGCTGTTTCTTCTTATTGATAAAAGCTGTTTTTCGATTAATCGACTTAATCGAGCTTTCAATGAATGGTCATTGCATACCCATGGAAGGGTGATCATTTCATTGTCAAAAGTACAGAGGGTTGTTTCTCGATTGTCTTTATCGGCTTTAATGGATCGGACGATAAGAAGATCCGTCATTGGATCTGATAATCGAGTTTCTTGGCAATTTTCTGTAACTTCAGCCTTTTTAGCTAAGTTTCGCATCTCAATGATTCCCTTGCGCTTACCATCACCGTGTAGCATGGCATTTAATGGATCGCTGAAATATGAATCTGTTTCTGTCCGGTCTCGATAAACACTTTCAATTAAGTTTCGAATTTGTTCAGGTAACTGAAATGTCTTTTGCGTGCATTCAGTGAGAACCTCTTTTGTTCTTCGAAGAATATAGGGGTAGTAGACCCTGTAAGTAGCAGCGAAGTCCTCCTGCAGGCTCTCTTGGTCTTGTTCAGGAGTGATAATCCAGATTTGTCTTTTCGCTGTTACGGGACGCTTAATATGGGAATGTCTCCATAATCGTCCTATTCTCTGTAATAAAAGATCAATAGGGGCTAAACGGGAAACTAAAAAATCAGCATCAATGTCAAGCGATTGTTCAAGCACTTGAGTGCCGATCAATATCCGTCCTTGTTCATTGCGAACTTCTATCCCATTTTTTCCATAAATTGATACCCAATGATCCTCTAATTCTCGTCGGTGTGAGGGTAAAAATCTGGAATGGATAAGTCCCAACTCAATTCCCTGCAAATCATATTTAGCCAGAATATCAGAATATATTCTTTGGCAATCGGCGACAGAATTTTCAATCCAAAGAATTTGCTGACCGGATCGTGCTCGTTTTATAACCTCTTCTATAACGGCAGAAGTATCCGTTTTTAAGTCAAAACTTACCGTTTGTTGAGAGGGAACCTTTGAAGGTAATTCAATGAGTTTTTGCTTATTTGAGTAATGGGTAATTAATGGATAAGAGTCATTAAACCGATAGTTTTTATCAGTTTGGGAGAAATTAAGTAACGCTTTTTTGCTATCACTCGACAGCGTAGCGCTCAAAATTAAAACCGTTGATCCTAAGTCTGAGAGTTTCTTAACTAATGTTTCCAAAAATACACGAGTGAAAAAATCATACGAGTGTACTTCGTCTAGTATTACAACTTTCCCGGCTAATCCGGCCAAAGTTGCGAAACTCCTCTTATTAATCATCGAGGCGAAAAGTGCTTGGTCCAGAGTACCGACACCGAATGTGTCCAGAATCCTTCGACTTCTTTGCGAAAACCAGGATTTTCCTGGAGAAAGCGCACCGCTATCAAATCGGGAACCAACAATAATTTGGGAACTTAAATCGGATTCAGCTTGAATTTTTGAGAGAAATTCATCGACACGCTCTTTTATTTTTAATGATGTTAGGCAAGTTGGCAAAGCAAAATAAATTCCTCGGGCCAATCCCTGATTTAACATTTTATAAGCTGCGTAAAGAGCAGCTTCAGTTTTGCCAATTCCCATTGGTGCTTCAAGGATATAAACTCCCGGGGCACTTATAGCGTCTATAAAATCTTGTTGTATCTGTCTGGGACTGAAACCAAAAATTTCTTTAAATGTCAGATTCTTTTTGATACTAGGGATAGCATATCCGTTGTCTTTTAATAAGTTGACAGTCAGTTTCTTCCATTGAATGTTTGGATCTTCAAAGAGTTCGGCAGACCCAAGCCAGTCCGCTTGTTGAGTAATGCCAGCGATGGTTTCGGCATGATAGTCGTCAAAATACGGTATCTCCTCTACCTGAAAGTATTTTTTTAGATTTTTGAAAAAATTTTGTCGTTCGTTTTCCCAAGATACCCCACCTAAAAGGCTACTGGTAGAGGTAAGAAGTTCCAAATTCCCTTTGATGAGAATTTTGTGATGGGAGCCTAACGCCCAGGCCAATTTATCCTGAAGTCCCCAATCTCTGAGAGAAATATAAGTGACTCCACCGTGAAACTGATGTCTTTCTTCAATTATTCTGTCTGCATCCAGTAAATTATTGTCCTCGATGACCCTTTTTAACTTATTCTGAAAACTAGGACAAATTTTTCCTAAATCATGCAGCGATGCTAGAAGTCCAATCGTTTTGATATCCGTAGTTTTGAAAGTATCTTTCGGGAAAAGTTTAGCTAATTCTTGAGCGATATTTCCCACAATAAGACAATGTTCCCAAACACTTCTGCCGGCTGTTACCGTACCTTCTGTATTTGTTCGAGTCTTGGCTAGACAATCTTGAAATGCAATAGCCTTACATACATGACAATTGTCTTCTATCTTAGGGCGTCTCATGATTATTCAGTAAATGAATTTAGGCTAAAATGAATCAGCACTAATTCGCTTTTTCATTCTTTATACCGACTATAACACAAGAAACTTCAAATTAAGACGCAATTAAACAGCGCCACGATTCTCTACTAGCAGTATCATCACAATATTGATGAAATCCTTTAGAATTAGCCAACTCAAGAAAATCAAAGATAGTGACCCCGTGGTGAAACAGGATATCACGATAGCCTCCTAAGCTGTAATTCTGGGTTCGAGTCCCGGCGGGGCCACCATCAAAATCAACAATTGGCTCGGTCTGATGATCGGGCCATTGTTGTTTAAAGAAGTACTCTAAAACAGAAAAATAATCAGTAAAATAGCGTGTTTGCGAAAAGATTTCGACGAGTTGTTTTTAAAAGATGCTTTGAAAAACAATCGTTTTTGAAGGAAATCAGCAAAGTCTAAGAGTGTTCATTTTTGTCTTTTGGTTCTCGGAATAATTTTCAATGGCTACTAGTAAACGTTCTGAATACGGTGAATCCAGTATTAAGGTTTTAAAGGGACTTGAACCGGTCAAACAACGTCCGGGCATGTATACCCTAACTGATAATCCTCTGCATATCATCCAAGAAGTTATCGATAACTCCAGTGACGAGGTCTTGGCAGGCGGTGCCTCACGTATTGAGGTGACATTGCATAAAGATGGTTCGGTCACGGTAACCGATGATGGTCGCGGTATTCCGGTAGGCATTCACAAAGAAGAGGGTGTTCCGGCAGTTCAGCTCGTTTTCACGCAATTGCATGCGGGCGGTAAGTTTGAAAAAGATTCAGGCGGTGCCTATTCCTTCGCTGGCGGTTTGCACGGTGTGGGTGTATCGGTTACCAACGCTTTATCAACTCGATTAGAAGTCACTGTTTGGCGTGAAGGTAAAGAACATCGAATTGTTTTTGCCGACGGCGATGTGATTGAACCGCTCACAAGCCAAAAGAGTCCGAGACCGAAATCGGCCACGGGAACACGAGTTCATGTGTGGCCCGATCCCAAGTATTTTGACAGCCCCAATATTCCGGTTGAACAGTTAACGCGTTTACTTCGCTCCAAAGCGGTTTTGATGCCGGGCTGTGAAGTCGTCTTTATCAATGAAAAAAATGACTCCACTCAGACCTGGAAATTTGAAGGCGGACTTCGTGAGTATCTGCTCTCAGAAATGACAGCCGAGCCGATGATTCCGCCCTTTGAATCAAGCGGCTACGCCACTGACGAATCCATGGGTTTTGCCGTTGGCGAAGGCGCAAGTTGGGTGGTCGCCTGGCAGGAAGAAGGAGTGCCGGTTCGGGAAAGCTACGTCAACCTTATTCCGACGCCTGCCGGCGGCACACACGAATCGGGTCTTCGTGAAGGGCTTTATCTGGCGATGAAGGCTTTCATTGAGGCGCACGGACTGATGCAAAAAAGCGTCAAACTTTTAACCGAAGACGTCTTTGCCCGAGCCAGCGCCATTTTGAGCGCCAAAGTGCTCGATCCGCAATTCCAGGGTCAGACTAAGGAACGGTTAAACAACCGTGATGCTTTGCGTCTGGTGAGTAATTTTGTGCGTACTCAATTTGAGTTTTGGTTGAACGGTCACGTTGAAGAAGGTAAAAAGCTTGCCGAGCTCGTGATCAAGCAAGCGCAAGCTCGCCAGAACTCTGCCAAGAAAGTCACTAAACGCAAAGGCTCCAGCGTAGCGGTTTTGCCCGGTAAGCTCACCGATTGTGAAAGCGAAGATATCAGTAAAAACGAGCTCTTCCTCGTTGAAGGTGACTCGGCCGGCGGCTCAGCTAAAAAGGGCCGTGATAAGGACTTTCAGGCTATTTTGCCCTTGCGAGGCAAGGTGTTGAACACTTGGGAAGTGGATCGCGACCGTATTTTTGCCAATAACGAAATTCATGATATTTCCGTGGCAATCGGCGTGGATCCGCATGGACCTGAAGACGATCCTGATTTGTCAGAGTTGCGCTACGGAAAAATCTGCATCATGGCCGATGCTGATGTGGACGGTTCACACATTCAGGTCCTGCTTTTGACGCTTTTCTTCCGTCATTTCCCGGCACTGATTCGCAAAGGTCATGTTTTTGTGGCCAGACCGCCGCTGTTTCGTATGGATGTCCCGAAGACCGGACGAAAACCGGCCCGAACCATTTATTGTTTGGATGAACGGGAATTGGCCGTTGAGCGTAAAAAGCTTGAAAAGGATAAGGTCAACATGGATAAGGTGACGGTGTCCCGATTCAAAGGTTTGGGCGAAATGAGTGAGCAGCAGCTTTGGGAAACAACGCTCAATCCTGAAACGCGCCGTCTGATGCCGGTGACCTTCGGTGAACTCTCATTGAGTGAAAGCCGGGAAATGTTCGATATGCTGATGGGTCGCTCGGAAGCGGCTATGCGTCGGGCATGGATGGAAAACAACGGTGATCAGGTTGAAGTGGATATTTAAGGAGATCGGACGTGACTAAAAAACAGACTGAAGATTTGTTTTCGGCCGACCTTTTCGGCAATGATGAAGAGAATATTGAAATCCAAAATGAGTCTGAAGTGACAGAAGCGGTCGAAAAAGATTTGCCGATGGACGCTCCATCAACGCAGGAAGTCAATATTGTTGATGAATCCGCAGAAAACGATTCCTCTGAAACGGAAAGTGAACCTGAAGTCATTCCGCTTGAAGCCCGTCCTGTTTTGTCAGGCGACGATGGAGAGCAATTGACTCTAGCGCATTTTGCCAGCCACGCTTACCTTGAATACGCTATGTCGGTGGTGAAGGGTCGTGCACTGCCGGCAATCGGTGACGGACAAAAACCTGTGCAGCGTCGCATTCTTTTTGATATGCACGAAATGGGCTTGGGAAGACCCGAGGCCAAGACCGTGAAAAGTGCTCGTGTGGTGGGTGATGTTTTAGGTAAATACCATCCGCATGGGGACACGGCCGCTTACGAAGCAATGGTTCGCATGGCGCAGGATTTCAACATGCGCTATCCCTTGGTTTTAGGTCAGGGCAACTTCGGTAGCCGTGACGGTGACGGCGCTGCGGCCATGCGTTACACCGAGGCTCGGCTGACCAAAATTTCCCGTTTGCTTTTGGATGAAATCGATGAGGGCACGGTGGACTTTGTGCCCAACTACGACGGGGCGTTTAAAGAGCCGCAGATGTTACCGGCTCGTTTGCCTTTTGTCCTTTTAAACGGATCAAGCGGTATTGCTGTGGGTATGGCAACAGAAATTCCCTCACACAATATCAAAGAGGTGGCAGCCGCCTGCCTGATGCTTTTGGATAATCCTCAAGCAACGCTCGATGAGGTTCTGTCGGTATTACCCGCTCCGGACTTTCCGATGGGCGGACAATTAATCAGTAAAAAGGAAGATATTCGCGAGGCTTATCGCAGCGGTCGCGGAACACTTAAAGTTCGTGCCCGATACACGTTTGAAGAAATGCAGCGCGGACACTGGCGCTTGATTATGACGGAATTGCCGCCCAATACCTCTGCTCAGCGTGTATTAAATGAAGTGGGTGAAATCACCAACCCGAAGATCCGTCCTGGGAAAAAGGCATTAACGTCTGAGCAGCAACAGGCTAAGGCTGCCATGCTTGCATTATTGGACACAGTTCGGGATGAAAGCGATAAAGAAACGCCCACCCGATTGGTTTTTGAACCCAAGACGAAAAACGTAGACCGTCAGGAGTTTGTCAATGCATTACTGGCTCAGACGAGCCTTGAATGCAACGTCTCGATGAACCTCGTGATGGTGGGCTCTGACGGGAAACCGCGCCAGAAGTCTCTGATGGATATTCTCAACGAATGGTTGAGTTTCAGAGTCCAAACGGTGCGTCGTCGTACGCAGTTCAGGCTCGAGAAAACACTTGAACGCATCCATATCATGGAAGGGCGTCATTTGGTTTACCTGAATTTGGATGAGGTGATTGCCATCATCCGTGAAGCGGATGATCCCAAAGAAGCCTTGATGGCACGCTTCCCATTGAGTGAAATTCAGGCCGAAGATATCCTTGAAATTCGCTTGCGCCAATTGGCTCGTTTAGTGGGTATCAAGATTGAAGCGGAGTTGGCAGAACTTAATAAAACCAAGAGTTCTTTGGAGCGGCTTTTGGGTTCTGAGAAACTTTTGAGAAATCTTGTTGCGAAAGAAATCTCTCAGGATGCCGCCGAATTCGGGGACGAACGTCGCACATTGGTCGAAGAAGCTTCGAGAGCCGAAATGACTCAGACTGTGGTAGACGAACCGGTCACAGTGGTTATCAGTCAAAAGGGTTATGTTCGCTCTCGTACGGGTCACGGACATGATGCAACGGTCATGACCTATAAGATGGGTGACTCTTTTGCTGTGGCCTTTGAGTGTCGCACAACCGATCAGATGGTGGCGGTCGCCGATAACGGCAGGGTCTATACGATTGCGGTCTCTGATTTCCCGAGTGCCCGAGGTGACGGATTACCGATCAACAGCTTCATTGACCTTGAAAAGGGATCGGCCATTGTGGGTTACTGTGTTGCCAAGCCCGAACAGCGCGTAGTCATGGCAACAAGTGAGGGTATGGGCTTTATCTGCCAATTTAAGGATCTCTTTGCACGGGTCAAGGCCGGTAAAAACTTTATCAAGGTGCCTGAGAAAGGTGTGAGAATTCTGGTGCCGCAGGTAGTGGCTGAGGATCAGACACTTTTAGCCTGTCTGTCTGAAGAAGGGCGTCTTTTGATTTACGATCTTAACGAAGTGCGGACATTGCCGGGTGGCGGCAAGGGAGTCGCTTTGATGGATCTCAATCTGACGGAATCGCTTGTCGTTGCCAAACCGATTGCCAGTGAGGGTGTGTTGGTAACCGGTATCGGTAGGGGAGGCAAGGTGCGTTACTATGCTGTCAAGAAAGCGGTTCTTGAGTACCATCTGGGTCACCGTGCCCGAAAAGGTAAGGCTCTCGATATCCGCTGGAAGGCAACAGACTTGCAGCCGCTGCCGAAAAAGGATTCAGCAGAGCCGGAAGCTGCATCATCTGAAGAACTGTCGGATACACTTTTCTAGTGATTATTTAACCGTCAGGGGGCATCGCCCCCTGATGTGTTAAAGAGTGTAGTTTAAATTCACTCCCCATTCATATTTCGGTTTGACCACTTCAGAAACCGAGGCAGAGACTCGGGTACTTAAAAGTGTTCTCTCATTAATCCGGTACTGTGCGGACAGTTTCAGAGATCCCCAGGATTCCCTTAAATTTTCCGTTTTGAATTTCTCAGTGTTTTCGCCTTCGTAGCCTGTCAGGTCAAAGGATTGACCGAAGCGATGAGCCCAAGCGGCCTGTGCATAAACACTTAGAGGCCATTTCCCTTGAGCTCGATAACCCGCTGTGGTACCGATTTTGACCCATGATTGGTGAATCTTTTCCCCTTTAAAGGAAATCGTTTCAAAGTCGGAACCGGCATCCTGATCAATCCAATAGGTGTAGCCGCTCACGAAAGGTTCAAAAAACCACCGTTTATCAATCTCAGGGTAGGTGAAACCGAAGTAAAGTCCGGCTCCGTATGAACGGTAATCGGAATCGAATTCGGCATGATCTGAAATGTGATCCTCTCCGAAAAAGCCCGGTGTTTTTATCGAATGCTCGCCCAGTGCGTAATGTCCCTGGAGAATCAATCGGTAGTTTTCTTCTGTGATGCCGTGGAAATAAAATCCCAACGCAGTGGAAGTAATTTCAGATGAAGCGGCTTTGAGATCAGCCTCGCTTTCGTTTCGACTGATCCACGCTCCGAGCGTTTCATTTTCCAATCCCGTCAAGTCCACATCATGGTCAAAACCCAATGTCAGGGAGTGAGTTTTAAGAGTTTGTGAGCGTGTACGGTGTTCAAGATCGAGTTCTGTTTCACCGGTCTGGAGATCGACCCAAAGGCCGCGCGAAGCATTTTGAGAGAGTCGATCGGCAATCACTGAAAAGACACGGTCTGCATTTTGCTCTTCGCTCACGGCAAGGGCTGCGGTGAAATCAAGTACGTTTTTGACTAATTGCGAGGGCCCCAAGCGCTCAGTCACCATCGACGTGAGAATAAAACCGTCAGCGCCATCGGTACCGATGGATCCGTAACTTTTAAACGATCCCAGTCCTGTTTCATAGTAAGTCGGAATGGCCTCTACAAAGAATTTACCGTGCGAGTCGTCTACGTTTGTGACACTGATCAGACCGATATTGAGTTCATCGGTATTTTTCTCAGTGCGCTTATCCTGAATTTCAACAAAGACTCTTGCCCCTTCCGGGTTAACAGGAGCGACGTTACCCAATTGCAGCTTATAGTGATCCGAGTTGATGTCAGAGTCGTTGATACTCACCCGCAAGAGTGCTCCGTCTTCGACGTGAGTCGTGTTTTGCAGGATTTCGTGTTCACTGTCGGAACCTACCGTTTTAATGCTGACGACCTCTTTAGCATCGGCAATATCCAACAGGCCATTCTTTCCCCAATAAAAATCATTGATGAAATTATCGCCGTGCGTTTCCCAGCGGGCGCCCGATTCGATGTGAATCGCTATCTGTGTTTCTTCGGGCGTAGCGTTTTCAAAACGTCCTTTGAAGTAATCGGTCTCGTGCGTCAAAGTGACGGACACTTCACTGAGCCCTGTTGCGCGAATATCACCCAGGATCTCGCTGTTGCCACAACTTTTGAATGTCAGAGAGGAGTCAACGATATCGAGAGCAAAAACATTGTCAGGATTGGTCAGAGCCGAGGCGCTCAAAGTTAGAGTGCCTGCGTATTCAATGTCGGTGTTATAAGCCTGAAGAGCAGCAGCCGTGCCGATGAAATCCGGGTTTAAAACCTCGGTTTTAAGATTAATGGTATCGGGAAGCGAATCGCCCGTGAGGGTAGAGTCGAGAATTTTCCACGCCACCGCATCATTGAGCGCTCGCTCACCTTCTCGGACCTTAAGCGATACGCTAAAAGAATGAACGGAGTTCGCGGAAAATCGGGGTAATCCTAGCGTTTCCCAAGCGGCGATGGCATCAACGTTCCGAGCTTCAATATCGAGGTGATAATCGCTTCTTAGTCTGGCCTCTGGCTCACTTTGCCTGAAAAAAGACACATCAATCCACTCAGGGCTGAGGGGATCGTCCGATGCGTTGAGTGCGTAGTGAGAATTTTCCGGCAAATCCCCTGTAAAGTCCTGATAGACGTATGAGAAACCGTCATCAGAGAGATCTTTCAAAGTCAATTGCAAGGGATCGGAAGACGTTGAATCGGCCAAAGCGCCACAGCAATGAGCATTTAACAGAGTCAACACGGAAAAAGAGAGGAGGTGGTTTCGAACATCAGCCACTTCTTGTCCTTTCGTAATGTGAGAGTTGTTTTTGAGAGCTTCGGATTGTAGCGGTCGGTGTGACCGGCAAATGATGAGAAAAGTCAAAGGTCCTGCATCCGAAAATTTATGAAAAACCCCTATGGACAGGAGCCTGTCATTACAATATGGCAAAACGTTTTTTTTCTTTTCGGTCATGAAAAAACATCTTCATAATCCCGATCCCTGCCCCAATCTCTTTTTTTCAGAAGAAGACGGTTTTCGCTATCTGCATTTCGGCTCTCCCTGGATTCAGGGGGCAATGAAAGTGGGACGTCCCTATGAGTTGGTTTTGGAGTATCCGAGACAGATGATGGCTTGCGGGCTTTTTTATCCCGAGCCTGAGCAAATCGTTCAGTTGGGGCTCGGTGCTGCCTCGCTTACCAAATTTTGCTATCGCTACACCGATGCACGAATTGATGTAGCTGAAATTTCAGAAAATGTCGTCATGAGCGCGCATCAGTGTTTTAAGTGTCCGATGCCCGATGATCGGTTGCAGATCCACTTGGCCGATGCCAAGTCGTTCATTGCCGCTCGTCAGGATTTCAATCCGGCCGATTGGCTTCAGGTGGATATTTACGACGAGCAGGCTCAAGGTCCCGTATACGATGATGCGGATTTTTACCGACTCTGTCGTCGAGCGATGAATAAACGGGGAGCGGTGGCTAGTTTCAATCTTTTCGGCAGCCGCTTCGAAAAGAGTTTTTCGGCTATTTCCGAAGCTTTTGAAGGGCGGGTGCTCGTAATGCCCGAAATCGATGAAGGCAATCGTGTGGTGTTGGGTTTTGCAGGCGCCAAACTTGAAATTACTCATGATGAACTCTATGAGCGCGCTCAAAGTCTGCGGCACAGATGGAAACTCGGTGCGATTAAGTGGGTGAACGGCCTCAAAGCGCTCAATCCTGCACTCAAAGAAGAGGTAATTACTTTATAATCAAACATTTCAACACTTTTATTACTTTCTATTCTTTTTTATCAAGATGGACGCTGAGCGTATAAACCTAATTGAGGCCAAAATCTCGGACCTCACAGCTCGATTGGTTGAGCTGAGGGGGTATCTTTGACATCGACCGACAGGAACGCCGGTTAGAAGAAGTCAATCGCGAAATGGAAGATCCCTCACTGTGGGACAATCCTGAGAACGCACAAAAAGTCAGTAAAGAAAAAAAACGACTCGACGATACCGTCGGGCTTTTTAAGACGCTTACCAATGGGGTCAATGATGCGGCCGAGCTCTTTGAGCTTTCCATGGCCGAAGAGGATTACCCGAGCATTGAAATTGTCGGTGATGAAGTCTTTGAGCTCGAAAAATCGGTTGAAAAGCTTGAGTTCAAACGAATGTTCAACCAGCCGATGGATGCAGCCAACTGCTACCTGGAAATTCAGGCCGGAGCGGGCGGCACCGAAGCCCAGGACTGGGCAAGCATGCTCGAGCGTATGTATTTGCACTACGGTGAGCGCAAAGGCTTTACGGTTGAATTGCAGGAAGAAACCGAAGGGGAAGTGGCAGGCATCAAGGGCTGCACGATTTACATTCAGGGTGACTACGCCTACGGTATGCTTCGTACCGAAACCGGTGTGCACCGTTTGGTCAGAAAGAGCCCCTTTGATTCCAATGCGCGTCGACACACCTCTTTTGCAAGTGTTTACGTGTATCCGGAAATCGATGACAGCTTCGAAGTGGAAATCAATCCAGCTGATTTGCGTATTGACGTTTTCCGTGCTTCGGGCGCGGGCGGTCAGCACATTCAGAAGACTGAATCGGCCGTGCGTATTACGCACATTCCCACGGGGATTGTGACCGTTTGCCAAAATGACCGCAGCCAGCACCGCAATAAAGAGCAGGCCATGGCTCAGTTGAAGGCCAAACTCTATGAAGCGGAAATGCGTAAGCGCCGCGAAGTGCAGCAGCAGACCGAAGATGCCAAGAGCGATATTGCCTGGGGTCACCAGATTCGCTCCTATGTGCTCGATCAGTCGCGCGTGAAAGATTTACGTACTAATGTGGAAACCGGCAACACGCAGGCCGTGTTGGATGGCGATCTCGATCAATTTATTGAGGCTAGCCTCAAGCAAGGCGTCTGAGCGACGCAGATTAAGGATAAGAAAATGGCAGAAAATAAGGTTCAAGAAGCCGCTATGACGGCAGAAGACGAAAATCATATCATTGCAGAACGCCGTGCCAAGCTCGCTCGGTGGCGTCAGACTGGTCACGCCTACCCGAATGACTTTGTGAGAAAGGATCTTTTCGGTGACATTCGTGCTGCTTATGGTGAAAAGAGTGCGGAAGAATTGGAAGCCGAAGCTCATGAAGTGGCCGTATCGGGTCGTATGATGCTCAAGCGCGTGATGGGTAAAGCCGCTTTTGCCACGGTGCGCGATGTCACCGGCACGATGCAGTACTTCCTTTCGCCTTCTGAAGTGGGGCAAGAGGCCTATGAAGAATTCAAGGGTATGGATATCGGCGATATCGTGGCTGCCGAAGGCACGGTCTTTAAGACTAAGCGCGGTGAATTGTCCGTGCGCGTGAAAAAAGTTCGCTTGATGAGCAAGGCGATTCGTCCGTTGGCCGAAAAGTTCCGCGGCTTGGCAGACCAGGAAATTTGCTATCGCCAGCGCTATCTTGATCTCATCATGAATGAAGACAGCCGCGCTCGCTTTGTCAAGCGCAGTAAGATCATTGCCTGCATCCGCAACTACATGCTTGCCAACCGCTTCATGGAAGTGGAAACTCCGATGCTGCACCCGATTCCGGGTGGCGCCAATGCCAAACCCTTTATCACGCATCACAATGCGTTGGACATGGACATGTACCTGCGTATTGCCCCTGAACTTTATCTGAAGCGCTTGGTGGTGGGCGGCTTT
The DNA here is from genome assembly GCF_016901835.1 of Parasutterella secunda. Lineage (GTDB taxonomy): Bacteria > Pseudomonadota > Gammaproteobacteria > Burkholderiales > Burkholderiaceae_F > Aphodousia > Aphodousia faecavium. The sequence continues at coordinate 11,463 of NZ_JACJKX010000011.1, read as the reverse complement.
GAACGCGTCTTTGAATTAAACCGTAACTTCCGCAATGAAGGCTTGTCTATTCGCCACAATCCGGAATTTACGATGATGGAATTCTATGCGACGTACTGGACCTACAAGGATCAGATGAACTTCACTGAATCCATCCTTCGTCACGTGGCACAGGAAGTCAACGGTTCGACCATGGTTCACTATCAAGGTCACGATATTGACTTAGGTAAGCCTTTTGATCGTTTGACTCCGCGTCAGGCCATTCAAAAGTATGCCCCTCAGTATACGGATGAAAAGTTAAATGACGAAGCGTTCCTGCGCAATGAATTAAAGCGCCTGGGAGCTCCGCAGCCTGATTATGTTGGAATCGGTGCTTTGGAAATGGCGCTTTTCGAAGAAGTGGCTGAGTCTAAGCTCATCGATCCGACCTTTATTGTTGACTATCCGGTCGAAATTTCGCCTTTGGCCCGTGCTTCGGATACCAATCCGGAACTCACCGAACGCTTTGAGTTGTATATCGCCGGTCGTGAAACGGCCAACGGCTTCTCCGAATTAAATGACCCGGAAGACCAGGCGGCCCGCTTTAAGGCTCAGGCCGATGCCAAAGCTCACGGCGATGACGAAGCCATGTACTACGATGCCGACTACATCCGCGCCTTGGAATTCGGTCTTCCGCCCACCGGCGGCTGCGGTATCGGTATCGACCGCTTCGTGATGTTGCTCACTGACGCGGCCAGCATCCGTGACGTGTTGCTCTTCCCGCATATGCGTCCCGAAGCCTAATAGGATTCCAAGGAGAGAGACACCATGAGCGAACTTACTGCCCGATCGGTTTACGAAACGTATGAAGTCTTAAAGAATCGTGTCAATCAACCGGTTCCGTCCGATTTTGTACGGGTGCGTGCGGGCAAGGAAATTATCGGTTGCGTGAAAAAGCAACTCGCTATGAAAATTGCCGGTGCGACAAGCGACTTTCGCTTAATGGACAGTCTCTACCTGGTCGATGACGTTTGCCGTTCCGTAACGGAGCGCACGGCTGCAATGCAAAAAGCAGCGAGAATCCTCGCAGAGTCGGGAGACTTAACCGATGACGCCGGGGAACTTGTTGATGTGCGGGCAACGGTTTATGACGGTGTTTTCTGTCAGGCTCCCAGACTTTTGTGCAGAAAGTTGGGACTGATGACCACGTCTGTGCGATTGACTGCATACGATAAGGATGGGCATGTAGTGTTGGCCAAGCGCCGCGAAGGAAAACCTGTTGCAGGCGGTCTTTGGGATAGCCTTGCGGCCGGTTTGGTCAAGGCCAGTGAAGAGCCTGAACATGCGCTTTATCGTGAGCTCTACGAAGAAGCCGGCTTAAGTGCCAATGATGTGGAAATTAAGGAAAGCGCCCGCTTTGTGCAGGAGCTGCCCGTGCCTGAAGGCTATCTCAGAGAGGTGGTCAGAAACTATGAAGGTTTCTTAAAAGAAGGAGCCGAACCTGTCAATCGAGACGGAGAAGTGTCTGAATTTGCCTCTTTTGATTGCCATGAGGCGCTTCGTATGGCTGAGCAGGAAAAGCTCATGTATGCAGCCGGTATCGGTATTGCAGAAACCACGATGAAACGTTTGGGTCAGCGTATTGAAGAGAAGTGGCTGCACTATCGCGGTCAGATCATTATCTGATAGAAGTATTTCATTCTTAAATAGCTTTCGCTCGGGGGATGGATTTTCCTCGGGCGATTTTTTTAGGGCAAACAAAAGGGACAGCGTGAAAACTGTCCCTTGAAGTTTAATGCTGATCAGTAATCAGACTAAACGATGATGAAGGCCAAAACGATCACACCGATGAAGCACGGAACGATCGTGCGCTTGGCGACTTCAACCGGGTTAGCCATAGCGATACCGGCCACAACCATCATGGCGCCGGCGATCGGAGAAGACGTACGGCCCAAGGCGCCGGACAAGAAGGCCAAGGCACCCAAGTGCGGGATGTCCATGCCGAAGGAGGCGGCGTGCGGCGTAACGGCTTCGTTAAAGGCGAACGTGGCAGCGTCACCGGAACCGGTGATCGTACCCAAGAACCACGGACCCAAAGAACCACCCCAACGGGCGATGTCATTGGCTTCACGCAACAAGGCGATAAAGGTGTCGATCAAACCGGCAGCGCGAAGACCGGCGGCAAACACGCCAGCTGCGATGATGATACCCAAGATGTTGCCGTAGCCCTTGCCCAAGCCGTTGAAGAACGTCTTGGAGAATTGTTGCGGGTTGGCGCGGGTGATGAGTAAGCAAAGCACAGCACCCAAGACCATGGCCTGAGCCACACCCATCTTGATGGCGGGCAAAACAGAGTTACCGAGCACCAAGATAACGATCGGGAGCAACGGAACCATAGCGTAAATAACGTTCGGGCGTTCGATTTCTTCTTGCTTGCTGTCAACATTGACTTGGATGTTGTCGGTGGCTTCGCCCTTATCCTTGAAGATGATGCACATCACAAGGATACCGACGATACCAATAGCGTAGAGCACCAAGCTAAACGGGGTGTGCAAGGCGATGAAGTCCATGATTTCCATGTTGGAGATCTTGGCGATGTACACGTTGTGGGCAGAACCCGGAGAGAGAACGCCACCGTACGTACCCATCATCACGGAAGCAGCGGCAGCAGCCGGGCTGATACCGGCACGCAGCATCACCGGGATCAACGTAGAACCCACGGCAGCAGCGCAACCACTGGCAGACGGAATGGCGATGTTAATGATCATCGTCACGGCCGTGCAGATCGGCACAAGGAAAATACCCAAACCGCGAATCGGCTTGGAGAGCAAGTGCACCAAATGTTGGTCACACTTCGTGTAAGAAGACACATAAGCGAAACCCATGGAGGCGCAAATAGCCATGATCAAACCGCCGTTGGTCATGGACTTGGCAAACGCGTTAAAGGCAGTCATCGGCTGCATGGACACACAGCAGAGGATCAAACCGGCCGTAAAGAGGACCAAACGCGTTTCGTAGCGTTTAATGAGAGCGGCAATCGTCAAAATAACAACGACCACAGCAACCCAGTTCAGTAAGGTCATTATTAATCTCCTGAGGATTTGGATTAGAAATTTTTTCGCGAATTTTAATGGACAAATTTCCAAATCGCCTTGTCACTTTCCCTTAATTTATAAGGATTTTTGACATGAGTTAGGGAATATTTTCATCTAAACATATAACAAATGTGTACTTATTTGTGACTTGCTGATGAAATCGCTCGGATCGGGCTGAAAAAACTTCATTAAGTTGAGAGTATTTTGTCATGGATTGCTCATAGAGCCTTTTTACACTCTTTGCGTCCGTCGGAGATGACTCTGATGGCATTGTTAAAAAGGATCAAGAAATGCAATCCAAAAAAATTGTGGCCTCTGTGGCCTGTGCTGTAGCGGCAATGAGTGCGTTGAGTGCTCAGGCCATTGAAATTTATCCGGTTGATCATGCGCGTTTCATGACCAATGCTCGTTTTGATTTTAAAGTTGAACTCGACGATGTCACCGCCAGAGATAAGATCACGGTTGAAATCAACGGAAAGAATTTCAATCAGACCTTGTCGGGCAAAGAATTGTGGTTGGATAAAGAAGAAGGGGTCAATGCCTCGGCATTAATCCTGCGCGATACGGAAATTAAAACTCCGGGTCAATACACCGTGACGGTGAAAGCCGGTGCTACTACAAAGACCGTGAATTGGGATGTCTATACGACCGGTGACAAGCCCAAAGCGAAAAATGTGATTTTGTTATTAGCTGACGGTCTTTCTGTCGGTCACCGCACCGCTGCCCGTATTTTGTCTAAAGGGGTGACCAACGGTATGTACAACGCCCCTTTGGCAATGGACGATATGCCCCACATGGCACTTTTGGGAACGAGTTCAGTCGATACGATTGCTGCTGACAGTGCCAATACGGCTTCAGCCTATATGACCGGTCATAAGTCCAGTGTGAATGCTTTGGGTGTGTACGCCGACCGAACGAAAGCGAGCCAGGATGACCCGAAGCAAGAAACGATTGCTGAGTTGATCCGCAGAAAGACGAAGATGGCCGTGGGCGTGGTCAGTGATGCAGAAATTGAAGATGCCACACCTGCTTCCGTGGTCGCTCATACTCGTAAGCGTTCCGATAAAGCTGATATCGTCGGGATGTTCTATAACGTTAAACCCGAAGTGATTTTAGGCGGCGGCTCGGCCTATTTCCTGCCCCAGTCAACTGCAGGTTCCAAGCGCAAAGACGATATCAACTATATTGAGAAATTCACGCAGGATGGCTACACCCTGGTGACCGACCGCACGGCTTTGGTTGAAAAAGCAGGCTCAAGCAACCGTCTTTTGGGTCTTTTCCATACCGGTAACATGGATGGCTGGATCGATCGTCATCAATGGAAGGGTAACACCGTTAAGAAATTCCCCAATCAACCGGATTTGACGGACTCGTTCCATGCAGCCGTCAAGGTATTGGAAAAGAACAAAGAGGGCTTTTTCCTGATGCTGGAAGCAGGTCTTGTGGACAAGTACTCGCATCCGTTGGATTGGGCGCGTTCCGTGGGCGATACGATTGCCTTTGATAAGGTAGTGGAAGCGGCTCAGAAGTACTGCGATGAGCACCCGGATACCCTTTTGATTGTGACGGGCGATCATACGCACTCCATCTCCGTTGCCGGTACCGTGGACGACAATAAGCCCGGTAATGACTGGCGCGAAAAGGTCGGTGTGTATGCCAATGCCGGTTACCCCAACTACGAAGATAAAAACAAGGACGGCTTCCCGGATGATTTCAATCCGAGCAAGCGCTTGGCAGTCTTCTTCGGTGCCCATCCGGACTACTACGAAACGTATCGGTCTTTCCCCGACGCCACGTTTAATCCGGCCGTACAAAACGAAAAAGGTCAGTACGTGGCCAATGCTCAGTACAAAGATATCCCCAGTGCTCACTTCGTTGAAGGTAATTTACCCCGTAACGAAAGCCAGGGCGTGCATACGGTCGATGACCTGGTTGTGACCGCTCGCGGTCCTAACGCCGATCAGATCCGAGGCTTTATGAATTCGACGGAAATTTTCCGAGTGATGGCTGAAGCTTTGGCCCTGGGTCGCTAATCGATAACGGGTTGAGCGAATCGGAAGGCGTCGGTACGGGGTGCACTCCATGCCGGCGCTTTTTGCATAGGAGTGTGTATGAAGCGACGAGTATTTTTAACCGCCTCACTTTTGATGTTGGCTCCGTGGGTGAAGGCAAAAGCGGCTGCCTCTATCGGTTTTGACGAAATGTATGAAGGCAATCCGATTTTAGGACTTCAATTCAGTGAGAAATTAAAGTCTCTTGCTCAAAAAACGGTTTCTGTACAGGGATTTATGGCTCCGCCTTTAAAGCCCGAAGCGAATTTTTTAGTGATGACCCGTGAGCCTGTGAGTCTTTGTCCTTTCTGTAACAGTGATCAGGACTGGCCCGATAATATCATCGTGGTGTATCTGAGTGCTAAACAGGAGTTTGTGCAGCCCAATCGCCCTATAGTGGTTACGGGAACGTTGCAACTTGGTAGCTACACCGATGAACAGACCGGTTTTGTCAGTTTGGTTCGTTTGGTAGAGGCGACTTTTGAGGTTTTGAAATGAATTCGCAGTCTTTTGATTTGACTGTCGAGGATCTGCAATACCGGGTAAAGGACGGAGCCAGTTTTCGCACGATTCTGGATATTAATCACTTGGATATTGTCTGCGGAGAAAAAGTCGGTTTGCGGGGAACGTCCGGAAGCGGAAAATCTACATTCTTAAAGTTGATCAGCGGGATACTGATTCCACAAAAAGGTGATGTGTATTGGGGGGCAGAAGCCATTAACCGCCTGTCCGAATCGCAAAGAGATGATTGGAGAGGTCGTCACTGCGGATTTTTATTTCAGGATTTTCGACTCTTCGGGGGCTTGAGTGCGCTCGATAACGTTATTTTGCCGTTGACTTTTCGTGGCACCATCACGCAGGCTGATCGCAGTCGAGCAAAAACCTTACTCGATGCTTGTGCAGTACCCGCCCAGACACAGGCTTCGCTTTTGTCTCGAGGTGAAATGCAGCGAACGGCTTTAGTCAGGGTCTTGATGAGTTCACCTCAAGTCATTTTGGCAGATGAGCCGACGGCGAGCCTCGATCACGATAACGCAATTCATGTCATGGATGCGCTTTTTGAGGCGGCAGAAAATTTGAAAGCGACATTGATTGTGGTCACGCATGACAGCTCCATGCTCAACCGTTTCAGACGAGTCCTGACACTTGAGGACGGAACCGTTCGGGGGGCTTGACAATGAATGTATCGCTTTTTTTGAAAAATGAATGCCGGCAGTCTTGGAAAATTTTGTGTTCGCTTGCCTGCGTTTTGGCTTTGGCTCTTTCTATTGCTACGGCTATCGGTCAAACGGAAAGAATGATCAAATCCTCCAGTGCCAAAGCAGCCGAGCAGTTTGATATTTTGATCGGCGCAAAAGGCAGCCGCACGTCACTGCTACTTTCAACCGTTTACCTAAGAGACGAGATGATCTCGCTCACACCGGCGAGCACTTTAAATATTCTGGATCAATACAAAGGAGTGAAGTGGAGTGCCCCTTTGGCTTTCGGTGATCGAGTAGGCGATAACCCACTTGTGGGTACGACAAAAGCGTTTGTGACTTTAGGTGAGACTCGAGAGCTCTCTCAGGGGCGGGTCTTTCAGAAGCGCCATGAGGCTGTTGTCGGGATTCGATCCGGCCTTGCCATCGGCCAGATTGTTTTCCCTCACCACGGACGAATTGCAGGTATCGGCCATCGGCATGAGAACGGGTTTAAGGTGGTGGGGGTTTTGCCCGAAACCGGAACGCCTTGGGATCGGGCAGTATTGGTTCCGATAGAGTCTATTTGGGCGATGCATGACAAAAAGATCGCACAAGAGCCGCCGCAGCTCGAGCAGTGGCTTTTGCAAAAGAACGTTGACGCATTGCCCGGATTTTCTGCCATTGTCGTTAAACCCGTGTCTATTTCCGATGCTTATAAGATTCGTCAGGGGCTGTCTTCGGCAACGAGCTTGGATAGTCGCGGGCAGTCGGTTAATTTGATGGCTGTTTTTACGGGAGAAGTGTTGGTTGAACTGTATGCGACGTTGGATTCTGCCATGGTGGCTTTTGAATGGTTTGCCGCCAGTTCAGTCATGATTTCACTTTTTGCCGTGCTGATTACCGGTTTTATTTTGGGGGAATTGAGACGGACGCAATTTTTGCAATTACGAACGATGGGAGCTCCCAGAGTTTACGTGATGCAAGTGGTCTGGCTTTTGATTATGTCGGTGGTTGTCACTGGAGTCGTTTTGGGGCTTTTGGGCGGATACGGTTTGTCTCAACTGGCCGCTCAGGTGATCGGTGACAATACCGGTATTGCGATGACACCTGTGATTGGGCAAAGTGAATGGAAAGTGGTAGCCGCTACGTTGGTATTGGGGGCATTATTTGCCCTGATGCCTGCTGTGAAAGTCGGTCGCCTACCGCTTCAATGATGTTGTCACGTCTTCTTCATTGAGTTGATACGGGCTGGTCATGTACGGATAGCACAATAGGGTTGCCAATGAGGCAACCCTATTAATTTAAAAAGTCTAGAGGCTAGTATGAGTGATTTATCTCGGAGAAATTTTCTTCATGGCAGTGCCCTGATCGGTGTTTCCGTGGCTGCAGCGGCAATGACACCGATGGCTGCTAAGGCTGCCGCCCCTAAAACGGCCCGCAGTCTTAAAGAAGTTTTAGCCATGTCCGATGTCGACATCGCTAAAAACAGCGAAGTGGTGCAATCAGCGTATGACACGATTGTGAACGTTGCAAAGAAAATTCATAATTCCTCTTTGCGTTCAACCGTTTTAAGCATTCTTGAAAATCCGAATCCGACAATTGCCGAAGGCAATGAGTCACAGATTTTGTCGAGTTTGAAAAAGGAAAATCTGATTGCACAAAATGCTCAAAAGGTTTTTCCGGCGATTTCCGACTCCAAACACTCTCCTCAACCTTTCTGGAGCGCTCCGGGCTCCGGTTACGGCTCACACCATGCCTATCCGGGAGGTCTTGCCACTCATACGGCTCTAAATGTTGTATCAGCGCAAGCCTTATATGAAAACTATCGTCACATCAACAACCTGGAGCTGGATTGGGACGATGCTGTGGGTGGCGAAATTCTGCACGATTTGCACAAACCATGGGTCTTTCAATGGGAAAAGAACCACTCCTGTCGTGTGGAGCAACCGTTGGCAGGAGCCGGTGAGCATCACGTGCTGAGTGTAGCTGAGTCTATTAAGCGCGGTATTAACCCGAGTTTTGTTGTAGCACAAGCCTGTGCTCATGAGCATCCTTCTTCAAAGCAGGGAGAAGCACTTGTTGTGGGATGGCTAAAAGCAGCCAGCATTATCGCCGGAGTTGATCCGGTTAAGTACGGACTGTTGGCGGCGGACTTAAAAACAATACCGCTTCCGCGCCGTATGGAAGGTTATGTTGTGCACTTGGCCGATCATGACTGGGTGATCTCTTCATCGGCTTGCCAGTGGTCGGTTCAAGCCCTAAAAGACTTGGCCAAAGAACAATACGGCATTGCCGAAGAGAGTGCATTTAATAGTTTCAGAAATTACGTTTTGGCTAATCTCACCGCAATGCGCTTGTACGGCATCTTGAGCTCTCAAGGCCGGAAAGCATTTGCGGCCGATGTTGCACGGGTGGTTAAGCTCTAGTAGACAAAAAAAGTGGATTCGGTTACTCGACGTGATCGAATCCTCTTTGAACTTTTTTTGTTTGTTTAAAAAGATATCTTTCCGACGAATCAAGGCTAGAGCGGGCAACGTGTTTGAGGGATGAAGGATTTTGAAGAGGTTGGTATCTCCAACGAGATTTGAACTCGTATTCTGACCTTGAGAGGGTCATGTCCTAACCATTAGACGATGGAGATATTCGTAATCGGACCGCCAAGATCAATTGCAGGTGATATTCTACGACGATCTTTTGAAAAAGGTTTGCCTTCGCCGCAAAAAAGTTACCGTTTTGAATACAAAAGAAACTGTCAGTCCGATCTTTTTTTACTCGTTTCCTTGAAGTTTTCCTTTGATTTCAAGGGATTTGGCCGCATACCCGTAGAGCCAGATGCCAACAAAGGTGGCAAGCGCTCCCCACATCATGGCATTCGGGCCGCAGGCATAAAGAGCATAGAGCGAATAGGCCGATGCAAACGAAGCGATGATGGTTGTGCGCCGCACCAAGGCCGGGTTATTGACCGGTTCTCTATGCAAAATCACATTAACAGCGGCAAAGGCTAAGAGGTAGGGCACAAGGTTCGTGACCACGGCGAGGTCCTTCAAAATGTAGAACTGCTGCTCAAGCCTCGGATCAATTGTGAGCAATACCGCAAGCGACTGCAAAAGCAAAATAATGATGATGCCGATAATGGGGACATTAAGGCGGCTCACCTTTGAGAAAATCTTTGGGAAATAGCCTTCCTTGGAGGACACTCGAAACACTTCGGCAATCGTAAATTGCCAACTGGTCAGACACCCCGCACAAGCCAGTGCCATTAAAGCCATCACAAATTTGCCGACTTCAGGGGAAAACATGGTGGCAAAGACGAGTCCGAATGGGGCCGTTGAGCGTGAAAGTACAGCGTTATCGACAATACCGAAACTGATGTTGTTGGCAAGAATATAGACGATACCGGCACCGATCGTAGCCAGCACCATGGCTTTGGGAACGGATTTTTCCGGGTTTTCAACAGCTTCAGAGTTCGCACAAGCGGTCTCTAAACCTAAAAAGCCCCAAAGCGTCATGGAAATGGCAGCAGAGAGTCCTTCAAACGGGGTTAAGTTTTGGGGATTCCAAGCGCCGACATAACGATCCACTGAGAACCAATTCCAACCGATAACCGTCAGAATAATAATCGGAATCAAAATACCGTAGTTGGAAAAGTGTGACAATCGGCCGATAAAACGGGCGCCTCCGATATTGGGAAGACTGCAAAGCCAGATAACAAAAATACTCGCCATGCCCATTTCGAGCGGCGTGAGATTCCAGTCAAAAAGAACCATTACATAGCCCACGATAGAGATGGCAATCGTGAGGTTGGCAATGATGAGTGAGACGCCGTAGCTGAAATTAGCAATAAAGCTGCCCGACTTACCGAAGGCGTATGAAGCATAACCGCCCAGACCGCCGCTTTTTCGGCTGAACATGCCGCATTTGGCGAAGGTATAGGCAATAGCGGTTGCTCCGCTGATCGTAACAAGCCAGGCCAAAATTGATTGTGTTCCTACTTCAGCAAGCTTAGTGGGCATCAGAATAATGGATGAACCCAACATATTCAGCATGACAGCCATTGTCAGCTGAAGGCACGTCATTTTTGGTTTTTCAATGTTTGTCATCTGTCCCAATAAGAAACAAAATTGTTTGTGTTAAAGGGTTTATCAAGACTGTCTATCTTGTTTGGCTATTGTACTTAGATTGAATTCCAAATAAGAACTGTATGAAGGTAATTAATTTTCCTAAAAAAATTTTTAACAAAATGAGACAATGAAGTGTAATTCATATCCTGCTGCTGTATGGACGGTTCAGGAGCTTTTATTGAAAGACTTATAACCGTAAATTGGCTCAAGGATTTTTGACATGTTCGATCACATCAAATTTTGAAGTACGATATGTCATCATTAATTCATTAGTGGTAAAAATGATTAGGAGAATCGATCATATGGAAGAGTTATTGAATTTAAAACCGATCCTCCATTCAAAAAGGGCAAACATATTTTATTTGGAACATTGCCGTGTGATGCAAAAGGATGGACGTGTTCTTTATCTGACGGAAACGAAAAAACAGAATCAGTATTGGAATATTCCCATTGCAAATACAACAGTGATTCTTTTAGGTACAGGGACTTCTATTACTCAAGCAGCTGTCAGGTTACTGGCAAAAGCAGGCGTGACGATTGGCTTTTGTGGAGGTGGAGCAACACCTTTATTTCAGGCCACTGAAATTGAATGGATGACGGCGCAAAATGAATACAGACCGACAGAATATGTGCAGAATTGGCTACGATTTTGGTTTGATGACGCTCTTCGTCTTTCTGTTGCTAAAACATTTCAATTTTGTCGTATACAGTATTTGTCTTCAGTTTGGAAAAAAGACAAAGATTTTTGCGATTGGGGCTTTATTCCTGATGATTCCGATATTGAAAGAGCTGTCAGCTTATTTAAGAAAAAAATTGAGAATGCTGATCACATTAATGCACTGTTGACAGCTGAGGCTGATTTTACAAAATCCCTTTATCGTTTTTCTGCATCATGTACAGGAATACAATTTACACGAGATAGAGAAGGAAGTGATTTAGTAAATACTTTCACAGATTCAAAAACGAAGTGCAATTGATGGGGCGTAGGTCTAAGGCAAATTCTGAGGTGTGAGTAAAGGACTTCGAAGCGCAGCGTAGAAGACCTTTGCTCACAGCC
>NZ_JACJKX010000002.1 GCF_016901835.1 Parasutterella secunda | reverse complement strand
GGCCGAAAACGACCTTATTACCCACGAGTTTACCGACGGTTTTGCGGCTGATGCAGCGAGACTTCCCGTTAATCCACTGGTTTTTATAGCGAACAATGTAATCGGTCCCAGTTTGGTTAACGATCATGACGGGGTGGATAGGTTCGAGTGAGGGCATGACAATCTCCATGGATTGCTTATATTATAATCTATGTTTAATGCAAAATTCAATAAGGAAATTAAAAATAATGCAATGAAAACAATGAATTAACTAAAGTGATACTTTAGTTTGGAGATTTATGAGCTAGTTTTTGAAAAGTTGGGGTTCTAGGGGAAAACCCAGACAAAGGTAGGCAGTTTGACTTATATCAATATAGTAAAACTGTAGGAGAGCTAAGCTCAGCACCGAAGCTGCCCTCTGAGGTGCTTTTTGTACCTGTCGGAAAGCTTATTTTCTTTTTTCGGAAAAGGAACTAGCAGTTATGAATAAAACATTTAAAACCATTTGGAACGAAGCTCGTCGTAGCTATATCGTCACCAATGAAGCTCAAAAGTCTCACGGGAAACCATCAAAATGTGCCGTTGCTTTAGCTGTTGCTGCAACGGCTATTTTGTCGATGGGCGCCGCTAACGCCGCCTATGTAGATCCGGGTCGCGTGGCCGCGGGTGCTTATGATGTAAATGCAGCTAAAGCCTCTTGGGAAACTGCAGAATATCAAGCTGACTGGGGCTTGACGGCTATGCATGCTTCTAAAGCTTACGCTTTGGGTTACACCGGTAAAGGTGTAGCTGTCGGTGTCATGGATTCTGGAGCTTTGTTGCAAAAGCACCCGGACTTGGCTGGTGATCGTTTCCATGCTTCTGAAGCAGACGCTCACTACGGTTCTACTGGTGACCGTTACCCGCAAGCAACAGGTGATAAGGGTCATTATGTAGATGGTGGATCTGCTACAGAAAGTGGCAAAATTGACGGTAATTGGATTGCCGGCACAAACGACTCTCACGGTACGCACGTAACGGGTTCTGTTGGCGCTAATCGTGATGGCAGCGAATTCCATGGTGTAGCTTTCGATGCTGATGTGTGGGTAGGCAACACCGGTGGTACGGACAATACTAACTACGGTCCTTTCCAAGATTACGAATTCTTCCACAATCAATGGAAGGCTCTTGCTGATAACTTGGTTAAAGCCAATGGTGTTGAACGTGGTGGTGTGATCAATAATTCCTTCGGTACGAACACTCGCGTTGTCGATAATAAAACTACAGGTCCTGACGGTGGTAGTACCGGTTTTCACTTCCCGACAGATACGGTTTCACAAACAGAATACGAGTATTTCCTGTTCAAGCAAATTTATGGCGACGGCAATAAGACGTTCGTAGATGCCGCTTACGATGCTGTGACGGGAGATAATAGAAATGTTGTTCAGGTCATGACAACGGGTAACCGTGACTTTGCCAACCCGTTCCATCGCCCGCTTTATCCGTATTTCAACCCTGAAGCTGAAAAGAATTGGATTGCTGTTGCAGGCTTGCAAAAAGACTCTGCAACTGGTGGTTATAAGTTGGTCTCTACCTGGAACGAAGCTGGCTTAGCTAAGTACTGGACCGTTGTGGCTCCTGGATCCGGAATTTATGGTTCGAAGGTTGATACAGCCACTGGCGAACCGTATTGGGGTAATTCCTCTGGTACCTCCATGTCTGCTCCTCACGTGACGGGCGCCATGACTGTTTTGATGTCCCGTTATCAAGATATGAGCGCTGTTCAAGTGCGTGATGTCTTGTTCACGACCGCTAACCATAAGAATCCTGACGGTTCCAATTTCGCTGGTTGGACTGCTAAGGAAGGTGAGGTAGATATCCGTTACGGTTGGGGTAATCCTGATCTTGATAAGGGTATGTACGGTTTGGGCCAATTGTTGGGTCACTTCGACTACAACATGGCAAACACTAAATTAGACGTTTGGACCAACGACATTTCTCAAATTGCTTTGAATCAACGCGAAGCAGAAGAGCTTGCATGGAAAGAAGCCGCTGAAGCTTGGCAGAAATTAGACAATTCCAAGAAGTTGTCCATGGAAGGCTTGACGGCTGAACAAAAGGAACTCCTTGGCGAAATTCTCCTTGACACAGATGATGATGTTGTCGGTGTTACGGCAGAACAGGAAAAGATCAGCGAAGAAAATGCTATCGCTTGGCGTGATCAATACTACCAAAAGCGTATCGATGCAATCCAAGAAAAGATTGACAAGGGCTTGTACGACGGTTCTCTGACCAAACGTGGTCAAGGTACATTAGTCTTAACAGGTAACAACGATTATCTCGGTGAAACGAGAGTTGAAGGCGGTACATTGTTGGCCTTCTCCGAATCTATTGGCTCTGCGGATGCCAAGGATGGTCGTGTTGTTACAGTTGGTACTGATGGTACCTTCGGTGTCTTGTCTTCTTACTATGATAACTTCACCATGACTGGCATGAACACCAGTGAAGCTACCGCAGAAGACAAGCTGACGATCAACATTGAAGGCGACGGTACCTTGTTTGTGGACGCCGCTTCCAACGTCAATGTGGCCGCAGTTAGCGGTGTGAAGAACGTTGAGGTTGGTCTTGTCGGTGCCGATGCTGAGCAATTGGCTAAGGTTTATCGCGGTGAAGCTGAATTCAGCGGTTCTATTACGACTGATGAAGGTAGCTTTGCTGGCGCTACCATCACAAAGACTGATGTGAATAACTCTGCGTTCTTCACGGTAAGCAAGGCTGAAGTTTCTGAAGACGGATCTAGTATCTCTGTTTCTGCCGAAAGCAACGGTAAGAAGATCTCCGATTTCAGTACGTCTAAGAATGCTGCCGCTGTAGCTGCCGCTTTGGATAACGGTCCTGCCAACGAATTCTTGGGTTCTGTTTTGTCCATGACTGAAGGTGAAGTTACCGGTACGTTGGATGCTTTGTCTGATGACATGTACTCTACGGCTCGTAACGCTTTTGCTGTTAACAGCTTGACGGTAAGCCGTACGGTTGTTGAACAAGCCCGTAGCTATGGCGAAGGTCGTTCTGCCGAATTCGAAAACGGTCGTGGTCGTATCTGGGTGACGGCTGTTGGTCAATGGATGAATGCTGATGGCGCAAGCAGCAGCATGGACGTTGATTTTGGTGCTGGTTTGGCCGGTGCTGAATGGATTGTCACGGACAACACCAAGTTGGGTGCCTATATCGGTTACGGTCAAACCCGTTACCATGGCAACGCCGGCAAGATTGAAGGTGATGATCTCCACTACGGTATCTACGGCTTGACGGATGTTGGTCCTGTTGGTTTGACCTATGGTATCGGTTACACCACGGAAGATCGTGACTCCAGCCGTACTTTTGCCGGCACGGCTAACTCCCACAGTGAAGACGCTACAGCTTTGCAAGTGTTTGCAGAAGCTGCTTACAACGACTTCAACTTGGGTGATGTCAATGTCGCTCCGTACATTGGTTACCAATGGTTGCGTATCGAAACCGACGGCTTCACGGAATCTGCTTTGAACAATAACTTCAAGATGGATGACGTTGAAGACGATCTGCAAGTTGCAACGGTTGGTGCTCGTGTGACGGCTCCGGTGATGGTTGGTAAGATGCCTGTTGCCTTGAAGGCTGATGTTGGTTACAGCCGCTTCTTCGGTGATACGGAAAGCGTAACCCGCATGCAATTGGGTAACGGTGGCGCTATTGCCTCGATCGAAGGCGAAGAACTTGAAGGCCAAGTCAACTTTGGTCTCGGTATGACCGCTCAAATCGGCAAGCGTGCTACGATTGGCATCAATTACACCGGTGCTTATGGTAGCGATACGGATACCCATGGTATCGGCGCTAACTTGCGTATCAACTTCTAATAGCTGAGAAGTCAAAAGAAAGAGGGAGGAAATTTCCTCCCTCGCCAATCATTCTCTTAAATGAGTATGTTTCCCCGGGTTTTAGCTAGCCCGGGGATTTTTATAGAAAAATTCCCTGCAAATCAGATAAAAAATTCCAACCTTTGTCAGAGGCTACAAAGCGTTTAAGGGGATTATCCATAAGTCCAAAATTTTGGGCTTTTTGAATATTTTCAGAAATATCTGATAGTGAAAGATCAGTTCGTTCAGATATGAGCTCTAAAGCGACACCTTTTCTGAGACGAAGGACATTGAGCATGAATTCAAAAGCCTGCTCTTCTTTGTCAACAATGCGTTTACGAGCAATCGCCGAGCCTCGAATGGCATGTTGCATGTAGCTTACGGGTTGCCTATATCGGGCTTGACGCAGAATCTTCCCATCTTTCAGCGTGATCTTACTGTGTGCCCCCGCTCCGCAGGCGATATAGTCACCAAACTGCCAATAATTAAGATTGTGTTGACAATGTCTGCCAGGCTTCGCATAACCTGAAACTTCATAATGATCGAACCCTGCACTTTCCAAAGTTGAGGCCACTAGATCCTGCATTTGCTCAATTGTATCGGTGTCCGGAATACCTTTCGGAATGTGTTTGGCAAAAATGGTATTGGGTTCTAGTGTGAGTTGGTAGAAAGATAGATGAGTGGTTTGACAACGAATGGCCTCCTGAAGCTCGAATTCGAGTTCTGAGAGCGTTTGGCAGGGTAATGCGAACATCACATCCAAATTGAAATTATCAAACGTTTCCTGCGCGATTTGAATGGCTCGGTGGGCTTCTTTGCTATTGTGGATTCTTCCCAAGCGTTTTAGGAGTTCATCATTGAAGCTTTGTATGCCCATAGAAAGGCGGTTAATGCCGATTGAGTGATATGCGTGAAAATGCTCTGTATCAACTGTACCGGGGTTGGCTTCGAGAGTTATTTCGATGTTGGGAGTTAGAGAGAAATTAGCTGAGACTGCACTTAAAAATCGATCTAACTCGCAGGGTTGAATTAAAGAAGGCGTGCCGCCACCGATAAAAATGCTGATTAAGGGGCGGTTTTGAGCTAATTCAACAGAAGTTTTTAAATCGGCAATTAATGCATCGACGTACTCATGCGAAGGATCCTGATTACTGGGTAAGGCGTGAGAATTGAAGTCGCAATAAGGACACTTTCTCACGCACCATGGCCAATGAACATAAAGAGAAAGGGGGATGTCAGTGCTTTTCATAGCACCCAACGCTTTTTCATTTCGTCAATCAGTTTCACCATGGCAAGACCTCGGTGACTGATGGCGTTTTTTTCTTCTGCGGTTAGTTCTGCAGCGGTTTTACCTAGTTCAGGTAATAAAAAATGCGGGTCATATCCAAAACCACCTTCGCCTCTGGGCGTGTCAATGACTTCTCCGTACCAACGGCCTTCTGCAATGATGGGCTCGGGGTCGTCAGCACTTCTAACGGCAACGAGTACACAGGTGTAGTGAGCACCTCGATCAGATGCTCCTTGAAGCTTTTGAACCAAGAGAGTGTTATTTTTTTTGTCGTCTCCAGGCTCTCCGGCAAAACGAGCAGAATGCACGCCAGGAGCGCCTCCAAGAGCATTAACGCAAATGCCGGAATCATCAGCGATGGCAGCCAGCCCTGTAAGCCGCGCAGCGTGACGAGCTTTAGCCAGGCAATTTTCTAAAAACGTACCGTAGGGCTCTTCGGCAGCTGGAATGTTGAATTCGCCTTGAGGATGAACTTCAACATTAAGGGGCGCCAAAAGTTTATTAAATTCACGCAGTTTCCCTTTGTTGTTACTGGCTAAAACTATTTTCATATTTTGACTCCCGTCAGGCTTTGATCGCTTCTTTTTGCAATTGGATGATTTGGGTAATGGCTTCTTTTGCCAGGGCAGTCATTTCAGCCATTTCTACTTCTGAGAAGGGTTCGCCCTCCGCGGTGCCCTGAATTTCAACGAAACGACCGTCATCGGTCATGACAAAATTCATGTCGGTTTCGCTGTTGCTGTCTTCCGGGTAGTCTAGGTCAATGACAGGGACACCTTCAAAGATGCCCGCACTGATAGCGGCTACCTGTCCCTTAATGGGGCTTTCTGTAATTTGGCCCTTATCGAGCATCGTTTGAATGGCTAATGCCAATGCAACCCAAGCGCCGGAAATGGAGGCGCAGCGCGTGCCGCCATCGGCTTGAATGACATCACAGTCAAGCTGTATGGTGAAGTTATCAATCTTTGTGCGATCCACGACGGCGCGAAGGGCTCGACCGATTAAACGCTGAATTTCCATCGTTCGGCCGGATTGTTTCCCCTTAGCTGCTTCACGGTCGCATCGTGTGTGGGTGGCTCGCGGCAAAAGACCGTATTCAGCGGTGACCCAACCCTCAGCGCGATCTTTCAAAAATTTGGGTTTCCCCTCAATAACAGAAGCCGTGCAGATGACTTTTGTGTTGCCCACTTCTACAAGTACAGAGCCTTCTGCGTGCATGGTGTAGTGAGTTGTAAAGCGCACGGGACGCATTTCATTAGGTTTGCGGTGTGAAGGTCGTTCAAACATAGTTAATCGATCCTTAGAAATTATCCATTGGTTTTGTCGCGCTTTTTTAAACGCGGTTCAAAGAGCATCGAGCCTCCCATCGCTTCGGTCCAAGGGCCTTGCACGTTGGGTTGTGGATGCCAGTGTTGAGCAGAATCTTCACTGACGTAGAAGCCTTTGTCGGTTTGGGCAAAAAGTTTATCTTCCCGGCCATCGAGTGCGACAAACATGCCGAGCTCTTTGCTGATAAAGCGAGGATGCCAGAATTTTCCTTCTTGGCTCGAGACATAAATCCCTTTTTCGCAAGCAGCAAAGAGTTTTCCTTGAAAGTTAAGAAGTGAGAAGAAATGACCACAGGCTTTTCCGTCGTACTTCAGGCGCCATCGGGCCCCCGATGAGGCTTGGAAAATCGCCTCGTTTGTGCAGGCATAAAGCATATTGTCAAAGCTTTCAATGTCAACGAATTCAGCTCCTTTGCGTTGAGGGCTAACTTGCGAAAACTTGGGAGCCTCAATTGACGAACTGTAAATACCACTGTCGGTAACAATAAAAATCTCCCCCCGGTGAAAGGTCAAGCCTCGCAAAGTACCCATGGGTTGGTTTTGATCTTCATAGAAGATGGTCCAAGACTGGCGAGAATCGTGACTGATTTCGATTCGATTAAAGAGGTAATTGAGCCGAAAGGAGGCATTGGGAGCATCAATAACTAAAGGCATTCTTGTTGTTTCCGATTAAGTACCCGAAGATTGTAAAGCAAAAGGAGTGGTTCACATAGAAAAGTATCTTGAGAACTTTAAACAGATGCTCGATTTAAAGAGTGGATGGTTTTGTTAAATGGTCATGAGGTCGAATAAGCCAGCGATGATGTACCGCATCCCGAAGTCAGGAAAGCTATGTTCTGATTGTTTTGTTGTTAAAAAGATACAAATAAAATAGTTAAATCATTTTAAATTTGACATGGAGCGGGGTATGTGGCAAGAAAATTCCAGACAGCAAAGCGAATGTCTTGAGAGATTTGCTTTCACTTTTAGAAAAGAAAGATGTCTTTTTAAAGGAATATCTATTATGAAAAAGACTTTAGCTGCTGTCGCTGTTCTCGGCGCTTTTGCCGGCTCTGCTATCGCTGCCGATGTTACTCTTTATGGTCGTATCGATGAAGGTTTGCTCTATCAACGCGTCGATGCTGACCAACCCCATCAATCTGCAGAAAACTCCTGGGGCCTTGAATCCGGCAATATGACGAGTTCCCGTTTTGGTATCAAGGGTTCTGAACAAATCTCTGAAGATTTGACGGTTTCCTTCACATTGGAACAAGGTTTTAATCCCGATGACGGTTCTTTCGGCGACGATGACCGTATGTTTAATCGTGAAGCCAGTTTGCGTGTGACGACCGCTTACGGTGAATTGGGCTTCGGTCGTATGGGCCGTGTCTTGAGTGATGCTGGTACATATTCCCAACGTGGGGAATTCATCCTTGGTTCTTCTTGGGGTGGAATGACCGGTGGTACCGAACTGATCACCGATAAGACGAGTTCTCGTTTGGACAACATGATCACCTATAAGTCTCCGACATTTGCTGGGATGACGGTTTATGCTCAGTACGCTGGTGGTGATACGGCAGCTGCTGACAGCGAAGAAGAAAACACTTCTAAGACTGATCGTTACTATGGCTTGGCCGCTCTTGGTAACTGGGGTGCCTGGAGCGCTATGTTGGGTGTTGAACAAACCAACTATCAATCTTGGTTCCCGGCTACGGGCACGGGAGAAGACGTTGATGATTCAATCGGTGTCGAAGCATCTGTGGCTTACGACTTCGGTGCTGTCAAGACCGCTTTGACGGGCCGTTACTTCAAGGATAGTGCTGGCTACAACACGATCGTTAGCGACTATCAAATTGAACGTATTGATGGTTATGGTGTGAAGTTGGCAGCTGCTGCTCCGGTGTTTGGTGGTACTTTGCAAGGTATGGTTGGTTACATGGATGCTGAATCTTCTGACGATAAAGAATTTGGTGATCTCGAAGTTAGCCGCTACACAGTTGCATTGACCTATGACTATCCGTTGAGCAAGCGCATGAAGTTGTATACCGCTGCTTCCTACACGAAGGATGACTTCAAGGATAACAACGACAGCACGAATGATGCTAAGCCTAACAATACCGCTTTCGTGTTCGGTATGGCTCACTACTTCTAATTTGAGAAGTCTTCTAATCTGAGTTAGACAGTTTTCTACTACCTTCTGTCTGATTTGGAGTTAGTTGGGGCGGATTCAAGAGCAGAAATGCTTTTGGATGCGCCTTTTTGTTGTAAAAAAACAACTCATTGAAAGCGACCGATAAAAATATAAAAAATTAAACAAATTCATATAGATATAGTGGAATGGTGAAGGTGTTTGAGTAGCTTGGACTATATAGTTAGAAGGACCTTTAGTTTGACTAAGTTGTTTGAGGGGAGCAACAATGCAACTCAGGCAGAAGGTATTCTGCTTTTTCCTCTAGAGGAAAAACAATTCGTTTTTCATATAAAAAGGTAGTAATTATGAAAAAGACTTTAGCTGCAGTCGCCGTTCTCGGCGCATTTGCCGGCACGGCTCTCGCTGCCGACGTTACCCTCTATGGTAAGGTTGACCTTGGTCTCCAATATGTTCACCAAGATGACAAGGGTGTGAAGACCGATAACTGGGGTCTCAAATCCGGTAACTCCAGCTCCTCTCGCTTTGGTTTGAAGGGCCAAGAACAAATTTCTGAAGATTTGACGGTTGGTTTCCAATTGGAACATGGCTTCAACGCTGATGACGGTTCCGATTCTGCCGAAAACAAGGCTTTCTCTCGTGAATCTCGCCTCTATGTGAAGACCGATTACGGTACATTGCACATGGGTCGTTTCGGTGCTTTGGATTCCGGTACGGGTTCTATTGACGTAGCCGCTGGCTTCACGGCTTCCGGTACGGGCTATGGTACCAACATCAATGACCAAGGTCGTGTGTTCAATACCTACAGCCGTTTGGATAACTCCATTGCTTACACCTCTCCCGAATTTGCGGGTATGACGGTGCATGCCATGGCCTCTTTGGGCAATGATCAAGGCACTGCCAAGGAAGCTTCTTCTGACGTGGACCGCTACTATGGTTTGGCCGTTACCGGTCAATGGGGTAACTTCGGTGCCGGTTTGGTCGTGAGCCAAGTTGACCGTGGTCATGTTCAGAGCGCTCTTTATGATGATGACTCCACCAACGTTACGGCTGGTGTGAACTACGACTTCGGTGTCGCACAGACTTTCTTGGCAGCCAACTACTACAAGGGTGGTCAAGTGTTGGATGCGAAGGATGATGAAGTCACTGCTAAAGACTACAGCCAATGGGGCGTGAGCTTTAGCGTTGCTGCTCCGATCGCCGGTGGTAAGTTGGAAACGGCTGTTGGTTATGCAATGGGTACGGATGATGCACGTGCTAGCGATGCTGACGAATACAAGGTGTTCAACGTTGGTGCTTACTACTCTTATCCGTTGAGCAAGCGTACCTATGTTTACGCCGGTGTCGGTTACGACCAAGTTGAAGATTTCGACGGCGAAAAGACCAAGACCACGGAAGTTATCTCCGGTTTGGTTCACAACTTCTAATTCTTGAGAAGTTCTCTGATCTGATTTAACTCAGAAATCAGGCGGGTTCAAGAGCAGACGTGCTTTTGAATCCGCTTTTCTTTACTGATGAGCTTAGACGAAATCGCTTTGAGGTTCGTTTAAGCGTCTTTAACTCTCCATTTATTCAATTTAAAGACGAATCAAAGATTACGAAGTATTTCGTTTACTCTTTGACTGCACTCGAGACTAAAGCTTTGATGAATCAGTATCTTCAATACAAAGTGCTTTTTCTGCTCTGCTATACTTACACCCCCTTTATTGATTAACAATAATTTGTTTTTAAAGAACAAATTTCCTTTTGTGCAACGGATGTAAACCGTGACCGCGAAAAAAATCTACCTTCGCAGCTTTGGCTGCCAGATGAATGAGTACGACTCTGAGAAAATTGTTGACCTGATGGTCGATAACGGCTATGAGCGTACCGATAAAGTCGAGGATGCTGATCTCGTCGTATTAAATACCTGCTCTATTCGAGAAAAGTCTCAGGAAAAAGTTTTCTCGGAATTGGGTCGCATTCGCGATACCAAACGCGAAGCACACAAAGACGATATGCTGATTGCCGTGGGTGGCTGTGTCGCAAGCCAAGAAGGCAAAAAGATTTTGTCTCGTGCGCCTTATGTCGATATCGTTTTTGGACCGCAAACGCTTCATCGTTTGCCGGAAATGGTTGGCAAAGTAAACGACACACACAAACCTCAAGTCGATATTCGTTTCCCTGAAATCGAAAAGTTTGACCACTTAGCCGAACCCAAGGCCCGAGGTGCTACGGCCTTCGTTTCCATCATGGAAGGCTGCAGCAAATATTGCTCCTACTGTGTGGTGCCCTACACCCGCGGCGAAGAAATCTCTCGCCCCATGGCTGATGTGTTAATTGAGGTTGCAAAGCTTGCTGCTCAAGGCGTTAAAGAAGTGACGCTTTTGGGACAAAATGTCAATGCCTATCGGGGAGAAACGCCCGACGGTGACATCGCAGACTTTGCGATGTTGCTGGAATATGTGGCTGAAATTGATGGCATTGAACGCATTCGCTACACCACTTCTCACCCCAAAGAATTTACTCAGCGTTTGATTGATGCGTACGGCAAGATTGACAAGCTGGTCAATCACGTGCATTTGCCCGTGCAGTCCGGAAGTGATCGCATTTTGGCTGCGATGAAGCGCGGCTACACGGTGCTTGAATATAAGTCCATTATTCGACGCTTAAAGGCGATTCGCCCGGATATTTCGATTGCCACCGATATCATCGTGGGGTTCCCCGGCGAAACCGAAGAAGATTTCCAAGCCACATTAAAACTCATGGACGATGTGGGTTTTGATGCAAGCTTCTCCTTTGTTTACAGCCGTCGACCGGGGACGCCTGCCGCGTATTTAAAAGACGATACGCCTCAAGAGGTGAAATTAAAGCGCCTGCAGATTCTTCAGGTGAAAAACGATGCCAAGGCCACGGAAATTGCCCAATCCATGTTGGGGACTGTGCAGCGCGTGTTGGTAATTGGCCCCTCTCGTCGCGGTCGCGGCATGATGGCCGCTCGCACCGACAATAACCGTATTGTCAATTTTGTGGGCGATGAGTCTCTTACAGACACGATGGTGAACGTGAGAATCACGGAAGTCAATCCCCATACGCTTTTGGGTGAACGGGTATAAGAATTGAAAATGGCTGAAGAAAAAGTTTTGTCACTCAATTTGGATTTAAGCAACACGGCCCTAGCGAGTCTCGTGGGGCCGATGGATGCCAATTTGCGCCAGATTGAAGTGATTTTGGACGTCTCGATTTCTCGTCGAAACAATCAATTTCGGATTGCAGGCGACGCAGACAAAGCCCGTGAAGCCTTAAATGCTCTCCAGACATTGGCACTTCGCGCTGAAAGCAGTGCAGAGGAATTGACAACCGATGATGTGCAGCTCTTTTTTGTCGGAGAAAATGCCAAAAAGGTGGACGGAGATTCTCCGACCACGCCGGTGCTGCACACCAAGCGACGTGAGCTTCAAGGCAGAACCCCTCGGCAAAATGACTACATTCAGTCGATTCTGGATAACGATATTGCGTTCGGTATAGGTCCCGCCGGTACCGGTAAAACGTATCTGGCGGTCGCAGCAGCCGTTGATGCCTATGAAAGAGATCGCGTCGAGCGCATTATTCTCACGCGCCCTGCCGTAGAAGCCGGGGAACGCTTGGGGTTCTTGCCCGGAGACCTCTCCCAGAAAGTGGATCCCTATCTGAGGCCCCTTTACGATGCTCTTTTTGATCTCTTGGGCTTTGATAAAACCCAAAGGCTTCTTGAGCGTCAGACGATTGAAATTGCGCCCTTGGCTTATATGCGTGGACGCACCTTAAACAATGCGTTTGTGATCTTGGATGAAGCGCAAAACACGACGCCTGAGCAAATGAAGATGTTTTTAACCCGCATCGGGTTCGGCTCCAAGGCGGTGATCACGGGAGACGTCACGCAAATTGACCTGCCTCGTGGTACACGCTCGGGGCTTGTCGAAGCTCAAAATGTTTTAGCCGGAGTCCGTGGGATTGCGATGACGTATTTCACCGCAAGCGACGTTGTTCGTCACCCACTTGTCGCCCGTATCGTTGAGGCGTACGCTAAAGCTGATGAGAAAAGGCAGTTGGCGAAACTTGCCAAAGAGGACAAATAACCATGTCGAAAAAGAAACTGCAATTTAACATCTTTGAACACGGTGACTTTAAGCTTCCTTCGACCAAAAAGATGAAAAAGTGGGTGAAGGCCGCTATTGAGCGTGACACAGAATTAAACGTGATGTTTGTGGGCGAAGAAGAAGGGCGCGCCATGAACGCTCAGTATCGCCACAAAGACTATGCGACCAATGTGTTGACATTTGACTATCAACACGAGCCTGTGGCGATCGCGGATTTGGTCATTTGTGTGCCGGTTCTCATTAAAGAGTCCAAAGCCCAGAATAAGTCCTTTGACGAACATTTAGCGCACTTACTTATTCACGGGACACTGCATGCTCACGGCTATGACCACATGGAGTATGCCGATGCCAACGTGATGGAAGATAAAGAAATCGGTGCGCTTTTGAAGTTAGGTTTCAAAAATCCCTACGAAGACCGGATTCTCTTAAAAGGGAAAAAGCTGAAGCTGGAATTTTAGAAAAGCATTCAGAGAATTTTGAACCAACTACCGGTATGAGCTTACCCGACAAAATCCCGAATGGTGTTTTTGTCGGGTCTTTAACGCTTAGAAATCTTCAGGTTTTGTCGTGACTTAGAGGCTATGAATAAAGCAATGAAGGCAAAACCCTGATAACATTAACTTTCTTGTTGTTTAATTATTTTAATCTACATGAGTACAGAACCCCCGCTTAAAGCGACTGCAACCAAACACCGCACTTTTTTTGAACGCATCTCCGGCGTCTTTCACCGCCCCACACGCGAAGACTTCATCGATACGCTCCACGAAGCCAATGAACAGAAGCTGATTGACGATTCCGCCTTGAAAATGATGGAAGGCGTCATGCAGTTTTATAACTTGAGAGCGTGTGATTTAATGGTGCCGCGCTCTCAGATGCAGGTGGTGGATTTAAGCGAGAGTAAAGATGTGTGGCTGCCGCAGATGATCGAAGCCGGCCACTCACGTTTTCCGGTCATTATGGACGGAGACCGGGATAATGTGATCGGTATTTTGCACGCCAAAACCATTTTGCGGGTATTGGTTGATCCGAACTTTAAAGCCAAGGACCATCTTCGTGCGGTGAAATTTATTCCCGAAAGTATGCCGCTTAACGACCTGTTGCGGGACTTTAAACTCGAACACAACCATATGGCCATTGTCGTGGATGAGTTTGGCAGCGTCTCGGGCCTTATCACCATTGAAGACGTGCTCGAGCAGATTGTGGGCGAAATCGACGACGAATTTGATGAAGTGGACGAAGACGCTGACAATATTCTGGAAGATCCCAAGCACGGCTGCTGGCGAGTGAAGGCACTCACGGAAATTGAACAATTCAATAACTTTTTCGCGACTGAAATCAATACCGATGAAGACTGCCACTGTGAGACAATCGGCGGCTTGATTGCCGACCGCTTGGAGCATATGCCTAAGATCGGTGAAACGGTGGTGATTGAAGGCTTCCGATTTACGGTTTTGCGAGCAGACGAACGTCAGGTTCGTTTGCTGAAAGTGGAAAAACTTCCCACGACCGACCCCGCTAAAAAAGAATAAAAATGATGTTGTTATCACCCACTCAAAAGTACTATCTTTATCGCCTTGTCTTGAGTTTCGCAAGCGGCGTGTCGCTTGCGAGCGCCTTTGCACCGGCCAACGAACCCATGTTTGCGTTTGCCGCACTCATTGTGATTTTCTATTTGGTAAGCGTCAGTGAAAAAGTCTCTCACGCTGCACTTTGGAGTATGGCCTTTGGTTTCGGATGGTTTGTAAGCGGCATCAATTGGGTCTATTTCAGCATGTATCACTATGGCTACATGCCCCTTGAGTGGACCTATGTGACTACGTCAGTTTTTTCTTTGGCACTTGCGCTTTTTCCCACCGCAGCCTTTGTTCTCGTGGTGAAATTTATTCCCAATCCCATTTTGCGCATGGCCCTGGCGCTGCCTGCAGCGTTTACCTTCTTTGAGTGGTTGCGAGGCTGGGTATTGACGGGCTTTCCGTGGTTAAATCCTGCCTACACCATGATCGATTGGCCTTTTGCGGGTCTTGCGCCCTTTATCGGCAGTTTCGGGGTGCTTTTAGGGATGTCCACGGTGGCAGGCCTTCTGGCCGCTATTTGGACACTTCGCGGTAACTGGATTTATATCGCCTCTTGTGTCATTACCATTTTCTCTATTTTGCTGCTTTCCATGGCAGGAAAAGAAATCGTTTGGAGTGAGCCCGCAGGCGACATCAATGTGCGTCTCGTGCAGCCCAATTTGGAGCCTCGCCTTTTGCAACAATCGATGAGCGAGCGTTTCGATGAAATTTATTTCTATCTCGATAACGTCTCGGTTGAAAGGACTGCGGTGGACGCTGTGATTTTGCCTGAGTCCGCTTATCCCTTGGCTTGGCAGCAATTTCCCAAGGCCCAACAAGACAGACTCATTAATTGGGTCAAAACGGAAAATAAGTCGCTTCTTTTTAACGCCTTCTGGTTGGAAGAGGGGCGCTACAGTAACGCTGCGATTGCCTTGGATCCCCAAGGGGAAATGTCATTGTATAAAAAACGTCACTTAGTACCCTTCGGAGAATTTGTGCCATGGGGTTTCCGTTGGTTTATTGATTCGATG
The DNA here is from genome assembly GCF_016901835.1 of Parasutterella secunda. GTDB lineage: Bacteria > Pseudomonadota > Gammaproteobacteria > Burkholderiales > Burkholderiaceae_F > Aphodousia > Aphodousia faecavium. The sequence goes on along the minus strand of NZ_JACJKX010000002.1, from coordinate 183,488 downwards.
CGCATTCCGATGACAGACTTGGCCCGAGGCGAGACCTCTGCGTTGACCATGAATTTTGCGGGCCACACGGCTGCCGTCAATCTGTGTTACGAAAACCTCTTCGGTAGCGAGTGGATTGAAGCCTGGAGCGGTGCCTCGCCCGAACTTTTGATTAACCTCTCGAACTTGAAGTGGTTCGGGCCTGAAAAAGCCTCGGCTCAGCACCTGCAGATCTCTCAGATGCGGGCACTGGAAACGGCCCGCCCGGTGTTAAGCGTCACCAATAGCGGCAGTACTGCCTTGGTTAATGAGCACGGACAAATCGTCAAGAGCCTTGCCACCGATATCGAGGCAACGCTCGATGTGAAGGTTACTACGATGAAGGGAGAAGCCACGCCCTTTGTGAAATGGGGCAATTGGCCGGCCGTTCTTTTATCAATTTTGATGTTATTAGGTGCTTTTATTTGCACATTTGCCGAAAAGCGCAGGCAAAAGGACTAAAATTAAACAATTTTCAGGGCTCAATCGCCTTTTAACCGATTTCTCAATTTTTGGATCTAACCGATGATTACATTTCAGGAAGTCATCCTGCGTTTGCAGCAGTATTGGAATCAACAGGGTTGCGCCCTTTTGCAACCGATTGATATGGAAGTGGGTGCCGGTACATCTCATACGGCAACCTTTTTAAGAGCGTTGGGGCCGGAGCCGTGGCGCGCCGCTTACGTGCAGCCCTCTCGTCGTCCGAAAGACGCCCGTTATGGCGAAAATCCTAATCGTTTGCATCAACACCATCAATTCCAGGTGGTGCTCAAGCCCGCTCCCACCAACATCGTGGATTTGTACTTGGGCAGCCTTCGTGCGCTTGGCATTGACACGGAAGTGAACGACATCCGTTTTGTCGAAGACAACTGGGAAAACCCGACCTTGGGTGCCTGGGGCTTGGGCTGGGAAATCTGGATGAACGGCATGGAAGTGACGCAGTTTACCTACTTCCAACAAGTGGGCGGTTTGGAATGCAAGCCGATCACCGGTGAAATCACCTACGGTCTTGAACGTTTGACGATGTACCTGCAAAACTGCGACAACGTTTTTGACTTGGTGTACACGCGTTGGCAAGACGCTGACGGCTCGACCCGTACGCTCACCTATGGTGACGTGTTCCATCAAAACGAAGTCGAACAAAGTCACTACAACTTTGAAGCAAGTGATCCCGTGAAACTTTTGCACCAGTTTGACTATTTCGAAAGCGAAGCCAAGCGTCTGATGGATTTGAATCTTGCGCTTCCCGCCTATGAAATGGTGCTCAAAGCCGGTCACACGTTTAACCTGTTGGACGCCCGTGGCGCCATCAGCGTGACCGAACGCGCCGCTTACATTGCCCGTATCCGTACGATCAGCCGCTCGGTGGCACAAAGCTACTACGATGCCCGCGAACGTTTGGGCTTCCCGATGTTGAAAAAGAATTCCTAAGGGGCTAGAGAAAAATGACCAGTTTGTTAGTGGAATTGCAAACCGAAGAGTTGCCGCCGAAGGCTCTTAAAAAACTCTCCGAAGCGTTTGCGCAGAACTTGACGAAGAGCTTAGCCTCTCAGCACTTTTTGGCCGACGGCAGCCGAACGACGGTTTACGGCTCTCCACGCCGCCTCGCCGCTTTGGTGACGAACGTTTTGGCCAAATCTCCCGATGAAGCCTTTAAGCAAAAGCTCGTTCCCGTAAAGGTGGGTTTGGATGCCGAGGGTAACGCTACCCCCGCGCTTTTAAAGAAGATGAAAGCCCTGGGGATTGATGCCGATGTCAAGAGCTTAAAGCAAGTCGATGACGGCAAAAACGTACAGCTCTTCTACGAAGGCATTCGCCCCGGTGTTGAATTGGCCCATGGCCTTCAAACCGCTTTGGAAGCTGCAGCCTTTAATCTGCCGATTCCGAAGGTGATGCATTACCAATTGGCTGATGGTGAAACGACGGTGTCTTTCGTGCGCCCGGCCAAGCACTTGGTGGTGCTCTACGGTGAAGACGTGGTGCCCGTGTCCCTTTTGGGACTCAAAGCCGACCGATTGACTAGCGGCCATCGCTTCCACACGCATGAATTGATTGCCATTAAGAGCGCTGACGGTTATGAAGAGCAGATGATGACCGAAGCCAAGGTTATGCCTTCTTTTGCCAAGCGCCGTGAAAAGATCGTGCACGATGTGGTTGAAGGCGCCCGTGCGATCCATGGCGAAGCCATCATGCCTGAAGATTTGATCGATGAAGTCACGGCGCTCACCGAGTGGCCTGTGATTTATGAATCAAGCTTTGAAGAAGAATTCCTCAAAGTGCCGCAGGAATGCCTGATTCTCACGATGCAGCAAAATCAAAAGTATTTTGCCGTGCAGGACGAAAAGGGTCGTTTGATGAATCGCTTCTTCCTTGTGTCTCAATTGAAAGCCAAGGACGGAGGCGATGCGATCAGCGCCGGTAACGCCCGTGTGGTGCGCGCTCGTTTAGCGGACGCCAAGTTCTTCTACGATCAGGATAAACTGCAAACGCTTGAAAGCCGCATTCCGCTTTTAAAGAATGTGGTTTACCACAATAAACTCGGTACCCAGGCCGAACGCGTGGAACGCGTTAAAGCCATTGCCGCTAAGGTTGCTGACTTGATCGGAGCCAACCGTGATCAAGCCGTGCGTGCTGCCCAGTTGGCCAAAGTTGACCTCTTAACCCTGATGGTCGGAGAATTCCCGGAATTGCAAGGCATTATGGGCGAATACTACGCTTTGCATGACGGGGAAGATGAAGAAGTGGCGCTTGCTATTCGTGAGCACTATCAACCGCGCTTTGCGGGTGACGCCTTACCCTCTACGCCCGTTAGCTTGGCTGTGGCTTTAGCCGATAAGCTTGAAACCCTTTCGGGCCTTTTCGGTATCGGTCAGATGCCCACGGGTGATAAGGATCCGTTTGCGCTTCGTCGTCACGCCTTAGGTGTTTTGCGCATGTTGATTGAAAAGAATCTCAACGTGGCAATCACTGACCTTGTTAACATCGGCTACGAAGCGATGAAGGAAGTCGCAAACGTTAGGGACGCCCGAGATGAGCTTCTCGCCTTCTTTGAAGATCGTCTGCGCGTGATGTTTAAGGACAAGGGCTATAGCGCTCAAGAGGTTGATGCGGTGCTTGCAACGCACCCGACGATGGTGCTCGATGTCCCCGCCAGACTTCAGGCTGTTCGTGCTTTTGCTCAATTGCCTGAAGCCGAAGCCTTGGCTGCAGCCAATAAGCGTATCGGTAATATCCTTAAGAAGACCGTTCCTGAAACCGATGTGGTGGATGTGGCGCTTTTTGATTCCGAAGCAGAAAAAGCTTTGTACGAAGCACTGTGTGTGGCTGAACCCAAAGCTAAGGCTCACTACGAAGCCGGTCACTACACGGATCTTTTAAAGGGACTAGCTCCCATGAAAGCACCGGTTGACTGTTTCTTTGAAGACGTCATGGTCAATGTTGAAGACGCCCGTGTACGTGCCAATCGTTTGGCCCTACTGTGGCGTTTACATCGTACAATGAACATGGTGGCTGAGCTTTCGCGCTTAGCAAAGTAGTTTTTCTTTAGAGAATCACTTCAAGCGAAAGGCTCCGTAACGGGGCCTTTCGCGTATTGGGAATCAACTATGTCAACGATCCGAGGTTGGATTTACTACCTGGTTTTAGCGGTGACACTTGTGCCGTTGGCTATTGTGCTCATCATTTTGTATCCGGCATCCCTTGCCTTTCGCTACCGTTTCGCGATGAACTGGGCGCGCTTTATGCTCAAGATGGGAGAAGTCATTTGCGGCATGCGCTATCAATTTAAGGGTCTGGAAAATTTCCCCAGGGACGGCACGTCGGTTCTGGTGCTCTCCAAGCACCAATCTGCCTGGGATATTTTCGCTTTGGGTTCAGTCATCCCGCATCGGACAAGCTTTGTGTATAAAAAGGAATTGCATTACGTGCCGGTGTTCGGTCAAGCCCTTGCCACCTTGCACATGATGGCCATTGACCGCAAAAAAGGTTCCCGGGCCTATGAGCAATTTATGAAGCAGGGTAAAGAGTTTCTCAATAAGGGATGGTGGCTTGCCATGTTTCCGGAAGGTACCCGCACGGCCCCGGGACAGAAAACGCACTACAAATCTGGCGGCGCCCGTTTTGCCGTAGCGACGGGTACGCCGATTATTCCCATTGCACTTAATTCCGGTGAATGCTGGCCCAGAAATTCGATTTCCAAAACACCGGGTTTGATCACCTTGTCGGTCGGTCCGATGATTAAAACCGAAGGGCGAACGTTTGAGGCGGTGCAGGAAGAATTAGTGGCCTGGATCGAAGGCGAAATGCACGTGATTTCACCAGAGCTCTACGGCAGTAAGGTCACTAACGAATTTGAAAAACCGTAAGGACAATTTCGTGAAGCAATTGGCGTTTGATTTTTTCCAAGATTGGCTCAATGAGGCCAAATCGGCGATCCGTGAGGTGAAGAAAAAAGAGCCTCAGGAGTCCGACGGGTCTTCTCATTTGTCCAAAGAGCCTTCGGTGGGAAAAAAGGATTTTGAGTTAACGCCCGTTGTGAACTATCGGCTCGAGCGCGCCAAACGCAAAAGCGTGGGTTTCATAATCGATGAGAGAGGCTTGACAGTCAGAGCACCACGCTGGGTTTCGGTTGCTGAAATTGAGAAGATGCTTCAGCAAAAAGAGGGCTGGATTCAAAAGAAACTCGCTGAATTTGAGCGTTGGCAAAAAGAAGTCGGTATGCAGAGTGTGCGCTTTGTCGACGGTGCGCAACTTCCTTATTTAGGACGCCCACTAACATTGCGCCTGGATCCTGCGGCAAAGTCCGTCTTCTTTTCTGAAGGCGCTCACGCTTGGGAATTGATTGTCAATACTGCTAAAAACACGCAGGAAGAGCGGGTTAAAGACTGGGTGCAGGTCTGGTTTAAGAAAGAGGCAGAACGCTATCTAGGCGACCGTATTCAGACGATAGCCGGTCATGCATTAGTGAGTTTCAGCGGTTGGGGTTTATCGAGCGCAAAGGGGCGCTGGGGCTCCTGCAGTGCCGATCGCCGCATCAGACTGAATTGGCGCTTGATTCATCTGGATCCACACTTAATTGACTATGTGATTGCGCATGAATTGGCCCATCTTGATGAAATGAACCACAGTGACCGATTCTGGAAGCGGGTGGGAGAGATTTATCCGGATTATGAAAGGGCCCGACGGGCCCTCAAAGGCGTGTACATGCCGATGTTGCCGTTTTAGGCGATATTGGCAAGCTTTACAAAGGCTGCCACATCGAGAGCCTCAGCGCGTAGCGTAGGATCCACGCCCACGCTTTTTATTTGCTCTTCGGTGAGTAATTTGCCGAGTGCATTGCGAAGGGTCTTGCGGCGCTGATTAAAAGCCGCCGCGACAATTTCAGAAAAACGCTCCCAGTTGACAGGGGGCATCTCATCACGATTTTTCGGAATCATGCGCACGATGGAGCTTGTGACTTTAGGGGCAGGCGTAAAGGCACCCGGCGGCACATCAAACATCTTTTGCATACGATAGCGATACTGAAGCATCACCGAGAGTCTGCCATAGACTTTGCTGCCGGGGGCAGCCACCATGCGATCAACCACCTCTTTTTGAAGCATGAAGTGCTGATCGATCACGCGGTCAGCGACCGTCATCAGGTGAAAGAGCAGGGGGCTAGAGATGTTGTAGGGGAGGTTGCCGACCACACGCAGCCTCGCATCAGGATGCACCTGGGTCCAATCAAGTTTGAGTGCATCGGCTTCAATGAGCGTGAGCGTATCGGGAAAGGTCTCTTTTAGCCATGCGGCGAGATCACGATCGATCTCAACCGCTGTGGCGTAACCGGCTCCGGCAATCATTTTTCGGGTGAGCGCTGCCTGACCCGGTCCGATTTCGACAATGGTGTCTTCGGGTTTTGGGTCTATTGTGCGGGCGATACGCTCAATCCAATGCTCATCGTGCAGAAAGTTCTGCCCGAAACGCTTTCTTGCCCGATGGCCGGCTAAACCGTTTTGCATGAAAGATTTACCCCTTAGAGCTCGTCGCGACGAATTTCAACGTAAGCACGGTCACGCAGTTCACGCTGCCAGGTAGCCGTTGCTTCAGCCAGTTTGCGCTGACGCAGAATCTGACGGGCCATAAAGCGCATGCGCTCGGCGTCCATCGCCTCTTCGCGGCGATCCACGACTTGGATGAGGTGGTAGCCGTACTGAGTTTTGATCGGTTGGCTCACTTCGCCGGGTTGAAGCTTATTCATGGCCGCTTCAAACGCAGGTACCGTATCGCCCGGGTGCAACCAACCAAGGTCACCGCCTCGGGTGGCTGAGCCGTCCACGGAGTGCAGACGGGCGAGCGTTGCAAAATCTTCTTTGTTGTTGACCAAACGGTTACGGATGTCGTTTAAGCGGTTAAGAACCGTAGCTTCATCGGTGACCGGGGTGACAGCCATCAAAATGTGGCGGGCGTGCGTTTGGGTGACAGGGCCGCCAGCCAGTTTCGTTTTCACGCCGTCGCGTCGACCGTTGACTTTGACGATGTAGTAGCCGTCAGAGCTCACATTCATGGCAATGCGGGAGGACTCTTGGCGAGCGTCACGCACGGCAGAAGCCAGAGCAGTCGGCATCTGTGAGAGCGTTCTCCAACCGAGATTGCCGCCTTCTAAAGCATCGCTAGCTTTGGAGTAGCTGGCGGCCAACTGACCGAAGTCTTCACCGTCTTGGGCACGCTCGAGGATATCTTCAGCCGTATTGTGGGCAGCGCGCAACTCTTCTGAGCTCATCCCTTCAGAGGTCGGAATCCAGATATGAGACACGTCGTATTCGATCGTATCATTGATGTTGTAGCCTGCTTGATCGGCCAAAAAGGCATCGATTTCGCTTTCAGGAATCTTGATTTCTTCATCCACTTCACGTTCACGCAAGCGTTGCGTGATGATTTGAGAGCGAATTTCTTCTCGGAATTGCGGGAAAGTGACGCCATCTAAAGACAAACGGCGGCGAAGTTCAGCTACTGAAATCTTATTTTGTTGAGCGATCTGCTCGATCGTGGCATTAACCACACCGTCATCGACTCGGATACCGGTTTCGCGTGCACGTTGAGCAATGGCGCGTTCAAGGATTAATTGTTCAAGAACCTGAGCGCGCAGCTGCGGCATCGGGGGCAATTGAATTTTTTGACGGCGAAGGTTGAGTGCTGCCGAGTGAGCGCGCTCAGCCAGTTCCCCCGTCGTGATCACATCGTTATTGACTACGGCTACGACGGCATTGAGCACCTGAGGGGCCGGTGCCTGGGAGGAATCAGCCTTCGTTTGAGCCATACAAACGCTTGCAGAGAAGGCGGCAAGCAACGCCATGCATTTCATCTTATTCATAGTAGTCATACAGTCCGGCTGCGCCGGGTTGATCGGTAACAGGTCGATAGCCCGGGATGGCACGACGCAAGGTTTCAAGAGGATCGGAACCGATGCCGCCCAATCCGGTCAACTCCAGTTGAACATAGAATCGGTAATCGTATTTGTCTTCGCTGTCGAGCACCTTCTGGCCCACAAAGCGCAAAGCCCAGCAGTCTGCAGCGTATTCGACACCGGCGATGGCATCAACGGTTTTGCCGGCATCCAAGTCGTAGTTGTAGCGGGCTAAACCATAGAAGGAGTTACTGAGCGGCCACTGCACACCGAAGTCAATCTGACGGATGCGGTCCACTTCCGGCGTGGTCTTCAAATCGTCGAAGCGATAGTAAAGACCCACAACTGAGGAGGGTTTGGGCTGCCAACGGATACCGGCGTTCATACGCGTGATACGCGTCTCGGTGGTGGAATACTGCGCCGTGGTCGAGAACGTCACGTCTTTGGTTAAATGGGCTGTGACGTTTGCCAGATAGTCGCTCTTTCGGTCTTCATTGATACCTTCGGCTTTCAAATAGCGATATCTGTACCAATCGTTAATGGTGTACTTATTTAACCCTACGTTCTGGTCAGAGAAGTAAAAGCGTTGGCCGATGGAGGCACGCAACCATTCAAAACCGGTTTTGCGATCCAAATAGCGAGAGGTCAAAATAAGTGACAACTGATTGGCTTCGGATACTCGGTCATGACCCGTGAACTCGTTTTCCAGGAAGAAACTGCCGAAACTCAAATCTGCGTAGGAGCTATCAAAAACCGGCATGTGACTTTGGTCACGATAGGGGGTGTAGACGTAGAAAAGTCGCGGTTCAAACGTTTGAGTGGCGTCACTGCCGAACCAGGAGGTATCGCGCTCGAAAATAAGACCGCTATCCAAGCTGAAAGTTGGGACAGTGAAACTGGAGTGCTTTTCATAGCCCACGAAATCCTGGAACCCCTTATTGAGATTTTCTAAACCTGTGAGGTTATAGGAAACGCCCGTAATCATGGCCTTCGGGGTAATGAACCAGGCGGCACCCCTCATCGGGTAGGCGATGGAGTGGTTCATATAGAAGCGATCGCCCTCGGGCTTATAGTCTTCTTCCTGATGCTTAAAGCGCGTCGCTTCCAAAGTGCTTGAAATTTCAAAGCCGTGGAAGTCGGCGTAGTAGGCGCTCCAACGGAATTCCGGAACCTTTTCATAAGGTCTGTCAACCGGATCGTGGTCGGTACGGTCAAGGACTTGATTTTTGCGTACGCTCAAGGATGCATTCCAGAAGTCTTTGCCGTAACTCATCGAGAGGTCTTGCGGCAAAACGGATTCGTCGCTTTCGTTAAATTCGCCTGAGAAGTCATCGAGGTAGTCACCGTCGCTGACTTTGTTGTAATTGGCTTTGAAGTTAATGTCGTTCCACTTCGCCCAACCGTCAACCTTTGCACCGTAACGGCTGTCGCCTTCACGGCGGTCATGCGGCATGTAGTCGTAGACCATCGTGGCACCCATGTTGGGAGTCAGGAATCGGAATTCGTTTCCGAGAATAATGCCGTGGCGGGTGACGAGGCGTGGCGTAAAGGTGTAGTCGTAGTTCGGTGCAATGTTCCAATAGATGGGCTGTGCATAATCAAGACCCAACTCGGAACTCATGCCGATCGTAGGCGTCAAAAGACCGCTTTGACGGTCGGTGCCGACCGGGAAAAACGCATAGGGCAGGCCCATCACCGGCAAGCCCGCCAAGTGAAAACTCATATCATGGGCCGTGGCCATGTTGGTCGTTTCATCGATGGTGAGCGTATCGGCTTCAATCCACCAGGCTTTGCTGCCGGGTTTGCAGGTTGACAAAGTGGCTTGACGCAATTGAGTGGATTCGCCGCTTTCAAATCGGGCGTATTTACTTTTACCTTGAATGCGCCGGGCCGGATACTCGTAGCTTGCGTCCTGCATTTCGCCCGTTTGGGTTTCAATCTGGTAGTTGAGCTCGGGGCCCGCAAAACGCACGCCGTCGCGAAGCACCACGGCGTTACCCTGAACGTCTACGGTATCGGACGATTGGGTGTAGGTAATATTGTCACCGCGAATGAGCGTGCGGGCACGACGAACCTCAGCGTCACCACGCAGAATAATCTCGTCATCGGTCGTTTCCATTTGGTCGGCCGAAATAAAGCTTGCACTGTTTTCGTTGACAAGCTGAGAGGAGTCACTCAAGGAGCTTGCGGTACGAAGACGCACGGCGTCACTGGCCTGCGCATGAGCGTAGCTTGCGCAGGCAAGCGCACAAGCCAGGCTCAGCATTTTGAGTGCCGGCAGCCCCTTGCGGGTAGTCTTGGAAAAATCCGACATGAAATGAATGAATTAGGTTTGTCAAACAGTTTTCGCCCATTATAGCGGAAGCGTTTGGCGCTCTTGTTGCATCGTGTCATAATTTCGCCCAGGAATTTGTAAGAAATCATCGGGGGATGCATGACCGAACGTCAAAATGAACGCCATGAATGGTTGGGTTCGATTGCCGAACGATACAATCTGGATCTTTCAACGGAAAAACCGGCCAGCACGGATGCGGGCTTTCGAAGCTACTTCAGAGTGGCCGACCGTGACGGCAAAACCTATATCGTGATGGATGCGCCGACCGATCATGAGGACGTTCGTCCCTTTATTTGCGTGACCTCGTTATTTGAAAAAGCCAAACTCACGGTGCCCCATATCTACGAGCAAAGTGTCGAAAAGGGCTTTTTGCTCTTAACGGATTTGGGAGAGAAGACTTATCTCAATGTTTTAAACGAAGATAATGCCCGCGAATTAATGGGTAAGGCTATTGACGCATTGGTTCAGTGGCAAAGTATTTCTGAGCCCGGCGTGTTGCCCGAGTATGACCGTGCCCTTTTAACACGCGAACTCAATCTGTTTCCTGAATGGTATATCAGTAAACATCGCGGTAAAACGCTCGATGAAAGACAAAGCGCTTTGTTAAAAGTATGTTTTGAGCGCATTCTTCAAAATAATTTGGCCCAGGCCAAGGTCTTTGTTCATCGCGACTACATGCCACGTAACCTGATGCCCATGGCTTCGGGCGGCCCCGGGATTCTCGATTATCAGGACGCGGTCTACGGTCCGGTTTCCTACGATATTGCTTCGCTTTTACGTGATGCGTTTATCAGCTGGAACGAAACGTTTGTGATCGATATGACGATCCGTTACTGGGAGAAGGCTCGCAGTGCAGGCATTCCCGTGCCGGAAGATTTTGGAATCTTTTGGAAAGATGTGGAATGGATGGGACTGCAGCGGCACTTAAAGATTTTGGGGATTTTTGCGCGGTTGAATTATCGCGACGGCAAGGAAAAGTATCTTGCCGATACCCCGCGCTTTATCAACTACGTCAGGCAGACCGCGCACCGCTACGATGAATTGAAGGCCCTGCTTTTCCTGATTGATCAGATTGAAGACTGTGTGCCTAAGTACGGCTATACGTTTTAGGAGTTGACCGTGCGGGCAATGATTCTAGCGGCAGGCCGCGGCAAGCGAATGAGGCCTCTTACCGATGTGTTACCAAAGCCATTGTTGATGGCAGGCTCCCGTCGCCTGATTGACTGGCCTATTGATGCCTTGGTGCGTGCGGGGATTACCGATGTAGTTATCAACACGGCGCACTTATCCAACACTTTTTTGCCCGCACTGGGACAGTACTATCGCGGTGCCCGCATTGCCTACTCGGTTGAAGGGAAAAATTACGACGAGTCGCTCGAAACCCTGGGCGGGATTGCCAAGGCTTTGCCGCTACTGTCTGACGGCAAAGAACCCTTTATTGTGGTGGCGGGCGATATCGCAACCGACTTTGATTTCGCCACACTTTTAGGTGAACCTGCTCAAAGAATTCGAGAGGGGGATGCTTTGGCTCACTTGGTCCTGGTTCCTAATCCCGATTTTCATCCCGAAGGGGACATGGGACTTGTTGACGGAAAAGTGACTCGGGTGAATCGCTCTTACACCTATTCGAGTATCGGTCTTTTTTCTCCGAGCCTTTTTAAAGAGGTGCCCGTGGTGTTTTCCAAACTTTTCCCGTGGTTTTACCGTTTCATTGATGAGGGACGCGTAACCGGGGAAGTTTTTAACGGTTTTTGGGAAAATGTGGGAACCCCTGAGGCGCTTGAAAAATTAGCTCAGCGTGAAGCTAAGTCGTTGAATTTTTCAAAGAAAACACAATAGGTAGAGTCGGGCTCAGATATTTTCGGCCAGAACTTTGTTTTGAATCAGACAAAGAGCAGAAATTGCTCAAAAAGTAGGCACTCTCGTTACAATGATGTCATTGTCTCGCAAAAGTGCCGGAGTATTTTTAGAGAAATTTTCCGATGGGAATCAATCTGGGGCGGTATCGCATAGAGGGCTCTCTTTTTTTAGCACCGATGGCCGGAGTCACCGATGCACCTTTCAGGCGTCTTTGCCGGGAGTTCGGGGCGGACTATGCGGTAGGAGAGATGGTGGCGAGCGCGGCCCAACTGAGAAAAAGTCGAAAAACACTGGCAAGGGTGAAGTTTTTTGACGATGAAGCGCCCCGTGCGGTGCAGCTTTTAGGAGCGGATCCCGCGGCTTTAAAAGACGCTTTTTACTGGGCCTGTGAAGCCGGTGCCCAGGTGGTGGATTTCAATATGGGGTGCCCTGCTAAAAAGGTCTGCAATGTTGCCTGCGGTTCGGCTTTGATGAAAGAAGAGCCCTTGGCGCTTGAAATTCTTTCGGTACTGGGTGAGGTCTCAAAGGAGTGCGGAGTGCCGGTCACTTTGAAGTGTCGCACAGGTTGGGATGAAGCGCATAAAAACGCACTTACCTTTGCGCAGACTGCTCAAAAGGCCGGTTTTGCGATGGTTACGATTCATGGCAGAACGCGCACAGGCGGCTTTGACAGCTCTGTTGAGTATGACACGATTGCCCAAGTGGCACGAACGGTAGCGATACCGGTTGTGGCAAACGGGGACATTACCGATGCCAACCGTGCCCGAGCTGTGTTGCAATATACGGGGGCGGCAGCCGTGATGATCGGCCGCGCCGCACTCGGCCACCCGTGGCTTTTTAAAGAAATAAAAGAGGCGCTTGAAAATGGATGCGTCCGAGCCACCACCCAAGAGGAGAAGGTGCAGGCGATTTTAAGGCACTGGCGGTGGCATTTTGAGTGCTACGAAGAGCCCGTAGCCGTGATGACTTTTCGAAAGCACCTGCTTTGGTATCTCACGGGCTGGAGCGGTTTTGAAACCGTGAGGGCTCAAATTTGCCAAGCAGGTGATGCCCGTACTCAGGGTAAGCTTTTGCAAGACTATTTTGCCGTCCAAGGATGGCTTTGATTGACTTTTCTCTCTGATTTTGTGTTCGTTGATATGGTTTCCGATACAATCAAAAAACAAGAGGTCCTGACTGAGAATCCGATGATGTCTCAGACGTCCGATGCCATCCGCGATGAGTCGCTTGAGGCAGCCGTGATTCGTAATTTACAGGCCTATTTTGACACGCTCGACGGGATGCGTCCCCACCACGAGCTCTACCCGATGGTTATTCAGGCGGTGGAAAAGCCTTTGCTGGAATTCGCCATGAAGCGCACCGGGCACAATAAGTGCGCCGCCGCGCAGCTCTTGGGAATCAATCGCAACACGCTGCACAAGAAGTTGCAGTTTTATAAGCTCGGCTGATAAAACGCCGGGTCGTACGGATTTTGTTTTTTTATTTTTTTCAATTTTATTTATAAGGACAATTCATTATGCGTAAACAAGCTTTATTGAGTGTTTCGGATAAGACCGGAGTGGTGGAGTTCGCCCGTGAACTTGCCGCCCTGGGCTATCACTTACTCTCGACGGGCGGCACGGCCAAGATGATTGCCGAAGCCGGCATCCCCGTGCAGGAAGTGGCCGATTACACGGGCTTTCCTGAAATGCTCGACGGTCGCGTGAAGACCTTGAATCCGAAGATTCACGCGGGGCTCCTTGCCCGCCGTCCGGATCCGGCTCACATGAAGGCTTTGGCCGACCACGGTATTGATCCCATCGACATCGTGGTTGTGAACCTTTATCCCTTTGAAGCCACGATCGCCAAGCCCGATTGCACGTTCGAAGACGCGATCGAAAATATCGACATCGGCGGTCCGACGATGATTCGTGCAGCAGCGAAAAACCATGAAAGCGTAGCGGTGGTTGTCGATCCCGCCGATTACGCAGGCGTTTTGGCTGAATTGAAAGAAAAAGGTGAAGTCAGTGCCGCCACCCGCCTTCGTTTGGCTAAGAAAGTTTTCTGTCATACGGCCCGTTACGACGCCATGATTTCCAACTACCTCACCTCGCTCGATGAAGACTTCCAAAAGAAAGACTTCCCGGAAAGCTTCACCCGTCAATTCGTGAAGGTTCAGGATATGCGCTACGGTGAAAATCCGCACCAGAAAGCCGCTTTCTACCGTGAAGTCTGCGTGGGTAAAGGTTTGCTTGCAAGCTACAAGCAACTGCATGGCAAGGCTCTCTCCTACAACAACATTGCCGACAGCGACGCTGCTTGGGAAGCCGTGCGTCAATTTAAGGAACCGGCCTGCGTCATCATCAAGCACGCCAATCCCTGCGGCGTGGCCGTGGGTGCTGACAGCGCCGAAGCTTACGCCAAGGCTTTTAAGACCGATTCCAAGAGCGCCTTCGGCGGCATCCTGGCCTTTAACACGACAGTGACCGCTGCATGTGCTGAGATGATTTCCAAGCAGTTTGCAGAAGTCATCATGGCACCGGCTTTCGATGAGGGGGCACTCGCCATTTTGGAAAAGAAACCCAATTTGCGGCTTCTTACGATTGAAATGGGTGAAGACCACAACGACTATGAATTCAAGCGCGTGGGCGGCGGCCTTTTGGTGCAAACGCCTGATTTGCAGATTGTCTCCGAAGAAGCGCTTCGCGTGGTCACGAAGAAACAACCCACCGCTCAACAGCTCAAGGACATGCTTTTTGCCTGGCGTGTAGCGAAGTTTGTGAAGTCCAACACGATCGTTTTTGCCAAGGACGGCATGACGATGGGTGTGGGTGCCGGTCAAATGAGCCGTGTGGATTCGGCCCGCATTGCTTCCATTAAGGCTGAAGAAGCAGGCTTAAGCTTGAAAGACACGGCAGTGGCCAGCGACGCCTTTTTCCCGTTCAGAGACGGGTTGGATGTGGTGGTCGATGCCGGCGCAAGCTGCGTGATTCAGCCGGGCGGCTCCATCCGTGATGAAGAAGTGATTCAAGCCGCCGATGAACGCGGTGTGGTCATGGTCTTTACCGGGGAACGCCACTTCCGTCATTAATTGATTCGAGCGGTTGCGTCAATCGTAACCAATCGAAAAAATGGGCGCCAATCGATGAGACTGGCGCCGCTTTTGCTTTAGAATCAAAGCACTTTAGTTCAATTTTTGTGATACCCGTTTTAAGGGATTGATCATGCAGATTAACCGTCGAACGTTATTGGCCGCGGGCGCGGGCCTTGCCTCCGGGGTAAGCTTGCCTGCCTGGGCTCAACTTCGCATTGAAATTACGGGGGTGGGTGCCAATCAAATGCCGATTGCCATCCCCCGATTTCAGGGAACCAATGACTCGCCGCTGGATTTATCCGCGGTTATCACCGCGGACCTCGAAAGAAGCGGGGCTTTTCGTGCACTCAAGATAATGGGTGAGTTGCCTGCCGAGGATTTGCAAAAACCTCGTGCGGACTTCTGGAAAACGATGGGTGCTACCGCTCTTGTGATGGGCTCGATTGAAAAGCTTGCCGATACGCGCTTTAGCATCAACTATCAGCTCTTCGGAACTGCGGAAAATAAGATTATTGATGAAAAGCAGTTTGTGGCCAGCACTGGAGACCTGCGTCTGACCGCTCACCGCATTGCCGACGCGATCTATGAAAGACTCACAGGCGAGAGCGGTATCTTTGCATCGCGTTTGGCGTATGTTTTGCAACGTGGCCCGCAATCTTATGAGTTGGTGGTAAGCGACTGCGACGGGGAAAATCCCCAGACGGCTCTTCAGAGCAATCAGTCCATCATCTCACCGATGTGGGCACCGAACGGATTGCTTTTGACCTACGTCTCTTTTGAAGCCAATAAGCCCGTGATTTATCTGCACGACGTCCGCTCGGGCGAGCGGCGCCTCATCGCAAGCTTTAAGGGCAACAATTCGGCTCCTGCTTTCAGCCCCGACGGTAAAACGATGGCTGTGGCGCTTTCCATGGGAGGCGGCACGCACATTTACCTCATGAGTACAAACGGCACCAATGTCAGACGCTTTACCCACAGCCAAGGCATTGATACTGAGCCGGTCTTCAGTCCCGACGGTCAGTACGTTTATTTCACGTCCGATCGCGGGGGCTCGCCCCAGATCTATCGCCAACCTGTGGCAGGAGGCTCTGCCGAGCGTGTGACCTACAGTACCGAGTACGCGATCAGCCCCGCGGTCAGCCCCAAGGGCGATAAACTCGCCTTTATTTCCCGTTTTAACGGCGCGTTCCGTGTGACGCTTTTGGATCTCTTAACGGGTACTCAGTTGGTTTTGACCGATACGGTGCGAGACGAGTCTCCCACCTTTGCGCCTAACGGCAAGATTTTGGTGTACGCCACCGAAGAGGCCGGCCGCGGCGTGTTGGCGACCGTGAGTCTGGACGGTCGGGTAAGAACCCGTCTGACCGGTCAAAGAGGGGATATTCGTGAACCCTCTTGGGGACCGCTTTTGAAATAAATTCGATAAAAAATTAATGGAGTTTTAAATGCAATTGAAAAGCAAAATTTTGTTGGTGAGTTTGGGTTTGGCCGGTGCCCTTTTGACGGGCTGCTCCTCCGTGGACTTAAACCCCAACGGACCGGATGCTCAGTATGCGGGCGATCCGTTCTCCAATCCGAATTCGCCCTTGAGCCAGCAAAGCATTTACTTTGCTTTTGATAGCTACACGGTTCCTGCCGAGTCGCAAGCCATGATCGAAGCGCACGCTCAGTACCTGGCTACGCATCCGAGCGCTACCGTTGTGCTCGAAGGCAACACCGATGAACGCGGAGGTCGTGAATACAATCTCGCCCTCGGTCAAAAGCGTAGCGACAGCGTTGAAAACCGTCTGCAACTGTTGGGTGTCCCGGCCGACCGTATGGAAAGCGTGAGCTTCGGTAAGGAACGTCCCCGTGCGTTGGGCCATGACGAAGAGTCTTACCAACAAAACCGTCGCGTAGACATTATCTATCGCACGAAGTAATTAAAGGGAAGATAAGCGCCCGGATGACGGGCGCCTTCTGTTTTATCGGGAACTGAAACGAATAAGGACAATATGCGTCGGACACTAGTGGTAGCGATGATGGTGGCGCTCGCAGCGCAGACAAGCGCTGCGTGGGCGTTTGCCGATGATGAAGCAAGAACCGCCATTTTGGAATTGCGTGAACAGTTAAAGGCGAGTCAACGCGCTCAGGTTGATCTGATGACTCAGGTTGAAGCGCTTCGCTCGGAAAATCAGCGCATGATCGGCCAGATGCAGGAACTCACCCGTCAGGTCGAAACGATGGATAAGCGCCTGATCGAAGTCGAGCCCGCACGGGTGGAATTAAACGGTAGGGTGATCAGCGTCAAGCCTGCCGAACGGCGTGACTTTGAAAATGCGATTGCACTTTTTCAAAAGCGCGATTTCAGCGGTTGCTTAAAAGCCCTCAATACCTTTAAAAAGACTTGGCCCAAATCGGCTTATATGGCCGATGTGGACTATTGGCGTGCAAGTTCTTACTACTCGCTCAATGACTTTAAGAGCACGATCACGGTGACCAATAATCTCTATCGAGTCTATCCGCGATCTGCTAAGGCCCCGGAAGCCCTTTTGATGAAGTCTTCTGCGGAATTGAGCGAAGGCCAGATTGATGAGGCGAAAAAGACGCTCAACACGCTGATTAAGCGCTACCCGAAGTCCGACTCTGTTAAAACAGCCAAAGATCGTTTGGCACAGATTCAAAAACTCGGTTAAGCGTTAAGGATTACAATTAGACTGATTTTTATCCTGAGGAATGGTCCTCGTTTTTTCTTTAGAGATACTTCAAAATGACTTGTTCTCGTTGTGGGCAGGATATCCTGCGTGATCCGCTTCAAAATCGTGGTTCGGCTTTTACCGAAGAGCAAAGAGACCAATTGGGAGTGAGAGGGTTCTTACCCGCTCGCGTGGAAACGCTCGAAGAGCAGGCTCGTCGTGCGGTCGCCTTCATGCGTACGTTCCCCATGCCCATCCAACGTTACTTCTATCTGGATGCGTTGCATAACACCAATGAAACGCTCTTTTTCAAAGTGGTCTGTGACAACATCGAAGAAGTGATGCCCATCATCTATACGCCGACGGTGGGTGAAGCTTGTCAGAAGTTCAGTCACAACTTTCTGCAGGCGCGCGGACTGTTCATCTCTGTGAAGGAAAAGGGCCAGATTGGTAAGATTTTGGACAACGTCAAACAAGATGACGTTGAGGTGATTGTGGTGACCGACGGTCAACGCATTTTGGGCCTGGGTGACCAAGGCGTCAACGGCATGGGTATTCCCGTCGGCAAACTCGCTCTTTATACCGCTTGCGCAGGCGTCGCACCGGAAAAAACGTTGCCTGTAGTCATTGACGTGGGCACCAACAATCCTGCCTACCTCGCCGATCCCCTTTACATGGGCTTGCGTCAGGAACGTGTGTCGGGTGCGGCCTACGACGAACTGATCGATGAGTTTATGGTAGCGGCTCGCAAGCGTTGGCCCAATGTGCTCATTCAGTTTGAAGATTTCGGTAACGCCAATGCGTTCCGCCTGCTTGCCCGTTGGAAAGATAAGAGCCTTTGCTTTAACGACGACATTCAAGGCACGGCCTGTGTGGCATTAACGGGTTTTTACTCCGCCATGCGTGTGACGGGTGGGAAACTTGCCGATCAACGCGTGCTCTTTTTGGGCGCGGGCGAAGCCGCAACCGGTATTGCCAACCTGATTGCCGAAGCCATTGCCGATGAAGAAGGTATGCCGATTGAAGAAGCCCGTAAGCGCTGCTACCTTTTTGACTCCAAGGGTTTGGTCATTGCTCAAAGAACGGATCTTTCCGCTCATAAGCGTCAGTTTGCCCACGAAGCACAACCTGCGGAAAGCTTCCTGCAGGCGATTCAACAGTTGCGCCCGACAGCTATTGTCGGCGTGGCCGCTCAGCAAAATGCGTTCAATTCCATGGTAATCGGTGAAATGAGCGCCATTAACGAACGTCCGATCGTGTTTGCATTGTCGAATCCGACCTCCAAGGCTGAATGCACAGCTGAAATGGCTTATCAGTTCTCCAACGGTCGTGCGCTTTTTGCTTCCGGTTCGCCTTTTGATGTGGTTAATTACAACGGTAAGACCTTTGTTCCCCGTCAAGGTAACAACTCCTATGTGTTCCCGGCTTTAGGACGCGCAGCCACCTTTGTGAAAGCGAAGACTATGCCTACCGGCATGTTCCTCGCTGCGGCCAGAAAGCTTGCTGAATTGGTCAGCGAAGAAGACCTTGAACGCGGCAGTCTCTACCCGTCCTTGAGCGATATTCGTCCAATTTCGGAAGCTATTGCAGTGGCTGTGGCCGAATACGCTTACGAAAAGGGCTTGGCATGCGGCGAAAAACCGCAGGATTTGCCTGCAGCTATTAAGGCGAGCATGTATACGCCGGGTTACTGATCCTTTTTAGGCTCATAACTTCTCGGGCGGGGCTTGTCCCCGCCCGTCTCAATAGAGATCGATTGTGAATCCTAATGCGCTCATTGACGTGGCACCTGAATTGATTCCCGATACGACACCTTCGATTGAAGATGTCGTGGCGGTGGCTCGCTTAAAAGGCGAGCCGCTCTTACATTTTCCTGACGATCTCTATATTCCGCCTGATGCACTCAAACTCTTTTTAGAGTCCTTTGAGGGGCCCTTTGACCTTTTGCTTTACCTGATTCGTAAGCAACGGCTTGACCTCAATGAAATTTCGGTAGCAGCCGTGACCGATCAATACATGGAGTATGTGGAGCAGATTCGTGCGCAGAACATGGAGTTGGCAAGCGACTACCTGGTGATGGCAGCCGACCTCATGATGATTAAAAGCCGATTGCTGTTGCCTGTGCCCGTGAGCGAAGACGGTGAAGAGGAAGAGGACCCCACAGCACGTATTCTTCGGGAAGTGGCTGAATACGAAAAAATTCAGGTGGCGGCGCAGTTACTTAATGCGTTACCGACGATGGGCGACGGTTTTTGGCGTGGGTTTGTGGCAATTGATGAAGAAGAGCAGCCCGAGCCCGAGGTTTTGCCTCAGGAATTGGCGAGGGTTTGGCTTGCCGTCG
This sequence comes from Parasutterella secunda, assembly GCF_016901835.1. Lineage (GTDB taxonomy): Bacteria > Pseudomonadota > Gammaproteobacteria > Burkholderiales > Burkholderiaceae_F > Aphodousia > Aphodousia faecavium. The sequence goes on along the minus strand of NZ_JACJKX010000002.1, from coordinate 163,802 downwards.
TTAAAAATGCCGATTTAAAGATCAACCACACCGTCTCCAGACAGGAATTATCCATTCATGAATTCATGTCAGCAATTATCAGGCGTGTGGAAAAAGATCGGTTTGTCAGTTTTGAAGAATTGGTTCAGGACCACCTGACAATGCAGGAGCGGGTGGTGAGCTTTTTGGCGATTTTGGAGCTTTCACGCGAAGGGTTGATTTCCATTACTCAGGCTGCGCCCTATGCGCCGATTTATTGCTCTAAAAAGTTTTTGTCGCTTCAGCCCGAAAAACTCTGACGCCAAAAAATGTGAACAATTTGAAAATCATAACGTTGAGTTAACAAAAATCGCTTAAACTTTAACGGTCTCGTTTTTGATAGAGGAAAAAAGACATTATGGAATGGTTGACCGAGCTTATTACAACGATGCACTGGGGTGCCGTGGCTCAGATCATCATGATTGATATTTTGTTGGGTGGCGACAATGCGGTGGTGATCGCTTTAGCGTGCCGTAATCTCGAACCCAAGCAGCGCCGTCAGGGTATTTTCTGGGGTGTATTCGGTGCTATCGCTTTGCGTGTGGTTCTGATTACCTGTGCGGTGTATTTGTTGCAGTTGCCGCTCCTGAAGGTGGTGGCCGGTCTTCTTTTGATCTGGATCGGTGTGAAGTTGTTGATCCCGCACGATGAAGAGGATAAACATATCGAGGCCAGCACCAAAGTTTTGTCTGCCATTAAAACGATTATTGTGGCTGACCTTGTGATGAGTATCGACAATGTGATCGGAATTGCGGGTGCTGCGCAAGCCGCTCACGAACATCATCAAACCCTTTTGATCATATTCGGTTTGGTCGTGAGCGTTCCCTTCATCGTTTTCGGCAGTCAGATTATTCTGAAGCTGTTTGACCGATTCCCCATCATCGTAACCTTTGGTGGCGCGCTTTTGGGTTGGATCGGCGGCGGTCTGGTCGTGAGCGATATCTTTATGGCCGAACACATCCCGCAAACCAACGTCGTTCACTACACGGCTTGTGTGGTAGGCGCCATATTGGTGGTGCTGATAGCCAAAATGTGGGTCAATAAACAAAAGGCCAAAAAGATAAGCAGTTAATCTCTTATCTCATTAATACTAAAGAGGCGATCGGCTAAGGAGTCAATCGCCTTTTTTATAGGAGCCGGGCAAGCGTTACTCGTATTCTATGCTGAGAATCGGAACGGATAAGCAGGACCTTTGTAAGCGTTTTCGTTTGTGAGCTAAAGTACCCGATCGCACATCAAGAGCCATTTCCAAATAGGGATAATTTCAATTAAATCTGTATCTGTCTCTATTGTTTTTTCTTCATCCAGAGTAATGACGATTCGACGGGTAATTGGAAGTTCTTTACTCATTTTTTCAAAGGCGCTGAGCTCTCGCCTCATCGTCTTCGGATCTAAATCAAGATGGACACAGACTTGAATGGCTACTTGAGTTTTAGGAACATAAAAATCAACTTCAACATCCCTTTGATAAAAAAACACCGCATCATCATCGCCGTATCGACGTCTCAACTCAATGGCAACAAGGTTTTCAAGCTGATCGGCTGTAGGATCGGTATTTAATAGCTCAACAATTCCGTTATCAACAAAAAAGAATTTTTGTTTGCCTTCTCGATCCTGAAGTTTGCCAACTATATTTTTAACCGAGAAAATCAAACAGGAGTCAATCGCATACTGTACATAGTTAATGCAAGTGTTTTTTGCAATCTTTACGCCACAAGAGGTCACGATGTTGGTGAGTCGTGAATATGACACCGATTGACCGATGCTTTCGGCGATTTTTTTTAACAAAATCCTCAAGGGAAAGACATTACTGACTTTATTGCGGACAGCAATGTCACCCAAATAAATTTTTTGGAAAAGAATATTCAGATATTCCAGTTTGTTGTCGAGGTTTAAGCATTCAGGGAATCCGCCATATCGGAAGAAAGAATCAAACTCTCGCCGAATGAGTGCGCCGCCGACTGTTGATAGAACATCTTTTGGAGTCGCTTTAACATTTTTAGTGTTCAAAAATTCAGAGAAATTCATGGGATAGACGTTAATTGTGAAAAAACGTCCCCCCAGTGCAGCGGCTACATCGACGCTTAACATTTTTGCATTTGAACCGGTGATATAAATCTGAGCCCCTGCATCGGCCATACGACGAGCAAATTTTTCCCATCCATCAATCAATTGAATTTCATCCAGAAACAGGATCGGTAATGCCCTGCGACCGCTGAGTTCTGCCTGTACAGACAGGATTTGGTTGAAGTCTGAAACATCAAATCCCAACAAGCGTTCATCCTCGAAATTCAAATACAGCATTTCATCCCAAGTTTTACCTTGTGCCAGTAATTGTTGTATTTTTTGGTACAACAAATACGATTTTCCACAACGTCGTACACCAACTAAAACACAACGAGGAAAGGAATCAATCTGAATTTCACGGGGAAAAGTTGTCTTTGATTCAACCAACTCCCTGTTATCTAAAAGAATTTGACGCAAAAGATTGGGATTAATCATGCAAAGACCTTTAAAAGAAATGAAATTTGTTTGATATATTAAACAAAATACTTAATTTTTGTCTAATGCATTGAACGAAATTATTTAAAATTGTTCAATCTATTGAACAAAATAGGTTTTACGCCTTGCTAAGGATCTATCTCAACGGAAGGTACTGCGGTTGTTTGCTTGTATTGAGTGTCGAGAACGAGTCCTTTTTTGGAAGTGAAAAAAGGCTCTTCTGACTCGTGAGAAGTTAAACTAAATTTGAAGTTGTAAAAAAGAAAACGGAGTGTGGGAAGAATTTTCCCAACACTCCGATGCAGACGCCTTAGACGATGTCTTTTAATTCACGTCTGAGGATCTTGCCGACGGCGGTCTTGGGCAAGGAGTCCACAAAAATAATTTGTTTGGGGATCTTGTAGCCCGTTAACTGTGTACGGCAGTATTTCTGTACGTCTTCCTTGGTAATGGAGGGATCTTTCAAAACGATCACGGCTTTGACCGTTTCACCGGAGCGTTCATGCGGGACACCCACCACGCCGCACTCGAGCACGCCGGGCATAGAAGCGATGACACTTTCAACCTCGTTGGGGTAGACATTAAAGCCCGAGACCAGAATCATGTCCTTTTTGCGGTCGGTAATAGTGATCTTACCGTCGGCATCCATATGACCCACGTCACCCGTACGAAGCCAACCGTCACGGAAAACACCTGCTGTTTCTTCAGGACGGTTCCAATAGCCGCGCATCACCTGCGGACCCTTGACACAAATTTCGCCTGTGTGCGTATCAATGTCTTCGGGGCCGGAACAGAGGCCTAAATCTTTAAAACCGTCACCGCGGATCGTCACTTCGGTGTTCGGTAACGGGTAGCCCACAGAGCCGTCCCAAGGGGCGTCAGGCAAATTACCGCAAACGCCGGGCGAGGCTTCAGTCAGACCGTAGGCTTCCAAAATGCCGATACCGGTGGTTTTCTTCCAACGCTCGGCAACCACTTTTTGAATCTGGGTGCCGCCGGCTACGGCCATCTTAAGGCGCGAGAAATCCACGGAGGCAAACTCGGGATTATTCAAAAGGGCGTTGTAGAGTGTGTTCACACCGGTGTAAACCGAAAACTTCCAGTGCTTGCATTCATTGACCAGTCCCTTGATGTCGCGGGGATTGGTGATTAACACGCTACGGGCAGTCCAATTTAAGAAGGCTAACGTCGCCGTGAAGGCAAAGATGTGATAAAGGGGCAGTGCGCACATAGCCACTTCTTCACATTCTTTAAATGAGACGCTGATCCAGTGACCGGTTTGCTCCACATTGGCTAAAACGTTGCGGTGCGTAAGCATTGCGCCTTTGGAAACGCCTGTGGTGCCGCCCGTGTATTGCAAAAGAGCCACATCTTCATTGGAAATTTCAACCGGACTGAAACCCTTGCGATGACCGATAGCCAGTGCCTGACGAAAATCGACAGCACCCGGCAAGTGCCATTCAGGCACCATCTTTTTCACGTGCTTGACAACCGTGTTGACAATCGTGCGCTTCATGAAGGGGAAGAGGTCACCCACTTGAGTCGTGATGATATGTTTGACCGGTGTGTGCGTGAGGACGCGTTCCAGTGTCTTGGCAAAGTTTTCGATAATGATGATCGCCTTGGCGCCGGAGTCTTTGAGTTGGTGTTCGAGCTCTCGCGCAGTGTAAAGCGGATTGACGTTTACGACGATGAAGCCCGCACGCAAAATGGCAAAAAGGGCAATCGGATACTGCAAAAGGTTCGGCATCATGATGGCGACACGGTCACCTTTTTGCATGCCGGGCAGTGATTGTAAGTAACCGGCTAAGTCGCAGGAAAGCGATTGAGATTCTTTAGCGGTGAGCGTCACACCCATGTTGGTGAAGACCGGGGCATTCGGATGCTTTTCGGCAATACCGTCAAGCAAGGCCGGAATATTGGCAACGCGGTCAGGGTCAATCCGGGCAGGAACGCCTTTCGGATACTTGGCAATCCAAGGAAATTCGGTCATCTTGATAGAGTCCAATTTTTATAAACAGAAACTTATATTTTAAACAAAGAAAATCGCCCGCAGTGGAGCGATTTTCCCTAATTTTCAATGTGATGCGAGATTAGCTGAGCGTCAGGCAGTGACGAGCGTAGCTCTTGACGTCTTCCCAGTCCGTGTAGTCGATCACGGCATCCATAGACGTCGGGCCCTTTGTCATCTTCATGATGAGTTGAATCATCTTCGCATCCAACCAGCCCCAGTTGGGGTAGTCCACCTTACCGGCGATGCACTTCACATCACGGGGTTTCCAAGGCGAATTTTGGAGGAACTTTTGCATGTAACGGTTGCCTTCGGGCGTAGCCTTAATCGGCGTGCGGGCAACAACCGATACGTTGAAGAAACTGTGCGGCTTGGCATCGAGCTCATTCTTGAACTTGGCCAGGAAGTTGTAGAACACCTTGGGATAGGTACCGTAAAGCACAGGGCAACCCACGATAAAGAGATCATACTTGTCCCATTGCACACCTTCACGGTCCGCTTCCATCACGCTCATCATGTCGGCTTGGTTGCCTTCGGCGATCACCGTTTCCCAAATGCGACGAGCCACACGGGCGGTGTGTCCGCTGCGGCTGTGATAGAGCACGAGCACAGATTTCATGTTTTTCTCCTACTGTTTTTCGCCCGAGTGCATACAGTCGGGCGAAAAAAGACAAATGCAAAGCCTATAGGGAATGAAACGATAAAAGATGACCGAAAAAGTTATCGTTTTCCCTAATATTGTTCGTAATTACCCTGAATCATTTTGGGTACGGCAAGCATTGTAGTGCAGAAATATTGCTTCAAGCTTAAAGCGAGTGCTAAAGGTCGAGTTTCAAAATCCAGGGCAAAAGTTCTTTCGGGTGACGGGCAACGATATCGGTATCCCAACCACTGATGGGAAAGTCCTGTCGTAAATATCCCCAAGCTGCAGCAGCAAACGGCATACCGAGCAGACGAGCAACTTTGCAGTCGCGGATATCATCGCCGACGTACGGAGTTTGTTTGGGATCGGCTTGACAATGCTCAAGCGCAATGAGCATGTTGTCGGGCTTCGGTTTAAGTTTTCCTGTGGCATCTCCGCTCACAATAACGCTTGCTCGATCGAAAAGATTGAGTTTTTTGAGAATGGGATCGGTGAAACATTGAAATTTATTGGTGACGACACCCCACTGCCAGCCGTGATTTTCAAGTGCATCAAGCAGTTCAGGCACGCCGTCGAAACAGTGAACTTTTTCCGCACAGTGTTCTTGGTAATCACTTAAGAAACGCTCTTTTAATTCGTTAAAACGCTCGTGTTCCGGGGTAATGTTAAAGCCGATTTTTAATAAGCCCCGAGCGCCGGAACCGGCAAACTCCCGAAGGGTATCAAAGGGAAGGGGATCGAGGTGCTCCAGAACTCTCAAACGATTCAGTGAGGCGCACAGATCCGGAGCACTGTCAACCAACGTGCCATCCAAATCAAAAAGGATCAACGGCATAGGCATTCCTTGAAAAGTCTAAAAACTGTCTGTTCAATCTCGATTTGTCATTTTAGAGATTCTCAGCACGTGTATGGATTAAAAAAAGGCCCGCAATCTCTGGACTGCGGGCCAAGGGAGCAAATGAAGTCGTTAATTAACCGAAGAAAATTTGGTTAAAGACCAATGTTGCAATCAGTCCCAATACCATCGGAATCCACGTGCGGCGTACGATTGCCATGGGCGAAACGCCGGCTGCGCCTGACACGGCAATGATGACGCCGGCCACCGGGCTCATCGCGCGGATCATGCCGCTAGCAAACTGCATCGGGGTGACGAGCGCTTCAACGGAACCGCCGAACCCGGCAGCCACATCCGGAGCGAGCGAGGCAAAGGAAGAATAGGCACCGACGCCTGAACCCGTCAGGAACGTCACAAGAGAAACGATCGCAGTCAACAAAACGGTCATCACGCCCATACCGGCGCCGACACCGTTGGCCGAATTGATGATGACATCAATTAAGCCGGAAGTCTTCAAACCGGTTGCGAAGAATTCTGCGCAGATAATCAGAGCCACAATGCCGGTAAACATCTTGCCCATGCTTTGGAACATGGCCATGGCGTCTTTGAAAATCTTCTTCATATCACGCAGACGGATAATCTCAACGATGACCACGAAGACCCACACCATAAAGAGCGAGGCAATCGTATCGAGTTTGACCGAGGAGACAACAAGCTTGGAGAAGATGATGAGCAAAGCGATCGGCAGCACCGGGAAGATGGCATACCACTTGGGAACAGTGGGCACCTCGACTTTTTTGACGTCCACCGTTTCAGCAACCTGATCGTCACCTTTCTTGTCGTAGTAGCGTTGCACGAAATAGTGAGCGACAGCGGCCACGATGAGGGTCGGAACCGCCAGAGGAAGCTGATACTGAACGAGGTAGATGATAGGGTCAAGGTTCGCCACTTTGGCGGCCAGACTTGCAGTCCCTGCAGTCGGCGCAAAGGTCATGCCGGCCGATGTGCCGATCACAGCCGCAGCCGCCGCACCTGAAACACCGACAGCTTTGAGAATCGGAAAGAGAGCCACCAAAAGAAGCATGGCAAGGCCCGCTGCAGACGGAATCACGATCACCAGCAACTGACCGATGATATAGCCGAAGGCAAGCACAAGGTACGGTGCTTTGAGCGCTGCCAGGGGTTTAACGGCCACGTCAACCAGAGCCTTGGCTGCACCGATGCGGTCCATGTAGGCCGCAAAGCCGCCCGCCGTCATAATCAGAAAGCCGATACCGGCACTTTGTTTGGTTGCAATGGATTTGAGCGTTGCAAAAATATCAAAGAGCCAGAAACCGGACGGTTTGACTCCTTTGGGTAGAAAACCGAAACCAGCGAGTGCCACACAAATCAAAATAGCCAGGCCGGCAAAGAGCAGCACCATATGAGTCTGGTAGCGTTTAATCAAGGCCCATCCTGCGATGACCGTAACGATCAAGGCTATGAGAGGCAATACAGCAGTCATTTTGAAAACTCCTTAGAGGTAAGAAAGCGGTCAGAGATAAGCGGCAAACTTGGCTTCCAAATCCTTGATTGCCTCGTCGACTTGCTTGCGCAAGTTTTCCGTTTGGGTTTGTTCTTTTTTGAGCTTTTCCGTGAACTCGACAAGCATGGCTTGAACTTGATCGGGTGCGGCGCTGCCCTTTGTTTTGCGATTGGCGATGATCTTTCTCGGATCAAGGGCATCTAAAAATTCCGCTTCGCTCATGGGAAGTTCCTGCGGACCCTCGGGGAACTCTTCCAGGATTTCTTCCTTGTAGATGCGTTGCATTTGTTCGTAGGGGAAGTCCTTGGGTAAAACGTTGTTGGCGCGGGCCCACGACACCATACGGCTTGCAACGTGATGGCCGATACGGAAGGGTAAGCCGTGGTCGTGCATGAGACGATCGGCAATTTCCTGAGAAGCCGTCCAGTCGCTATTGAGTTCTTCAAGTGCACGATCGGGATTGATTCGCAGGGCGTTGAGCACTTTGAGGAAGCGCTCGAGCATATTGACCGCACTTTTTGCCATGCGGCTGTTTTTCGCGACGCTCTTTCCGTCTACCATGCCGGGGACAAGGTTATGAACACGTGTAAAGACGGCTGTCATTTCGGAGACAACGTCGCTTGCATCACCTCGGCAGTTGTTCATCAGTCCGGGATTGCGTTTTTGAGGCATGGCTGACGACACGTAGGTATTTTCGCCGCCTTCTTGTAGGATGATCCAGGGACGACTTTGTGCGTACTGAACCATGATGTCGTTAATCATGGAGCCCACGTGAATACCGATGCCGGCGGTAATGGCAGAGACTTCCAGTGCGAAATCCACGGGTGTTTCGCATGTGCAGTCAAAGGCATTTAAACGGGGACGGTCAAAACCCAACAATTCGGCCATGGTATCCCGGTTTAAGGGCCAGCCCGTACCGTTTAAAACGGTTGCGCCCATCGGACACTCGTTGTAACGCTTCAGGCATTCGTTAAGGCGTTCGCGATCTCGCAGCAAGGCGGCGACAAAGCCAAGCAGATAATGGGCGTAGCTGTTGGGTTGAGCGGCTACGCCGTTGGTGTAATTGGGAACAACCGTGTCACGGTGTTGATCGGCAAGTGACAGTAATTTGGCGATCACGGCATCTAGTGCATCGGCGATTTTCATTGTCTCTTCGCGGACAATTGCCACGCGCATCGTCGAGAGAATATCTTGGCTTGAGCGACCGGCGTGAAGAATGGTCACCTCAGGACCCGTCGCAGCAATTACCATCGGTTCGTAGGTGATGTACTTTTTGACTCGCTTACTTGCATCCGTTTCGGCCTCTTTTTCGACGGTGGCAATACCGCGTGCTGCCAGTCTTGCGGTGGCTTCATCGAGCAGGTTTTCTCTGCGATTGGAGACTACGCTTGCCTTATTAATCTCAGAGATCCAATAAAACTCGTCGTGAATCATTTTTGGCTCACTCCTGATAAAACGTTGTGGACTACAGTCGCAGTATCAGAGGAACGGATCAATAAAACAAAGAAATCTACGCAAAATAACTTTGCGAAATTCGCAAAATGTGCCAAAATTTAAAGATTCGTACTGCTTTGAAATTAAAAGGATTCGCTCTTGTCTAAACTCGATGATTTAATGGCGTGGCGCTATCTGATCGCATTTTCAAAAACCGGAACGTTGCAGGCGGCAGCCGACATGCTCAATGTGGATGTCTCCAACGTTTCCAGAAGTATCGCTGCTTTGGAAAAAGCTCTCGGCTGCGATCTGATACGGCACAATGCGCGCCCGATGCAACTTTCCGATACGGGCAAAATGGTTGTTCGTCGCATGGGACAAATTTTGAGAGCTCACGATTCGCTCATGCAAAAGGTGATTGACGACAACAGCGCCTTGACAGGCAATATACGTTTATCGTCCGCTCCGGGCTTCGCAGCCAGGCGTCTGACTCCGTTGCTGCAACGGTTTCAGGAGCTGCATCCCGGCATTACGGTGGAAATTCTCAGTGGGTTTAAACCGAACGATGTTCAAAAAGGTTTGTGCGATATTGCCACCATTACCGGTGAGCCGACCCTGTCGGGACTTTGCTACATGAGTCGCGGTCGCAATGTTTATCTGCCGGTTGCCAGCCCCGGTTACATTCAAAAGCACGGTATGCCGATTGATCCGGTCAATCTTCGTCAGCATACCGGTCTTGTCTACAACGGGCCGGTACGTGAGGAGACCAAGGAGCTGTACCGAGGTGATAAGGCTGCGCCTGTCAGTTATGCATCGAGTATTCGATCGACGGACATTTTGGCCATTCGTAATGCCTTGCTCGAAGGAATGGGCGTGGCGGTAGATATGCCTTTGGTGCAGATTTATGAGGATTTGCTCGCGGGACGATTGGTCGCTATTTTGCCCGGCTGGTTCCGGCCTCCTGTCGAATGCTTTATCGTCGCAAGCAGTGAGGCTTGGCACATGAAGCGAGTGCGTATTTTCCTTGAATGGTATGCCAAAGAAATGCAGGCACTTTTTGCTTCTTATGAGGCACAGATTTCCGATGTGGTGGGTTTGCCCAAAGACACTCATCCTTATGACCGAAATAAACTTTATCGTTCTTAGGGCATGATGCGGAAGGATTTGAACGGGAAAGGACGATAGTTGCCAGGTACTCAGAATGCAGAGCACAAAAAAGCGCCCCGAAAACCGGGGCGCCTTTAAATCAATGAGACTGTCTCATCAATTATTGAGCGCGGGTGCCGACCACTTCGACAACAGCACGGCGGTTCGGAGCCAAGCAGGCAACCAAATCAGCCTTCGTGCCGGTTTGTTCGCACGTCACGACAGGATCAGCGGAGGCCTTGCCTTCGGTTTGGATCTTGTCAGCAGGCACGCCTTGGGCGACCATGTAGGACTTGACGGCTTCAGCGCGGCGTTCGCTCAACTTTTGGTTGAACGTGGCCGGGCCGGTGATGTCGGTGTAACCGGTAGCCATCACGACTTCAACGTTAAGGCCGGACATACGGGCGACCAATTCGTTGAGCATCTTCACGCCTTCGGGTTTGACGCGGGCGCTGTTCAAGTCAAAGAGCGTGTCGGCAGCCAACACGATCTTGCCGCTGTTGGCGATATCAGCATCGCATTCGATGCCTTCGGCCAAAGCGGGTGTCCAGAAGCCGGTACGCCAGCAGAGGTCGTAGTTGCTCATCACGGTTTGACCGGTGGTGGACTTCACGTACGGGAACACGTCAGCGGCGCTAGCCATACCGCTCGTAGCGAGCAAGGCGGCCAAAGCGGCGCTCAAAGCTAAAGTTTTTTTCATAATACAAATTCTCCAATTGGATTTTTTGCGGTGAACAACAGACGACCGCACACGTCTTAGCGGTGTCCCACCGCCCTCGCGAGTGGCTTTTTGGGGACACTGACAGAAACTAAATTCTATTCTGCCACGTTTTTGTTATCTTCTGTGCATTTTCTCTTGTGAGCGGTTGTAACCCTACGGATTGTTGTTTTTTGACAACAAGCTTGCCGTCCACCCAAATGTGGGTAATGTCTTCGCGTCCGGCACTGTAGAGCAGTTGTGAGGCCGGGTCGTAGATGGGCAGTGTGTCCACATTGCCCAAGTCGATGGCGATCACGTCGGCGTCTTTGCCCTTTTCAATCGATCCGATCCGGTCATTCCAACCCAATGCTTTGGCCCCGCCCATCGTGGCAGCATAAAGCATATCGCCCACTTTCATCTTTGTAGTGTCCTGACAGACCGCTTTGCCGAGCATGGCTGCGAGCCGCGTCTCGCCCAAGAGATCCACCTTGTCGTTACTGGCTACACCGTCGGTGCCCATGGCTACGTTAATGCCCATTGCCATCATCTTGGCAACGGGTGAAAAACCGCTGGCTAATTTCAGGTTGGAGCACGGGCAGTGTACGGTGCTCGCTCCGGCACGAGCTAAAAGCGCAAGCTCACTGTCATCGGCATGAACGGTATGAACGGAAATAAACCGTTCGTTTAAAAGCCCCAGTTTTTCGAGGCGTTGAATCGGTCGCATGCCGTATTGTTTGAGTGAGCCTTCGATTTCCGATTGTGTTTCATCCACGTGCATGTGAATGTATGCATTGTGTTTTAGGGCGAGTTCTCGCACCTTAATCAGGCCCTCATCATCGACCGTGTAAGGGGCGTGAGGGCCGACGGTAACCCTCACATGACGGTTATCTTGGAAACGTTCGAACAAAGCTTCGGCGCAGGCAATGTACTCATCCGTGTTTTTTGCCATCGCGGAAGGAAAACCGATCACAATGCCGGAGACGGAACACTTCAAGCCCGCTTGAGTTAAGCCCCGAGCCACATCTTCACTGAAAAAATAATGATCGCTTGCGCAGGTAATGCCTGATTCAATCATTTCGGCGCCTGCCACCAGGGAGCCTTCGTAACAGAACTCAGGACTCATTAACTTACCTTCAGCCGGCCAAATCTTCGTCTGCAGCCAGTCCATCAACGGCAAATCGGCCCCCATGCCGCGCAAAAGGTGCATCGGAGCATGAGTGTGAGCATTAACAAAGCCGGGCAGGATAATGTGATCGGGTAACCGCACGATTTCGTCGGCTTGGATTGCACCGGCCTCTTCGGTCGGAACAACACCTACGATTTTTCCGTCGTTGATGAGCACGCTGTGGTGCGGCAGCACCGTTTCTTTGTCGGTCATGGGCATGACCCAACCGGCCTCGATAATGGTTTGAACTCGCATAAAAACCCTTTTTGTTGAGCAGTCAAGAATCAATCCAAATTGTAGCCTTAGAGGAGCTAATTCTGGTCAATCATCGGACTTTTAGAATCATTGTCAGGTTGATATTGAGTAACTCATTGAAAAATAAAAGAAAAATAAGACTTTTAACCTGCGCATTTTTGAAAAATTCCTGATAAAATCAACAGATTAAAAATTTCAAAGATGGATTGTCAATCGATGTCTGATAACGAAGATATTAAGAATAACGAAGAGAACGTTGCGTCTGAAGAATCAACTGAATCCAATGTCCCGGGTTCCATGTTAAACATCGCTCAAGAGCTTTTGCCCGTTTCGCTTGAGACGGAAATGAAGCGGGCGTATCTGGATTACGCCATGAGTGTGATTGTGGGGCGTGCGCTGCCTGATGCCCGTGATGGCCTCAAGCCCGTACACCGCCGTGTGCTCTACGCCATGGAGCAGATGGGTAACACGTATTCGCGTCCGACCAAGAAGTCAGCCCGTGTGGTCGGGGATGTGATCGGTAAGTATCACCCGCACGGAGATACGGCTGCTTACGATACGATCGTTCGTATGGCTCAGCCCTTCTCGCTTCGTTATCCACTCGTTTACGGTCAGGGTAACTTCGGCAGTCTCGACGGCGACTCTGCAGCTGCTATGCGTTACACCGAAGTGAAGTTGCAGAAGTTGGCCGGTGAAATGCTTGCCGACATTCGCAAGGACACGGTTGACTTTATTCCCAATTACGACAACACGGAAAAAGAACCGACAGTACTCCCCACCCGTTTGCCGCATCTGCTCATTAACGGCAGTGCCGGTATCGCTGTCGGTATGGCAACCAACATTCCTCCGCATAACCTGCGCGAATCCATTGATGCCTGCGTGCATTTGTTAAATCACCCCGATGCTACGGTTGATGATTTGATTAAGTTTGTGCCGGCCCCTGACTTCCCCACAGGGGGAACCATTTTCGGTTTAAAGGGTGTGATTGAAGGCTATCGTACGGGGCGCGGTCGTGTGCTCATGCGCGCCAAAACGCACTACGAAGAATTCGATCATGGCCGCCGCACGCGTATTGTGGTCGATGAAATTCCGTATCAGGTCAATAAGCGTGTGTTGGTCGAAAGCATTGCGCATTTGATCAACGAGAAAAAGATTGAAGGGATTTCCGATCTTCGCGATGAAACCGATAAAGACGGTGTGCGCGTAGTGATTGACCTGAAGGCAGGCGTTGTGGCCGATGTGGTGCTCAATAACCTCTACAAACTCACGCAGCTGCAGGACTCCTTCGGCATCAACATGGTGGCCCTGGTTGACGGTCAACCCCAGCTGTTGAATTTAAAGCAGATTATTGAAGTCTTTTTGATGCACCGCCGCGAGGTGGTGACCCGCCGTTGCCTTTTTGACCTGAAAGAAAACCGTGCTCGCGGTCACATTTTGGAAGGTCTTGCGGTGGCGTTGGCTAATATTGACGATTTTCTGGCGATCATTCGCTCGGCGCCCACACCCGATGTCGCCAAAACCGGTTTGATGAGCCGCGGTTGGAATTCCGCTTTGGTAGGAGAGCTTTTAAATCGAGCGGGAGAACATCGCTCCGACTTCCGCCCGGAAGGTTTGGATGAAGCCTTCGGTCTTCGAGCCGACGGTTTGTATTACCTTACCGAAACGCAAGCCGATAACATTTTGCAGATGCGCCTGCAACGCTTGACCGGTTTGGAACAAGACAAGATCATTCAGGAATATAAGAGTGTGGTCGAAGTGATTGCTGACCTTCTGGATATCCTTGCTAAACCCGATCGTGTCCGCCAGATTATTGAAGACGATCTCATTGAAATTAAAAATGAGTACGGCGATGACCGTCGTTCGGAAATTGATCCGACCGGTGACCCCAACTTTGATCCGCGAGATTTGATTCCGCGCCGCGAAATGGTGGTGACCATGACGCGTGACGGCTACATTAAGAGTCAGCAGTTATCCGACTATCAGGCTCAACGTCGAGGCGGACAGGGTAAGAAGGCCGCAACCATGAAAGAAGGCGATATGATCGATCAGCTCTTTATCGCCAATTCGCATGATCGTATTTTGTGCTTCTCTGATTTCGGCCGTGTTTATTGTTTGGATGTCTATGCGTTGCCTGAGGGCTCTCGTACGTCCAAGGGTCGTCCCATTATCAATTCCGTTCCCTTGGCTGAAGGCGAGCGCATCACGGTTGTGTTGCCGATCAAAGACTTTGATGATCAGCACTTTGTCTTTATGGCTACAGCCAACGGTGTGGTGAAAAAGACTCCGCTGAAGGACTTTGCAAATGTCCGTCGTTCCGGACTCAATGCCGCTATGCTCGATGAGGGTGATCACCTGATCGGTGTGGCCATTACCGACGGCGAGCACGATGTCATGCTCTTTTCCGATGCCGGTAAAGCGGTTCGTTTCAGTGAAACCGATGTCCGTGTTTTAAGCCGCAAGGCTCGTGGCGTGCGAGGTATGGCACTCGATGAGGGTCAGAAGGTGATTGCCATGCTTGTTGCCGACAGCGAAGAGCAGACGGTTCTTACGGCAACCGAAAACGGTTTCGGTAAGCGCACCCCCGTTATTGAGTACACGCGCCACGGCCGTGGTACCAAAGGTATGATTGCGATTCAAACATCAGAGCGCAACGGCAAGGTGGTGGCGGCCACTTTGGTGGATGAGGCCGATGAAGTGATGCTTCTGACACAAAAGGGCAAGATTGTTCGTACGCCGGTAGCCGATATCTCGGTCTTAAAGCGCGCCACTCAAGGGGTGACGTTGATCGGATTGAAGGACGACAGTCTCGTGGCAGTGCAGCGCATTGCTGAAAAGGATGTGGAAGAAGATAAGGCTGAGGAAGAAAAGGAGGCTTCTGAAGCCCTCCAAGCCTCGACGGTTCAAACCGAAGTGCCTGAAGTGCAACCCCAGGACAATTAATACTTCATGAGCTCTTCTGTCAGTCAGGAGAGCTCTTTTTATCCAAACGAGAAAATGATTCCGGTAATTACGATAGATGGGCCGACGGCCTCAGGAAAAGGTACGGTGGCTTCCCGTGTAGCCGCAGCCTTAGGTTTTGACTATTTAGACAGCGGAGCGTTATATCGTCTGAGTGCCTATAAGGCTCTTAAAGAAAACGCCGATTTGGGCAACGAAGAGGTACTCGGAGAGCTTGCCGGCGCTTTGGCTCCGCGATTTGAATCAGGACGAATTTTTCTGGACGACGAGGATGTGACCGATAAGATCCGTGCCGAAGAGGTGGGAGTGGCAGCCAGTAAAGTTGCTGCTTTGCCCAAGGTTCGGGCCGCACTGCTCGATGTTCAGAAAAGGGCACGCCGTGAGCCGGGCCTCGTCGCTGATGGCCGCGATATGGGTAGCGTGATTTTTCCCGATGCGCCCCTTAAAGTGTTTTTAACCGCGAGCGCTCAGGCTCGTGCACAAAGACGCTTTAATCAGTTGAAAGAAAAAGGAATTGTTGCTAATATCGACACCCTTACCCGGGATCTGGAGGAACGTGATCGCCGTGATATGCAGCGACCCGTGTGTCCTCTTGCGCCCGCAAAAGATGCCAAGATTCTCGACTCATCCGAGTTGACAATCGAAGCAACGGTAGCTCAGGTCCTTCAGTGGTACCGGGAGCTTACCCGATAGAGTGTGACGCCTGTCGTCGACTCGCCCGGCAAACCGGCAATGGGGCCGGCCCGGTTTTCTAACCCGGTGCTTTTTGTGTTTGCACAAAAGTACTGATATTTATATTTACACATGTCTGAAAATATTAACCAACCCGAGTCTTTTGCTCAGCTTTTTGAAGAAAGCTTAGCTCGTCAAGAAATGCGCCAAGGCGAAGTCATCACTGCTGAAGTGGTGCGCGTGGACTACAACTTTGTGGTCGTTAACGCCGGTTTGAAGTCTGAAGCCTATGTGCCTATCGAAGAATTCAAGGACGATCGCGGCGAAGTGTCCGTGAAGCCGGGTGATTTCGTGGCCGTGGCTATTGAACAAGTCGAAAACGGCTACGGTGATACGATTTTGTCTCGCGACAAGGCTAAACGCCTTGCCGCTTGGATGAACCTTGAAAAGGCCCTCGAATCTGGCGAACTCGTCACCGGTACGATCACGGGCAAGGTCAAGGGCGGTCTCACGGTGATGACCAACGGTATCCGCGCTTTCTTGCCGGGCTCCTTGGTTGACACCCGTCCTGTTAAGGACACCACGCCCTACGAAGGCAAGACCATGGAATTCAAGGTCATCAAGCTCGACCGTAAGCGCAACAACGTCGTGGTTTCCCGCCGTGCCGTGGTCGAAGCCAGCATGGGCGAAGAACGCGCCAAGCTCCTTGACACGCTCAAGGAAGGCGCCATCGTCAAGGGTATCGTCAAGAACATCACCGATTACGGTGCCTTCGTTGACTTGGGCGGTATCGACGGTCTGCTCCACATCACCGACCTCGCCTGGCGTCGTGTTCGCCATCCGAGCGAAGTGGTTCAAGTCGGTCAAGAACTCGAAGCCAAGGTTCTCAAGTTCGATCAAGAAAAGAACCGTGTGTCTTTGGGCTTGAAGCAATTGGGCGAAGATCCGTGGATCGGTATTGCTCGTCGTTATCCGAAGGGCACGCGCCTGTTCGGTAAGATTACCAACATCACCGATTACGGTGCCTTCGTTGAAATCGAAGCCGGTATCGAAGGTTTGGTGCACGTCTCCGAAATGGATTGGACCAACAAGAACGTTGATCCGAAGAAGGTTGTTCAATTGGGCGATGACGTCGAAGTCATGGTTCTCGAAATCGATGAAGAACGTCGTCGTATCTCCTTGGGCATGAAGCAATGCAAACCCAATCCCTGGGAAGAATTTGCTCAAAGCCACAAGAAGGGTGACAAGGTCACCGGCCAAATCAAGTCCATCACCGATTTCGGTGTGTTCATTGGTTTGACGGGTGGCATCGACGGTTTGGTGCACTTGTCTGACCTCTCTTGGACCGAACAAGGCGAAGAAGCCGTTCGCAAGTACAAGAAAGGTGACGAAGTTCAAGCCGTTGTGCTCGGTATCGACACCGAACGCGAACGCATCAGCTTGGGTGTGAAGCAATTGAGCGGTGATCCGTTCACCAACTTCACGAGCACCCATGAAAAGGGTTCCGTGGTGACCGGTACGGTCAAGAGCGTTGATGCCAAGGGTGCCGTGATCGATTTGGGCGACGAAACCGAAGGTTATCTGCGCGCCTCTGAAATCTCCTCCGAACGCGTTGAAGACGCTACGACGCAATTGAAGGAAGGCGACAGCGTGACGGCTCAGATCATCAGCATCGACCGCAAGAACCGCAGCATCCAATTGTCTATCAAGGCAAAGGACGCCAGCGAAGCTCGCCAAGCCTTGGATCGCATGAACCAAGATGCTCAGAGCGCTTCCGGTACGACCAACTTGGGTGCCTTGTTGAAGGCTAAGCTCGAACAAAAGTAATCGGAGATAGGCATGGTTATTGCCATGACGAAATCCGAGCTGATTGAACGGCTCGCAAATAAAAGCGCGCGTTTGTCCGCGCGAGATGTTGACGAATCCGTTAAGGCGGTGCTCGATGCAATGACTTTGGCCATGGCCACCGGCAGCCGCATCGAAATCCGCGGGTTCGGCAGCTTCTGCCTGAACTACCGCCCCGAGCGCGTGGGTCGCAATCCCAAAAGCGGCGAGAGTGTGGTGGTGCCGGCAAAGTATGTGCCGCACTTTAAGGCGGGCAAGGAGATGCGTTTGCGGGTAGACGCCAATAATACGACGCCGAACTCCTAAGCGTTTCCTAACGTCAACCTAAGTTCAGAACGGGGATTCCGATTGTTTTCGGAGTCCCCTTTCCATATCCGAACACACATGTGAAATTCTCCTAGGTGAAGCTCCTTAGGAATTCTCAACAACTAAGTCAATTACTCTAGAAAGCCTGATAATCAAGGGATAGGCGCTTAAATATAATCAAACAAGGTATGTATTTTTTTGCATGCTTTCTCTGATCTGATTTGAAAAGAGCCTATTATGTATAACTTTCTTGCTGCATTTTGTATCTGCGGTTTCGTCGTGATCATCGGCGAACTCATTTCGACCTGGACCAAAGCGTGGGTCCCTTCAGTATTTGCCTCAGCCTGTATTTTGCTTGTCGGTTACTGGACCGTTATTCCCTACGACTTGGTTAAAGATTCCTATTTAACCCCCTTCGGGGCAACACTGGCCATTTATCTGCTGATCGTTCACATGGGTACGGTCATCAGTTTAAAGACCCTGATGGAACAATGGAAAACTGTGGTTATGTGCCTAGTGGGTCTGGCGGGTATGTGTATTTTAGCCTTACTGCTTTGCCCGCTTTTTATGGATTGGGCCTACATTGTTGCAGGTCTTCCGCCGCTTACCGGTGGCATTGTGGCAGCCACTATTATGCAACAGGCAGCCATTGATCACGGTCTGACTTCAGCTGCGGTCTTTGCCATTACGATGTATTGTGTGCAGGGTTTTGCCGGTTATCCCTTGACGGCTATCTTTATGAAAGCCGAAGGGGCCAAACTGTTGCAAGAATACCGTGCCGGTCAGCGTGTTTCAAAAGATGAGGTCTCGGCTGTTAAAAATGTCACCTCTTTACCCTCTGACAACCGCCGCGGACCGTTGGCCTTGCCGGAATCTTTCAATAGCCCCATTGTGATGCTCACCAAAATCGGTATGGTGGCGTGGCTGTCGATGATGGTGGGAGGCTTCACCGGTATCAGCGGAGCGGTCTGGGCTTTGATTTTCGGTGTCGTTTTCTGCTCTTTGGGATTTTTGGAACCCGATATTTTGCATCGCTGCAATTCGTTTAACATCCTGATGTTTGCGTTGACGATGTTTGTCTTCGACGGATTAAAGGACTGCACGCCAGAGATGTTGATGGGCATTATTGTTCCGATGATTCTCTTGATTGTGATCGGTGTGTTGGGGATGGGAATTTTTGCCTGGGTGGCCGCTAAAGTGATGAAGATGTCCTTCCCCTTGAGTTTTTGCAACTGTCTGACTGCACTGTACGGTTTCCCGTTTAATGTCATTATTACCGAGTCGACTTGCAAGGCGATGGCTAAAACCAAGGAAGAGCACGAATTTCTGATGAGCAAGATGTTCCCCTCCATGATCATCGGCGGCTTCGTGACAGTGACGATTACTTCAGTGATTTTGGCAGGCTTCTTTGTGAACCTGTTCTGATGATTTTTGTCCGGAAGCCCATCGGGTGTTCCGGACGGTTTTTTGAAAGGAATTCAAAATGGATATTCAGGCACTTGGGAAAAAATATCACGACTATCTTATTGAACAGCGTCGTTGGTTTCACGCTTATCCGGAGGTGAGCGGCGAGGAATTCGGCACCGCAGAACATATTCGTCAGGAGTTGGATAAGCACGGTATTGACTGGCGTGAATGCGGGATGAAGACAGGAACGTTGGCTACGATCAAGGGCGCCAAGCCAGGTAAAACCATCTTGCTTCGCGGCGATATCGATGCCTTGACGGTTAATGAAGAAACCGGTTATGAATTTGCCAGCAAAAATCCCGGCGTCATGCATGCCTGCGGGCATGATTGCCACATTTCGATGCTTCTGACAGCCGCTCTCATGCTCAATGAAATCAAAGATGAGCTGTGCGGTACCGTTGTCTGTGCCTTTCAACCTGCCGAAGAAATTGGAAAAGGGGCCAGTGCCATGATTGAAGAAGGTGCCCTTGAAGGCGTGGATGTTGCCTTCGGGATGCACGTATGGTCAGATATACCGAGCGGAAAAATTTCTGTTCGTGAAGGCGCAACGATGGCTTCGGGCGATCGCTTTGAAATCCACGTGCAAGGTAAGGGCGGGCACGGGGCTACACCGCACCTTTGTGCCGATGCCATCGTGATGAGTGCGGCGATCGTTCAGAATCTGCAAACAGTTGTCAGCCGTGAAATCTCGCCGGTAGAAACTGCAGTGTTGACAGTGGGCACCATTGAAGGCGGTACGCGCTGGAACGTTGTCTCGGGCTCGGCAAAATTGACGGGTACGACCCGTTGCTTCAGCAATGAAGTGCGTGCGCAATTCCCGCAAGCCATGAAGCGAGTGGTTGAAGAAACCGCCAAAGCCATGCGCGGCAGCGCAACGCTGACCTATGAGGAACTTGTTCCGCCGACGATTAACGATGTGAAACTGGCTCGAAACGTGCGTAAAAGTGCCGAAAAGATTTTGGGTGAGGACAGTTTGTACGAATATCCGGTAACGATGGGCGGTGAAGACTTTGCCTACTACCAGCAAAAGGTACCCGGTGTAATGGCTCTCTTCGGTGTGGGCAATCCCGCTTGCGATGCCGTGTATGCACAACACTCCGGTTGCTTTAAGGTGGATGAAGATGCGCTCATTAACGGAGCCATGACGCATGTTCAGGTGGCTTATGATTTCCTCAACAACTGATATATCTTTTGATCTGGACTCATGACTTCGCAAGCCTCGGCCTGTCGGTCGGGGCTTTGCTGACTTTCAGTACGTATAATGAAAATTCCCTTTAACGGAATAGACAAGATGTTAGTAGAACGCAAAGATTTAAAAAATGCCAAGCGAATTGTGGTGAAAGTGGGTTCAAGCACGATTACCCATGCCAACGGGAAATGTGACTTTGCTCGCATTGATAAGCTTGCCCGCGAGTTGGCTGATTGGCAAAACCAGGGTAAAGAAATGATTTTGGTGACGTCTGGCGCTGTGGCAGTCGGTGTCGATCGTCTGGGATTGCCCGAAAAACCGAAAACGATTCCGGGTAAGCAAGCTGCTGCGGCCGTCGGTCAGGGCATTTTGATGCATACCTACGAGAAAATCTTTGCAGAATACGGACAGGTGGTTGCACAGGTGTTGCTGACCCGAATGGAAACGATCGATCGGCATCGCTACACCAATGCCAGAAACACCTTCATGGAATTGCTCCGTCAACGCGTGATTCCTATCGTCAATGAAAATGACGTGGTGGCACTCGATGAACTGAAAATCGGCGATAACGACAACATGAGTGCGCTGGTGGCGAGCATTGTCGATGCCGATTTGGTGATCATTTTGTCTGATGTGGATGGGTTATATACCGCCAATCCTCAAACTCACCCTGATGCCAAGCTCGTCTCAAGGGTTGAAGAAATCACCGCAGAGATTGAAGCCAGTGCGGGTGGTGCGGGCAGCAGCGTCGGAACCGGCGGCATGTTTACCAAAATCCAGGCTGCAAAAAATGCCACCACTTCCGGTATTAATCTGGTGATTGCCTCCGGTTCAGAAAAAGACGCAATCAGCCGGATTCTGGAAGGCGAGGAGGTGGGAACACTTTTTGTTTCGAAGGAAAACAGACTGCAATTCAGAAAACGCTGGTTGGCGTTCGGCGCCCGTATCATGGGCAGTGTGACGGTTGATGAAGGTTGCGAAAAAGCCATTAAAAAGGCGGGCGGTTGTAGCATTCTGCCCGTCGGCATCGTTGGGGTTCAGGGAGACTTTGAGGCCGGTAATACCGTGAGCGTTCTCACGAAAGAAGGTCGCGAAATTGCCCGCGGGCTTTGTCACTATTCTTCCGAAGAATTAAAGAAAATCATCGGTTGTCAGTCTTCGGAAATCGAAGACAGAGTCGGACACAAAGCCTTTGATGAAGTGATCCATCGGGATGATTTGGTTATTTTGAATTAGGAGAGAAGAATGCCTGATGTACAAAGCCTTGTGAGGGAAAAAGCCCAAGCTGCACACGATGCAGCAGTCGCCATGAGTATTCTTCGCTCCGGAGAAAAAAACAAAGCCCTTTTGGCGATGGCCCAAGCTTTAGTGACTCATGCTGAGGAAATCCTTCAGGCCAATGCAGAAGATATGGCACGCGCGCAAGCCAATGCGATGAAAACCTCCATGCAGGATCGTTTGCGTTTGACGCCCGAGCGAATTGCGGGTATGGCAGAAGGATTGCGGCAAGTCGCGCAGCTCAAAGATCCTGTGGGAGAGGTAATCGGTGGATCGACTTTACCTAATGGGTTGACCATCACCAAGGTGCGTGTGCCGATCGGTGTGGTGGGGATTATCTATGAGGCTCGCCCCAATGTGACAGCCGACGCTATCGGCTTATGTCTGAAATCGGGCAACACTGTGGTGCTCAAAGGCGGCAGTGAAGCACTGCACTCTAATCGTACGATTGCGAAAATTTTGTCTGAAGCTGCACAAAAAGAGGGGGTGCCTGCCGGTGCCGTGCAGTTTATTGATGTGACCGATCGACAGGCCGTCACGGAGCTTATCCGCATGAACGGTTTGGTTGATGTGGTCATTCCTCGTGGCAGTGCCAGACTGATTCAGGCGGTTGTTCAAAATGCCACGGTACCTGTGATCGAAACGGGAGCGGGGGTTTGTCATACGTTTGTCGATGAAACGGCCGATTGTGATATGGCTCGAAAGATTGCCATTAACGCCAAGGTGCAGCGCCCGTCGGTTTGTAATGCGATGGAAACCCTTTTGGTTCACGAAAACGTCGCGCAAAATTTCTTACCGGCTATGTTGGACGATTTCTTTAAGGCCGGTGTGACGATTTTCGGTTGTGAAAAAACGCAGAAATTTGACGAAAAAGTACAACCGGCCACCGACGAGGATTGGGCAACCGAATACGGTGATTTGCGTCTGTCGATTAAGATTGTGAGCGGTATTGATGAAGCGCTCAGTCATATCGCCCGATACGGTACTCGTCACTCAGAATGTATCGTGACGCGTGATATGCAAAACGCCAAACGTTTCCAGGCTGAAGTCGATGCTGCCGTTGTCTACGTGAACGCTTCCACCCGATTTACCGACGGATTCGAATTCGGTTTCGGCGCAGAAATCGGCATCAGCACCCAAAAGCTTCATGCCAGAGGACCGATGGCCTTGCCGGAACTGACCTCATACAAATATCTGGTCAACGGTGACGGCCAGATCAGAGGCTAGAAAAAGGAGTAGAGAAAATGAGGAAAATATTAACGGCTGTTTTGCTCAGTTCCGTTTTTGCCATGACTTCGGCTCAGGCCTTGGAAAATACGGTTAAGCCCGAAGTTACGGACCTTGGAATCACGAATCCTAAAACGGGTCTTATTGTCGGGAACTCCTATTCTTTCTATAACTGCGGTGTACACAGTTACCTGCGCGGTTTGACGCGTGAAACCAAGCAGCCTTGGAAGGCAAGAATCCTGACGATGAGCTCAGCGATGCTTTCCTACCACAACGTCAAGGACTATCTGACGCCCGATAAGGAAATGGATCCTTATGCAAAGAGTCATCCCATGTTTGATGTGGTTTTCTTACAGGGACAGAGCTCTGAGCCGATTAATGCCAAGCGTCAGGCAACGTTTAAAAAATACGTGGCCGAGCACGCCAAGACCATTCGTGAAGCCGGTGCAGTGCCCATTTTAGTGGCTACATGGGCTCGCCAGGATAAGCCTCAGGATACGCGAGCCTTGGCCGACGAAACCATTAAAGCCGCTAACGCCAATCACATCATGGTATTGCCTGTCGGTTTGGCTTTTGCTGAAAGCCTCAAGATCAGACCGGATTTGATCATGCACCAAGAGGATAAAAGTCATCCGAGCGCAGCAGGCTCTTATCTTTATGGCGCCATGATGTATTCGGTGCTTTTCAAAAAGAGTCCTGAAGGGTTGAAGTATCAGGGCGGCTGCGAAAAACCGCTCAAAGAAGCCGATATTAAGCATCTGCAGACGGTCGCTTGGAAAACGGTCAAAGAGTTCTACGGTTGGTAGATAACAAAAAAGGGCAAGGAAAAAATCCTTGCCCTCAACGTATTAGAAGTTCAGTACTCTAGACATCAATGTCAACGAGTTCGTAGTTGGCTTTACCCATGCCCAATTCGCGCATGGCGGTCAGTTGATGCAACCCGTGGCGTGACTCGATACGTTCAACCAAGTCATGGTTCTTGTCTTTACCCAAGGAGTACACCAGATCCACGCAAGCCTGGTCAATCGCCAAAACATCGGTTGAGGCAACCATGCCGATATCCGGAATGGTGGGTTCGGCAGCAGCCAACCCTGCGCAGTCGCAGTCAACGGACATACGGCGCATCACATTGATAAAGACAATGTGCTTGCCGAAATGATCGCAAACGGCTTTGGCAGATTCGGCCATTGTTTCCATCAATGTTTCTTTACCCGGCCATTGATCCCAAGGTGCATTCACATCTTTGACGGCGTGTACCTGAGCTTTGCCGATTTTGCCGTCAGCGCAACCGATGGCAATGTTTTTCATTGAACCACCGAAGCCGCCCATTGCGTGGCCTTTGAAGTGGGTGAGAACCACCATGGAATCGTAATTGACGATGTTCTTGCCCATGGAGACTTCTTTAAAGTGTTTGCCGCCCTTGACGGGGAGCATAACCGTACCGTCTTCGTCCATGATGTCAACCGGGCAAAAGGTCCATCCGTTGACTTCAAGTGTTTTGCGGTGCTTTTCGGTCGTGTCGCGGTCACCGTGATACAGCGTATTGGTTTCAACAATCGTGCTGTTAGGAATGGTTTGTTGGAAGTCTTTAACCATTTCACGAGGCAAAATGTTGGGACCGTGTTGTTCACCGGTGTGAAGCTTAATGGCAACCTTGCCTTTAACTTCATCGTTAATCAGTGCGTAGAGCTTTTTGAGGTGCTCGGCATCAATGTGGCGGGTGAAAAACACTTTGGCTTTTTCGCCCTTAAAGTCAGAGGTAACTTTTTTAGTGCCGACGACAGGAGCCTGAGTTTGTGCGGAAGCGATTCCGGATAAGGAGCTCAAAACCGCAGCCGACATCACTCCTCCCATGGTCTTTAAAAAAGCACCGCGAGAGCATTTGTATTCAGACATGACTGATCCCCTTAAAAAAGGTTTGACCGAAAAAATTTTATCAATTTTTGTTTTGCCTGCCTTGCTCAAAATCCTTCCCAAAATTGCCCACTTCTGTTGATGGTTCTCTCCAGGTAATAACTGCTCACTCGCCAGAAAATCATAGTAACTACCTAAAGAGAAGAGCTTATTTCACTTTAAAGAAATGATGTTTCTACGCTTTTTCACTTATAGGCAAGATTCATATCCTTCATACAATTAAAGAACACGATGAAATAAAAGAGAGAAAAACATGGATAAAAAAGTTGCAACGAGATATATCCCCATCGGTTTAATGCTTTTTGCTCTTTTCTTTGGAGCCGGGAATCTGATTTTCCCGGCCTCAATGGGGCAGAATGCCGGAGTTAACGTTTGGTACGCTTTGATCGGTTTTTGTATTACGGGCGTCGGTATGCCGCTTTTGAGTGTGATGGCCATGGGCTACTCAGGCTGCAGTGATTTGCAAGAGGCTGCGGGCCGCGCGCATCCCCTCTACGGATTGTTTTTTACGATTGTGGCTTATTTGGCCATCGGTCCGTGTTTTGCTATTCCGCGTACAGGGACGGTCGCTTTTGAAATTGCAGTGAGTCCCTTTTTATCGCCTGAAAGTTTGAGCATCGGTTTGCCGATTTTCTTGGCAGTCTTCTTCCTTATTTCTTTTTGGCTGTCAGCTTCGCCTCAAAAGTTGGTCGATCGTATCGGTAAATTGCTCACACCGGCACTGGTGCTCACCATTGTTTTGTTGATTGTCCAATCGTTTGTTTCGCCGCTGGGCGAGGCTCAAGCTCCGACTAAAGCGTACGCCACTCCGATGGTAGCTGCTGTTCAGGGGGTTTTAGATGGCTATAACACACTCGATGCCATTGCTGCATTCGTATTTGCAACGTTGGTGATTAATGTCGTTCGTGAAGATTGCGGTTTGACAGATCCTGCAGAGATTACTAAACAGGTCTATAAGTCCGGTATCGTGGCGGTGGCTTTGTTGGCCTTTATTTATATTTTTATTGCCAAGATCGGTGCAGAGAGTGTTCCGGCAATCGGCATGCAGTCAACCGGTGCTCCTGTTCTTGCAGAGTCAGCCAAGATTTTGTTCGGTAATGCCGGTGCGGTCATTTTGGCTGTCATTGTGTTGTTGGCCTGTTTGTCTACCGCTATCGGTTTGATTACATGTTGCGCAGCCTACTTCTTAAAGCTTACCGGTCGCTTTACCTACATTTATTGGGTTTCTGTTTTCTCGATCGTCTCTTTCCTCGTGGGCATGTTCGGGTTACAAACAATCATTACCTCGACTGTTCCGGTTTTGATGTTTATTTACCCGTTGGCTGTTGTGCTGATTGTGTTGCTTTTCACACATAAGTTCTTTAACGGTCGGCAATGTGTCTACGCCTTTACTGTGGCCTTTACCTTTGTGATGGCTTTAATCAGTGGGTTGGAAACAGCCAACATTAAGTTTGAAGCTTTGGAAAATTTCCTCGTCAACTATGTCCCGATGCATACTTTGGGATTGAGTTGGATTTGGTTTGCTTTAGTCGGTTATATCTTGGGTTTGCTTTGGATGAAATTGGTACCGGCAAAAGCTAATTGAAGCATGTACTGATGAGACTTATCTCCGGTAGAGAAAAATTGCCTCTATCGGAGATTGTCGTTATCAGGTATTTTCAGCAAGAACGTGTTCTTCATTAAAGTGTGGAATGAATTTCGCACTGTCTGTGCGTCCTACCTGTATGAACCCCTTTGTAATCCCGATCTCCCGCGCGTGACGAACAACTTTTTGATATTCAAGAGTTGTGAGCGGTCGATTGATTTCCGGGTGTCTGCAGGCTTTAAAAAGAGGCATGTATTGATTCATGATGGAAACATAGACCTGATCGTCAAAGGTCTCATGAATCCAGTCTAAACAGCGGCAACTGTCGCGCCACTGCCAGGGTAATACGAGGTGTCTGATGATGAGTCCCCGGCGAAGAAGTCCGGCCTCATCAAGCTCACAGGGCCCCACCATGTCAAACATTGTGCGGATTGCTTCGGAAGCATAGTCGAAGTATTTGGAAACTCCTGAATATTTTTCCCCCAGTCGATTGTCGAAATATTTCAGGTCGGGAAGAAAAATATCAACAAGGCCCGAAAGCATACGAAGTGTTTCAGGCAGTTCATAGGCATTTGAATTGTAAACAACAGGAAGTTTGAGCCCCCTACCCTTAGCGTCAAGCAGAGCCTCACGTATTTGGCGTGTGTAGTGACCGGGCGTGACGAGTTCAATACAGCAAGCCCCTCTTTGAGCCTCTTCGAGAAAAATGTCTGCTAACCGCTTTGTTGAAATTTTAAGTCCGTGCCCTTCAGTGCTGATTTCATGGTTTTGGCAGAAACAGCATCGAAGATTGCAATGCGAAAAAAAGATTGTGCCGGCTCCATTCTTAGCCTCAAGAATGGGCTCCTCCCATGTATGCAGACTCACAAGAGCGACTTCAACATCGTCGCTTGCATGACAAATGCTTCGTTTCAATCCTTGGGGCGTGGAACGGTCGGTATTGCAGCGACGTGGACAAAGGTTACAGATCATGTTCAGACAATAATTAACGTTTTTTCTCCAGCATTCTATTCCTGAAATATCCGTCTGTATTTTCTAAAAAGGCTGATCGGAGTGTCACCGTTGATAATGCAAGAAAAAGAAAACTCTTAAGTACGGTTTAGGTTATGATGGAAAATGATTCGGTTTCTAAAGTTTTGGGATTTCGCTATGCGTGAGGAAACTTTACTGGTTCATGCCGGTCGACACATTTCAGACGATTACGATTTCGTTAATCCACCGGTCATTCGAGCCTCGACTGTTCTGCACAAATCGGCAGAAGATATGCTCAATCGTGCAATGCACGAGCGTGACATGATTGAAGATAAGATTCCGTACGGAACTTATGGTTCTCCCACTCACCACGCTTTCTATAAAGCCTTGTGTGCACTTGAGGGACCTAAAGCTAAGGGTGCCTGGGCATTCCCTTCAGGATTGGCTGCCTGCACAATTCCTCTTTTGGCTTTTCTGAAGTCAGGCGATCATGCACTTTTTATCGATACGATCTATGGACCGACAAGAGAATTCGCTGAAGAAATTTTGAAGCGAATGGGAGTGGAGGTGGAATTTTTCCCGCCTTCTGTTGCAGAAAATATTGCTTCCTACTTCAAACCCAATACAACTTTGTTAATGATGGAAACACCGGGATCACATTCTTTTGAAATGCCTGATGTTCCTGCGATCGCTAAAGCCTGCAGGGAGCATCATGTGATCAGTGTCATTGATAACACCTGGGCAACTCCGCTTTACTTTAAACCGTTAGAGGTTGGTGTGGATGTCGTTATTCATGCTGCAACGAAATACATCGGCGGTCACTCTGATCTCACCATGGGCGTGGTGATCTGCAACGAAGAAACCTGGCCGCGAGCTTATCGTACAATTGTGCAGACCGGTCAAACAACCGGTTGTGATGATATCTATCTCGCTTACCGTGGCCTGCACTCGATGGGCGTTCGAGTCAAAGCCTCAACGGAAAGTGCAAAGAAAATTGTCGATTGGTTGCTGACACGAGATGAAGTTGAACGAGTTCTGTGGCCGGCTCTGCCTACCGACCCCTCGTATCCGATTTGGAAACGAGATTTCAAAGGTGCAACGTCTTTATTCGGTGTGGTCTTTAAAGAGCAGTACGCCAATCAACTGGCTCCCATGATTGACGCGTTAAAGATTTTTGGCCGAGGCTATTCTTGGGGTGGCTACGAAAGTCTTTTAATTCAAAGCTATGGGACAAGAAATCAAACGCCTGTGCCTTTTGAACGAATGGTTCGAATCGCAGTAGGCTTAGAAAATCCTGATGATCTCATTGACGACTTGAGACAGGCGTTTGAAAAACTCCGTATCCGCTAAACCCGACTGATTAGTGCCGGTGGATGAGGCGTAAATCTGGTCTTAAAAGAATGGCAAGAGGATCTCATTGTCACTTTTTTCCGACAAACTCGGAGGCAAGGGCCGCTCCCAGGATCAGGATCGCGCCGGCAACCCCCGCAGTCGTTATTGGCTCCATCAGAACGAAAACCGAAAGAAGAATCGCAACGGCCGGATCAATATAGGAAAAAATGGCAATGCGGGCGGCTTCAAGTTTGGGCAGAGCGGAAAAATATAGCCAATAGGCAATGCCTGTGTGCAAAATTCCCACTGCCAAGGTTAGGCCTATCGTTGTAGTGTCCAAGCTTAAGGTACCAAAATCAACCGTTAAGACTACATATGGCAAAAGCACAACGGCCGCTACAGTCAACTGTACGATGGTTGAGTCGTAAGGATCGAGGTCCTTTAAAAATTTGTTGTTAATGACGACTCCTGCGTAGAAGCAAGCGGCAATCAGTCCCATAGAAATACCTTCTATGGCGATGTTTTGAGAGTTTTCCCAAATGCCGGAAATAAGTGACATGCCCAAAAGTGCACAACCGACACAAATCCATTTTGGCAAGGGAACGCGTTCACGAAGAACAACAGGGGAGAGCAGAATCAAAATGATCGGGGCCATGTAATAGGCAAGCGTTGCCGTGGCCACACTGGTTAATCGGTACGCCTCAAATAAAAAAATCCAGTTTAGTCCCAGCGCAACACCGGCAATGACCAAGTGTCTGAAATTGCCCCTTATGGTCGCAAAATTAATGGGCTTTTTTAAAGCGGCTAATACCAATAATAAGAACAGAGTTCCCAAAGCACCGCGGGATAGCGCAATGACTGTGGAAGGCAAGTCGATAAATTTGACGAACAGGCCTATTGTCCCGAAGATAGTCATTGCAAGAAGATACTGAGGCATATTGCTTTTCTAGAAATCAGACCAGATTAAGAGTAATTGCTTGATAGACCAAAAAGCAAAAATAAATTAAGTGGTTTTAGCTACAGAAAGCAGATCAATTTCTAGGATCCACCCTCTTGCGGTTTCGTAGTATTTGCGAGTACAGAAGAAAAAACAAATGAATAATCTGTTGCTTTTGTCCATCATCTTGCCAATCAAAGAAAAAGGGGTCTGATGGAGTTTAAGAGGGTTACTCGAAAATAAATGGTTCAGTTAACCATTTGAAAAATAAGAGATTGTCAGACTTATTTGGAAAGAATGAGATTTGTCAATGGTGGAGGCGGCGGGAATTGAACCCGCGTCCAGAAATCGTCCATAGCTGGATCTACATGCTTAGCTAAAACATTTAAAAAATCTTATTCCGCTTTACGCCCTTTAGCAGGCTCTGACGAAACCAGACGCTCTAAAGTCTCGATACTCCCGCAGCGTCCTCGGGAACATCCAGCCTGTATGATATGAAACCACTGCCGGCGAACCGGCCCGGTCTAGAGGCAAACCGGTGTGGTCCTCGCCTAGATTAAGCGGCGAGAGCGAAACGCTTATTGTTGGCGTTTATTTTGTTTCCAGCGGATTTACAAGGTGACTGGACCTTGGCATGCACCAAGCCACTTCGTGACCCCTGTCGAAACCAGGTCGCCCCCGTGAACTTGTCGGACTGACAATTATGGACGAAAAAGAAAAAAATTGCTGACGTACAGTGAACCGTTTGTTTTTTCTGAAAAAATAGTGACAAAGCCTCTCGCATGAGATCGCATTTTGCATTAAAATGCGCTTCGCTTTTGTTTTCAAAACAAATTTTTTATCAAAACGAACTTTCGTTTTTTATTTTTTTACGCGTCAACCTAGAAGACGCAAGGAATTATGGCAAAAGAAGATCTGATCGAAATGAGTGGTGTCGTGCTGGAAGTGTTGCCCGATGCCCGTTACCGTGTAAAACTTGACAATGGTCATGAATTGGTTGCTTACACCAATGGCAAGATGCGCAAGCACCATATCCGCATTTTGGCCGGAGACAAAGTTTCTTTGGAATTGTCTCCCTACGATTTAACGAAGGGTCGCATTACCTTCCGTCACATTGAAGGTCGCCCCGCTGCTGCTCCCGCAGCCGGTGCCAATCGTCGCCGTTAATCCACAGCATTCGCAAATGTATCAGGACGCCTGAGTCAGTCGGGCGTCCTTTGTTTGCGTGTACAATCAACGCAAGCCATTCTTAACCGGAATCATTCATCATGGAATTCGAACTTTGGTATCTGATTGTTGTTCCTGTGCTTTTCGTTGCAGGTTGGTGGTTTAGAGGACTGGATCAACGACAACGCGAGCAAGAGCAACGTCCCGGTACCTATTACAAAGGGATCAACCTTTTATTGAATGATCAGCCGGACAAAGCAATCGATGCTTTTATCGAGGTGGTTAAGCTCGACCCGGAAACCATTGAGCTTCACCATGCTTTGGGTAATCTCTTTAGCCGTCGCGGCGAATTTGACCGAGCGGTTCGTATCCACAATCACCTGCTCAATCGTGAAGACTTGCCGACGCACGAACGTTCATTGGCCTTGTTTGAGTTAGGTAATGATTATTTGAAAGCCGGTATTTATGACCGGGCGGAAAACAGTTTTCAACGTCTGTTGAAGGAACCGGAATACCGCTTGGACGCCATGCGTGCACTTTTGAAGATTTACTGCACGGAAAAAGAGTGGGAAAAGGCCATTGATATTGCCAACACGTTGGAAAAACAGGCAGGCGAAAACCACCAGATGGAAATGGGGCATTTCCATTGCGAATTGGCGGTTCAGGCGATACGTGGCAAACAATTCGATAAGGCAAAAGAGCAGCTGCAAAAAGCACTTGAGGTGGATCGTAAAAGTGTTCGCGCATTGATTATGTTAGGGGATTTGGCCATGCTTGCCGAAGATCCGAAAACCGCTCTTGAACATTGGTCTCAGGTAGAAAAAGTCTCTGCAGAGCACTTGACTTTAGTAATGGCTCAGATGGCCAAAGCCTATGAAATGATCGGTCAGCACGAACAGGCGATGAACTTGATTCATCGGGCTTTGGACGATCATTCGGGAGTCGAGACGCTGTCCATTGCCCTTGATTTGATTGCCAAGAGTGAGGGTGAGCAGGCTGCGCAAAAATTCCTGAAAGAAGAATTGATACGTCGACCGACCTTATGGACGTATGAAAAGTTGGCTCAATTGCGTCTGAAGGCCAATCCGGAAGACACTGAACTTCAATTGCTCGTTACATTGCTCAAACCCTATGTCAGCCGTCCTGGTCGTTACCGCTGTGCTCACTGTGGGTTCGTGGCAAAGGGCTTTCAGTGGCTTTGCCCGGGTTGCTCCTCATGGGGAAGTTATTCTCCCAAGCGTGAGGAAGAAGTTTGATCAAGCAATTAAGGTCAAGAGAATTCAATCTTGGCCTTTTTTGTAATTATTTACATTTTTGAGAATCTTCTTTCACACTCTTTACAGCAACATTGCGTACACTTCACATTCATGTGATTGCCTTTATTGACTAGGAAACATCAATGTTTAAACGAATCGGTTTATTCATCTTGACCAACTTGGCCATTTTGGTGATGCTGTCCATCATCTTGAATTTGGTGAGCTGGTTTTTCGGGGTTGATTTCTCGCAAATTGCCGGTGCAGGTCAAAACTATGTATCGCTGTTGATCTTTGCCGCAGTAATCGGTTTTTCCGGTTCCATCATCAGTTTGATGATGAGTAAGACTATCGCTAAGAACTCTATGGGTGTGCAGATGATTGACATTGAGCACCCGCGCAACGAAGTGGAACGTTGGTTGGTTCAAACCGTTGCGAAATTGGCTGAAACCAAAGGTGTGGCGATGCCGGAGGTGGGCATTTACCATGGTGAGCCCAACGCCTTTGCTACCGGCCCCTCTAAAAACAATTCTTTAGTGGCTGTCTCTGACGGGCTTTTAGCCAGTATGAATAAGGAAGAAGTGGCGGCTGTTTTAGGCCATGAAATGAGCCACGTAGCCAACGGCGACATGGTGACGATGACCCTTATGCAGGGCGTGATTAACACGTTTGTTGTATTCTTGTCACGCGTGATCGGCAATATCGTGGATCGTGGAATTTTGCGCAATGAAAGCGACGCTCCTGGAGCCGGTTACTACATCACAAGCTTGGTTCTTGATATGGTCTTGGGACTTTTGGGTTCGATGCTTGTGGCCGCTTTCTCGCGTTACCGTGAATATCGTGCGGATGCCGGTGCAGCCGAAGCTTTAGGATCGCCCGTACCGATGATTAACGCTTTGGCTCGCCTGGGAGGGCAACAACCTTCCGAATTGCCGGGCAACGTCAAGGGTTTTGGTATCAGCGGCGGAATGGGTTCCCTTTTTGCAACGCATCCCCCGATCGAAGCTCGTATCAAAGCGCTTCGTGAACTGCAAAATTAATCGGATACGAGAATAACACTAAGCCTGCCGCTAAAACGGTGGGCTTTTTGTTGTGTACAAAAAGACAGTCTTGAATAGAACTGAATTTAAGATATTCGGGATTTTTGGGAGGAAAGTTTGAAGGGAAGGTTGATGGGGTGGGAAATGGGACTCGAACCCACGACAACCGGAATCACAATCCGGGACTCTACCAACTGAGCTATTCCCACCATCAAACTTGGCCCGCCCGACAGGATTCGAACCTGTGACCCTCGGCTTAGAAGGCCGATGCTCTATCCAGCTGAGCTACGGGCGGCTCGACAACTGTCGAAACGTGGTCGGGGCGAAGGGATTCGAACCCCCGACATCCTGCTCCCAAAGCAGGCGCGCTACCGGACTGCGCTACGCCCCGCCTCAAGTGCGAATCAGCATTATGCAGGAAAAAAAACGGAAGTGCAATAGTTTGGGCAATTTTTTTCGAAAATCCTCTATCTTTAGCTCTATCAAATGAGATGCTGGTTGGTACAATCAAAAACTATTTTATGAGTGAAAAGAAGGGCAATTCAATGAAGTGGTTGTGTGCCGGTCGAGAGCTTGATCTTTCATTTCCCTTGATTATGGGAATTGTCAACGTGACTCCGGATTCTTTCTCTGATGGGGGAGAGCATGACGATTGTGACGCTGCAGTAAAGCACGCTCTGAAGCTTTTGGATGAAGGGGCCGATATTTTGGATATCGGAGGAGAGTCTACCCGTCCGGGAGCGGCAGAAGTCAGCGAAAAAGAGGAATTAAGGCGAGTTATCCCGGTTGTTGAAGCGTTAGCAGCGACCGGAGCAACGATTTCAGTTGATACGAGCAAACCTCTCGTAATCAAAGAGGCAGTAAAAGCCGGAGCGCACATTATTAATGATATTCGTGCACTTTGTCTTCCTGGAGCTTTGCAGGCAGCGGCAGAAACCGATGCGGGGATTTGTCTGATGCATATGCAAGGCGATCCTCAGAGCATGCAAGAAAAGCCGACCTATAAAAATCTTTTGCAAGAAGTGGAATCTTTTTTGTTGAATCGAGCCGCCGAGCTTGAAAAAGTCGGGATTGATTCAAGTCGAATTTGTCTGGATTATGGATTCGGATTCGGAAAAACAGTGGAGCAAAACTTTACGCTTTTAGCCAATACGGCGCGCTTTGCCCGACTGCCTTATCCTTTACTCGTGGGATTGTCCAGAAAGTCCAGTTTAGGAGCGGTTACAGGTAGAGGAGTACACGACAGACTTGTATCTTCTGTGACCGGTGCACTTTTAGCCGCCCAACGAGGAGCTTCTATACTTCGGGTTCACGATGTGGCAGCCACGCGAGATGCGTTTACAATTTGGCGTATGACAGTCAGTCAAACTCAAAAGGAATAGTTTTATGACTCGTAAATATTTTGGGACGGATGGAGTCCGCGGTCGGGTGGGTGAAACCCCGATTACACCGGATTTTGTATTGAAGTTGGGGCAAGCGGCCGGTCGTGTGTTAAGACGACATATTGACGGTCGACGCCATGTGCGAGTAGTGATCGGAAAGGACACACGTGTATCGGGGTATATGTTGGAAGCGGCCCTTCAGGCTGGATTTTCCAGTGCCGGAGTCGATGTAGTGTTGTGCGGTCCGATTCCAACTCCTGCCATTGCTTATTTGACCCGAGCTCAAAGAGCCGATGCAGGTGTTGTCATCAGTGCGAGCCATAACCCCTATCACGACAATGGCATCAAATTTTTCTCAGAGTCCGGTGCGAAATTACCCGATGAGGTGGAGCTTGAAATTGAAGAAGAACTCGATAAGGGTTTTGCTTGCGTAGAAAGCCGCGAATTAGGTAAGGCTTGGCGCCTGGAAGATGCCTCCGGCCGCTATATTGAATTTTGTAAATCGACCATCGACAGTGATGTCAATTTAAAGGGCTTGAGAATCCTGGTGGATTGCGCCAACGGAGCCGCTTATCACGTGGCTCCTGCCGTTTACCATGAATTAGGGGCAGATGTTTTCACTGTCGGCGATACACCGGATGGCTTTAATATCAACGATGGAGTGGGGGCTACACACACGGAGTCTCTGTCCAAGAAAGTGTTTGAGCGCGGCTGCGACGTGGGTATTGCTCTTGACGGGGACGCTGATCGGTTAATCATGGCCGATGCCAACGGGCATGTTTATAACGGTGACGAACTGCTCTACGTGATGGTGCGCGACCGCATGATGCGTGAAAAAGTCCAAGGGGTAGTCGGAACATTGATGACCAATTACGCTCTTGAAAAACGCTTTGCTGAACTGGGAATTGAGTTTGTTCGCGCCAAGGTCGGGGACCGCTATGTGCTCGAGCAACTTAAAGCCCGAGACGGTTGGATTTTCGGCGGAGAAACATCCGGGCATTTATTGGTTCTCGATTGTCAGACAACCGGAGACGGTATTGTGAGCAGTCTTCAGGTACTCGCTGCAATGAGACGCCAGAATAAGACGCTGGCTGAGTTAACAGCCGATTTGAAACTTCTGCCTCAGGTGTTGATCAATAAACGTATTGAAAAGGGCTTTGATTGGAAGTCGCATGAACCGATGCAAAAGGCGTTGCAGGCAGCCCAGGAACAGCTCAACGGACGCGGTCGGGTCCTCATTCGTCCCTCGGGAACCGAGCCGCTTTTGCGCGTAATGGTTGAAGCCGATGATAAGGCGTTGGCTCAATCACTGGCTCAAAGCATTGCGGATACGCTTTAAGAAAATCGGGCCGGTCCTTTTCGGATTCGGCCCGAGCTGTCATTGATTTAATAACCAATTAAGAAGAGGCGGGGCGAGCATCGGTGCAACAAAAGCCGTGACGATACCCGCCAATCCCATCGCAAGCCCTGAGAAGGCGCCCGCCTTATCGCTGATTTGAAAAGCTCTTGATGTGCCCATGCCGTGCGCAGCAACCCCTAATGCAAAGCCTTTGATGTAGTCTTTTTTTATACCGAAGAGCTTAAATATTATTCCGGCGAGCAAAGAGCCCGTGATACCGGTCAAGACGACGATTCCGGCGGTGAACTCAGCAATACCTCCCATTTTTTCGGAGATTCCCATAGCAATCGGCGTAGTCACGCTTTTAGGTGCCATGGACATAATGCTTTCGAAAGAGGCGTGAAAAAGTACGCCAAGTAAGACGGTTGAGGCCACGCCCACAATACAGCCCACTGTGACACCGATAAACAACGGAGCCCAAAGTTTTGCCAGGCGCAGACGTTGGTCAAAAAGCGGAACGGCCAATGCTACAGTTGCCGGTCCAAGAAGAAAATGAACAAATTGCGCTCCGGCAAAGAATGTTTCATATCGGGTATGGGTGGCAAATAGGATCACAAGAAGAATGGCCACGGCAATGACAAAGGGTGACAACAAAGTAATAAACCCGCTTTTTTGGTAAACCCAGATACCGATTTGATAGGCAAAAAGAGTCAGGCAGAGCCATAAAACAGGGTTTTGAGCCAAATGACCCCACAGCAATTCAATCGTCATCATCGACTCCCATCAGTTTGGCACTCCATTGAATGACAAGGGCAGTGACGACCATGGTAATTGCGGTGCCGATCACCAAAATGGCGGCAATAGCCACCCACTCAGCGGAAATTCTGTCCCAGTGACGTACGATTCCAACGCCTGCCGGTACAAACAAAAGTGCTAAGTGAGCCAGTAAAACAGAAGCGGTTAAACGCACTCTTTCAATCAAATCGTCTTTAACCAAAAAACCGATTAACAGAAAAATCATGCCGAGAACCGGGCCGGGTATCGGCCAACCGAAGCCGTACGAGAGGGCCTCGCCAATGAGCTGCAACACTAAAAATAAAACAATGGAAATGAGCATAAGAGGTTAGGGTTATTCCTAGGGAGGAGCAATTGTGTCACCAAGTCAGAAAAAAAGCTACGTTCAAAAAGTGTCTTCTTTGCTAAAAGGCAAACAATTGAAAAGATACTTGACTGAAAGTGGAAGTCGATGGAGGAAAGTCGAATTTTAACGCAATTTCGTTTTCGTGAGAACGATCTCGGCCTCTCGTTTCTCCTGATTTTAAAGTGAAAATAATGAGACCAAAATAGAAATGATTCCAATCGAAGGTCCTTTCAACAGGAGGTTATCTATGCAAAAAACTCGTTGTGCATTAGCCGTCGGTCTTGCGATGATTACAGGCGTTGCCTACGCTGTAGTGCCGCAAGTGAGCACCGATGTACAAAAGGCAGCCGAGACAATTTATAAAGATCCCGTGATGCAAAAGATGCTCACCGAGCTCACGAGCGATGAAAACGCCCAATTCCGTTTCAATACTCATATGGAAGTAGCGCGTATTGCTTCACCTTCCCGTTATGAAATGCGTCGTGCTGAAGAGCTTGCCCGTCGTATGGTTGAGGAATGGGGTTTTGATAAAAGCGATATCATGACCACGCCCGAAGGCATTATTAAGGGCGCTGGTATCCAGAAAGTAGACGGCATGCCGGTCTACAACGTCTGCGTTCGTATCCCCGGTACTTACTCTCAAGAAAAGGGTGCAAAGAGCTATAAAGGACAATTCCCGAAAGTCTTGCTCGAAGGCCATACCGATACAGTGAACCCGGCGAAGTTGCCCCCGAAGAGCAACCCGTACATGCCGGTGAAATTACAAAAGGCCTCGGAACCGATTGTTGCCTCTCCTCAAGAGCTAGCTGCACTTAAGGATGAATTGCATTTCGATAAGAACGGCAAGATTATCCAGGACGAAAACTACAAGAAAGCATACGTTCGCTATGCCAGTCTTGAAGACGCTCAAAAGAAGGGCGGCTATCGTATCTATGTGCCCGGATTTGCCGATGCCATGGGTAATACGACCGGTGTGATGACCGCTGCCATCATGATGAAGAAGTACAACATCAAACCTGTGTATGACATCTGGGTTTGCGGTACGACCGGTGAAGAAGGTAAGGGTAACCTCTGCGGAATGAAGCAGCTCTACGGTTATAACCAAGATACCGGCAAGGGTAACAACGCCTTGAACTTTGTCGCCAACTTCGGTGCTGACTCTACTCGTCCGGGTTCGGGTACGCTCAATTACTTGGGCAGCTACCGCTTTGAAATCAAGTACACGGAACCGGCAGGCTACAAGCAAGGCGGAGCTGAAGCACCGAGCGCTATGATGGCCATGACCCGTGCAATTGCCAAGATTGCCGATGTGAAGTCGCCCTGGGATTTGGATAAGAAAGCCGAACGTACAACCTACACGGTGGGTGTGGCAAGCTGCGATACGGCCGCTCCCGGTGAACGTTCCCGCTCTTGCACGTTAATGGTTGACATGCGTTCTCCGACGCAAGGACCGTTGAGTGCCATTCGTAAACAAATCGAACCGACGTTCAAGGCTGGCATGGATGAAGAAAACGCCAAGTATGGCGTCAAAGCCGGTGATAAGAACGCTGTGAAGATGGAATTGGTGTGGTTCGGTGACCGTCCTGCTCACCAACGCGCTAACTTCAATGACATCGCTACGCAAATTTACTGGCAGTCGGCTCAAACAGTCGGTATTGACAAGCTCAAAGAATTGAAGACCAATTCTTCGAGCTTGAACGACAATGTGCCGGCTGCGGTCGGCGTGCCGACGGTGAACTTCAACGTTCATACGGTGGCGGCCAACGGTGGCGGTCATACCTTTAACGAATGGGGTATTCCGGGTAATGCTCAAGACGAAGGCAAACGCATTTTCCGTATGGTCTTGATGGGCTTGACGGCAGCCGGATACCATACGAGCACGGGTGAAGTGGTCAGACCGACGGCTGATCCGATCGGCGCTCGCACGACAGAGGATATGTACTAATAGGGAACATCGGAGAACATTATGAAAGGAAAATTATTAGTAGCTTTATTAGGTTCTTTTGCTGCCTCGGTGGCGATGGCCGATGTCTCCACAGTGATGTCCGTTGATATCCAGGGGCCCGGCGGACACAGTAATGGTGCATACGGCAATACCAATGCTGTGCATGCAGCTGCCCGAGCGATCATGGAAATTGAAAAAGCAATTCCTTCGCAAAAGCAATGCGTGGTATCAGGTTTCACTGGTGGCAACTCCGTGAACTCTATTGCGGCCGACGGTCACTTTAAGGTTTCCTTAAATGCTAAGGACGATAAGGAAATGGCGACCTTGAAGCAAAAGGTTGAGGCTGCGGTTAAGAAAGGTGTGGATGCTGAAAACGCATTCCGCAGTGTTAAGCCCGGCGATTTGACCGGTGGCGTTCCGGCTCAGGTGCGCTTTACCATCAAATAATCGCTGATTTAAGGAAGGCGGATCAAACCGTCTTCCTGCAAAACCGTTCGGGTGATGAATTCGAGCGGTTTTTCTATGCCAACAAAAGATCATAAAAAGAGCTGTAATTTAATTTAGATCAAATAATAAATAAAAATTAAATAAGTATATATATCGTTAATATGGAATAATAAAAGTATCAAAAAATGATCCGGAGAAGAAAATGGAAGAATATCAATGGATAGTTGATTTAGCTGCGCAAACAGTTCTATCCGTCACTTTTACGTTGACGGGTATGGGAGCTCTTTTATTGCTGATCGGTGCGATTTGAAAGCTTTAGCCTTAATAACAAAAGCCGGCGCAGAGCGCCGGCTTTCGCTTGGACCAAAGAAGTCTTTAGGACTTGAACGTTTTTTCGTTAAGGAGATACAAACAAACGCTCATTGAGCTGGGAGAGATTCATCCAAACTTCAGTTTCCACCCCTTTTTGGCCCCCGTTGTTTGGAAGATCGCTCAAAACTTCTTACTTACGTCGTACTTTATCGCAGAAACCTTGCGTGAAGCTTACGAAGTAGTAAAAAGGTTTGTACTGTGTATATTAACGATAATCATTCTCATTTGCAAATATATCTGTGTTTTAAGTTGTAACGACTTGAATTGAATTCTTCAGATAATTATCTAAAACAATTAAAAATTCGGTAAGATACGGACTCTTTTAAACTTTTTGGCCGGTAAAGCCATGTCTGAACACGAATTATTGTTATCTGATTTTGATTTCGATCTGCCTTTGGATCGGATCGCACAATTTCCTCTGGAAGATCGTTCATCGAGCCGTCTTTTGCACGTTATGCCGGATCGGTTAGCCGATTATCACTTCAGAGATATCGTCGATTTGCTTCGCCCCGATGACTTATTGGTGATGAATAACACCAAAGTCATTAAAGCCCGATTGTTGGGTAAAAAAGAGACCGGTGGGGCAGTTGAGGTCCTCATGGAGCGTATCACCGGTGAATACACGGCGATTGCCATGGCTCGCGCAAGCAAAAGCCCTAAGGCCGGAACTTTCCTGATTTTTGAAAATGAAGGGAAGGTTGAGCGAGTAGAAGTCACCGGACGCGAAGGTGAATTTTTTGCCTTGCGCTTTGAGCACCCTGTGCTAGAAGTATTGGATTTCTTCGGCAAAGTTCCCCTTCCTCCCTATATTGAGCATGCAGCCGATAAAAGCGATGAAAAACGCTACCAAACGGTTTATGCAAAAACCCCTGGTGCAGTAGCCGCTCCTACTGCCGGATTGCACTTTACCGAAGAGGTGATGGCTGCGTTAAAGCAAAAGGGTGTGCAAATTGTGTTTGTCACTTTGCACGTGGGAGCGGGAACTTTTCAGCCCGTCCGTGTTGAAAAATTGTCTGAACACGTGATGCACTCGGAGTGGTACACCATCAGTGAAGAAACGGCTCAAGCCGTTAACCGCGCTAAAAAAGAAGGGCGTCGCGTGGTCTCTGTCGGTACAACGAGCCTGAGGGCACTTGAAAGTGCTGCAGTGAGAAAAGGCGAAATTCAAGCCGGTGCCCGTGACACGCGCCTT
The DNA here is from genome assembly GCF_016901835.1 of Parasutterella secunda. GTDB lineage: Bacteria > Pseudomonadota > Gammaproteobacteria > Burkholderiales > Burkholderiaceae_F > Aphodousia > Aphodousia faecavium. The sequence goes on along the minus strand of NZ_JACJKX010000002.1, from coordinate 122,608 downwards.
TTTATCAAGCCCGGATATGAATTCAAAATCATCGATGCGCTGATTACTAATTTCCACTTGCCGAAATCCACGCTGCTGATGTTGGTTTCCGCCTTGGCCGGAAAAGAACGCATTGATTCAGCCTATCAATACGCTATTAAAGAGCACTACCGTTTCTTTAGCTACGGGGATGCCATGCTCTTGGAGAAAAAGCCGGAGTAAATCGTGAGTCTTGAATTTACCTTGAAAAAAACATGCGGCAAGGCTCGCCGCGGTGAAATGAAGCTAAACCACGGTGTGGTACAGACGCCTATTTTTATGCCGGTGGGAACCTATGGTACGGTCAAAGCCATGGCTCCTAATGAGTTGGAAGAAATCGGCTCTCAAATTATTTTGGGAAATACGTTTCACCTTTGGCTTCGCCCCGGGCTTGATGTCATCGAAAAGCACGGAGGCCTGCACCGCTTCATGGGGTGGGATAAACCCATCCTCACTGACTCGGGTGGCTTTCAGGTTTTTTCTCTTAAAGGCCTGAGAAAAATTACCGAAGAGGGGGTGAAGTTTGCCTCGCCCATCAATGGCGATAAGTTATTTTTGACTCCTGAAGTGTCCATGCAGATTCAGCGTGTCTTAAATAGCGACATCGTGATGGTGTTTGACGAATGCACGCCTTACAAGATTAACGACCGTCCTGCTACGGAAGAAGAAGCGGCCAAATCCATGCGCATGTCGCTTCGTTGGGCGCGTCGCAGCAAGGATGAGTTTGTCCGTTTGGGCAATCCCAATGCTCTTTTCGGAATCGTTCAAGGCGGTATGTATGAGCATCTGCGGGAAGAATCTTTGCAGGGGCTCAAGCAAATCGGTTTTGATGGCTATGCCGTAGGTGGCCTTTCTGTGGGCGAGCCCAAGGAAGAAATGCACCGTATCATGGAAAAAATTGTTTGGCAGCTCCCTGACGATAAGCCTCGTTATTTGATGGGGGTTGGGACTCCGGAGGATTTGGTCGAAGGTGTCAGCCAAGGAATTGATATGTTTGACTGCGTCATGCCAACCCGTAATGCACGAAACGGATGGCTTTTTACACGCTATGGCGATATTAAGATTCGCAACAGCAAATACAAAGACGATTTGCGGCCTCTTGATCCGACATGTGATTGTTATGCTTGTCGTCATTTTACCCGGGCCTATCTGCATCACTTGCAAAAGGTCAATGAAATTTTAGGTGCTCGACTCAACACCATTCACAATCTGCACTACTATCTGCATTTGATGCAGGAAATGCGTCAGGCGCTCGATGAGGATCGTTTTGAGCAGTGGAGGGAAGAGTTTTACAAAAATCGTGCCCGCGGCGTTGATTAGGGGATATATCTAGGCAAAAATTCAGCCTAATCCCCCGTATAATTACAGGACTGTTTGTCCGAAACAAAATCGGACGCTTTTTATTGGAGTAACACATGTTTTTTATTTCTGACGCGTTTGCGCAAACAGCAACCGGTGGCGATACGGCTAGTCTTTTGACGAGCATGCTGCCGATGATTTTGATTTTCGTTGCGTTCTGGTTCTTTTTGATCCGCCCGCAACAAAAGCGTCAAAAGGAACACGCCAAGATGGTTGATGCCCTCACTAAGGGTGATGAGGTATTGACCGCAGGCGGTATTGCCGGTCGCGTGGTTGAAGTAAGTGACGACTATATGGTTGTTCAGATTGCCTCTGTTAAGGGGGAACCGGTGACCTTGACGATGCAACGCGTGGCTGTTCAGACGGTTTTGCCCAAGGGTACAATCAAGACCTTCTAATTTAAAATCCCCAAGGCTATCGGCCTTGGGTTTTTTACAGAACGGGTAAAGTGACTAGATAGAATCTTTACCCGTTTCGAGCCCAAGAGAGCGAGCCCAGCGAGTCGTTCTCTTTTTCAGTTTTTCTGGGGAATAAACGTGAACCGTTATCCATTGTGGAAATACATCATCATTGTCGTTGCACTGGTGATCGGTATGATCTATACGGCGCCGAATTTCTTCGGTGAATCGCCCGCCGTGCAGATTTCCAGCCAAAAGGCAACAGTCAAAGTTGATGAACATATCTATGAGCGTGTTCAAAGCGCACTGACCAATGCCAAGATTGAACCCAACGGCATTTTCTTTGAACAAGGTGCTCAACAATCCACGATTCGTGTCCGCTTTGAGCCGACGCAAGCAGAATTGCAGCTTCAAGCCAAAGAAGTCATCGAACGTGAACTTAATCCCGATCAAGCAGATCCCACTTTTGTGGTCGCCTTAAACCTGGTGCCGAATACGCCGCAATGGCTCTTGAGCCTGCGTGCATTACCTATGTATTTGGGCCTGGACTTGCGCGGTGGTGTGCACTTCCTGCTGGAAGTGGATATGGATGCGGCTATTGAAAAGCGTGCCGATGCACTGGCGAGCGATTTGCGCTCTCAATTCCGTGATCAACGCATCCGTCATGCCGGTATCACCCGCAGCGGGACTTCGCTTGAAATTGCTTTCCGTTCCGCTCAAGAACGCGATAAAGCTCGTGATCTGTTGCGCAACACTCACAACGATTTGACTTTGGAAGATCGTGACGAGGGCCAAACGTATCGCCTGGTAGCGACCATGACCGATGCGTCGTTGCGTGAAGTGCGCGATTACGCCTTAAAGCAAAACATTTCCACTTTGCATAACCGTATTAACGAATTGGGCGTTGCAGAACCTGTGATTGCCCAGCAAGGTGCCAATCGTATTGTGGTTCAATTGCCGGGCGTGCAGGATACAGCTAAGGCTAAAGAAATTTTGGGTCGTACCGCAACGCTTGAAATTCGTATGGTGGATGACTCGCCCGAAGCCTATGCTCAGTTGGCAGCCGGTACCGTTCCTTTCGGCGACGAGCGTTATTTAGACCGTGCAGGCGTGCCCATCTTGGTCAAGCGCCAAGTCGTGCTCACGGGTGACAATCTCAATGATGCTCAGCCCGGGTTCGATCAGCAAACTCAGGAACCGACCGTTAACCTGACGCTGGACAGCCGCGGCGCTCGTATTTTCCAAGACGTGACGCGTGAAAACGTCGGTAAGCGCATGGCCATTATCCTTTTTGAAAAGGGTAAAGGCGAAGTGGTGACCGCACCGGTTATTCGTCAGGAAATCGGCGGCGGGCGCGTGCAGATTTCCGGTCGCATGACGGCAACCGAAGCCACCGATACGGCCTTGCTGCTTCGTGCCGGTTCACTGGCTGCTCCGATGGAAATCATCGAAGAACGTTTGGTCGGTCCGAGTTTGGGTGCGGCCAACATTGAAGCAGGCTTCCGCTCGACGCTATACGGTTTTGCCGTGGTGTCGGTCTTCATGATTCTCTACTATCAGGTTTTCGGTGCTGTTTCAGTCTTTGCATTGACCTGTAACGTGATGTTGTTGATCGCACTGTTGTCTATGCTTCAAGCCACATTAACCTTGCCGGGTATCGCCGCTATTGCTTTGACACTCGGTATGGCAGTGGACGCCAACGTGTTGATTAACGAACGTGTTCGTGAAGAGTTGCGCGAAGGCCGTTCGCCTCAGCAGGCAATCAGTGAGGGTTTCGATCGGGCTTTTGCCACGATTTTGGACTCCAACGTCACCAGTTTGATTGCCGGTATTGCCTTGTTGATTTTCGGTTCCGGTCCGGTCAGAGGCTTTGCTGTGGTGCACTGTTTGGGTATTTTGACCTCAATCTTTACGTCGGTGGTGGTGAGCCGTGGTGTGATCAATTTGATTTATGGTCGCCAGAAGAAGCTCAAGAGACTGCACGTGGGTCAAATTTGGAAGCCGACGGACTAAGAGGGAGTTGACGTATGGAGTTTTTTAGAATTCGGCGCACGATCCATTTCATGCGCTTTGACAAGGTCTTCAATACGATCTCTTTGATTTCGTTTTTGATCGCCGTATTTCTCCTGTGTACCCGTGGGTTGGCGTTATCGATTGAATTCACCGGTGGTACGCAGATGGAGGTGACCTATCCACAGGCAGCTCCCACGGAACAAATTCGTGAACAGATTAAAGCCGGATTAGGTGTTGAAGCGGCCGTACAAAATTTCGGTACCGCTCGAGACGTCATTATCCGTTTACCGACTGTGGAAGGAGAATCCTCCGGACAACAGGCCCAGGAAGTGATGGCGGTTCTGAATAAAACGGAACCCGAAGCCAAGATGACCCGAGTGGAATTCGTGGGCCCTCAAGTTGGTGAAGAGTTGGCGACAGACGGGTTAACCGCATTGATTCTTGTGGTTATCGGTATTGTGACCTATTTGGCCTTCCGCTTTGAATGGAAGTTCTCAGTAGCAGCCATTATTGCTAACTTGCACGACGTAGTGTTGGTTTTGGGCATTTTCTCGTTTTTCCAATGGGAATTCTCATTGCCGGTGCTGGCGGCCGTATTGGCTGTGTTGGGGTACTCCGTTAACGAATCCGTGATTATTTTCGACCGTGTTCGCGAGCACTTCAAGAAGATGCGCCGTATGGATACGGTTGAAATCATTGATTCGGCCATTACGGCAACGATGTCTCGTACGGTGATCACTCACTCGTCAACGCTTGCGATGACGCTGGCGATGTTCTTCTTCGGTGGTCCGGCTCTGCATTACTTTGCATTGGCTTTGACTATCGGTATTTGCTTGGGTGTGTATTCATCCGTGTTCGTGGCCGCTGCTATCGCTCTGTACTTGGGTGTGAAGCGTGAGGACTTAGTCAAGCCCGTGAAGAAGGATCAGGTTCAGGAAATGGTACCCTAATCTGATCAAAGGTAAACACTAAAAACGGCGCATCAAGCGCCGTTTTTAGTGATGGTGACCTGAATTAAACCCCGTATTTCTTCTCTAAGGATTTCAATTCGCCTCTGAGATCCATCAGATTCCAAAGATAGTTCATGACACGCGTATAGTCCGCATCATCGGTCGGCATCCAAAAGCCCATGTAGTTGACGGGCGTTAAGGGATGATCAAGAAACTGAGCATGCAATTGCGGGAACTTCTTTGCGTAGAGCTTGGCTTCTGCATTTTCCGTAATCATCAAATCGCCCTTACCTTGTGCAATGAGTTCAGGGATTTCGTAGTTCTTTTCGTGTGTGAGAATTTTGGCTTTGGTCAGATTCTGAAGAACAAATTGCTCATTTGTACCACCGGGATTTTTAATGACCGTAACGTCAGGACTATTGAGTTTTTCCAACGAGGTGAGTTTGTCTTTATTTTTCTTATGGATTAAAGCCACTTTGCCGAAAGGCGCATAAGCAGGCAGAAAGTCCCCGGTCAGTACTCGCGCGGGTGAACGGGTGATGCCACCGACAGCCACGTCAAATTTGTTGTCAGCCATGTCCTTAGCGAGGTTTGACCAGCTGGAATGGACAAACTCGACTTTCCAGCCGTAGACATCCGCCATCTTTTGTACCAATTCAATGTCGTGCCCGACAAACTTGCCGTCTTCCTTCATGGAAAACGGACGATAGTCACCCGGCGTGCCGACACGAAGCACTTTCTTTTCCATGATGTTGTCGAGTCGTTCTCCTGCCATGGCCGTCGATACAGAACCGATTGCTAAAGCGCTTAAAAGCGACAGAGTTAAAAGACAACGTGAGGCTTTTTGCATATTTCATCCTTAATAAATAAAAGAATATGTTGAGATTCTAGGGGGAATCGCTTTGCTCTTTCATGATTTTGAAATGTTCAGATAAGCCGCTTCTCTTACGGGCTTTCCCGAGTTTTTAGGCAAAAACAACTAAGAAAAAAAGGGCTAGCGAATGCGAGCCCTCTAGGAGATAGAAAATTAGGGAGTTTTCTTATATAAAGCGTAGAGCACACCACGAATGATCGTATCGGTGGTTTGTTTACTTAAGGACTCAATGGCATCGGGCTCTTCAAGAGTAGTCGTGTCGTACTCATTGGGCATCTTTTTCATTTCTGCAATCACGACATCTTTCCAAAAAGCGGGAGCTTCGCTTTCTTCCCAGTAACCGCGACCGCGGCCGAAGTGAGCAACGGCTAGATAGAGTAAAACGGCTTCAAGGAGGAAATTTTGAAGCGCCATTTTGCTCCAGGAAACCCGAGTTCCGTGAACGCCTTTGACCTGGTTATAAGCCAGTGCAGCGCCAGCTCCGCCGATAGCGCCGATCACTGTACCTAAAAGAGTACCCAGTCCCGCGCTTAACCCGCCGGTACCGATATCGGCAGCAAGCCCCGTAGCCGCACCGGCTCCTACCGCTCCGACAATTGCAGCCCCTTTCGGATTGGCAGCAGTATTGATGGTCCAATCGGTTTTTAAGCGGCGCAAAATTTCGCGCTTAACGCCCGAGCCTTCCAATTGGTGAGCATCAATCAGGCGCTGAGTGAGTGCACAAAGACAATCGGCCGCGCGGGCTGCCAACGCGTTTTTGGCATCCTCAATCGGTCCACTTTGTAATTTGACGACACCCAGACGTCTGCCCCAGTCTTTGACTTGTTCGGTGAGTGAATAGTTGGAAAGCTCCTCGTGATCGACAGCCAGTTGAGTCATGTAGTTGGCGATGGCTTCGATTGAGGTGGAATAAACCGCTCGACGTTGACGGCTCCAAGCTTCACGAAGTGCTTCAAAAGTGGCTTTCTGCTCCTCAGTGAGCACATTGCCGATGGCATCAAAAAGGGCAAATTCCTGTACCCAACAACGAGCAAATGCATCCATCGGTAAAACCGATTTCACCAAAGGATATTGGGCCATGTAATCAACCCAGCGCTTCAGTTCTGCCTCTTCGACTTCCTGTTCACGCGGCTTGCCCATTTGGTTTAAAAGGACGATAACGGGCTTACCGATCCAGGAAAGAATTTTCATTTCCGCCTCAATATAGGCACAGGCTTGAGGCGATTCGCTGGCGTTGACAAGATAGAGTACGACGCTGCTTGTATCGCGGACATGCTTCAGAGCGCGCTGATTAAGCCACAGGACTTTATTGGACATACGGTCCCAAACTTCAGCAAGAAACCACCCGAGCGGATTGGCACGTCCTTCCAGACGCTTGGCCAATCTTACGCTGTCACCGAACCCCGGTGTGTCCCACAGTACCAGTTCCGAGCAACCGTCACTGGCCCGAATCAGCACGTAGTCATCATTGGTTTCGGTGACATGCGGTCGGTCGGCGACCTCGCCGATGTCGCGCCCGAGCAAGGTTCGTGCCAGTGTCGTTTTACCGATATTGGTATGAGACACCAGACTCAGATTAATGCGCATGAGTTGTTGATCAGACATAGTTCAGTCCTATTTTGCTTGCCCGGTGGCAAGTCGTAATTCGTCACAGGTTTGTTGATCGGGGCGGACACCGCAGTGATAAAACACGACCGGTAAACCGATACTTTCGCAGAAGTTTCTCCAAAGTTCTTTTCGGGATTCAATTCGGTCTCCGAAATCACCGAAACGGGCCATGTACGATGACATGTCAACCAAAACCACCAGATGAACAGAACCTAATTTTTCTTTAACTTTTCTCAATGCCTCGCCTTGGACTTCCTGCTCGGGCGTCGTAGTGGCATTCATCAGTGCCCAAACCTGCTGAGACTGATTTTGGGCAGTGAGCGTGATCGGAGCATCATCAATTTCAGGGTTCCAATGATGCGTTTTGACTTCCGAGAGGTTAAAGCCGAGTTCTTCGGCAAACCGGTATACGCTTTCGATGTTGTGCGGATTGTCGCTGTGCTCGGAAACCAATACTTCAAGAGTCATCTCTTCAGAGCGCCAGGTGCGCAAAATGTCTGCGTAGTAACGGTCAGAAAGATCCAGCGGGAAATTTTTCTCCAGTTTTGAAATTTGCAGTGAGTGTTTCAGAGCCAAAGCCAGGCGCGGGATGGCAACGAAAACAGCCAACATAAAAATCATTCGCAAAAGCCATAAACCGGCCGAAATATCGACGGCATTGACGGCCAGGCGGTCAAAACGCATGTTGGCAATATCGAGAATGTTGGGCATCGGGCCCAGGAAATTGGTCAAGATGCCGTAGGTAAGAGCGATGATTTGGTAAACCACTTCAGGGTTGTTGGCAAACCAGGTGCTTTCCCACCCCACCGTATAAGCCGTTCCCACGCCACGCAGCAAAACGCTGGCGATCATGCCCAATACAAAGGCAAAGGCAGCAAAATGAAAAGCCCGTGCCACGAAATGCATGATGTACGGTTGCAGAAGTGAAGTGATCGATTGGGTCAGGCGGACCTGTTTAAAGGTGAGCGATTTTTCGATGATGCCCAAAACCGTCCGTAATCCCAAGAAATCCCGTTTTGACTGATGCCGCAGTCCTGAAATAAAGAGCATGACGTAAACGACAATGTTCCAAATCAAGACACCGAAAAACGGCAATGAGAGTAAGTTGATGCGCGAGCTCTCTGAGGCAATTTGATCGGTAAAAAGGCCCAGGAAAAAGGCAACGCCGATTAACGCCCCGTTTATCCAAGCTGGAGGTCTGAAATTCAGACTGATAGGTTTGACCGAAGGATTTTTTGCCACGATCATCTTTTCAACGATGCGGGCGCGAGCCACTAAAAAGGAGGCTGCACTGGCTTCTTCTCCGACAGCTAGTGCGGCTTGTCGTGTGGCACGATTGGCGTCACTGCTCTCCCAACTGAGAGAGGGATTCTCTTCGAGCAGCTTAGCCGCAGTGATCGTTTCCGCATCTTTGAGGGAAAGGCGACCCTGTTCAATGTTTTTATAGGCCTCAGTCATGTGTATCAAATGATTGAAATAGTTTATCCCGTTAATTTTAGCTGTTCATGCCGCATATAAGCGTCAAAGAAAAGAGCTATTTGCTCTCAGAATGTAATTTCCACAAAGAATAAAGGTTTCGGGCGCATTCTTTGGGCTGATCTTGTCCGCAAATGGCCGATACAACAGCCACTCCTTGGGCGCCGGCTTTGACAATGTGCTCAATGTGTTCAGATTTGATACCACCGATAGCCACTGCAGGGACGGGGCAAATTCGCATCAGCTGCTCTAAACCGTTTACTCCTATCGGAGCCTGAGCATCCGGCTTGGTACTCGTTGCGAAAATCGGTCCTACGCCGACGTAATTCACGATACTGGGATCAACCGACTTCATTTGATCTGCATTGTTAACGGATAAACCGATGATTTTTCCTTGTCCCAGAAGCTGTCCCGCCACATGAGCCGGCAAGTCCTGTTGCCCCACATGAACACCGTCAGCGTCACAAGCAAGGGCCACATCCACATCATCATCGATAATGAGCGGAATGTGATAAGGCTCAAGAACTTTTTTCAGCTCCAGTGCACATTCGTAGCGTGCTCTTTTCTTCCACTGAGGGGCGCGAAGCTGCACGACGGTGGCTCCGCCCTCTACAGCCAACCGCGCAGTTTCAGCCATGCCGATTTTTTCAGTCAGAATCGGATCAAGAACTAAATAAAGAGAGAGGTCCAAAACTTTGTTTAACTTCATAGTGCTAATAGTGCTAAAAATGATTGCGAGCCAGGCGATAGAGTGCATCCAGGTAAGCGGGGTGAAAGCTTCCCGGGCCCTGAGAGACTGAGGCTGCCGTTTCCGAAGCAAGCTTAGCCATCTTCAAAGCGGCCGCCGTTGCTTCAAGCGGACAATCGCTTTGTGCGCAATAAGCGGCCACTAGAGCCGATAATGAGCAACCGGTTCCGACAACCAATGTGCTCATTACATCACCGCCGGAGACACTCAGCAGGCGCTTACCATCGGTCACAAAATCCGTTTCACCCGTCACGGCAACAACACAGTCATAGCGTTTTGCCAGTGCTGCAGCCCCATTGACTGCATCTCGGCTGTCGTCTTTGCTGTCCACACCGTGTCCGCCTTGACCCATTCCCGCCAAACTTAAAATTTCACTGGCGTTGCCGCGAATCACCGTCGGTTTTTTCCGAGCAAGTTCTGAGACACGTTCATCTCGCCAAGGTAAAAGCCCTGCTGCGACCGGATCCAGAACCCAGGGTTTTGAGTGCCTGCAGCAGGCTTCAACGGCAAGCAACATGGCTTTGTAACGATCATCGGTCAGGGTGCCGACATTAACGAGTAAACAATCGGCAATCGCTGCAAAATCAGCGCTTTCGTGTTCGTCGATGATCATGGCAGGAGAGGCTCCTGCGGCTAAAAGCACATCGGCTGTGATTTCCTGAACCACATCATTGGTCATACAGTGAACCAGAGGATGGGTCTGCACGAGGTGTGAACAGTAGCGATCAAAATCGTCTTTAGAAAAAGTTTGGATGTTCAACATTTGGGGAAAACAAAACAGAAAAAATACCGATTGACGATACCACAAAGAGATTGGCTCGGTACAATGCTTGCGAAGAAATTTTGAAACAAAAAACTCTTATGTTGGTACACCCTCAATTCGATCCGATTGCCATCTCCATCGGTCCCTTGTCTGTGCATTGGTATGGTCTGATGTATTTGGTGGGTTTTGCTCTGTTTTGGTTTTTGGGCAATTGGCGCGCAAAAAAAGATGCCTGGCGCATGATGGATGCTCAAAAAGTGGAAGATCTTCTCTTTTTCGGTGTGTTGGGAGTTATCTTAGGCGGTCGTTTGGGGTATTGTTTTTTCTACCAACCGGAATTCTATTTTTCTTATCCCTCGCAGATCATTCGGATTTGGGACGGAGGAATGAGTGCTCACGGCGGCATCATCGGTGTGATTTTGGCAATGTTTTATTTTGCCAAAACCCGTGCGATGCGATTTTTGGATGTTGCTGACTTTGTGGTCCCCCTGGTTCCATTGGGACTGTTTTTCGGAAGAATCGGCAATTTCATCAATGGCGAGCTCTGGGGAAGAGTGTGTTCGGCGGATTTCCCCTTGGCGATGATTTTCCCGCAGGCAGCCGACGGTTTACCTCGCCATCCGTCTCAACTTTATGAAGCAGGGCTCGAAGGGTTGCTTCTTTTTGCTGTTTTGTGGATTTATTCAACAAAACCCAGGGCAAGAGGAACGGTGGCAGCATTATTTTGTCTGGGTTACGGAATCTGCCGCTTTGCCGTGGAGTTTTTCCGCGAACCCGACTCGTTTTTGGGCCTGCAGGCGCTGGGCTTAAGTCAAGGACAATGGTTGTCGTTACCCATGATTGTTTTGGGTGGATGCGTTTGGGGCTGGGCTGCCAGAAAACATTGACTTAAATTTCGTCGGGCGTTTGCTGCTTGAGAATCAACTCGCAGCTTTCTGCCGGTAGCCGCCTCATCGAAAATTCACAACCGCAGTAGAGTTGGTTGTAAAAACCGTTGATTTTCAGCAATTCGTTGCGACGTTGTTGAAGGCCGCCCTTTCTCCAATTTTTATCCCAAAATTGTGTCTGCGGATAAAGCGATTGCGCAGCCAATCCGGCCCGGTTGATTTGCTCGATATCTTTCCAACGGCTCGAAGCCAGGGTGGTCGTAAAAAGCTTGATTTTTTCCCGGTCTGCCACACGGGCCGTTTCTGTTAATCGGTAGTTAAAACAGACCTGACAGCGCTCACCCCTTTCGGGTTGCATCTCAAGACCTCGCACCGCTTCACGCCACTTACTGTGATCATAGTCGCCGTCTATGACCCGAATTCCCAAATGTTCAGCGTAGCGCTTTAATTCATTTTTACGAATCACGTATTCGGAATTCGGGTAAATATTGGGATTGAAGTAAAAGAGGGTCGGCCGATAATCATTTTGCATGAGCCACTCCAGTATGGCACTGGAGCAGGGTGCGCAGCAACAATGCAATAAAACATCAGTCATAAAAAGGCCCTACCTCGCAACGATTTCTTTGTCGCAATTGTATACTGCTGAAATCGACGGAGGTTTGATTTTTATGAGCAGTATTTCTGACAATATTGCCAGGATTCGGGAAAATATTTTTAAAGCGGCTCACGGGCGTGAAGTCAAGCTGTTGGCCGTCAGTAAAACGTTTCCCTGTGGGGCCATTGCCGAAGCCATAAAGGCCGGCCAATTGTGCTTTGGCGAAAATTACGCTCAGGAGGCGGTCGAGAAGGTGGATTTTTTCCACCTCAACAGTCCCACTGTACCGCTCGAATGGCACTTTATCGGTCCGCTTCAATCCAATAAAACCCGAATGGTAGCAGAACATTTCCAGTGGGTTCAGAGTGTCGATCGATTCAAAATCGCCCGCAGACTCAACGATCAACGTCCGCTTGATCTGCCGCCTTTAAACATTTTGGTTGAGGTCAATATTGATGAGGAAGACAGCAAAAGCGGTGTTTCGGTCAATGAGCTTGAAGACTTATTGCCGGAATTGATGACACTGCCGCGGCTCAGACTCAGGGGACTGATGTGTATTCCGAAAGCACAAGCATCGGAACTTGCAAAACGCAAAACATTTGCCAAAATGAAAACATTGTTTGACCGATTCAATAACCAAGGATTTAAATTGGATACGCTTTCGATGGGAATGAGTGCTGATTATGTCTGGGCCATCGAAGAGGGAGCCACACTCGTGCGTGTCGGCTCATCCATTTTCGGTCAAAGAAATTATTCTTCAAAAATTTAAGGAGTAGGAATGCAAAATCGAATTGCCATGATCGGCGGTGGAAATATGGCCGGAGCTTTGGTGGCGGGGTTAGTTGCGGCAAACTACCCCGGTGAGTTTATCGACGTGATGGATCGCAATCCTCCGAAGTGCGAGCGATTGCACAAAGACTACGGCGTTAACACTCATCTCGAAGCCGGCGATTGGTTAAAGTCGGCAGATATTGTTGTGCTGGCTGTTAAACCCCAGGGAATGCGTCAAACCATCGAATCGATTCGTCCTTTTTTAAATTCGAAGGCTTTATTCATCTCCATCGCTGCCGGACTACGCATTAAAGACATTGCCCGTTGGTTGGGCAGCGACAACTTGGTTCGTGCAATGCCTAACACACCCGCATTGGTCAAAGCCGGTGTCGTCGGACTGTATGTGCCCTCGGCTCTGGAAACGAAAAAAAAACTTGCCCAGTCGGTGCTCAGTGCCATGGGAGAAGTGATCAATGTCAAGAGCGAAGAAGAGTTGGATTTGCTCTCGACGGTTTCCGGATCGGGGCCGGCTTATGTATTTCGTTTCATTGAAGCATTGGAAGAGGCTGCCGTAAAGCGTGGCTTTGACAGTGAGGGTGCTCGCCGTATGGCCATTCTCACGGTGTTGGGTGCAGCAAAACTGGCTGTTTCCAGTACCGATTCTCCCGCCCAGCTACGGATTAATGTGACGAGCAAAGGCGGAACCACGGCAGAGGCTTTGCGTGTGATGCAGGAAAAAGGCTTTATGGAAATGATGGATGAAGCTGTCCAGGCTGCCTATGATCGCAGTCAGCAGCTGGCCGATGAGCTCGGGCGACTTTGATTTTTGACTGAAGCGAAACGGGGACCGGCAGGATCCCCGTTTCGTAATTAATTGACGGATGAAACAGAACTCACCGGAGGTAAATTCAGCGTCTTGCAGCCTTCCAAATTCAAGCTGTTAACGGCTTTCTTAATGGTTTCAATAGCCGGCATCCGATTAAAACTCTTTCGCCAGGCGATGATGACGCGACGAGTGGGGGCCGGTTTTTCAAAGGGAATGGCTTTGATCAATTCATCGCCATTTGTCTCCTTCAGAGCCGAGCTTGGCAAAACCGTGATGCCCAATCCCTGAGCCACCATATGGTGAATAGTCAGTAAAGATGAACCTTCGACTGTCCGTTGGAGGGTTGTCGCGCCGTTTTTCCTGGGAATGGACTCCGGACAGGCTTCAAGAATCTGATCGCGAAGGCAGTGCCCCTTACCCAAAAGTAAAAGTTTTCCGGAGCGGACCTCATCGCGGTGAATTTCAGAGCGCTCAGCCCACGGGTGATCATGAGGCACAGCAACCACGAAATCCTCATCATACAGAGGCATAAACATCAGTCCCGGTTCGGTGATAGGCAGGGCCATGATGGCAACATCGATTTCACCCGAACGAAGTTGTTCAAGGAGATTGGCCGTGTAGTTTTCCGACAGAATCAAAGGCATTTTAGGTGCCAGTTGAAGCATTTTATGCACGAGCCCCGGCATGAGATAGGGACTGATTGTGAAGATGGCGCCGAGCCGCAAAGGTCCGCAGAGAGGATCTTTACCTTGGATAGCCAATTCTTCGATACGGCGCACTTCTTCAAGAACTTTCTGGGCTTGTTCGACAATGTTTTCGCCTACGGGTGTAAGGGAAACTTCCTGAGAACGACGCTCGAAAATATGCACGCCCAGTTCTTCTTCCAATTTTCTGACCGCCACGGACAGTGACGGTTGGGAGATAAAACAAGACTCTGCCGCACGGCCGAAATGGCGTTCTCTGGCAACGGCAATGATGTATTTCAATTCTGTGAGTGTCACTTATGCCTCCAAAAACTCTTCGTAACCGCTAAACCAACGTTTGGCATGACGCTTGGCATTGTCGGAATCCTCTCTGAGCCACCGATCGGCAAAGTCTCGGGCTGATTCAAGCAATTTTGCATCGGTTTCCAAATCGGCAAAGCGCAAAAGCGGGACACCGGACTGGCGGGCTCCTAAAAATTCTCCGGGACCTCGGATTTCCAAGTCCCGTCGTGCGATCTCAAAGCCATCGTTCGTCTCCCGAATGACTTTGAGTCGCTCACGACCCGTTTCAGATAACTCTCCGTAGAGTAGCACACAAAAACTTTTTTCGGCCCCCCGACCGACACGGCCTCGCAATTGGTGCAGTTGTGCTAAACCGAAACGCTCGGCGTGCTCAATCACCATAAGTGTCGCGTTCGGAACATCCACTCCCACTTCAATGACGGTGGTTGCCACGAGTACGTCTAATTGACCGTCTTTAAATGTTTGCATGACGGACTGCTTTTCTTCGGCATTGAGAGCGCCGTGGACCAGACCGATTCGTAAATTCGGCAAATAGGAGCGCAACTCTTCGAATGTTTGCGTGGCAGCGGTCAGGTCGATTTTTTCACTCTCTTCAATGAGCGGACAGACCCAGTAGACCTGTCGGCCTTGACGAACCTGATCGTTAATGACCGACATGACTTCATTTTTACGATTCAAGCTGATGAGTTTGGTGGTAATGGGTTTTCTGCCAGCCGGTAATTCATCAATAACGGAGATGTCAAGGTCGGCTAAATAGCTCATGGCTAGAGTCCGAGGGATCGGCGTGGCAGAAAGCATCAGCAGATGCGGCATGAGGCTTGCGTGGTTTTGACGCAGTGCCAGGCGCTGTGCGACCCCGAAACGGTGCTGTTCGTCCACAATAGCCAGTCCTAAGTTGGCAAATTTCACACTGTCTTGGATGAGTGCGTGAGTGCCGACCACCAACTGTGCTTCGCCCGAGGCGATGCTCGAGAGAGCTTCACTGCGCTCTTTTGCCTTTTGTTTACCGGCTAGCCACACAATTTTGATTCCAAGGGGTTTGAGCCACTGAGAAATCTTTTCAAAATGCTGTTCGGCCAATATTTCTGTCGGGGCCATTAAGGCAGCTTGAAAGCCCGCATCCATACAAAGCGTTGCCGCAAGGGCAGCTATCACCGTTTTACCGCTTCCTACGTCGCCTTGAACCAGGCGGTTCATCGGGATGATTCGGGCCATATCGCTTTTGATTTCATCAAAAACTCTGACCTGTGCCCGAGTCAGTGAGAAAGGCAGTTGATCGAAAAGTCGATCTGTGCTCGGATGTAATTCGGGGGCCAACTGAGGGGCACGGTAGACTGATCTGAGCGAACGGGAGTATTTAAGTGCGATTTGTTGAGCAACCAACTCGTCGAATTTCAAACGTATCCAGGCAGGGTCCGTTTTTGCTTGCAATGCTTCCAGGCTTGCTCCGACCGGAGGATGATGGATGAAATGTAAAGCGTCTGAAAGAGTAGGAAGCTTCAATTCGGACAAAACAGGTCTTGGAATCAGATCCTTGATTTCGACATCGAGCAGAGCTCGGGCAATTCGCTTTCTCAGCCACGTCTGAGTGATACCTTCTCCGGCCGGATACACAGGGGTAAGGCTTGTCGGAAGAGCGGCGCCGGTGAGAGCGGTCCGAATTTTCGGGTGCATCATCTCCAACCCGAAATAACCTTCGCGAACTGCACCGTAGAGTCTTACTTTTTGCCCAACGCTCAACTGTTTGACTTGAGAGGGGTAAAAGTGCAGCAGTCTGACGTACAGGGAGCCTGTAGGGTCAGAGACCACTGCTTGAAGTTGTTCACCGGATGGCCGCCGAATTCTCTCGCAACGAATGACCTCTCCCTCGCACTGTTGAGTGCGGCCGGCCTCCAATCGGGCAATCGGAGTCAAAGAAGTTTCGTCTTCATAGCGAAGGGGTAGATGCAAAACGTAGTCCCAGTCCTTATTGAGTCCGAGTTTTGCCAGACGCTCGGATAAGGGAGCTAGTTTTTCACCTTTTTTTCGAGGATAGGTGGCCATCGGCATGAAAGTTCTCGCGAAGTTTAGACGCTGGCGATCGCTTCAACTTCAACGGCGCCGCCCTTAGGTAAAGCAGCAACGGCAAAGCAGCTGCGAGCCGGGTAGGGAGCGCGGCAGTATTGCTGCATGACTGTATTGACAGCGGGGAAATTGGCCATGTCTGTTAAAAAGATCGTGATCTTCATGACGTTATCCATTGTGCCGCCGGCGGCTTCTACGATAGCTTTGACGTTTTCAAAAGCCTGACGAGCCTGTTCGGTGAAATCTTCAGGTAATTCACCGGTAGCAGGGTTAATGCCCAATTGACCCGAGGTGAAAAGATTGGCGCAGCCCTTGGTGGCTTGAGAGTAAGGGCCGATTGCAGCAGGGGCCTTATCGGTATGAATGATTTCATGAGTCATGATGTTCTCCTAATAAATAGTTAGCGGTGACCTTTATTTTAGCGTTTGCAAACTGTGTTAAGTCGTTTGAAGAGGTACTGTTTTTTGTCAAAAAGTTTTGGGAAATTGATTTCGGACAGTGTGAACGTTCTACGTGTTTTTATAGTTTGGTGTAAACTTCGGGTTAATCCCAATGGGTGTCTTGTACGTTGCTCTCTAAACTGCAACCCGTTTTCGGGTGTTTTTGAGCCGCTGACGTTCAGGAACACGAATGGAGAAAGATATGTTTAGTCTTTAAGCATTATTTCGTTTCGGGCTTCTGAGTATGACCGAGACGTTCTGTTGTGCTTAAAGATCGGACCTATTTTTGTTACGGCTGACTCCACAGTGGATCCTGTTGCAAATTGACAACTTGTGACAGGCGGTTTCGGCCCAGTATTTGTCCGTGCTTAACACGTGAGAACCTGTCCCCTTCAAATGTGCCGAGGGTATTTGCAGATGTGAATGCTGTCGGTGAGAGAGAATGAGCATTCTCTTGGGTTTCCCGAGGTGGACGGTTCGGTAGTAACGGTTGAGACGAACGAGGGGAACCTTTTTAAGAAGACCCCTGCCGGTTAGGTTTTAGAGAAAACTCAACCGGTGGCCCTCTTGGATCAAGGAGACCAAGTAATTATGAAAATCATCTACACCGACGTGCTGGTGGTTGGTGCCGGCTTGGCTGGTTTGCGTATGGCAGTTGCTGCCAAGCGTCGCGGTCAAGACACCATCATCTTGTCGCTGGTGCCGCCCAAGCGCTCTCACTCGAAGGCCGCTCAAGGTGGTATGCAAGCATCTTTGGGTAATGTGATTAAAGGTTTGGGCGATAACGAAGACGTCCACTTTGCCGATACGGTTAAGGGTTCCGACTGGGGCTGCGATCAAGACGTTGCCCGTTTGTTCGTGAATACCTCTCCGAAGGCTGTTCGTGAATTGGCTGCTTGGGGCGTGCCCTGGAGCCGTATTACCCCGGGTGATCGTCAAGTGATCATCAACGGCGAACGCGTGACCATTACCGAACGTAAAGAAGCCGCCGGCTTGATCGGTCAACGTGACTTCGGTGGTACGAAGAAGTGGCGTACTTGCTTCGTGTCCGATGGCACGGGTCATGCCATGTTGAACGCTGTGAGCGATCGTGTGATCGCCGAACACATTCCTGTTGTGGAACGTGTTGAAGCCATCGCTTTGATTCATGATGGCAAGCGTTGCTACGGTGCTGTTGTCCGTGATTTGATCACGGGCGAATTGATGGCTTACGTTTCTAAGGCTACGGCTATCGCCGCCGGTGGTGCCGGTCGCTTGTTCCGTGTGACCACGAACGCTGTGATCTGCGAAGGTACGGGTCACTCCTTGGCTTTGGAAACCGGTGTTGCCACGTTGGGTAACATGGAAGCCGTTCAGTTCCACCCGACCGGTATTTTCCCGGCCGGTATTCTTGTGACGGAAGGCTGCCGTGGTGACGGTGGTTTGTTGCGTGACGTTGATGGTCACCGCTTCATGCCGGATGTGGAACCTGAAAAGAAAGAATTGGCTTCCCGTGACGTCGTGAGCCGTCGTATGGAAGAACGTATCGCTCAAGGTAAGGGTGTGAAGAGCCGCTTCGGTGAACACATCTGGTTGGACATCACCTTGTTGGGCGAACATCACATCAAACACAACCTCCGCGAAGTGTATGAAATCTGCCACTACTTCTTGGGTGTTGACCCGGTGAAGGAATGGATCCCTGTGCGTCCTGCTCAGCACTACACGATGGGTGGTATCCGCACGAACTACACGGGTGAAAGCCGTCAATTGAAGGGCTTGTTCGCCGCCGGCGAATGCGCCTGCTGGGATATGCACGGTTTCAACCGCTTGGGCGGTAACTCTGTGGCTGAAACGGTTGTGGCCGGTATGTTGGTTGGCGAATACATCGCCGACTTCTGTGAAAAGCCTGAAAACGTCATCGATATTCCGACGTCTATCGTCTATGACTTCATCAAGCGCGAACAAGCCAAGCTTGATCGCTTCTGCGACGGTCATGGTACGGAAGACCCGGCCAAGTTGCGTGCCCGTATGCAAGACATCATGACTTCCAAGATCGGTATTTTCCGTCGCGGTGCTGATATGGAAAGCGCTGTGAGCGAATTGGAAGATCTGTACAAGCGCTCCTTCAATTCTGCTTGTAAGTCTCAACTCGGTGCTAACACCGAATTGACCTATGTCTATCGTACGCAAAAGATGTTGCGTTTGGCCTTGACGATTGCTTGCGGTGCTTCCGCCCGTACGGAATCTCGTGGTGCTCACTTCCGTGAAGACTACCCGGTTCGTGACGACAGCAAGTGGCTCAAGCGCACGTTGGCTGCCTGGAAGGACGAAAACGACACGTTGCCGACGCTCTCTTACGAAGAACTCGACGTCAACAAGATGGAATTGCCCCCGGGCTGGCGTGGTTACGGTGCCAAGAATTACATCGATCACCCGGATACGGCCAAGCGTCAAGCTGAAGTCGATGAAATCCGTGCGAAGATGGAAGCCGAAGGCGCCGATCGTTTCGCTATCCAAAACGCTTTGATGCCGTACGCTCACCTCTTGCCGAAGCGCTTGCAAGGTAAGAACGAACGTATTGACGAACCCTTGGCCTAAGGAGCTGACGAAAAATGGCTGAAAACAATACCCAAAAACAACATCGTCTGCTCAAGATCAGCATCTTGCGCTACAACCCTGCTGATCCGGCTAGCGTGCCGCACATGCAGACGTTTGATTTGGAAGAATCTGATTCGATGACCTTGTTCATCGCGTTGAATGAAATTCGCGAAAAGCAAGATCCTACTTTGCAATTTGACTTCGTGTGCCGTGCCGGTATTTGCGGTTCCTGCGCCATGATGATCAATGGTAAGCCGGGTTTGGCTTGCCGTACGTTGACCCGTGACTTGCCGACGGAATTCACGTTGGCTCCGTTGCCGGCCTTCGAATTGATCGGCGACTTGTCCGTCAACACCGGTAAGTGGATGCGCAATATGAGTGAACGCATGGAAACCTGGGTTCACTTGAAGGAAGAAGAAGTCGATATCTGCCGCAAGGAAGAACCGATGGATCCGCAATTGGCCGAAGATATTTACCTCTTGGACCGTTGCGTGGAATGCGGTTGCTGTATCGCCGGTTGCGGTACGGTCCGTATGCGCCCGGACTTCGCCGGCGGCGTGGCTATCAACAAGATCGCCCGCTTCCGTCTCGACCCGCGCGACCATCGTAACGACGCCGACTACTATGAAGTGATCGGTGACGACAGCGGTGTGTTCGGTTGCATGTCCTTGTTGGCTTGCCACGACTTCTGCCCGAAGCAGTTGCCGTTGAAGACTCAAATTGCCTTCATCCGTCGTAAGATGGCTGAACAAGGTATCCGCGGCTATGATAAGGTTTTGCCGACCCCGAAGAAGGCTATTCCTATCAAGGTCGTGAAGTAATTCTCAAAACTTGAAAAAGGGAGTGAAGGATTGGCAACAGTGCTTCGCTCCCGATTGAGGGTTTTGAAACCCTACGGGAGGTCAATAGACCGACGATGCCCTTGACCGGGTCATCGATTGACATCACGTAGTTTTTAGAACGGAGACGCCTCAAAGACGCCTTCCTTAATTGATTTAACGAGGAGCAAAATAAACATGTCTCGTATTGAATATGACTTCCTTGGTGGCAAGGAAATTCCTGATGATTGCTACTATGGTGTGCAAACCCTTCGTGGCAAGGAAAACTTCCATGTGACGGAAATGTCCATGGCTCAAGAACCGTTCTTCATCATCGGCTTTGCCTATGTGAAGAAGGCTGCTGCTATGGCCAACAAGGAACTCGGCACGATCCCGGCCAACGTTGCTGACGCTTTGATCTGGGCCTGCGACCAATTGATCGCTGGCAAGTACCATGATCAATTCGTGACCGACTGGGTCCAAGGTGGTGCCGGTACGTCCACGAACATGAACTGCAATGAAGTCATCTGCAACTTGGCCGCTGAAAAGTTGGGTTCCAAGAAGGGTGACTACGCTTTGGTTTCTCCGAACGACCACGCTAACTTCGGTCAATCCACCAACGACACGTACCCGACCGCTTTCCACGTTGCCTTGTTGCTCCGCAGCAATGTGATGTTGAAGGCTGTTGAAGACCTCGTCGCTTCTTTCTACAAGAAGTCCGAAGAATTCAAGTCCGTTTTGAAGATGGGTCGTACGCACTTGCAAGACGCTGTGCCGATGACCTTGGGTCAAGAATTCCACGGCTGGGGCTTCACGATCGCCGATGAAATCAAGACGATTAAGGATGCTCAAGAACATCTTTATGTCGTGAACCTCGGTGCTACGGCTATTGGTACGACCGTGACGGCTCACCCGGATTATCCGGCCTTGGCTGTCAAGTACTTGGCTGAATTGACTGGCTTGCCGATGCGCAACAGCGAAGATTTGATCGCTGCTACCTCTGACTGCGGTAGCTATGTTGCTTTGTCCAGCGCCATGAAGAGCTTGGCCGTTAAGTTGACGAAGGTTTGCAACGACTTGCGCTTGCTCGCTTCTGGTCCGCGTTGCGGCTTCCAAGAAGTGAACCTCCCGCAAATGCAACCGGGTTCTTCTATCATGCCGGGTAAGGTCAATCCGGTTGAATTGGAAGCTATGAACCAAGCTAGCTTCATCGCTATCGGTTTGGACACCACGGTCATGTTGGCTGCTTCTGCCGGCCAACTCGAATTGAACGTGATGGAACCGCCGATCACGTGGGCTTTGTTCTTCGGTATGAAGGTCATGACCAACGCCATGAACGGCATGCGTACGAAGTGCATTGACGGTATCACCGCCAACGTCGAACGCTGCAAGGACTTGGTGATGGGTTCCTTGGGCATCATCACGATCTTGAAGCCGCACTTCGGTTACAAGACCTGCTCTGAAATCGCCCACGAAGGTTACCACACTGGTAAGACCTTGCATCAACTCATCGTTGAAGAACGTAAGTTGATGACGCAAGAAGAATGGGACAAGGTTTTCAATTTGCAAAACTTGATCGCTCCGAAGTTCGAAATGTAATTTTGAACCTAGGGAAAACTCCGTAGTGAAATTTTTTGCTACGGGGTAAAGTTCTCTCAGTCATGTTGGCGGCGGATTTATCCGTCGCCAATGTGAGTGGGTTCTAGATCGGTTAGGGGATTTCCTTCTCTGTTCTAGAAAATAAAAAAGATAATAACTACTCCGGTTTTGGGGGTAATATGGATCTGATGTTAATTCTTCAAATTATTGTCCTCTTGGCGTTCATCTTCATTGGTGTTCGCTTGGGTGGCATTGGTATCGGTTACGCCGGCGGTGTCGGCGTGCTGGTTTTGGGTCTCGTTTGCGGCATGACGCCGGGTGCGATTCCCTGGGATGTGATCTTGATCATCATGTCCGTGATCGCTGCTATTTCTGCTATGCAGTTGGCTGGCGGTCTCGACTACTTGGTTCAAATCGCTGAAAACATTCTTCGTAGCAATCCGAAGCACATCAACTACTTGGCTCCGATCGTCACCTATGTTTTGACGATTTTCGCCGGTACGGGTCACACGGCTTTCTCCATGATCCCGGTTATCGTTGAAGTGGCTAAGGAACAAGGCATTAAGCCTGTTTGCCCGTTGTCCATCGCTGTGGTCTCTTCCCAGATCGCTATTACGGCTTCTCCGGTGTCTGCTGCCGTTATTTACATGACTGGCGTTTTGGAACCGTTCGGCTGGAGCTACCCGACCTTGCTCGGTATCTGGATTGTGACGACGTTCGCTGGCTGCATGGTGACGGCTTTTGTCATGACCTTGATCCAAAACATGGACTTGAACTCCGACCCGGTTTACAAGGATCGTTTGGCTAAGGGCCTCGTGAAGGCTCCGCAAGGCGCTACCCATCGCGAAATCTCCGCTTCTGCTAAGAAGTCTGTTTGGATCTTCTTGGTCGGCGTTATCGCTGTGGTGTTGTATGCCTCCGCCATTTCTCCGGCTGTCGGTATCGTCTCTCCGGTTATCGTCGGCCGTGACGCTGCCATTATGGGCATCATGTTGACGATCGGTACCTTGATCACAGTTATGTGCAAGATCAAGGTTGACGAAGTTGCCAGCTGCTCCGTCTTCAAGAGCGGTATGGTCGCTTGCGTGTGCGTGTTGGGCGTTGCCTGGCTCGGTAACACGTTCGTCGCCGGTCACACGAAGGAAATCACTGAATTCTCGTCCACCACTGTGGCTCAAAACCCCGCTTTGTTGGCTGTGATCTTCTTCTTCGCTGCTATGTTGTTGTATAGCCAAGCTGCTACCGCTAAGGCCATTACGCCGGCTGTGGTTACGGCTTTGGGTATCACGGCTGCTAACCCTGGTGATTCCTACATGTTGGTCGCCACGTTCGCTGCTGTGTCTGCTTTGTTCGTTCTCCCGACGTACCCGACGTTGTTGGGCGCTGTTCAGATGGACGACACCGGTACAACCCGCATTGGTAAGTTCGTGTTCAACCACGCGTTCTTCCTCCCTGGCGTGTTGGCCATTGTCTTCAGCGTGGTGTTCGGCTTTGCCGCTTGCGCCGTGTTCTAATCAGAACATTAGCTGAAAGCAGATTAGGTACTTGAGTACCTAGTAAAAAATCAAAACGGCAAGTTGCTTCGGTAACTTGCCGTTTTCGCGACTGAAGAATCCCGAGATTTAGTCTTCGAGTAGTTTGCTTGTTTATCATTCTGAAATAAGGCGTCTCAATCTGTGTCTGTGGTTAATGGGCTATGACCTTTCAGACAATGATCCCGCGAGCCATCTTCGAAACTTCAGAGCAATCGTTTTTAATAATTGTATTTCCGATCTGAAGCATGGCTTTCAGTCATGTGCAAAATCCCGAAATATTTGTTCGTTAATTCAAAATAGCCGTCCAACAAAACTGAAAAAACGTGTTTAAAAAATGGGGAAAACGTTTTATATTGAAAGATAGGTACTTCTTGGAAATTACGAGCTCAAGTGGTCGTGGAATAAAGCGAGGCGCTGACAAGCGGCGAGTGCCTTATGTCGCAAAGCCACTTGACGGAGTCATAACAGTTAAATTTTGCGATGAGGATGCGTTTAACGAAGCGCAAAAACATATTCAGCTTAGCAACTTCTTATCGCAGAGGCTTATTAGGTATTTTTTAGATAAATATTTGGAATTTTGTAGCGGACGTTTAAGTGAGATAAACGGGGATGCGGACGGAAATAATGAGTCTATGAATCGGGATAGGCAAAAATCGTCAAAACACTCTTAATTAGCCTAATAACGGCCATTCGGTATCGCAGAACATCAGTATTGAATTAGTGATGAAGTTTGGGTTGAGGTCTGACCAAAAGGATCAAAATACCTGTACTTAATACACCGAATGCAGTGGTTAGTCCCAAGGTTTGAATAGCCGGAGTTGAACTCAAACCGATGAAACAGAATGAAAAACTCACGGATAAGAAAGCGAAAGTACAAAGACTGAAACTTAAGTCTTCGTTTTCCTCATTGGTGTAGTACAAAAGCGCAATGGCAATGCCTATACCATAGACCAAAACCATGGACATGGCGGTAAAAAGCGTAAAGGGCATGCTAAACCAAGCCGATAGTGAAACGGTACTGGCCACACCGAGCAATGACGGTACAACAATGCGCCAAGAGCGCAAGCCGTAGTGAAAAAGACTGACGGTGAAAGAGCAGACGACAGCCAAGATAAAGATGCCAACGAATATGAATCGGTACTGATCCAAAAAGTTTTTGGCATCACCCGTAATATCCACGAAAGTCACGCCGGCTAAATGATCGGCCAAATCATAAAGTGCTTCCATCTGATTCTCGGTCATCCCGGCCACTTGAACGATGGAGCTGTAACCCTGAGGAACATCGAGCCAGAGATGGCGGACCGATCGTGAAGAGGGAGAATTGAGCCAATCTTCAAAAGTGACATCTAATTGCACCGGGTGTGGTTTTTGCAGCGAATAACCCAAAATCTCAGACAGCGGCTCACGGATTCGTTCAAACATCGCTTCACGTAGCGTTTCGACATCGTGTTGACGAGTGTAGGAGGGGAACCATTTGGAAATGCATGTAGTGGTCATTTCTGTCTGGTTCATCCCACGTTGAACAAATCCTAACCGCAGTGCTTCCTCCGTCATTAAAACGTCTTGCTCGGAAGAGGCGGTCACAATGAAAAACTTGTCTGTACTGGGTAGACTCAGAAGCTGTTGAACCTGATTTTCTTCATCTCTGAGCTCTTCGGAGATATAGGTCATATGCTGAATGTTTTGAGAAAAATTCAGCTGCATGTAGCCTGAGAGCAAAATAACGGCCACCGTAATACCGATGGCAGAGTAATCGGTTGGCTTTTCTTGCCAGTGTTTTAGAGAAAATCGGGGGAAATAATGGCTGAAAGAGAGCATTTTTTTACTGAAATCACTTTCAGCAATCGGACCGGGATTAAAACTCGGGAAAATTAAAATAAGGGTAATTGCACAGCCGATAAGACCGCTTGCCATGAAAACGGACATCTGTCTGACCGAGGGCAACGGTACCAGGTAAAGCAGTAACAAGGCGATGGATATAATGAAAATAATCCACAGCAGCGGCTTTAAAATCCGATCGAAAACTGTGACAGGGGACAATAACGAGTAGTATCGGTGTTCCAGTAGGAAATAGCCCACCAACATGACAACAAATCCCGTTAATGCCGATGCGCAGACGATGGTCCAAAGGGAGACCGTTCCGAATAAAAAGATAACGGTTGAAAAGCCGGCTACGTAGCTGGAAAGCACGCTGAAAACAACCAGTGTCGGAAAACGGTTCGAGGGTGACCAACGGCGAATCAATCCGCCCAGAAAAATGATGATGAACATGGCAATGCCGGACAGCTCGAGCATGTGCGTGTGCGCCACGGAAACGCTCACATAGGGTTTGCCGTGAATGAGGACTTTTGCCTCCGGTGCAATCTCCTGACTGAGTTGTTTTAACTCTTCAATGCAATTATTGAGTTCGAAGGGTGACAGTCCTTTGAGATCTTCAGGAACTTCATAAACGAAAATAGCCCAGACGCGATTGTCGGCATAAAGTTTGAGCGTATCACCGCTGGAAACCACAGTGCTTTTGGGAAGTCGTTTTTTAGCCCATCGATCGAAAAAACCGAGAGGGTCATCAGCTTTCGGAATAAGGCTGGGCTGACCGACGCCGGTGAGACTTTCCAGGGCGCGAGCCAATAATTCATCATCGGAAGAGGCCGCCACCGTATGCTGGTCAACCAAATTCATTAGTCGGTTGGAAATGAGTCGATAAAAGGAAAAATACTCATTGATTTCCAGCCCTTCCCAGTTGACCTTTTTCAGACTTGGCGGTACGTGCCACTGGCCTTTGATTTTTAAAACATTGTCATCAAAGGAATGAGCCGTGTACTCTGGAAATCCGACCATGAAAAGCAGTCGGTAATTGGCAAATGGCGAAAGATTTTTTTGGGCCGCAGTGTGCGCATCATCCACGACACTGATCGGATACAAGTGAGTCTGATCGTAATCAAGCCCGTTTTTTAACAGAAAGTGTGTGGTAAAGCCTAGGGACAAAACCAACATCAGGACCCAGGTCACGGCAAGCACTTGCCAGGAGGCGAGAATGATTTTACGGATTCGCAAGTTCATTCTCCTGGCGGCTTGAAGAGGTTTCCGAAAGTTTGATGTCGCTGATCACGAGAGTCGTGATGTCATTGGAAAAGTTCTCGACAACAATTCTTTCCGGGATTCGGTTGCCGGTTACTGAAATATGCTTGACAATACTGCCGGTCATATTACTTTTAGGGAAAAAGTCCATTCGCCAACCGTTTTCATTATTCTGAGTGAAAATTTGAAAATCCAATTCCAGAGCCGTGATATCGGTTGAGAGCAATCCCCATAAGATGCGATTGACAACGTTGGTGACCGATGCAGAGGAATTTTCAATTCGTTTACCGTTCAGGTGAATGTAGGTTTTAAAAGTTTTGTCGTTATAAAGGGAAGTGGTGGCGACCGGAAATTTTGTTTTCCAAAGTAAAACGTCGTTTTTCCAGAAAATGAAAAAACCTTCACACTGAAAGGGCTGGGGAATTAAGACCAGTTTTTCTGTCTGAACAAAATGACCTTCAATGACCGGTGCCACATCTAAACGTTCGGCGATATCCATGGGAGAAGCCCACACAGAAGTCGCAACAGCCAATGAAGCCGCAGCAGATAAAAACTGTGAGGGTAAGAGTCTGAAGGTCATTGAGTAATCCGGGTAGCAATGTCGCCTCTATTGTAATCGACGATAAGGCGAATTTGGTCCCCAAAGCATTTTAAGAGGCCTAGGCAGACAACAAAAAGCACAAACCAACCCGATACTCCTTACGGCGCATCAGGTTGGTTAAAGAGCGTTTTGTACACTTTAAGGCGCAGAGGACTTCAGAGAATCAGATTGTTGTTGAAGACTTTGCACTTTGGCACGTGCAGCATCCAAATCGGCCTGAACAAATTCATCGGCACGATTTGCTTTGGCTTCGATCATCTTCTTTTCAAGGTCAAGCTTGGCTTTTTTCAACTCAATGTCCAAACGCTTGGATTCCAGTTCCAATTCACGAGCTTGATCATCGTAGGCCTGAAGTTTCTTCTGACGATCTGCTTTGGCTTTTTGCTGAGCAGCAAGCGCCTTCGCCCGAGCTTGGTCAGCGCGTTTTTTAATGTCAGCAGCCTTTTTTTCCGCGGCCAAACGCTCCTGTTCCTTGGCAGCATCCAGGGCCTGAATTTCCAATTCTGCCTGATGGATTCTGGCAATTTGCTCATCCATTGACATGGAGCCCACCTGAGCCTGAGCGCTCGGCATCATGACGGCGGCTGACGCTATTGCGATCAAAGAATATTTAAGCATCTGAGACTCTCCTTAACGGGCGTTATTGACCGCATCCGCCGGGATTATTCGGTTGGATACGAGTTTCTGTCGGCGTTGTGGAAATCATCACGGCCAATCCCGGTTTAAATTCACAGATGCGACCGACTTGAGCAGAGTTATAGAGCTTATTGTTGTAGCGGAAAGTCAGTTGTACACCGTCGACGTAGCTGGTGCGATCACCGGCTACTGCGCCGCCGGCAATATTACCAACTGCACCGCCGGCTAAACCACCCAAAACACGGGAAGTGGTATCGTGATTGTTATGACTGCCGATGGCAGCACCGGCAATCGCTCCGATAATCGTGCCGATGGCTTTCGCATCAGAGCGGTTATCGGAATTGGATACGGCCACTCGTGCGGTGCCGATAGCGAGAATTTCTACAGTTCTAACTTGTTGAGCTTGATTGACGCCGCTTGCTTGATAAGTGTCCGAGCGATAGTAACGACCATCATTGGCACAACCGGACAGAACCAAGGCGGCGACAGCAGCAGCGAGAGCGAATTTCTTCATATTTAGGCATCCTATAAATCCCATGCTTTCACTTTACAGCAAATTAGCTTTTACTGGTGTTTTTTCAAAGCGCTAAAATACAAAGTTTGGAAAAAAGTGTAACGATGTCGACACGTTGCCGAAAGGATTCTGACAATGAGCTCCACAGATGAAGACGATGAAGAGGTAGGTTTGCCTGCCTTGCCGCATGGTACAAAAAACTATATGACTCCTCAGTGCTATCGTCGTATGCTCGATGAGCGCGAGCATTTGGTTCGCGTAGAACGCCCCGAGATGGCCAATGTTGTTGCCTGGGCGGCCAGTAATGGAGATAGAAGTGAAAACGGCGATTACCTTTACGGTAAACGTCGATTAAGGGAAATTGATCGCCGTATCCGTTTTCTCAGTAAACGGATTGATACGGCTGAGGTCGTCGATCCTGCCACACGTCCTGCAACGGACCAGATCTTTTTCGGGGCGACTGTGACCTATGAGGACGAAAAGGGCGAAGAGCACACCATCCGTATTGTCGGTATTGATGAAGCGGATGCTAGCGTAGGGGATGTCAGTTGGATCAGTCCGATTGCACGGGTCTTTTTAAAAGCTCATGAAGGCGATACCGTGGCGCTGCCCACTCCGTCCGGTCTTCAACACCTGGAAATTGTTGAAGTGAAGTATTGCTGAATTTTTTTTTTTGAAAAAGGCTTGCATTTTTTTTAAAGGCTCTATACAATGCGTTCTCTCTTTCGGGGGTATAGCTCAGTTGGTAGAGCACTTGCATGGCATGCAAGGGGTCAGCGGTTCGAATCCGCTTACCTCCACCAAAATTAGATTGCGTCTCCATCGTCTAGAGGCCTAGGACACGACCCTTTCACGGTCGGTACCGGGGTTCGAATCCCCGTGGGGACGCCAATTTTCCATGAGCAACCTTATCGGTTGCTTTTTTGTTGCCTTCTGAAACGAAAAGGGCCGCTTGTGCGGCCCCGACAGTCATGTTCGTCAGATACTTCTGGCCACGACCGTGATAATCACAATGGGAGAGACAATCCCGATTCCCAATCGAATGGCAGTCAGCATAGCCGGTGATAGAGAACACGATACGGTCAATTGTTTACGGGTTTCCGGCCAATTTACCCAGGCAGAAATAATGGCCAGACCCAAAGCCGTCAGCGGCATACCGACGTTACTGGTTAGGTAGTCAAGCAGATCGAAGACGGTTTTACCGAAGATTTTGAAATCAGCCAGAGGCCCGAAAGACATCGTGCAGAATACACCGATCACCATGATAGAGATGAAAGCAACCGGAACGGCCGTACGACGCGAAATATGTAAGTCACCCATAGCGGCTACAACCGCTTCAAAGATACTCACCGAACTGGTGATCGCAGCCACGATCAGGCACACATAAAAGAGTACGGCAAAGAAGGCGCCGAAGGGCATGTGAGCAAAAACCGCCGGCATGGTCACAAAGGTTAAACCGGGACCTGCGGTCGGCTCCAGACCGAAGGCAAATACCGGAGGCATCACCATCAGGCCGCCTAAAAGCGCGGCAAGAATCCCTAAAAAGGCTACCCAGGCCGTGGAATGGGGCAGGTTGGCATCTTCAGATAGGTAAGAGGCGTAAACGATCAAAGTACCGGCGCCGACGGATAAGGAGAAGAAGCAAAAGCCCATGGCGTTAAACAATGAGTCGGCGTTGAAGTCTTCCCAGTTGAAACTGAACATGAATTCCACGCCTTGCCAGGCTCCGGGCAAAGTTAACCCGCGGATAATCAAGACAATCATCAAAATGAAAAGC
This sequence comes from Parasutterella secunda, assembly GCF_016901835.1. GTDB lineage: Bacteria > Pseudomonadota > Gammaproteobacteria > Burkholderiales > Burkholderiaceae_F > Aphodousia > Aphodousia faecavium. The sequence goes on along the minus strand of NZ_JACJKX010000002.1, from coordinate 92,676 downwards.
GTCGGCATCAGGTATTTCGCCAGTCGTTCAATACCGGCTTGTACACCGAAGATGACCACACCGGCCGTCATCACCATGAACACAATCTGATAGAAGATCCCGAGAACGGGGTCACTGGCAAAGTTGTTGAAATGCGTACCGAGCTCAGACAGATCGGTGATGATGCCGTTACCCATGGCCGCGTCAACCGCGTAGGCCACACACCAGCCGCCGATTGTTGAATAAAAGGTCAAAATCAGAAAGCCGGTGGCGATACCGATCGTGCCAAAAATTCCCCAGAATTTAGAGCGTCCGACACGAATCATACTGTTGATGGAAGCTGCTCGCCCTGCACGGCCGATAACCATTTCGGCCAGCAACAAAAACATGCCGAGCGTAAAGCAAAAGAGAATGTAGGGAATAATGAAAGCCGAGCCGCCGTTTGTACCCGCCATGTAGGGAAACTTCCAAATAGCACCTAAACCGACAGCTGCACCGGCGCTCGCAAGAATAAAGCCTAAACGAGAGGTCCATAAATCCCGAGAAGCCATAATGAATACCTTTATGTTTTTAATACAAGCTCGTTATATTTGAAAATACTTTTTCCGATTAAAGAGCTTAATTTTTCGAAAAAAACGATACTGAAGCTTCCTCAGCCGGAGGGAAGGCGCCACAGCTCCTTCCCTTAAGAGTGAGGAATTTAACCGAGAAGCCCTGCGCCTGCGATGATGACAATGACGCAGGGCACAATAAATCGAATTAAGAAATGCGTAACGCCTAAAATTTTATCGTTCATGGGGTGGGTGAGAGTCAATTGTTTTTTCATCACCGGCCAAACAAGATAGCCCCCGACAATTGCAATACCCATGGCTCCTATCGGCATGCCGACGTTGCTGGTCAGAAAATCAAGCAGGTCAAAGAATGTTTTTCCTGCGATTTTGAATTCCGACAGCGCTCCGAAACTGAGTGCGCAGATAATGCCCAAAACGGATAAAACAATTGTATTAACAGCGATACTGTTTTTTCGTGAGAAATGGTATTCGTCAACGAGAAACTGTACGCTCATCTCCAGGATACTGATGGCACTGGTTAATGCCGCCACTACCAAGCAGATGTAAAAGAGGATAGCAAAGGCTTGACCGAAGGGCAATTGGGCAAACACCGCAGGCATAGTGACAAAAGTCAAACCCGGACCGGCTGCCGGGTCTAATTGGAAAGCAAACACAGCCGGCATGATCATCAAACCACCCAAAATAGAAGCGAGCACGGCTAAAAACGATATCCATGCTACCGATGTCGGTAAATTAACCTTGTCGGAGAGGTAGGAGCCGTAATTCATCATGGAGCCCGAGCCCAAAGACAGCGAGAAGAAGGCAAAGCCCAAGGCGTTTAAAAGAGAGGATCCGTTGAAGGCTTCAGGATTGAAGCGGAACATGAAAGTAAAACCGTCCCAAGCTCCGGGTAAGGTTAATCCCCGAACAATCAGGCACAGCATCAGAACGAAAAGCGTTGGCATCAAAAGTTTGGAAATTCTCTCAATGCCTTTTTCTACCCCAAAGAGAATCACGCCGGCTGTGAGTGCCAAAAATGCCAATTGCATGAAAATTGCCCGAGGACCGTTCGTGACGAAACTGTCAAAGTAAGTCCCGAGCGCAGAGGTATCGGTAATTAATCCTTTACCGATGCAGGCATCGAATAAATAGTTCAGGCACCAACCGCCGATCACCTGATAAAAAGACAAAATCAGAAAACCCGTCAACACACTGATTTTTCCGATCACGGCCCAAAACGGACCGCCGAAGTGACCGAGCGCGTGGGCCGCTCCTCCGCGGGAAGCACGACCCAAGGCCATTTCAATCATTAAAACGACAAAGCCGATCGCAATTGTCAAAACGATGTAGGGCAAGATGAATGCCGAGCCGCCGTTGGTGCCTGCCATGTAAGGAAATTTCCAAATGGCGCCCAAGCCCACCGCCGAGCCTGCACTGGCCAGAATAAAACCTAATCTTGTTCCCCAGACGGAACGTTCAGAAGATGTAGTCATGAGTGTGTTTCTCTATTTGTTCGTAGCATGAGATGGTTGAGCCGGAGACCCGTCAATGAAAAAACAACCATCAAGCTTTTATTTAAAACTGTCGACTTATTTTAGAAGATAATTTCAACAATAATTCCCCAGAAAAAACAGCTGAAAGTACCTACCGCTAAGACAGAAGCATTTCGTCAGAGACTTCTCCTGCGCCCTTTTCAAATAAAGCTAAAAGATCGGGTACATCCAGATGAGCCTTTTCTTCTGCCTTTACATCAACAACAATCCGTCCCTGGTGCATCATGATGAGTCGATTGCCGAATCTGAGCGCATCACGCATATTATGCGTAATCATCAGAGTGGTTAAATGGTTTGCTTTAACGAGGCGTTCGGTCAACTGCAAAACTTTTTCAGCAGTTTTGGGATCAAGGGCGGCCGTGTGTTCATCCAGAAGCAGTAACTTGGGTTTAACCAATGTGGCCATGAGCAGTGTCACGGCTTGTCGCTGTCCGCCGGAGAGCAGTCCGACATGAGCACTCATTCGATCTTCAAGCCCTAAGTCCAATTCCTTGAGCGCTTCTTTAAACTGAGCGCTTTGTTGAGCCTGAAAACTCCAACGAAGTCCGAGCCGTTTGCCTCGCCAGCTCGCAAGTGCCAGATTTTCCTCAATCATCATCTTGCCTGCCGTCCCTTTCATGGGATCTTGAAATACCCGGCCGATGTATCGAGCACGTTCATGTTCGGGCATTCGGGTGACATCCACACCGTCGATCTCAATGCGGCCTTCATCGATAAAAAAGGTACCTGCAACTGCATTTAAAAGGGTTGATTTGCCGGCGCCGTTTGAACCGATAACTGTCACAAAATCGCCGTCTTGCAAGGTCAGGTTCACGCCTTGAAGGGCACGCTTTTCGTTCACACTGCCCGGAAAAAAGGTTTTATGAATATTGTCAATAATGAGCACGTTTTTCTCCGGAAGTGACTACGATCGGGTTTGACGCTTACGCATCTTTTCTCGAATTAAAGGCATGGACAGTGCTACGGCAACCAGTAGAGCCGTAAAAAGCTTCAGATCATTGGGAGGCATACCGAGTTGCAACACAAGGGCGATCACCAACCGGTAAACGATTGAGCCCAAAATGACCGAAATCAGACAATTTTTAAAACTTCTTGTTCCAAAGAGGACTTCACCGATGATGACGGAAGCCAAGCCGATCACGATGGTGCCTGTTCCCATGCCGACATCAGCAAAACCGTTAGATTGAGCGACTAAGGCGCCGGACAGGGCAACGAGCGCATTGCTGATCAGAAGCCCCAACACAATCATTCGATTGGTATTGACCCCTTGAGCCCGCGCCATTTGATCGTTACAGCCGGTGGCACGAATGGCGGTGCCTAATTCAGTACCGAAGAACCAGTACATGGTGCAGCCGATAAACACCGCCGCCACGATACCGACGGTGAGCATGGCTAAAGACGTATTCAGGCCGAAAGATTCCGCATAGGTGAAAATGGTGTCGATACGCAGCAAGGCGACATTGGCTTTACCCATGACATGAAGATTGACCGAGTACAAACCGATCATGGTCAGAATGCCTGCTAAAAGAGCAGGAATACGCAGTTTTGTAGTAAAGAATCCGGTCACTATGCCGGCCAGAGCTCCGGCCAGAGCAGCCAGGAAAAAGGCAACGATCAGACCGTGTCCGTTTACCAAAGCCGTCGCGGCGACGGCAGCCCCGAGTGGGAAGCTGCCTTCAACTGAAAGGTCGGCAATGTCTAAGACACGAAATGTAATGTAGACACCTAAAGCTAACAGAGCCCATAAAAGACCTTGCGCAACGGTGGGTATCAAAATATCAATCATTTACAGGACATTCGCCCCGAAGGGTGGACCCGCGGGGCGAAACTCTCCAAAGCGTTAATAACGAACCAATTCCGCGTTTTGACTGACAGAGGTCGGAATGGTAATCCCTAATTGTTCAGCAACATTGATGTTGATCTTCGATTTGAATTCCGTCTGATAACGAATGGGCATCGTCTGCGGTTGAGATTTCCCCTCAAGAATATCAGCCCCCATTTCGCCGGCGATTCGACCCAAGTTGTAGTAATTCACACCGACCGTCGCCAGTCCGCCTCCTTTGAGCAAGCCTTCTTCACCGACAATCACGCCGATTTTCGCTGCGCTTGTGATCTTAGTGAGAATAGGCATGGCCGAGGCAATGATGTTGTCAGTCGGTACGTAAATGACATCGACTTTTCCGATCATGCTTTGGGCGGTCTGCTGAACATCATTGACCGATGAAACGGTGAATTCAACCAGTTCAAGATTTCGTTTCTGAAGCTCATTTTTAAGAATCTGAGCCTGAAATTGTGAGTTAATCTCGGAGCTATTGTAGATTGTCCCGATTCGTTTGGCAGAAGGGATGATTTCGAGCATCAGTCGAACCTGTTCGGCCACAGGATTGAGATCGGAAGACCCCGTTACGTTGGTGTCCGGTTTTTGATTGGATTTAACCAATTTAGCCACTTCAAAATCCGTCACGGCCGTGGCAACAATCGGGGTTTTATCCGTGGCGTTGGCGACAATCTGAGCCGCAGGCGTGGCAATCGCGAAAATCAGGGGATACTTTTGACTGACAAAACGCTGGGCAATATTACCGAGATTGGATTGGTCAGCCTGAGCATTTTGTTGATCAATTTGAACATTGAGCTTTCGATCTTTGAGGGCATCTACAATGCCTCGGTTGGCTTCATCAAGAGCCGGATGCTCAACAAGTTGGACGAGTCCCACGGTTACGGAGCCATTTGTCTGAGCCGACGGAGCGCTTTTTTCTTCTCCACAACCGCTCAAAGCAAAGAGAGCGGCCGCTGCGAAAGCAGCCAAAGCAGTTTTCCTGATTTTCATGATGCCTATCCTTTGTTTTAGGTTCGATCCGGTGCGATTAATGCGAAAAAAGGAGAAAGGGAGCACCGTCCGATTTTTACGGTAAGCCGACGAGTCGGCTTTCAGGCGCAGTCAACCACCCTTTATAAGGTGACTGCATTGAATCATGTTAACACGAAAGAAAGAAGCTTCTTTTTTTAAATCCCGTGAGGCTACGCAGGTTTGTGTAGTCAGGACGCTCTGTTAAGGGAAAACCTTAATGTGTTAATAATTGGAGAGAATTCGGGTGTTGACCGGTGAAAACGCCGGTCAACACCCACAGATTAAATGCCGGAGAGTAAGACAGTAATAACGAGGATGGGGGCAAAAATGGCGATGCTCCATCTCAACACGGTATAGGTGCTTTCGCTGTGCAGGTGCGACTGATCACCGGCAATAAAAGGTTTGACTTTCGGCCAGGCAAGCCAACTCGAGAGTACGGCAATCATCAACCCTCCGATAGGCAAACTGATGTTACTCGTGAGGTAGTCAATCCAGTCAAAGAACGTTTTGCCCAACCACTTGTGATCAGCGAGCGGTCCGAAAGACAACGCACTGAAAGAGCCCACAATCATTAAAGCGACGGTGGTCACAACGACAGCCTTGGGGCGGCTCCATTTCCATTCATCGTGCAAAAAGGCAACGTCAATTTCGAGCATGGAAACGGAACTGGTGATGGCCGCAACCAACAGACAGGCATAAAACGAGATGGCAAATAAATTGCCGAAGGGCATCTGGGCAAAAATAGCCGGCATCGTGACAAAGGTCAGACCCGGTCCGGCGCTCGGATCCAAGCCGAAAGCAAAAACCGAAGGCATCACCATGAGTGCGCCCAAAACAGAGCTCACGATGGTTAAAAAAGCAATCCAAGCCGAAGAACCGATTAAATCGACTTTGCTGTCAAGGTAGCTGCCGTAAGTGAGCATGCAACCGCTACCCAAACAAAGCGAGAAAAAGGTAAAGCCCATGGTGGATAAGAGTGCATCAAAAGTGAACGCTTCCGGATTCCAGCTAAAGAGGTATTCAATTCCCTGAAAGGCTCCGGGCAAGAAAAGGGAACGCACAATGATGATGAGCATCAAGATGAAAAGTAGGGGCATGAGCACTTTGGACAGTCTCTCGATGCCGCTACTCACACCGTAGGCCACTACCCAGGCGGTAATGATTAAAAAGAGAGCCTGATACCCGATAGCTAGCACCGGGTCACCGGATATGGCGGCAAAATGGGCGCCCAGTTGTGCTTGATCAGAAACAAGGCCGGAGCCCAGACAGGCGTTGACAAAGTACGCAATCGTCCAACCCCCGATCGCCGAATAAAAACTGAGGATTAAAAAACCGGTGATTACACCCAGGTAACCTGCGTAACCCCAGCCCTTACCCCCGAGCTTTCTGAATGCGGTGACGATACAACCTGCACCTGCCCGACCGACCGTCAATTCTGCGATTAACAACACCAAACCGATGGTGAACGTCAGGACAATAAAGGGGAAGAGGAAAGCCGAACCTCCATTGGAACCCACAAGGTAAGGAAATTTCCAAATGGCACCTAATCCTACGGCCGCGCCTGCACTGGCCAGAACAAAGCCTAAGCGGGATCCCCATGTAGAACGATTACTCATAAAACCAACCCAAAAAAATCAAGCGCCCGTCAACGGTGGCGCGGGCGCTTCCGAGAATTTTCTCTATTTTAGCCTAAATGCCCGAAATCAAAACAACAATGACGAGGGCTGGTGCCAACACAGAGATGGTCAATCGAATCCAACCGATTGTGAAAACGGAGTGGGGACGAATGGCAAGCATTTGCTCTTTCATAACCGGCCAGGCTTTCCAACCTGCGAGTAAGGCGATGCTTAACCCACCCAACGGCATCAGAATATTCGAGCAGACGTAATCGGAGAAATCAAATAGCGACATGCCGTTGAATTCCACCCAAGACAGTGAGCTAAACGAGAGGGCTTGGATGCTTGCAAGAATGAAAAGGGTAATCCAACAAAGAGCGGTGGCCGAGCGTCTTCTCATGCCCCACTCATTGATGAGATAGGCTACAACCACTTCAAGCAGTGAGACCGAACTCGTGATCGCGGCGATAAAAAGACAGACGTAAAACGCAGCGGCTAACACATCGGCTAACGGCATATGTTCAAAAATCATCGGAATGGTGATAAACACCAGACCGGTGCCGGCAGCCGGATCCATGCCGAAGGCAAAAACAGCCGGAATAATCATTACGCCCGCTAAAAGTGCCGCTTGTGTGGATAAAAAGGCTACCCAAACGGAAGAGCCGGGGATATCCGTGTGCGAACTCAAATAAGAGCCGTAAGTCACCATGATGCCGGCACCGAGCGAGAGCGAGAAGAAGGTAAAGCCCATGGCATTTAAGATGGTTGCGCCGCTGACCTGTTCCCAATTAAAGGAGAAAAGAAATTGCATGCCTTCCCAAGAGCCGGGCATCATAAGAGAGCGGATAATGATGAAAATCATCAGAACAAAAAGCAGAGGCATCAGGTACTTGGCTACTTTTTCAATCCCTTTTTCGACACCCAAAGCCACGACAGCACAGGTGGCTGTCAGGTATAGGAACATGAAAAAGACGTTGACAGTGCCGTTGGAAACCAAAGCGTTAAAGTGATTAGAGAGGATTTTCGGGTCACCGTTAACGACATTACCGATAAAGGAGTCGGCCATGTAGGAGACGCACCAGCCGCCGATCACCGAGTAGTACGTCAAAATAATGTAGGCATTTAAAACGGCTATACCCCCGACAATACCGAAGACCGGACCACCCACGCGTTTTAAGGCATGAACGGCAGAACCTCGTCCGGCTCGCCCCATGGCGCACTCGGCCATGACCAATACAATGCCAATGGTGAAAGTGAAAATTAAAAAGGGAACAATGAAAGCGGCACCGCCGTTTGTGCCGGCCCAAAAGGGGAATTTCCAAATCGCACCCAGACCGATTGCGGAACTGGCCGATGCTAAGATGAAGCCTAAACGGGAACTCCATACGGTATCGGCAATTGTATTTTCTGAAGCCATTTTGTCTCTTAATTTCTGAGGGAGATAGAGCCATACATTCTAGAGAAGAGAGCTGCTTAAACGAAATTTACTCTAAGCGTTTTTGACTACTTGGATAGTTCAAGAGAAAAAAACATTAGAATGCCGACGACAAGCAGACATATTTTTCAGATTGAGCGATGCGCGAAATTTCTACAGATTCCGGAACCATTTTTAAGCTTTCCATTCCGATGCTCATGAGCCTTATTTTGGAACAGATCATCGGACTGACAGACATTATCTTTTTAGGGCGAGTCAGTGAGGTGAGTGTGGGTGCAGCAGCCATCGGCGGTATCGGCTTTTATCTTTTAACGATGATCGCCTTTGGTTATAGCATTGCCTCCCAATCGCTGATGGGTGAAGCAAACGGAGCGAAAAAAGCGTCTGAAGTGGGAAACATTTTTCGACAAAGCGCTGTGTTTCTGCTGATTTTTTCGTTACTCATCCTTTTGGCATTACCATTTTCAATGCGGCCTTTGTTCTCTCTTTTGGTGTATTCCTACGAAGTCAGAGAGCAAGCTCAGGACTATTTCTTCTGGCGCACGATCGGTATCGTTTTTGCCATGGGGGCGATTCTTTTTCGCGGCTTTTTTATGTCGATTTTAAGGCCCCGAGTTTTAACCTATTCCTCGATAGCGATGGTGCTCGTTAATTGTGTACTCAATTACATTCTGATTTTCGGAATGGGGCCCATTCCTGCGATGGGAATCGCCGGGGCAGCTATTGCTTCAACGTTGGCAGAAATGGCGGCAGTGTTATTTTTCTTTGTCTACGTTTTTAAGTACGACCTTCATCATCAATTCGATCTTTTTCGCTGGAGCGGTTTTGATCGTAAGCTTCAAATTCTGCTCTTTAAGCTCGGACGCTGGATGATGCTGCAGGAAGCGGTCATTATGACAACGTGGCTGCTCTTTTTTGTCTGGGTGGAGCACATGGGTGAAAGAGCGTTGGCCGTCAGCAATATTGTGCGTTCCGTATCCAATCTGCTCTTCATTATTGTCCATGCATTCGGGGCAACCTGCGGAGCAATCGGAGCCAATTTACTGGGAGAAAATCGCTCTGGTGAAATCGATCTCATGATGAAGCGCGGTTTTGTGCTTTCTTTTTGTGTGACCATTCCCTGTTGTGTGTTGATAGGTTTTTATCCCGAACCGGTGCTGGCGCTCTTTACCGATATTGGGGAACTTTCCCAAGCCAGTGTTGCTTCAATTCGAGTGATGTTGCTGGGTTATCTTTTGTGCGTGCCGGCTATTCACTATTTTTCTGTTTTTGGCTATTTAGGTTCTACGCGAGAATCCATGATTGTATCCATCATCGCATCAGTAACATACATGTTCTATGCTCTTATCGTTTCCCGAATAACGACTGAAGTCGCTTGGGTTTGGACAGCTGACAGTTTCTACTATTTTGTTTTGGGTGTACTGGTGTGGTACTTCTGGAAAAACGCTCGTTGGCGCGCTCAAATTGCATGAATACAAAATCGGCAAGTTTCTCAACGAAGGAACTTGCCGAGAGTAGGTTGATCGTGAGATCAGAATGACGATTCAAAGCGCCGTTTGACGTCTTTAACGTTGGTCACTTGCTTTAAGCTTCTCATGACACGCATTAATTGAATGCGGTTGTCGACCTGAACCAAAAGCTGCAGCTGGGGGTCATTGAGATCGTCCGGAATATTCATTCCGACAATGGACGAACCCTCCTGGGCGACCGCCTGAGTCGCTTGCAAAATAGCCGGGCGGATATCATTGACTTTAATATCGATAGGAACGGTGAAATGGTGGCCGGAATTGTCTGCCCAACGGGCATCTTCCCATCGTTCAGCATTGTTGTTGCGTCCTTGCTGAGCGTGGACACAGCTGGCTCGATGCACGGTGATGCCGTGACCGGCTCGTTCGAAGACGCAGATCTCGTCACCCCAGACCGGATGACAGCAACGGGCAATCTGAGCTTCTTGGCGTTTGCCGTTAACGAGTACTTCGATATCGCCTTTTTCCTGTCCGAGTTCTTCTTTTTCTTCAAAAAGGGACAACAGTCGATGCAGCACTACCACGTGGCTGGCCTTGCCGGCGCCGACCAATTCAAAAAGCGAAGCCCGTGAGTCTACGCCTTGTTCCTTGATCACCGCATACCAGATGTCATCGGGCAGCTCATCGAGTGCCAGATGCACTTTCGGGGCTTCTTCCTCGAGCACTTTACGGCCGATTTTGACCGCGCTGTCAAAGTCAAGAGAGCGTAAATACTGTCTGACTTCGGCACGAGCTTTACCGCTTTTGACAAAACCCAACCAACGGGGATCGGGATGCGATAAGGAACTTGTAGCGATTTCCACCATATCGCCGTTAGACAGTTTCGTGTTGATGTCGCAAACCTGACCGTTAATACGGCACTCACGGATGTGATTGCCCACGTCAGAGTGAATCTGATAGGCAAAGTCAATGGCAGTGGAATCCTGAGGCAAAGAGATAATTTTGCCTTTCGGTGTGAAAACATAAATTCGATCCGGGAAGAGGTCGGCTTTGATGTTTTCGTAAAATTCGCTCGTGTCCGAAGACTTTTGCTGAAGATCCAAAAGCGACTGCAACCAGGCATGGGTAAGGGTCTGAATATCGCTTTCACTGCCACGGTTGAGCCAGTGAGTGAGAATGCCTTGTTCGGCGATATCATTCATTTTTTCAGTACGGATCTGAAATTCAACAGGTGTTCCCTGAGGGCCGATCACCGTGGTATGAAGGCCCTGGTAGCCGTTACTTTTCGGAATGGCGATAAAGTCTTTAAAGCGCGACTGCACGGGTTTGTACATCATATGCAGGGCGCCCAGCGTGCGGTAGCAGTCTTCACGGGTGGTGACGATCACGCGGAAACCGTAAAGATCGAACACTTCCGAGAAGGAAAGCTTCTTGATTCGCATCTGGTTGTAGATACCGTAACAGGTCTTCTCTCGACCCAGCACTCGGCCTTTAATATTGGCACGCTCGAGCATGCGCTTGGTGTCGTTGAGAATTTCTTCGAGTGCCGGGCGGCGGTTAATGCGCGCAGCTACGAGCTCTTTGTAAAGTACTTCATAGCGCAACGGGTAATAATTCTGCAGACACAGATCCTGCAGTTCACGAAAAGCGTGGTTAATACCCAGGTGGTGAGCCATTGGCACATAGATATCAAGCGTTTCTTTCGCAATGCGGCGGCGTTTTTCAGGGCGCATCACCCCCAACGTTCTGAGATTATGAAGGCGGTCGGCAAGCTTCACGAGAATCACACGAACGTCTTTACTCATGGCTAAAAGCATCTTTTTAAAGCTTTCAGCCTGGGCAATTTCGTTTGAGGAGAATTTCAGTTTATCGAGCTTGGAGACTCCGTCGACAATTTCAGCGGTGACGATGCCGAACTTTTTGGCCATCTCGTTTTTCGAGTGGCCGGTGTCTTCGAGCACATCGTGCATGAGGCCGGCTTGGATAGCGGCGCAGTCTAAGTGCCACTCGGCAAGAATGCTCGCCACCGCAATCGGGTGGGTAATATACGGTTCGCCGGATTTACGAAATTGTCCCAAATGGGCATCATCTGCGTAGCGGTAGGCTTCTTTGATTCTTTCGATATCAGCCGAGCTCATGTATTTCGAACAGATATCGATTAAGGAGGCTGCCGTGGCGATTACTGCTTTTTTGGGAGCAGTTATCAAAGGCAACTCTGTCTGATCGTCTTTGGGAGCGGGCGGTTGTACAGGTTTCGATTCGCCTTTGAGAACGGATTGACGAATCGAGGCGAGAATATCGGTTGTCCCGGTTTGTAAGTATCTGGGTACCATACAGCACCTCTTTGTTGACTCGCCTCTGCCCGCAATAGTTTGCCTATTGATACGCGGCAAGCAGAAGTTCAGAAAACAAAAAAGCGAAGCTGGGCCGCGGCCGTCACTTCGCTTTTTTCAACAGCATTAAGAAATGCGCTTGAACATTTCGTCCTTGGTGATTTCGCCGGCAGCGATCTCACGAAGAGCAAGAACCGTGGGTTTGTCTTTAGCATCCACGCGTGCAACGGCGCCGGAAGAGAGTTGGCGGGCACGTTGCGCGGCAGCTAAAACCAATTCAAAACGATTCGTAATTTTTTTCAAGCAATCTTCAACAGTTACACGAGCCATATTTCGTTTTATTGTAAAAATTAAAAATACAACACGCCGCCTCTTCTACAGAAGCGGAATGCCTAAATGTATGAACGTTTTACGTTCACGCACGGCTTGAGTTTTAAAACTCAAACGCGACGCACGCACAATAGCGATCAAATCACCGGTTGCGCGATCAAAATCATCGTTAATTATAACGTAGTCGAACTCACCCGCATGAACCATTTCAGCGCCTGCCCCTGCCAGACGTCTGGCAATCACTTCGTCGGAATCGGTTCCGCGCTTGTTGAGTCTTGAACGCAGGGCTTCAACAGAAGGCGGCAAGATGAAAACACCGACCACGTCCGGGAATAAACGCTTGACCTGAAGAGCTCCCTGCCAGTCAATTTCGAGCAAAACGTCATGGCCTTTTTCCAACTCTTCGGCAATCCATTTTTTGGAGGTGCCGTAATAGTTACCATGAACGTAGGCCCATTCCAAAAAGGCATTTTCTTCCTTGAGATGCTCAAACTCTTCGACGGTGACGAAATGATATTCGCGACCGTTTTCTTCTCCCGGGCGAGGAGCACGGGTGGTGTGCGAGATAGACAGATGCACTGTCGGATCTGCCTTCAAAAGAGCGGCAACCAGGGACGATTTCCCGGCTCCGGAAGGAGCGGTAACTAAAAATAAACGACCGGCTTTTTGTTCCAGCATAGATAATGGCCTCTTGGGTTAACTTATTAATTTTAGCCCAGTTAATCGGCAAAAAGGTCAAGACCGAACGATTTCAGCAATTCACAGGTTTCAAAAACAGGTAATCCCATGATGCCGCTGTAAGAGCCGTGAATTTCACTGATAAAGGCTCCTGCCAATCCTTGGATACCGTAGCCGCCAGCTTTATCATAGGGTTCAGCCATTCTGACGTAGGAGCGGATTTCAGTCTCAGTTAATGCTTTAAAACGTACGGTTGAAATACTGACCCTCATGAGAAGATTGTCAACGTCGGTACCGACACAGACAGCCGTGCGAACTTCATGCTCTTTTCCGGAGAGTCGTCGCAGAAAGTCTTGCGCTTGGGTTTCATCATCGGGTTTTCCTAAAATCAAACCGTCGGCGATGACCGTTGTGTCAGCGGACAACACTGGCAGTAAGGGTAGGGCCTGAGCCTGAATTTTTCCCAGTGCAATGACGGCTTTTTCGCGAGCGATTCGCTCAACGTAGTCTTGAGGAGTCTCGTTAGGCAACTGAACTTCATCACCTTGGAAATTACGTAACGTGTGGTCATTGTTGGCCAGTACAATCGGATGAAAACCCAATTGCTCAAGAATGTCTTTTCTTCTGGGACTTTTTGAAGCCAGATAAAGGGAGAGGTCACAAGCCATACAACGATCCTTTATGCACGATGATAGGGGTGATTGGTGAGGATACTGAAGGCACGGTAAATTTGCTCGGCAAGCATCACACGGGCCATGGCATGAGGCAGAGTCATCGACGAAAGCCGCATCAGCATTCTGGCCTGAGCTTTGAGTTCCGGATCCAAGCCGTCAGCGCCGCCAATCAAAAAGCACAGTGATTCGCCTGCATCGCGCCAGGCACGAATTTTTTTCGAAAAATCGACGGTCGTCAAATCTTTCCCATGTTCATCCATGGCGATTATGAGGCTGTTATGCGGGATGGCGGCCCGAATACGTTCGGCTTCAATTCGCATGATATTGGCCGTGCTTTGCCCGGCTCGCAACTCCGGTTTAACGGCTTTAACCGTAACGCTCCAATCTTTGGGAAAACGATTTAAATAATCTTCGACGGCGCTGTCAGCCCAGGCAGGCTGACGCAGACCAACGGCAACAATGGTGATTTTCATAATAAAAAATGCAGGCCGTTGTTTAAGCCTGCATTGCAAGAGCAAAGGGATTAATCCTCGATGATTTTAACAGTCTTACCGCGGATGACGCGGGGGCGACGGGCGGCCGTTTGGGTAGGACTCTTTTCTTGCTTTTCAGAGGCCAGTTTGATATTGACTTTTTTTCCGCCCCAAACTTCTTCAAGGTTGTAGTACTCGCGCATGGCCGGTTGCAGAATATGCACAATGGCTTGACCGCAGTCGACCAACACCCATTCTCCGGTGTCCGTTCCTTCCATGCCGATCACTTCTCCGCCGGCTTCTTTGACCTCGTGGCTCACGTTGTAGCCCAAAGCACGAGTTTGACGATTGGAAGAGCCCGTCGCGATAATCACGCGCTCGAATTCTGAGGTGAGGTGCTTAGTGTTATAGACCACGATGTCCTGCGCCTTCACGTCATCGAGTGCATTGACAATAATGCGTTGTAATTTACGAATATCCATAAAGTTTTTTCTCTATTTAATCAGTTGTATCAACACCAGAAATTGTATCAGTCTTTTGTTCTCTCTTTTTTCAGGTATTCGAGCACACTTTCAGGAACAAGAGTCGCTAATTTCAAGTCCGTTTGATGACAGCGGTTTCCATTTAAAAGAAGACGAATTCGAGACGATTCGATATCCAAGGCCGGCATCGGCAGGTGCAAAACCTTAATTTTTTGTTCTTTGATGTAAGCACTGACTTCATCGGAACAATGTCCGCATCGGTTATTTCTGGTAAAAACGACCAATGCCACGTAATTGAAAATATCTTTCCAATCTTTCCAGGTGTGAAAGTTCGTCCATTGATCGGCGCCGATCAGATAAAAGCGCTTATCTTTTGGATAAAGTGCAGCCAGTTCTCGGACGGTGTCAATGGAGTAGGAGACCGTTTTGCGATCGAGTTCACGGGTATCAACAGACATGGATTGTCGATCGGTAATCGCCAGGCGTAAAAGCGCCAATCGTTTTTCTTTTGGCATCAGATCAGCAGCATTTTTTTGCCAAGGGTTGGCCGGTAACCAATAAAGATGATCGAGTTGCAGAGCTTTCATGGCAGCATCGGCCAAAGCCAGATGCCCCAAATGAACAGGATTGAAAGTGCCGCCGAAAAATCCTAACCGCATAAAGAAAAAGCGGGAAAGGGGAGCCTTTCCCGCATGATAAAAAAGGATTATTTCATTGCACGGTAGCCGATATCGGAGCGATATTGCATACCGTCAAAATGAACGTGCTTGACACCGTCATAGGCTTTGGCGGCGGCCTCTTTAACCGTATCACCTAAGCCGACGACACACAGAACCCGACCGCCCGAAACAACAGTCTGTCCATCGACCGACTGCGTGCCGGCATGGAAAACATGTAAAGACTCGCTTTCTGCGGGCAACATCGTGATCTGAGCACCTTTTTCAGGTTTTTCAGGGTAGCCGCGTGCAGCACAAACCACTCCCAACGCAACACGTTCATCCCACTGAGCCTGAACCGTATCGAGTTGCCCTTCAATAGCAGCCATGATCATATCCACCAAGGAAGATTTCAGGCGACTCATGATGGGCTGAGTTTCCGGATCCCCCATGCGGCAATTGAATTCAAGCGTTTTCACTACATTTTTGCCCGCTTCATCGCGGTCGATCATGAGGCCGGCGTAAAGAAAACCGGTAAAGGGAATGCCGTCAGCGGCCATGCCTTCAACGGTCGGACGAATGATTTCACGCATGACTTGGTCGTGAATCTCAGGGGTCACAATCGGAGCAGGAGAGTAAGCGCCCATGCCGCCTGTGTTCGGTCCCATATCGTGATCGAGCAATCGTTTATGGTCTTGGCTGGAGGCCATCGGCAAAATGTTTTTGCCGTCAACCATGACGATGAAACTGGCTTCTTCACCCTTGAGGAAGTCTTCAATGACGACTCGAGCACCGGCTGAGCCAAATGCATTGCCTTCGAGCATACTGTCGATTGCCTCATGGGCTTGTTGAAGATCCATGGCGACGATGACGCCTTTGCCGGCCGCTAAACCGTCAGCTTTAATAACGATCGGAGCGCCTTTTTTATTGACGTAGGCGTGGGCGGCATCTGCATCCGTGAAGCTTTCGTAGTCAGCCGTGGGAATCCCGTGGCGTTTCATAAAGGCCTTGGCAAAGTCTTTTGAGCTTTCCAATTGTGCGGCCGCCCGAGTCGGCCCGAAAATCTTCAGGCCGCAGGCGCGGAAGTGATCCACAATGCCGGCCGCCAGCGGAGCTTCGGGCCCCACAACCGTGAAAAGAACATCGTTGGTTTTAACAAAATCGGCCAAGCGTGAAATATCGGATTCGGGGACATTGACCAATTTGTCAGTCAAGGCCGTACCGGCGTTACCCGGAGCCACAAAGACGGTTCCAACTCTTTCGTCCTGGGCCAAGCGCCAAGCGATCGCATGCTCACGACCACCACTGCCGACAACGAGGATTTTCATGGTGTGTTCTCCTTAGGCAAGGATGTTAGTCTTCAAAAACAGCCGTTGTGTAAACCTGTTGAACGTCATCCAAATCTTCAAGAGCATCAATTAAACGCTGCATGCGTTCAGCATCTTCTCCGCTCAGAGACGTTTCGTTTAAAGCCTTCATGGTCACTTCTGCCATTTCGGGTTTCATACCGGCCTTTTCAAAAGCATCATTGACAGCTTCAAAGGCTTGGGGATCACAAATCACTTCAATGCCGCCTTCATCGTCGACGATGACGTCATCGGCTCCGGCGTCCAAAGCGACAGTCATTACGTCGTCTTCAGTGGCCGTACCCGGAGCAAAGAGGAACTGACCGCAGTGTTTAAACATAAAGGAGACGGAACCTTCAGCGCCGAGGTTGCCGCCGTTCTTGCTCAAAATATGGCGAACATCGGCCACGGTACGGGTGCGGTTGTCGGTAGCGGCATCAATGATCAATGCAGCACCGCCTACACCGTAACCTTCGTAACGGGCCTCTTCAAACTTAACGCCTTCCAACTGGCCGGAGCCCTTGAGGATCGCGTTTTTAATTGTGTCTTTAGGTACGTTACCGGCGCGGGCTTTCAAAAGAGCAAGGCGCAGACGGGAGTTACTGTCAGGGTCGGCGCCATTGCGGGCAGCCACCATGATTTCGCGAACGAGCTTGGTCCACAGGTTGGAACGCTTGGCGTCTTGACGGCCTTTTCGGTGTTGAATATTGGCCCACTTAGAGTGTCCGGACATGGGAATTTTCCTTTCAAAAACAATCAATCAGGTAACAGGCTTGTCAATCGGACAAGCAGGTGTAAAACCCAAATATTTTACTCGGTATGAACTTCTTTGTCTCGTTGTCAGCGATTCCTTCTCAAAGGAAGCGTCCTGTAATGCTCTCAGGATTGGAGCGGATGTCCTCAGGAGTGCCGCAAGCAACGATTTGTCCGCCCTCATCACCGCCACCCGGGCCCATGTCAATGATGTAATCAGCGTTTCTGATGATATCGAGATCATGTTCAATCACAATGACCGTAGCTTTATTGGCAATTAATCGATCAAAAACTTTCATCAAAACCTGAATATCCAGAGGGTGCAGCCCGATTGTCGGCTCGTCAAAAATAAAGACGCTTTGTGATTGCGGCTTGCCCATTTCGCTGGCTAATTTCAGTCTTTGTGCTTCGCCGCCCGATAAGCCGGGAGTTTCTTCTCCGAGCGTCAGATAGCCAAGTCCCAATTCCTGAAGTGTCTTTAATCGTTGAGCGATCAATTTTTGCTTGCCGGCGATGTCCAGAACGCTGTTAATGTCCATGGCCATCAGATCCGGCAGTGAATGCCCGTCAAAGAGATCTTTTGAAAATAAATTCTTGGCCTGTTCTGTGTAGCGGCTTGCACCGCACTGCGGGCAGGCAATCGTGACATCGGGCAGAAACTGAACATCAAGGTTGATTTGACCGGTTCCATCGCACAAGGGACAGCGCAGCTTGCCGGTGTTGTAAGAGAAGTCTCCGGCTTTCAATCCGGCCTCTTTGGCCCTGGGGATTTTTGCGAAAACTTTTCTCAGCTCATCGTGAACATTGGCGTAAGTGCCGACTGTTGATCGAATGTTGATACCGATCGGGGTGGCATCGATCAGTTTTACGTCGGCGATGTCAGGGGCTTCGATTTGCCTGACATGTTCTGGCAACTTCTTTTTGTTGATTAAGGCGTTCAGAGCCGGGACCAGACTTTCCAGAATAAGTGTGGTTTTACCGGAACCGGATACGCCGGTCACAACCGTTAATTTACCTTTGGGAATTGTGACACTGAGCGGTTTGACTGTATGAATGGCACTTGTCTGAAGCCGGATTTGCCCGAATTCAAATAATTGATCGACCTGACTTCTCATTCGCTTCGGTCGAGCCGATTCTTGATCCAGGAAAGGACCGATTTGAGACTGTTCGCTACGGATCAAATCATTGACGGTTCCTTGTGCGATAACTCGCCCTCCCTTGGCTCCGGCCACCGGCCCCATTTCAATAAGCCAATCAGCCGTGCGAAGAATCTGAGTGTCATGATCGACTAAAACCACCGAGTTGCCGTCGGCAATCAGATCATGCATCACGGAAATTAAACCCTCGATGTTACTGGGATGAAGACCGATCGAGGGCTCATCGAGTACATATAACACACCGGTAGTTCGGTTGCGTACTGCTCGAGATAGTTGCATGCGTTGCCGTTCACCGGTTGACAATGTCGAGGAGGTTCGATCCAATTGCAAATAGCCCAATCCCAAATCCAAAAGACGTTTAGCGACGCCTTGGAATGAATCAATAATACTTTTTGCCATGGGCCGCATCTCTTGCGGCAATGTGGAGGGGATTGTCTGAACCCAGTCCGTTAATTGGGATAGGGTCATGTGAGAAGCTTCATCGAGAGAAAGGCCGTTTAATTTCGGCGCTCTGGCCTGTTCACTCAAACGAGAGCCGTGGCAGTCGGGACAGATATCGCGTTTGAGAAATTTCTCTACGCGTTTCATTCCCTTTTCGTCTTTGACTTTGGCTAAGGCATTTTCGACCGTGTAAACCGCGTTGTAGTAAGTAAAGTCCAACTCGCCTGCCAGTTCGGTGTTTTTGGATTTATAGAAAATGTGTTTTTTAACGGCCGGTCCGTTAAAGACAATATCTTTTTCCCTATCGCTCAGGTCCTTGAACGGAATATCGGTGCGTACCCCCATTTCGCGGCAGACATCTGTCATAAGAGACCACATGAGTGACTTCCAGGGAGCAACCGCACCCTCATCGATACTCAAGGATTCATCAGGTACGAGTGTTGAACGATCAACGGTTTGAACAAATCCGGTACCGGAACATGTTCGACAGGCTCCCAGACTGTTAAAAGCCAACTCTTCAGCACTCGGAGCATAAAACTCGGCCCCGCAGATCGGACAGCGTAATTTTTCTCCGGCTGCTACAGCCAAGGACGGTTTTACATAGTGACCGTTAGGACAACGGTGACTGGCCAGACGGGAAAACATTAAGCGAAGACTGTTGAGTAATTCAGTTCCGGTTCCGAACGTGCTACGTATACCCGGAACGGCCGGTCTTTGATGCAAAGCTAAAGCGGCCGGAACAAAAAGAATTTCGTCAACTTGAGCTTTGGCCGCTTGAGTCATTCGACGGCGTGTGTAGGTGGATAGGGCTTCAAGGTAACGTCTCGATCCTTCAGCATACAAAACACCCAACGCGAGAGAAGACTTCCCCGAACCCGACACTCCGGCAATTCCCACGATTTTATTGAGCGGGATGTCGACATCAATATTTTTGAGGTTGTGAACGCGAGCACCTCGAACTTTAATGCAATCGGTCATTTCGCTATCCTATTTTTTCTGTCATTATCGTAGCGAAAGGATCAGATTACAAAAAGGCCCGCGATAGAAAACTAACGCGGGCCGGGTTGGTATCCGAATAGACTACTTCATCAAGCGTTTGAGCATTTCAGAGTAAATATTCAAACCGATGTCCAACGAGTTTTCATCAATATCAAAGTCGGACGTATGGTGACCACCCGTACGGTCGGAACCCAATACGAAGTAAGCGGCCTTGCCTCCATGGGCTTGAACACGACGAGCAAGAATCGTGGCGTCTTCCGAACCGCCGAAATTCACTTCATGGAGAACCTTCTTGACGCCATCGGTGTGAGCGCACACATCATCGAGCATATCGACCAATTCTTTGTCATTGAAAAGGTCAACGGCTTCGCCCATTTTTTCGATGTGATATCCGACCGAGAAGCTCTTAGCGACGCCTTCGACGATATTTTCGGTTTCACTGGCCATAAATTGGTTGATTTCACCGGTTTCACCACGTACTTCCATCACGAGTTTAGCGTTGACAGGAATCACGTTGCGGCCTTCACCGGCGGTGATCTTACCGACGTTTACGCGGGTCATGCCGGCGCCATGACGCGGAATACCCAGAAGCTGAGTGACGCAGTGGCAAGCAGCAGCCAGTGCATTGCGGCCGGCATTCGGTTCAATGCCCGCGTGAGCCGGACGGCCCTTAAAGGAGATGTCGTATTTGGTTGTGCAGAGGAAGCCCACGGGGCTCGTGATAATTTCTCCGCTCTTGGCCATCATGGCAATGTGGCTGGAGAGGAAGTAGTCGCAATCATCAACAATGCCGCTGGCAGCAACAGCAGCTGCACCGCGAACACCTTCTTCAGCAGGTTGGAAGACAATCTTGAGTTTGCCCTTTAATTCATCCTTGTGTTCCATGGCCCAACGGGCAATGGCCAGACCGGAGGAAATATGCGAGTCGTGGCCGCAAGCGTGCATTAAACCGGGGCGTTTGGAAGCCCAACCTTCTTTACTTGCGCGATGTTCTTCTGACGGATTTTCCTGAACGTTGTTGCAGTCGATATCAAAGCGCAGTGCAACCGTGGGGCCGGCACGACCGGTATCCAACACGGCTACGCAACCAGTCAATTCCTGCATTTCATCGAGCAGAGCCTGTTCAACACCACGAGCTTTAGCCGTTTCAATGGCTTGAGCAACCAGTTTTGGGTCGCGTCCGAGGCAGTCCTTGCGGGAAACCACCTTCTCACCCATCAAGACTTCGTAGCCCAATTCTCGAAGGTGTTTAACAATAAATGCGGTTGTGCAGAATTCTGTCCAGCCTTCTTCAGGGAATTGGTGCAATTGGCGACGAATGCTGATGAGTTGATCGTGATAAGCACATTGAGTCATGATAATTAATCTCCCTAACCAAGATAGAACGCTGAGAGGATGGACCTCTCTTTCATCAAAAATTGTAGTCTCAAAAAAAGAGAGGAAGACATGAATCTTCCCCTCTTTTGAGCTTAGTTAAGTTCAGTCAGTTCAGACTAGACCATGAACAAAGCGAGCATGAACACTGCAACCGTGCAGGGCAGAGCCGTGCGCTTAGCAACGTCCATCGGGTTAGCCATAGCGATACCGGAGACAACAACCATAGCACCGGCAATCGGGCTCATCGTACGACCCAAGGCACCGGTCAAGAAGGCCAAGGCACCCAAGGACTTGATTTCCATGCCGAATTCAGGAGCATGCGGCGTCACAGCTTCGTTAAAGGCCATCGTGGCAGCGTCACCGGAACCGGTGATGGTACCCATGATCCACGGACCGAGAGAACCGCCCCAACGAGCGATGTCATTGGAGTGCTTCAAGACGTCAACGAACGTATCGATCAAACCGGTAGCACGCAAACCGGCAGCAAACACACCGGCGGCGATGATGATACCCATCACATCAGCGTAGCCCTTGCCCATACCGTTGAAGAAGCGCTTGGAGAATTCTTGCGGGTCTGTACGGTCAACAGCAAAGGAGAGCAACAAGGTGATCACGGCACCCAAGACCATGGCTTGTGCCACACCCATCTTGATGACAGGCAACCAGACGTTACCGACAACGAGGATCGTGATCGGAACGAGCGGCATGATAGCCTTAAGAGCATTCGGCTTGAAGGGTTTTTCTTCCTTCTTAACTTCGTCAGTGGCTTCAACCTTTTCACCCTTGTGGTCGCCCAAAACCATGCAGACGATGAGCAAACCGACAACCAGGATGGCGCCGCAGAGCAACGACCAAACGGCGTGGTAGGAGATGAAGTCCATCACGTCAATGCCGGCCATTTCAGCAACGAACGGGTTGTGAGACGTACCCGGAGAGAGGTAAGAACCGATCGTACCACCCATCACGGCAGCGGCAGCGGCGGCAGGCTTAATACCGGCACGCAACATCACCGGGATCAACGTAGAACCCACGGCAGCAGCACAACCTGCGGCAGACGGAATAGCGATGTTAATGAAGAAGGTCACAGCCGTGCAGATCGGGATCAGGAAGACGCCCAAACCGCGGATCGGAGCGGCCAAGTAGTGAACGAGACTGCGGTCACATTCGGTGTAATTTGCAATGAAAGCAAAACCCATCGAAGAGCAGATTGCCATCACCAAAGAATTATTGGTCATGGACTTAGCAAACGAATTCAAAGCGCTCATCGGGTCCATAGACACCAAGCAGAGCACGAAGCCAGCGGTGAAGAGCACGAGGCGCGTTTCCAATCGTTTGATCAAGGCATATACCGTTAGAATCGTAACAGCTATTGCCAACCATTCAAGCAACGACATGAGAAATTCCTTTATAAGGTTGAAAAACACGAGAAATTGCCGCTCTTATCGGCGGTTTCCTCACTGAGCTAAGTATCCTACACTTTTGCAGGTTTTGCCCATAGGGGATTCCCTGAAGTGAAAGGCGTCAAAGCAAGAATTTTGTAAATTTCAAGTCTGATTTGACTCAAGGCAACAAATATTCGGTGAGATAAGGTGAGAATTGTCTAACTTATTGATATAAAAGAATTTAACGAATTCTTAAGATTGCCTTTTAATAATGAAAATACATACAATTGTCCTGTTTGTTTATTTAATGGAGATCAGCCATGTCTGAATTGCAGCAAAAAGGTTTGGAGTTTGCCAAAAAGATTTTTGATGATGTGCGGGAAATGAGTCGCGATGTTCAAGGCGTGACTCGTCAGGCTTTTTCTGCCAAAGAAACACAGGTACTTGAATACCTCACTCAAATCGGTCAAAAACTCCAATTGGAAATTCAACCGGATAGAGCAGGCAATGTCTGGATGACACTGCCCGGTAAAGATCGTACATTGCCTGCATTTGTGGCTGGCTCCCACGTTGACAGTGTTCCGCAAGGCGGCAACTACGACGGTCTGGCCGGTGTTACGGCAGCTCTTACAGTAGCCTGGTGGATGCGTGAGACGGGTTTTGTTCCCGAACGTGATTACACCGTTTTGATGATGCGTGGAGAGGAAAGCTCCTTTTTTGGTAAAGCCTATATGGGCTCACTCGGTATGTTGGGTAAGCTCACTGCGAAGGACCTTGCTTTAAAGATTCGTGATGGCTCCTGCACGTTGGCGCAAGCCATGCTGTCTTGCGGTATAGATACAGAGGCTGTATCGGGAGGTCAACCTTTGGTGGACACCGATCGTATTGCTGCATTTGTTGAATTGCATATTGAACAAGGACCGACACTTGATGCACAAACCGAGGCCCGTGCTGGTATCGTCACAGGTATTCGCGGCAACATTCGTCATAAAGCCGTACGGATTTTGGGTGAAGCGGCACACTCTGGCGCAACCGATAAACAGTATCGTCACGATGCCCTGATGGCTTTTACCGATTGGATGCAACGCATTGATCGTGCTTGGGATCGCTGGTTAGTTAAAGGCGAGGATTTGGTCTTCACAGTCGGTGTTTTGAAGATGGCTTCTAGTGCAGCTATTTCGGTGATTCCCGGAGAAGTGACGATTTCCGTGGATATTCGCAGTCTGAGTGCCGACACTGCTCATCGTTTCCACGAGCTGATGCAAAAATACGGAGAAGAAGTGGCAGCCGAACGCGGCGTGACTATTGAGTATGATCCGGCCTTATTGACGGCTCCGTCCGGTGTCGATGCAGCGTTGAGCGATCGGCTTGAAGCCAGTGCCAAGGCTGAAAATATTCCTTGTATGCGTTTGGCTTCCGGTGCCGGTCACGATTCTGCTGTGTTGGGCAATAACGGTATTCCGGTTGCCATGATTTTTGTGGCCAATCAATTGGGATCTCATAATCCGCATGAAGCCATGAAGATGCAAGACTTTATGCAAGGCACGGATATTTTGTGGGCTGCCGTGTCGCACTACGACGACAAATAACCCGTTAGGGAGTGGGGCGTACTGAGGGTGCGCCCTTTTTTAAAATGCTTATGACTCAAGCAGACGAGAACAGTAAAAAATTTTGTGTAGTCATAGTTGACGGTTCCCCCCTGTTTAGGGAGGCACTCGCTCAACTTTTGCATGAAGATGTCGAATTCGGCAACGTGGCTGAGACCGGTGATAAGCAGTTAGGCATGTTTTACATTGATAGACTCCAACCCGATCTGGTTATGGTTGATATGCACATGAAGAAGGGCTCTGCTATTGATGTTCTTCGCTATGCAAAAAATCTTCACCGTCCTGCTAAAGTGGTGATGATGACGGACAGGGATGACAGTGAAGAGCTGATGGCAACGGTCCAATTACAGGCTGAAGGGTATCTATCAAAATTGATTGAGGTTCCGGAGCTATTATCCCAAATAAAAAGGGTCTGTCACGGAAAAGTAGTGGTGAGCAATCGCCTGATGGGCGCTCTGACACGTGCTTTCCGTGAGGATACGGGTGAAGTTGATCGGGATTTAAATTGTCTGACCAGTCGTGAAAAAGATGTCCTCAAGTGCTTATCAATCGGGATGAGTAATCAGCAGACCGGGGAATACCTGTCTATTCAGCTGGGGACCGTCAAAGTGCACGTGAAGCATATTCTCAAAAAGATGGGATTTGCTTCTCGTACACAAGCAGCTTTGTGGGCCCGTGACAGAGGGGTAACTATCTGACGATTAGCGGCAGCTGTATGCTCGGCCGACGTGAGTAATGTTTTCAAGCGAATTTTTCTCGTCAGTTGAATTGATAGTTTCTGCGATCACCACAACATTAGCGCCTAACTTCGCAGCTTCATTTCTCAAATCGTTTCGGGCACCTAAGGCCAAATTGCGATTGGTTGTCCAGCCTCCGGTGAGCCAGTTGCCTTGAGAGCCTACAACTTCACCTTTATAAGTGCATTGGTATTGAGTGGGCAAACTCTGAACAATAACAACTTTTTGGCCTTGTTCCGTGACGGAATTGGCTACACAACCGGTCATCAGTGCGCTGATGGCACTTGCAATTATCAAAAAAGAAACACGCATATCCAGTCCTTTTAATTTCATCAAAAAAGAGTGTACCGAAAAAAATATGCATATAAAAACAAACGCGGCCCGAAAGCCGCGTTTGTAAGTATTTATTCAGTTAACCCTGAATCTTACTTCCACCAGTTGTTAACCGGTTCGTACTTAACGATCGGTTCACCGCTTTCAACGAGAGCCTTACCGTTGCTGTAGTACGTCCACATCGTCATAGAACCGCAGGCGATCATCAGAACGACCACGCAGTACATGATCTTGCGAAGAGCTTCACGATTACCGGCGAACACGTCCCACTTCACGCACAAGCGATACAGACCGATCATACCGTGCAATTCAGTGGCCACCAAGAAGATGAACGTCCAGAGCAAACCGTTGTGATAGGTATGAACAGAGGAGAAGTTCGGGCCGATGGCTTCCGGATCGAGAATCATCGGGGTGACGTGCGGGAAAACCATACCGGTCAAGATCACAGCGGTCACGATTTGGACGATCCAAAGCGTGGTGTCGCGGTGAGCAATGAATTGATATTGGCTCTTGATGTTATGGAACATGCGATAGCTCGTCGGGAAACGACGCAAAGCCATCAAAGCGTGGATGATGACCAAGAGGGTAATGGCACCGATCAAAGCCACGTGCATCCAGGCATGTTCTTCGCCGTCAAAAATATAACCGCCGGAGAAGGCGACCAAGTTCCAGAACACATCCTTGCCCAATTGAATGGAGCTCGTGAAAGCCATGTGGCAGAACAGGAAGATACCGAGCAACAAGCCTGTCACAGACTGGGCGACGTCGCAGTAAGCCGGCCATCTGCTCTTGCGCTTGGCATTACGCAATTCCACACCGGCGATGACTTCTTCAGAAGTCGGGGTGTTGGAATATTTTTCTTGATCAGAGGTATACATCGACATGATGAAATTCAACCTTTTATTAAGAAGTTATGTCCTAAATTCAAAACGCGGTCCAAGCGCTTTGATGAGTTTTTTAAAAACACAAACAGACAGAACGCTTCTGCGTTCCGACATGCGTATCATCCTCCATTTTTATGTAAAAAGGTTTGAGTTATGTCATATGTTTTGCTGATTTTTCAGATTAAATTAAGTTTTCTTAAGGCAAAAATTAGGGTTAACCCTTAATAAAATATTTCGCAACTGTAACAGTTAAGTGAAATATTGGGGTTAACCCTTAATTTTATGGTTTGAAAGAAAAACGTTAAAGTGTGCCGTATAAGCGGTCACCCGCATCACCTAAACCGGGAACGATGTAGGCTTTTTCATTGAGATGATCGTCAAGGCTTGCCGTATACACTTCAACATCCGGATGCAGTTTTTGGAATGTTTCCATCCCTTCCGGAGCACAGAGCAAAGACATAAAGATAATATCTTTGCCTTGAACACCTTGTTTTTTCAAAACATCGACCCCATGGGCGGCAGAATAGCCGGTGGCAAGCATCGGATCGACTAAAAAGAACGTGCGGCCTTCCAAATCGGGGAGTTTGACTAAATACTCTACCGGGCGTTTGTTTTCATCACGATACATTCCGATGTGACCCACACGAGCTGACGGCATCAGCTCTAAAAAGCCATCGGCCATACCCAGACCGGCTCTCAGAATCGGGACAATGACGGGTTTTTTGTCTGCCAGTACCGGTGCATCAAAGCGGCAAAGCGGCGTTTCAATGCTGTGTGTGGTCAAGGGCAAATTTCTGGTTACTTCGTAACCCATTAAGAGAGCAATTTCGCGCAAAAGTGCACGAAAATCTTTCGTACACGTATTTTTATCACGCATAATGCTTAACTTGTGCTGGATCAGGGGGTGATCAACGATGTGCAGACGGGGAAAACGAGAATCGTGTTGCATGAAACGTACTCCTTAGATCAAATCTTCATCATCTTAGTCGTTTTCGCGATAATGGAAAAGTTCTTTTTCAAAATTTAGTCTCTCAGACCGTTGGCTCGTGTTAGAGTTAAGGGATCGACAAACTGTTGTTGAGATCTGTCATGCATTTAAGAACTGTTTTTTTATTATTACTCTTTGTCCTTTGCTCTGTTTTCCTGGTTGTGAATTGGGAAGGCGTGATGGCTGATGTCACCGTTAACCTGCTTTACACTGAAATCCAAGCTCCGTTGGGATTGATTTTATTGTTAGGTCCGGGGCTGGTTATCCTGATTTGTTTGGTTTACGGTTTTGTTCAACAGGCTGCGCTTTCGATGGAATTACGTCGGGTTAACAAACTTTTGCAGCAGGCAAGGGACTTAGCGCAAAAGGCCGAGCAATCGCGTTATGTTGAGCTCAAGAGCGAGATGCAAAAGCAGATTTTAGAGTTGCAAAATCAAAGCGCCTCTCGTCATTCATCCTTAATGGCTGCGGTCAACGGCCTGCAGTCAGCAGTTGAGGGAAGTGCTCATGAGACGGTGAATTCTCTTTCGGCCAGTGTGGGAGAAGTGGAGGATCGATTGACTCAACTTGTTGAGATGGCAGCGGGGAAGGATTTTGAGATTCGTGAAAAGAAAATCGAATCCAACCAGAAGCAATAAAAAGAAGAGCTTTGAAATGATCAGACGGCGGGCTTTCAGCTAAATTGAAAGCCCGCTTATTATTTGTTAGCGCTTGGAGACTTTTCTGACGCACCAATCTCCGAAACTTTGAATGACCTGTACAAAAACAACAAGAATCAAAACCACAGTCCACATAACATCAGGCATATAGCGGTTGTGACCATAGCGGATGCCGATATCACCTAAACCACCACCGCCGATCGCTCCGGCCATAGCGGAGTATCCGACCAGTGTCACGATAGCAATGGTGACACCGGCTACGATGCCGGGCATAGCTTCAGGAATCAGTACTTTGGTAATGATCTGCATATCTGTGGCTCCCATGGATTGAGCCGCTTCAATGAGTCCCCGATCAACTTCTCTCAAACTGGTTTCTACCAGGCGAGCAATGAAAGGCGCAACGCCGATCACAAGGGGAACCAGTGTTGCCGTAGTGCCGATCGTCGTCCCTACGATAAGACGGGTGAGCGGGTAAATTGCCACGAGTAAGATAATGAAAGGAGTGGAGCGAATAGCGTTGACAATCACTCCGACGATAGCATTGGTGGCCAATTTCGGCATAAGACCGCCTTTATCGGTGACATGCAGCAGAACACCTAACGGAATACCGATGATGCTGCCCAGTACACCGCTACCGATTACCATAATGACGGTTTCAATAAATCCTTCGCCTAGAAGGGCAACGATATCAGCATTCATAGTTCAACCTCTTCAAATTCGACCTGATTGTCTTTGAGGAACTGCAAGGCAGCTTCATAATTGTCTTGGTTGGGGCTTTCAGCAAGAATGGTAAGCATGCCGAAACTGGTTCCTTTTAACTCTTCTACTTGGCCTTGCAGGATATTGAAATCGATCTCGTAGCGTCGGGTGATGATGGACAAAACCGGCAACGTGACTTCTGAGCCGACAAATGTTAATCGCAAAAGTCTGGAAAAGCGTCCGTTTTCTGTAGCGACGTTGATTCGATCACGAACGGTGTCGTAAATGCGTTGAGGCATATCGTGAACGACAACGTCGGCCAGCATGGCTCGTGTCGTGGCATGCTTGGGATGACGAAATACTTCAAGCACGGTACCGGCTTCAACAATCACACCCTTATCCATCACAACGACACGGTCACAAATTTGTTTCACGACTTCCATTTCGTGAGTGATGAGTACGATGGTTACGCCTAAGGTCTGATTGATCTTGAGCAATAAATCCAAAGTGGCTCGTGTGGTTTCGGGGTCAAGCGCACTGGTGGCCTCATCAGAGAGCAAAACCATCGGATCGTTAGCCAAAGCACGGGCAATACCGACACGCTGTTTTTGACCGCCCGAAAGTTGACGGGGATACTTATCTTTGTGTTCAGTCAGCCCCACCAATTCAATCAAATGATTGACCTTCCGGTCGATTTCTTCTTTTGCGGTGTTATGCAACTCAAGCGGCAAGGCAATGTTGTCAAAAACCGTACGAGAACTCAGCAAATTGAAATGCTGGAAAATCATGCCGATTTTCGAGCGGATCGTTCGGAGTTGCTCAGCGTTGAGTTCATTGAGTTTTTGACCGTTGACTGTAACAGTGCCCTCTGTCGGCCGATTCAAAAAGTTAATGGTTCGCACCAACGTAGATTTGCCGGCGCCGGATCGACCGATAATGCCGAAGATTTCCCCTTTATTAATGTGTAGAGACACGTCCTTGACGGCATGAACTGTTTTACCGTCCGGGGAAGTGAAAGCCTGTGAGAGGTGACTGATATCAATCATACGAGTACCGAAAACAAAGAAATGTAAAGCCTAACACAGAAAAACAGGCGTAGAAACAAAAAAACTCGTCAGATGACGAGTTTAGGAGATGGTGCCGGTTAGAAGACTTGAACTCCCGACCTTCGCATTACGAATGCGCTGCTCTACCAACTGAGCTAAACCGGCTTACCATTTTCAGTCTCCCGTTTCGGGAGAAGCAGAATTATGCCGTAGTTTTTTTTGATTTGCAAACTATTTTTGAAAATTTCTCTTATTTTTTCTTTCGGACCAAATTGTTCAAAATGAAGAAATATTCATTTTCAGTCAGCGGCGTAATGGAAAGACGGTTACCTTTTTGCAGGATTTTCATTTCGGTCAGTTCCGAATATTGCCTGAGGGTGGCCAGATCAATCAATTCCACGGCTTCATCGGCCGTGATGTCAACACACACCCAACGAGGGTTATTTCTATCTGATTTCGGATCAAAATATTCACTGTCGGGATCAAACTGCGTCGCGTCAGGGTGGGCTTTTGTCGCCACATGTGCAAGACCCACGATGCCGGGCTTAGGACAAGAGGAGTGATAGAAATACACCGCATCACCGACACTCATCTCATCGCGCATAAAGTTTCTTGCCTGATAGTTTCTGATTCCGAACCAATCAATGGTTTTATCCGGTCTGGCTAAGACACTTTCAAAAGAGCATTCGGAAGGTTCAGATTTCATTAACCAGAATTTTTTAGTCATGGGATATCGGTGTAAGGATATTCGGAAAAATAAAAAGAAAACGTTCCCGATAGGGGTTGCCTTGCATCCTGAGTCCGAAGAATCAAGAGTGGTCGCCTCTGAGGCGGGTTTCGGGGAAGCAACACGTGCCTCCGCACAGCCGGCCCCAAGCCCAGCAACCGGTTGGGTTAAGCATTGGAACAAGGAATCTTAAAGCAACTTATCGCCTACCGGGAACAAGTTAATTTTGGATCAGAATGAACAAAATTACAAACAAAATGACAGCGGTACTGAAAAAGAATGTTTCAGTACCGCCTCAGACTACCATTGCACCAGCCCGCTGTAGTGCGTACCGAGGATGACAAAGCCGAAAATAATGCGATACCAGCCAAATGATTTGAAATCGTTGCTGGAAACATAGCGCAATAACCACTTGACGACAATGAGTGCACTGATGAAGGAAACCACAAAGCCCACGATAAAGCCGATTGTCATGTCAGTGGTCCATACGAAACTATGCTCGTTAGAGACACGTAGGAAAATTTTGGCTAAGGAATAGACAGTCGCGCCGAAAATCGTCGGAATCGCTAAAAAGAATGAAAATTCTGTGGCTGCTTTTCTGGATAAACCCAATACCAAGCCACCGATGATTGTCGAGCCCGAGCGGCTTGTACCGGGAATCATGGCAATGCACTGCATGCAACCCACAAGAAAAGCATCCTTGACGGTCATATCATCCATGTTTTGCACGCGGGGAGCATACGTGCGCTTGGCATGCATATTTTCAATCCAAAAAATAATCAGACCGCCGATAACCAAAGCAATAGCAACAGTGATCGGATTGAATAAAAGCTCTTCAATTAAATCGGCAAGTAATACGCCCAAGATCGCTGCCGGTAAAAAAGCCACAACAATATTAATCGCTAACTGCTGATCCTTACCCCGTTCAAATAAGTGAATGAGGATATTCCACAATTTGACTCGGTAAAACCAGCAGACAGCAAAAATAGCCCCCGCTTGAATGGCGATGCTGAACGTATTGACCTCAGGACCGTTGAAGTTGAGCAAATCCCCCGCAATGATCAGGTGACCGGTTGAAGAGATCGGTAAAAATTCGGTCAATCCTTCTACAATTCCGAGAATAAAAGCTTTGATTTGGTAGACGATATCCATACTGAAACGATCCATCGGTTATTGACGTTTAAATACCAAATCCCAAACGCCATGTCCCAAACGTTCTCCACGAGCGTGGAATTTCGTCATCGGCCGCTCGGTGATGGGATTGGCCATAACAGGTGAGTAGCCCTCGTACATATTTTTAAGTAAAGGTTCTCCTGTTAGCACTTCAAGCATTTGCTCAGCATAATTTTCCCAATCGGTAGCGCAATGAATATAGCCGCCCGGTTTAATTCTTTGGACAAGCTCGTGAATGAACGGTTGTGCGACAAGACGGCGCTTGTGATGCCGTGCTTTACGCCAAGGATCCGGGAAGTAAATATGCACGCCGTCTAATGAATCCGTCGCAATCATGTCTTTGACGACCTCAACGGCATCGTGCTGAATAATCCGAACGTTGGTCAATGACATTTCGTCCAAACGTTTGGCAAGAGCACCAACGCCGGCGGAAAAGACTTCGCAGCCCAGGAAATTAACTTCAGGATGCATTTGGGCAATGGCGGCGGTTGTTTCTCCCATACCGCAGCCGATTTCCAGAACCCATGGAGCTTTCCGTCCGAAAATCTCTTCCGGGTTCATAAGGTTCTGAGTGTATTCAACCGCATAATGGGGTAGCAGTTCTTCTAAAGCACGTTTTTGGGCTTGGCTGATATGGCCGCGACGCAGGGTAAAACTGCGGATATGCTTTTTCTTGAACGCTTCAATTTCTTCGGCGGTCAGGATTTTTCTTTCGGTCATATTAAAAAACGGACTCACAGGTCCGTTGCGATCAATGTAGAAGTGGAGCGGATGAGGGGAATCGAACCCCCGTCGTAGGCTTGGGAAGCCTCTGCTCTACCATTGAGCTACATCCGCGAAACAGGATTGTCATTTTAATGAATTTATTCGGAAAATGGTTTTTCAAATTCCAGAGTAGAAAAATAAACTTATATAATCGGCTAAATTTTTTGCAAGGAAATTTTTCTATGAAACAATTTATTTCGGATTTTCAATCTTTTATCAGTCGAGGCAATGTGATTGACATGGCCGTTGGTGTGATTGTCGGAGCGGCCTTTACAGCAATTGTCAATTCCATGGTTAAGGATGTGATCAATCCAGTTCTCGGTGTTTTAATCGGATCACAGGATTTCTCAAACTTTTTCCTTGTTCTTTCAATGCCGGAAAACTACACCGGTCCGATGACTTATGAGGCTCTTACAAAAGCCGGGGCAGCGGTGTTCGGATACGGGGCATTTTTTACCGCGGTTTTTCATTTTCTTTTGATGGCTTTAGTTGTTTTTACGTTGGTACGTGTTGTCAGCAAAGTTCGTGCTGCCGCCCAAGCCAAGCTTCGGGTCAAACATGAAGAAGAGAGAAAGGCTGCTGCCGTTCCTGCGCCCACTCCTGAGGATATAGCTTTGCTCAGGGAAATCCGCGATCTGCTCAAACAACAGCAAAATCATCGTTGAGCCGACGAAGCAGGCTTTAATTAAAGTACAAAAAAGGACCATTCCGATCCCGGTCTGGTCCTTAATGGTTTTGTCTAGCTCTTTAGAGTGCGACAGGTCTAGTAGTTTTCAGCACGTACTTCGAAGTAGCTTTGTGCGTAACCACAAACCGGGCAAGCTTCAGGAGCTTTCACGCCCATAACGAGGTGACCGCAGATACGGCATTCCCACATTGTTTGACCGGCCTTTTCAAAAACCTGCTTCATTTCGACATTCTTCAAGAGCTTGCGATAGCGCTCTTCGTGGGCTTTTTCAATGGCGGCAACGGCGCGGAATTTAGCAGCCAATTCCGGGAAGCCTTCTTCATCAGCTTCCTTTGCAAAGCCGTCGTACATATCCGTCCATTCGTAGTTTTCACCATCAGCGGCAGCACCTAAATTCTTGGCAGTGTCTTGGATCCAACCTAAAGCGTCACACCACAAGCGGGCGTGTTCTTGTTCGTTGCGAGCCGTTTGCAAGAAAATAGCGGCAATTTGTTCATAGCCTTCACGCTTGGCTACTTCAGCAAAATAGGTGTACTTGTTGCGGGCTTGAGATTCGCCGGCAAAAGCGGTCATCAAGTTCTTTTCGGTCTTCGTGCCGGCTAATTTGCCGCAACCTTGTTTGGGTTCTTCAACCAATTCAAAAAATTCGACACCCTTTTTGCAGATCGGGCAGATGTAGTCGGCGGGCAATTCGCCATCGCATTCATGGATAAAACCGCAAACTTTGCAACGGTATTTCATTTTTTTAACTCCTAAAGATGCACTACGGTCCGTGTAGTGCGTGTGTAAAAGCTTTTCGGCCAGTTCAGAAAGGGGATGGCCGTAAAAACGTTCATAAATTTTCTTGATTTCTTCATTGTCGTAACTGGTACGATGGATAATATCCATCGAACGGTCACGAGTGTAAAGCGCATCAATTCTTTGTTGACGGGTCAGATCTTCCTGTCCCCAATTCAGTTTGGGTTGGCCGCCACCTGAGATACACCCGCCGGGGCAAGTCATCACTTCAACGAAGTGATACTGTTTTTCGCCGCGATTGATCTGCTCAATCAGTCTGCCAGCATTGGCTGTTCCGTAGACAACCGCCACATTTAAGGTCAGATCACCGATTTGAGCCTGAGCTTCCTTAACGTCCGTTAAGCCTCTGACGGGTTGAAGGTCGAAAAATTCTGTCGGGGCAGCTGTTCCTGTAATCAAGTAGTGTGCGGTACGTAAAGCCGCCTCCATTACCCCGCCGGTGTTACCGAAGATCACGCCGGCTCCGGACCCTTCTCCCATTAGGTTGTCATAATGAGAGGGTTCGATATCATCAAAGCCGATGCCTTTGGATTGGGCCCATTCCGCTAATTCCGTCGTGGTAATGACAAAATCCGTGTCTCGGATAGCGGGATCACCGTGATAGCGGCCGCTGCTGTTGAATTCTTCACGACGAACTTCAAATTTTTTAGCCGTGCATGGGGCCAGTGCCACATGAACAATCTGCTTGGCCGTCAGGGCTTTTTCACGGGCAAAGTAGGTCTTAACCGTTGCACCTTGCATCCCGATGGGACTCTTTGCACTGGAGATATTCGGAATGATTTCCGGGTGAAACGTTTCGGCATATTTCACCCAAGCCGGACAGCAACTTGTAAACTGAGGTAAAGGAGCCGTTTTTTTGGTAATTCTCTCAACCAATTCGGAGGCCTCTTCCATAATTGTGAGGTCTGCGGCAAAGTTGGTATCCAAGACATAATCGGCACCGAGTTTACGCAGAAGGCCGATCATTTTTTCTTCTTCAAAACGTCCAGCCTCTAATCCAAAAGCCTCGGCTAGGGCCACTCGCACGGCCGGTGAGGTTGAAACCACAACAATACTGTCGGGATCATCAATGGCTTGTTGTACCTGAGGATATTCGTTTGGCGTAAAAAGGCTGCCGGTGGGGCAAACATTGATGCATTGACCGCAATGAATGCAAATGGCTTTGTCGCCTGTCTTAGTCAAATCATAGTGTCCATGTACGCCGATATAGTCTTCGCAAACCTGACGGCACATGGAGCAATTGACGCATAAGGCCTCGTTGCGCGCCAACGCCGGATTATCGGGTTCCACAGCAACCCGAACATCCATAGACTCGTGTTTAGACATAGTTTCTCCCAAACTCTAGTGTAGAGCTTAAAGGGGTCAAAAAGGGGTTAAATGAGAGTATAAGAAGTCAAACTTTAAAACTCAATTTAAGTTTGAACTTTGGCCGATAGATTTTGTTTATCAAAAAGGCGTTTTTGATTGATTTTGTCTATCAAAAACGCCTGTAGATCAGGATCGTAATTCAGATTTTTTGTCAGGATTTGCCTGAGGGCTTTTTGTCTTGTTGTCGTCCTCGGGCTCAATCCAGAATTTTGTATCCGGATTTTCCTTGGACCAACTGACAAAGCCGTAAATAATAATTCCGGGTAGTAACACCCAGTTGATCAAAAAATCAATAACAACCATTTGCCCCGTCTCAGTTGTGGTAGGACGTTACAAGTTCCACCTCTTCTTTAGCGCCTAAGAAGACTGCAACGCGCTGGTGCAGACCTTCAGGTTGAATATCAAGAATATTTTGTTTGCCGTTTGTTGCTCGACCACCTGCTTGTTCAACGAGCCAGCTCATCGGATTGGCTTCATACATCAGGCGGAGCTTGCCGGGCTTGGAGGGATCACGATTGTCTTTCGGGTACATGAAAATACCGCCTCTGTTGAGGATGCGGTGCACTTCGGCAACCATAGCAGCCACCCAACGCATGTTGTAATCTTTGCCGCGCGGACCGGTCGAACCGGCTAACAACTCGGTGATATAACGTTGCACGGGCGCTTCCCAATGGCGCATATTCGAGCAGTTAATGGCAAATTCTTTGGCTTGAGGAGCAATTTCCAGTTTTTCTACCGTTTGGTAGAAATTGCCGGTTCCCAAGTCTAACGTAAAGAGAGTCGTACCGAACCCTAAGGTGAAAACCAGTTGAGTCTGAGGACCGTAGATGACGTAGCCGGCAGCTAATTGATGGCGACCGGATTGCAGGAAATCTTCGTCTTTGACCTGACGACGGGCTTCGCCTGCCGGTAGGATGGAAAAGATCGTACCGATCGAAACGTTGATGTCGATGTTACTGGAACCGTCGAGCGGGTCAAAAAGCACCAGATACGGACCGACTTCACAGTCTTCAGGAACCTGCAGCGCATGATCCATTTCTTCGCTGGCTACCCCGCTCACAAAGCCGCTTTCCGTGCAAGCTCGGCACATGATGTCATTGGCAATGATGTCAAGCTTTTTCTGAGTTTCGCCTTGCACATTTTCACTGCCTGCTGAGCCCAAGACGCCTGCTAGGGCACCTTGACTGACTTTGAAACTGATCTCTTTACAGGTACAGGCCAGATGATTGATCAAAGCGGTCAGTCGAGGATCGACCTGGTGGTGAACTTCCAGATCATGCAGGTAAAGGTCTAAAGTTTTTGCCATCTTTATGAGTCCTTCTCGAAATTAATGGGTAGCGTTATTGAGCGCTTTGCCGACGACTTCCTTAAGGTCAGTCGACAGATTGGGTTGAGAGTACACGTATTTGAGTGCACTGAACATCAATTTAGAGCACTCCGGTGTGTAGCGTCTCCAGCCGTCCAAGCAGCGAGCTAGGCGGCTTGAAACCTGAGGGTTGATTCGGTCGAGTTTGAGAACCTGTTCAACCCAGAATTTATAACCCACACCGTCGGGGCGGTGGAATTCGGCCAGATTATTCTGGCAGAAAGCCAACACAAGTGAGTAAACGTTATTCGGATTGTGGGCGTTGTAACCTGGGTAGCGTTCTACGAGGTTTTGAACTACATCAACAATCGGGCATTCGTCCATCGGAACAGTCGCTGTAGCCTGAAGTGTAAACCACTTATTGATCAGCAAGGGTTCGTTTCGCCATTCGGTCTCTGCTGCTTCCAAAAGGGTGAACTTCGTCGGAGATGCACTGTTGACAATGATTCGCAAAGCGTCGAGTCTTTCGGTCAGATTTTTACTTGTTTCAAAAATTTGTCTGGCTCGAAGCAGAGATTTGGCATTACCGCCCGCTAACAACAGTTCGAAGCAGAATGCACGCATCGCACGCTTGCCGGCGTCGGCTGCATTGGGTGAGTAAACGGGATTGGGGGCATTGTCGTCAAATACACGCATGATCAGATGCGAGAATTGGCGGCCCAATTGTTCGCGTAGTGAACGGATAGCTGCTCGAATCGAAATGGGATTGATCATCGGTTGGGCTTCGGCAATGCGCGTCTCACTGGGTAAGGTCAGTGCAATAGCCTTAAATGCCGGCGAGATACTCTTATCCGTGAGCATGGACTCGAAGGCATTTCTGTAGTGAGGATTGATGACCATGCGAGTGCCGCGCTCATAATCACTCACCATCTCATTAATGCATAAAAGAGAAAGCTCTTCCATGGCATGGGCTCGATTGAACGCATCATTGTCGCACTGACTTAAAAAGACAAGTTCTTCAGGCGAATAGTTGTAGTCAACGATGATCGGAGCGGAGAAGTTTCTTGCCAATGAGGGGATCGGCTTTTCTTTGACGCCCACAAACACCCAGGAGTGTTCCTCGTCGGTCAGTTCCAGTACGCGCGAAGTTCCTTTTGCGTTCGTTTCAGCTTGCAATTGCAAAGCAATCGGTTTGCCTTTGCTGTTAAAGAGCGCCACGTCAAACGGGATAAAGAACGGTTCTTTTTTCGTTTGACCCGGAGTCGGCGGACAGAATTGCGACAGGGTAATGGTGTACGTGGCACTGCGCTCATCCCAATGCGTGCGAACACGAACGTGGGGAGTGCCGGCTTGTGAGTACCAACGGGTAAATTGCGACAAATTACGCATGTTGGCTTCTGCCATGGCGTTGAGAAAATCTTCGCAAGTAGCACTCGAGCCGTCATGGTCTCGGATGTATTGTTCCAGTCCCCGTTTAAAGCCGTCTTTACCCAAAAGGGTTTGCAGCATACGGATGACTTCGGCACCTTTTTCGTACACGGTAGTCGTGTAGAAGTTATTAATTTCTTCGTAGGATTCCGGACGAATCGGGTGAGCCATGGGGCCTGCGTCTTCCGTGAACTGTCTGTCACGCAAATAACGCACATCTTCAATGCGTTTGACGGCGCGCGCCGTGCTGTCGCCTAACATGTCGGCGGCAAACTCCTGTTCACGGAAAACAGTGAGTCCTTCTTTAAGCGTGAGTTGGAACCAGTCACGGCAAGTGACACGGTTCCCGGTCCAATTGTGGAAGTATTCGTGACCGATCACACTTTCAATGCGGGCAAAATCCCGGTCGGTAGCCACCTCAGGCGTTGCCAGTACGCAGCGGGAATTGAAAATGTTGAGTCCTTTGTTTTCCATCGCACCCATGGTGAAGTCATCCGTGGCGACGATCATGAAACGTTCAAGATCCAGTTCGAGTCCGAAACGTTCCTCATCCCAAGCGATGGCACGCTTGAGACTTTCAAGGGCAAATTCTGTTTTATCCAGGTTTTGCGGCTCGACCCAAATTTGAAGCAGTGCTTTTTTGCCGTTTTTCAGTTGAAATTTTTCTTCGCGGCACTTTAAGTTCCCGGCCACTAAGGCGAAAAGATAGCTGGGTTTGGGGAACGGGTCTTCCCAACAGGTGTAGTGCCAGTTGCCGTCAAGTTCACCTTCCTCAACAAGGTTGCCGTTAGAGAGCAGCACCGGGCAGACCGATTTCGGAGCGTTGATTCGGACAGTAAATTTGGCCGAAATATCCGGGCGGTCCGGGTAATAAGTGATGCGTCGGAACCCTTCGGCTTCGCACTGAGTCATGAAATTACCTTTGGAAAGGTAAAGACCCATCAGTGAGGTATTGGCTTGAGGATTGATGATATTTTCAATTTCAAGCTTGATTTCTTTGGTAATTCCACGCAAAACAATGTCACCGTTGGGCATCAGCGTGTATTCGGTCCGATCCAATTCACGCCCGTCCATGACGATACGGACCAATTCCAAATCCCGACCGTTTAAAACAAGGTCATTGTTAATCCGATCTTCATTGGGGCGGATTATCAAGGTACTGTGAACGTGGGTTTGTTGGGGATGGAGATCAAACTCCAAATGGACTGAATCAACCCAATGAGTGGGTGGAATGTAATCTTTGCGATAAACGGTAGCCGACGCCATGCTCAAAACCTCTGAAAATCAAGACGCTTTTTAGTGTTTCAACTTTCACATTGTAAGCATATGATGATGAAATTTCCGCTATCGCGTGCAGATTTTAACGACACGATTTGATGGCATTAAAAAAGCCCGGGAACCTCGTCGGAGGAGATTCCCGGGCCGAAAAACAAACAAAGCGGATTAGGCGCGCTTAGCCAATTCAACTGCCTTACCGATGTAGGTGGCAGGGGTCAGTTTCATCAGACGCTCTTTTGCCTCGGCAGGGATATCCAGCTGGGAGACAAATTCGTGAATTGTTTCCGGCGTGATGCCCTTGCCGCGAGTGAGGGCTTTGAGTTGTTCGTAGGGGTGCGGCACACCGTAGCGACGCATCACCGTTTGGATGGCTTCAGCCAACACTTCCCAGGCGTGATCGAGGTCTTCTGCGACACGTTGTTCATTGAGCTGCAGTTTGCCCAAGCCGCGCGTTAAGGCGTTGTAGCCCACGAAGCAGTAGCCGAAAGCGACACCGAGATTGCGCAAAACGGTAGAGTCCGTCAAATCGCGCTGCCAGCGGGAAATCGGCAACTTTTGAGCCAAGTGCGTCAAAAGTGCGTTGGCGATACCGAGATTGCCTTCGGAATTTTCAAAGTCAATCGGATTGACCTTATGGGGCATGGTTGAAGAACCCACTTCGCCTTCCTTGAGTTTTTGCTTATAAAAGCCCATGGAGATGTAACCCCAAATATCGCGGTCTAAGTCAAGCAAAATAGTGTTGGCACGAACAATAGCATCGAAAAGCTGGGCCATGTAGTCATGAGGCTCAATCTGAATGGTGTGCGTATTAAAGGTGAGCCCCAGGCGTTCTTCCACCACTTTCTTGGCAAAGGCTTCCCAATCTTTTTCCGGGTAAGCGATGGTGTGGGCATTGTAATTACCCACGGCACCGTTCATTTTGGCCAGAATCGTTACCGATTCAATCGATTCGATTGCGCGTTTGAGACGCATCGCTACGTTGGCCCATTCTTTACCGATTGTGGTCGGAGAGGCTGTTTGTCCGTGGGTACGGGACAGCATCGGAACTTCGGCCCAGCGATGGGCGTTTTCCACCAGAGTCTGATGGATACTGCGCAGGAACGCAACGAGCTCTTGACGACCTTCGGAGAGCATCAAAGCGTGAGAAGTGTTGTTGATGTCTTCACTGGTGCAGCCGAAATGGACAAATTCGCTGGCACGGGCTAACTCTTCGTCGTGAGAGACTTGCTCTTTGATCCAATATTCAACGGCTTTGACGTCGTGATTGGTTGTTTTTTCAATGTCTTTGATTTCTTGACAGGATTGAACCGTGAAATTCTCAACTAGTCCGCGCAGGTAGGCTTTGCCGTGATCGGAGAGGTGATCGAGCTCGGGCAGTTGAGCTTCAGACAAAGCAATCAACCACTCGACTTCGACGCGAACACGGGCACGCATAAAGGCAGATTCAGAGAAAATACCACGCAGCGATTCGGTTTGGCGGGCGTAACGACCGTCAAGCGGTGACAAAGCAGTCAATGCAGAAAGTTCCATTTTGTAAAGTCCTGAAAAAATGTAAATATACGACGTCCTCATTGTATCAAAAGCAAGCTTCAGTCTATTGGTAAGAAGGCCTGATTTTGCTTGAAATTTTTAAGATTGAGCCGATAAGCATCTGTTGAGCTTAATAACAAAATCACACAGTTGCCAAAAGATTGTTGCTTAACTGATCCGTACACTGCAATTAACAAACAAGCTAAAGTCTTTTCCCCCTGCCTGACAGCAACGACTCGCAGGGGACATTTTTCTAGTAGGGGAGCAAATATGACAAAGAAAACATTATTGATCGCTGCGGTAGC
Source organism: Parasutterella secunda (assembly GCF_016901835.1). Taxonomy (GTDB): domain Bacteria; phylum Pseudomonadota; class Gammaproteobacteria; order Burkholderiales; family Burkholderiaceae_F; genus Aphodousia; species Aphodousia faecavium. Next base: position 51,828 of record NZ_JACJKX010000002.1, on the reverse strand, counting down.
TTCCGTCGGTTTTATTCCGCTGGCTTCTTTTGCTTGGCATGGGGCTCCTTGTTGGGGTGCCGGAGCGCCGGGTTGGCATCACTACGATGAAGGGCCTCACTGCATGATGCGTGGAGACGCTCCTCGCTTCGGGCCTCACCACCGTGCTCGGGCTCAAGCTCCTTACGGTTTGGGAGTGCGCACTTTCGGTATGGATCGTGCAGAGGCAGAGCACTTCATGACGGAAGTCGGATCTGTTTTAGAAATTAAGAGCAACGAGCAAAAGGCATGGCAGCAGATGCAAAAAGCCTATGCCGATTTGGCCCAGACACGATATGATCGCTGGAAAACGGGTGAAGCACCTCAAAACCGGCAGGAAAGACTTCAGGCACGCAGTGCTTTTATGAGTGCTCATGCTCAGGCGTTTGACGGTTACGTCAAGGCTCGAGCCGAATTACAAAAGGTGTTCGGACAAGAGAAGATGCACGAATTTGACTACATCGTCAACACCGGTAGCCTTTTAGAACCTCCGGCCCCGCGCGCACAACCTCGTCCTCCTCGTGGTCCTCGTCTGTAATATTTATCAATGGCGGGAAATAAAAAAATTCCCGCCATGAGCTGCAACCGAACTTTTGTCTCAATTGCTCAACTTCAGACATTGAAGTAGAAAATTTTTTCTGCTATTTTTCAATCTTCTGAGCAAAATTACTCATTTTTCGTCCTATGTTGTTGAATTTTCGGACGTATACTAAAAAAAGCAGTCATTCGGCTTTATTTTTGTTTGTTGATATACAGATTGGAAAGTTATGTTTGATCAATTTACGACAGATCCTTACAGTTTTGATGAAGTGACATCTTCCCCCATTACTCCGGTTACCCCTTCTCAAGACGTTTTGCGTTTAGGTCGCTTATTACCTTCTTCCATCTATCTGGGTTGTGCCAGTTGGAATTTTCCGGGTTGGAAGGGAATCGTTTGGGGTGAAACAAGTGGAGTAGAGGATTTAACCAAACGGGGATTGACAGCGTATTGCAAGCACCCGGTTTTGCGTGCCGTTGGTATCGATTGGTCGTTTTTCGGCACTCTCAATGAAATGTCCTACGCTGCCATGGCTGCTCAGGTGGACGAAAAATTCCGTTTTCTTATCAAGGCTCCGCAAAGTGTGACCGATGCCGTCAAGCGTGATCCTAAGGGACGTTTCCGTTCCCTCAATCAGGATTTCCTTGATTTGCACGCAGCCATGCATGAATTTGTGTATCCGGTGATTAACGGTTTGGGAGAAAACGCGGGTCCCTTGGTCTTTCAATTGTCTCCCATCCCCAGACCGCTTTTACCCACCCAAGCTGAGTGTTACAGCTACATTGATCGAATTGCTCAATTTTTCGCAGACTTGCCGAAAGAAGTGGAAGGGGAACATCCCGTCTATGCGGTTGAAGTCCGTACGCTTTCTATTTATACAAAACGTTTATTGAATGCCTTGCGTCCGAGCGGAGTACGTTTGGTTGTCGGGGTTCATCCCTCCATGCCGGATGTCATCCGTCAAACGGCGGCCTTGCGTTATTACGAAGACCCGGAGGCCCAAGGAGAGGATTGGAAGATGAAGGGACCGTTGGTAGTTCGTTGGTCTTTAAATCCCATTCAACGTCACGGTGTAGCCAAGATGACCTATGCGCCGTTTAACCGTGTTGTTCATCCGGATCTTGCTACCCGCTCCGGTATCGTTCATCTGTTGGACATTGCGCAAAAATCCGGGCAAAAGAGTTTTGTGATTACCAATAATAAGGCCGAAGGTTGTGCTCCGTTGACAATGATTGAAATTGCTCGAGAGGTCGTCAATAAACTGTCGAGCGAAAAAGACGCTCAATTGGATCCCCGTAACCTGTGAGAATCCTTGATATCTCTCCCTTGATTACAGAAGCATCGCCCGTGTATCCGGGCGATGCCCCTTTGAGTTTGTCATTTGTCCGCTCATCTCAGGTGTGTGTCGGTACGTTGACTATGAGTGCGCATTTGGGAGCACATGTGGATGCTCCTCAGCACCTCAACCGTGTGGGAGATGTTTCCGAAATAGCTTTGACAGAGCTGATCGGACCGTGTCAGGTCATTGAAAGAATAGGGAAAAAAGTTATCACTGCCGAAGATTTACCTTCGAGGCTGTCTGCACGACGGGTGCTGATTAAAACGGGCTTTAACAGGCCTTGCTGCTGGACGAACGAGTTTAGTTATTTGTCAGCCGATGCCGTTGCGTTTTTAATTGAGCAAGGCGTAAAAGTGATCGGGATTGATACGCCCAGCATTGATCCGGCAGAGGATGAAAAACTTCCCTCCCATGTTTTAGCTATTGACGCCGGGATTCTCATTTTGGAAAATCTTAAACTATCTGCCGTACAGGCAGGCGAATATGAATTGATTGCTCTGCCTCTGAAAATTAAGGGGTTGGAGGCAAGCCCAGTGCGGGCAGTATTAATCGATCAAAGGAGTGGTGAAAGTGGGAGCTGTATTTAAAAAGTCCTGCATGATTCGTTTTGCGCATTGTGATCCTGCCGGCATTGTGTTTCATCCCAATTTTTTTGTATTGTTTAACGGCTTAACGGAAGATTGGTTCCGCGAAGGAATGCAACTGCCCTGGGAACGCATGTCTGAGCTCGGGGTCTTAATCCCGGTTGTTTCCGTTCACTCGGATTTTTTCAAACCCTTTACAATCGGGGATCAAGGTGAAATGCGCCTTTGGGTCAGTCATATCGGCAACAGCTCCTTTACAGTAGAAATTGAGTTTTACAAGGGCGAAGCCCTTCACGTGAAGTGTCGTGAAGTCATGGTCTGCATTGATCCCGTGAGCAGAAAATCGACCCCCATTCCTGAAAAACTTCGTGAGCGGATGACTCCATTTTTGACAGAAGCCTGAGTCAAACTGCCAGATTTTCAAAAAGTGTGGCATTGCGCCATAAACGGCGGGCCACACTTTTTCTTTGCTCATTGAGTCCGCTGACGTAAAAGCATTCCTTACCACGGTGATTTTCTCTCAGAGCATGAGCATCCTTTAAAAGCATCTGAAGGCGTCTGGAGACAGCAAGACTCGGTTCGTAGAGGGTTACTTCAGGGCCGACAATTGATGAGATCGTATCGCTCAAAAACGGGTAGTGCGTGCAGCCTAAAACCAAAGTATCGATTCCGGCTTCAAGCATAGGATCCAGATAGCGGTGTAAAAGCTCACGAGTGGTCGCTGTGTCAAATTCTCCAGCTTCCACACAGTCCATTAATCCCGGACAGCCCGTTGAGAGGATGTGAGAATTTTGTCCGTAACGCTTGAGAAGTTGACGGTAGCGATCGGATGTGGCGGTACGGGTTGTGGAGATCATACCGATGCACTGTTTTTTCGATAACGCGACGGCCGGTTTGACTGCTGGTTCAACGCCGACAATCAGAGCTTGCGGTAACTCTTTTCTTAATGTATCAATGGCCTCGGCTGTTGCCGTGTTGCAGGCAATGACCAGTGCTTTGACCTGTTGGGATTCAAAAAGAAAACGGGCAATTTTGCGGGCCCGATCAACAATGAATTCGTGAGTACGGTCGCCGTAAGGAGCATTGGCGCAGTCGGCTACGTAAATAAAATCTTCCGATGGTAGTATTTGGCGAGCTGTTTTCATGATGGACAGACCGCCCCAGCCGGAATCGAAAAAACCGATCGGTTGATTTTGCCTCATAATGTTTCCCCATTATTTTTCTTGCCGCTACTGGGACGCCAGGCACTGATCAGAACTGCAAAGATGATCAGTGTAGCACCGGACAGTTCCGATAAGCCGAACTGTTCACCGGCGAACCACCCGATAATACCTGCAAATACCGGTTCCAATGCATAGATGAGTGTCGCTCGCATGGCAGGAACGTATTTCAAAGCCCAACCGATCCCGAATTGCACAAAACTGACAATGGCCGCTAAGGCGATGACGCAGATAAAAAGTCCTGACGTCCATTCTGTGGGACGAGAAGGCTCGTGCCACAAAAGGGTCAATAATGCCAGGCAAGCAACAGTGATCAGTTGAGTAAAGCTCAGTTGAAGCGGTCGACAACCTTTCGTGAAATAGCTGATTGAAAGAATTTCAGCAGCACAGATAAGCGCACTTAAAACGGTGATCCATTCTCCCATTTGACCGGAAAAGCTTACGGAGAAGGGATTGGCAAAAAGGGTCATGCCGGCAAAGGCGAGCACGATTGTCACAATGGTTATGGGTTGAGGGGCATTTTTAAAAATCAACCATTGCAAAAGCGGCACAAAGCCGACATAAAGTCCGGTGAGAAAAGCCGAAGTGCTGCTGGCAATAGATTGCAAGCCGATTGTCTGAAGGGTGTAAACACCGAAAATACAAATTCCCACTACTATTCCGGCCTTCCACTCGTAGCGGGAGATTTTCAGTATTTCGCCTCTGAGAAGACAAGTGAGGATGCCGGTGGCGATGACAAAGCGCAATGCGACGATAACCACAGGATCAGCCCAGGTCAGAGCTATCTGAAGAGTCAGAAACGTCGAGCCCCACAAGAGTGTGACGAAAACCAACAGAAGCTGAGCCAATATCGAGCGGTTGTGCATACTGAAGTGTTCAGAAATTTTCGCCGGGTTTTAAATAACGCCATTGACCGAGCGGTAAATGACCGAGAACGATCCGACCGACACGGACGCGTTTGAGGCGAAGAACTTTCAGACCTACGGCCTCACACATGCGGCGAATTTGTCTTTTTTTCCCTTCCTTCAGAACAAAACGCAGTTCATCCTCATTAAGCCAGGAGACTTTGGCCGGTAGTAAAGGTTTGCCGTCAAGCTGCAATCCGAAATTGAGGAGCGCAAGATTCTCTGCACTTAATGTCGGGCGCGATCCGTCAAGCGCGGCTACACGCACAATGTATTCTTTTTCCAGATCGGTGGTTTCTCCGATAATGGATTTTGCAACACGTCCGTCTTGAGTCAGAACCAAAAGCCCTACCGAATCAATATCAAGTCGGCCGGCAGGTACCAAATGATTCAGTTGCGAGGGGGAGAATCGAATAGGTGCATCATCTTTTACCCAATGATTTTGGGCGGTGATCAGAACTTTAGCGGGTTCATAGCCGTCTTCGGCCTGACCGCTTACGTACCCTACCGGTTTGTTGAGCAAAATCGTGACGAGTTTTTTCTGCTCGTTTTTCGCTTTGGAAGATATTTGAATCCGATCGGAATGAGTGACTTTCATGCCGAGCGTAGCGATCTCTCCGTTGACTTTGACCCAGCACTTTTCAATCCAGGCATCGGCCTCGCGACGCGAGGCGATACCGAGTTCACTGATGCGTTTGGAGAGTCTGACAAGTTCTTCTGACATGGCTTAAGCAGCGGCACGGGATAAGCGATCCTGAACGGCATTCCAGGCATCACCCGTAGGAGGCGTTTCAATCAAAATCAAGTCGGCACCGGCCTGATCAAGCTCGTGCAGACGAACGTACAGATCATGCATGTAGGCCGTGGCATTATCCGGGGCGACAAACCATTTGATGACGTGATCAGGTGTCTGTGCAAGGGATCGTGCACTGGCCATGACGGCAATTTTTTTATCCCCGTACTTTTTGAGCTCAGAGACCAGGTCATCGCACAGAATGACTTTGGTCTTGGGCGCATAATGGCTCTTTAATGAGCCGGAAACGCGAGGTGAGTCTTTTCCTCCGTCGGGTACAGCACAACCGAGAGCCTCTTCAAGCATGTTTCGGGTGATGGCTCCGTGACGCAAAATTTCGGGGTGTTCACCGCTCAGATTGATGATGGTTGATTCAACTCCCACTTCACATTCGCCGCCATCGAGAATGAAGTCGACTTTACCCTTGGGTTTTTCTCCCAAATCGTCTCTGACGTGCTGAGCTGTTGTGGGGGAGATCCGACCGAAAGTGTTGGCAGAAGGGGCTGCCAATCCTCGATGGTGTTTGCCCGCAAAAGACTTGATCAGCGCGACAGCCCAAGGATGAGAGGGGCAACGAAGACCCACAGAGTCTTGACCTCCGGTAATCCAATCGCCCACAGAATCACTCTTTTTCAAAATCATAGTGAGCGGTCCGGGCCAGAAGCGTCTTGCCAATACGTAGGCACTCTGAGGAATCTCTCGGGCCCAGTGATCCAGTGCTTCTTCGCCCGTGATGTGAACGATCAGAGGATGAGTCGTGGGGCGGTGTTTAGCCTCAAAAATTTTCATTACGGCCTTTTCGTCCTCGGCATTGGCTGCAAGTCCGTAGACAGTTTCTGTGGGCATTGCGACCAGTCCCGAGCATTCCAAGACATCAACAGCAGCTCGTATGGCACGTTCATCAACAGGTTGCATTATTGCGGCTCCGGTAAATTCAAAATTTTGGCAACTTTTTTCGCCCGATCAAGAGCTTCTTCGATCGTGTGTCCGAGGCAGGTCACATGTCCCATTTTACGGGCGTGGCGGGCTTGGGCTTTGCCATAGAGGTGCAGCTTCACACCGGGAATCGCCAAAACGGCAGACCACTGAGGTTGTTTGGGCTTGTCGCCGTCAAACCAAATGTCTCCCAGCAAATTCAACATCACTGCAGGGCTGTGTTGAGTGGTATCGGCCAGTGGTTGGCCGGTCATGCATCGAAGTTGCTGTTCAAATTGATTGCTCCAGCAAGCATCAATCGTGGCGTGTCCGGAATTGTGCGGACGGGGAGCCATTTCATTGGCAACGAGGCTGCCGTCCTCAAGGACAAAGAATTCCACACAAAGTACCCCTACATAGTGCAGAGCGTCGACGATTTGTGTGGCGTAGCGGCGAGCCTGCATGGAAATGGCTTCACTCACACGCGCAGGCATCACGGTAACGGCCAAAATACCGTTTCGATGTTTGTTTTCGCACACCGGGAAAGTGGCGGTTTGTCCGTTGACCGAACGAGCCACAATGACTGAGACTTCTTTAAAAAGCTTTAATCGTTTCTCGAGAATACAGCCAACCTTGTGAAGGCTTTCAAAGGCACGTGTGAGATCTTGGCGGGAGTCAACGAGGACTTGTCCCTTGCCGTCATAGCCCAGGCGGGCTGTTTTTAAAATGGCAGGAAAAAGTGAATCCTCTACCGCTTCAATATCCGATTGAGCACTGATGCGGCAGTGAGGTGCCACAGGAACGTGGGCTACGCTCTCAATGAAATGCTTTTCACTGTTGCGGTCCTGTGCGACTGCGACAGCCGATCCGGGAGGAGCAACAAAAACGTTTTGGGCCAAGCGATCCAAGGCTTGTGCCGGGACGTTTTCAAATTCAGTGCTGACGGCAGCGGTGTCGGCGGCCAATGCATCAAGCCCTTCTTCACTCAAGTAGGGACGGGCGATATGATGAAGTGAAACTTCAGCGGCAGGCGGCAACTCACCGGGCTCCAATACCGTGACGTGATAACCCATGTAAGCAGCTTCGATGGCAAACATTCGACCCAGTTGGCCACCGCCCATCATGCCGAGCGCTTCTCCGGGATTTAAGGGAAATTTTTTCTGCATCGTGATGTGTCCGTTTATTAAAGGGGCAAAATCATGTTGCGGGCTTTTTCGTTCTGAGCTTTGCGGAATTCGGCAATCTTTTTCTGCATTTCAGGGCAGCCTGCGCTTGCCAACATTTCGATGGCAAAAAGTGCGGCGTTGCCTGCACCGGCCTCACCGATAGCAAAGGTAGCAACGGGAACGCCTTTGGGCATTTGAACAATCGACAGCAGAGAATCTTCACCACGAAGATAGCGTGAGGGAATCGGTACGCCTAAAACCGGGACAACAGTCTTGGCGGCGAGCATGCCGGGTAAGTGAGCAGCGCCGCCCGCACCGGCAATAATGACTTTGAGACCGCGCTCTTGGGCCGTTTCGGCGTAACGGAACATTTCATCCGGCATGCGGTGAGCGGAAACCACCTTGGCTTCAAACGGGACTTCAAATTGCTGAAGAATATCGCAAGCATTTTTCATGATGTCCCAGTCAGAATTTGACCCCATGACAACACCGACAACAGGATTGTTTTGCATAGTCAGATTACCTATTAAAAAAGAAGAAGGGCGCGGAAAGAAAGGACTCTTCCGCGCCATCGGATACATTTAAGCGACCTTTTTAAGCCACATCACGACCGGCGAGTCGGCGAAGCGCTTCACGGTACTTCTGGGAGGTTTTTTCCAAAATCTCTTCAGGAGCCCGGGGAGCCGGAGGGGTTTTATCCCACGTTTGCGTCTCGAGCCAATCGCGAACAAACTGCTTATCAAAGGAAGGCGGCGAAATGCCTTCACGATATTGATCGGCAGGCCAGAATCGGGAAGAGTCAGGTGTGAGGACTTCGTCCATCAGGCGCACCGTACCGTCCTTATCCAGACCGAATTCAAACTTTGTATCCGCAATGATGATACCTTTGGTGAGGGCATACTCGGCTGCACGCGTATACAGTTCAATCGAGTAATCGCGAATTTGGTTGGCAATCTTTTCACCGACCAATTCAACGGCTTGTTCAAAGGAGATATTTTCATCGTGCGTGCCCACTTCCATCTTGGCTGCCGGCGTGAAAATCGGTTCGGGAAGTTTCTGAGCTTGCTTGAGACCGGCGGGTAACTCAATACCACAGACTTTACCGGTCGCCTGATAGTCTTTCCAACCGCCGCCGATGATGTAGCCGCGAACGACGCATTCAATAGGAATGGGTTTGAGCTTCATGGCAACTACAGAACGGCCCTTGACTTGTTCGACTTCATCCTCGGCAACGACCGTAGTGGGATCAATGCCCGTTAAGTGATTCGGCACAATGCCTTTGAGCTTATCAAACCAAAAATCCGTGAGTGCCTGCAAAACCATACCTTTGTAAGGAATGGGATCGTCAAGAATCACGTCAAATGCGGAGATGCGGTCCGTTGCGATGATCAGCAATTTGTCATCGTCGAGCTCATAGCTGTCGCGGACTTTGCCGCGATAGATGCGCTTTAAGGAGTGCAAAGAAGTATCAAGAATGGGCATGATCGTTTGATTCCGTTTGAAAAATGGGTTGGCCCACTGCCAACTGCTTAACGGATACATTCTAGCGGTTTTTGACGTCGCTGCGAGTGTTTTTGAGCAGATTCGTCTTAACGGAAAAACAACAAGCTCGTCAATTCAGGAAAAAACAATCGACAACAACAGCAATCCAGACAATGGCTGCCAGGAAACAGGCAAACAGTACTGCGCAGCTGCCCATGTCTTTGGCACGTTTGGATAAGGGATGAATCTCAGTGCCGATCCGATCAATGGCCGCTTCAATGGCAGAATTAAGGATTTCCACAATCAGCAATAGCAGCAAAACAGCAATAAGAGCCACCGTCTGTAGCAGAGTAACTGGTAAGACAAAGGCAATGATCGAACCGACCACTAAAAGCCAGAATTCCTGTCTGAATGCCTCTTCCGATTGATACGCTGCGGCAAAACCGTCTTTAGAGTAAAAAAATGCATTGGTGAGGCGTTTAACCCCGGTTTTACCTTTGAGATCTTTTGCGTCAGACATTTGATATTTGCAGTCAATAAGAGGGGGAAGTTTCCCCCTCTTTTATCGGTCAAAAACAGTTAGATGACGTTTTGCTTTAATTCGCCGTTGGCATAGCGCTTAGCCATCGAGAACAAATCAATCGGCTTGATGCGGGCACCTTGACCTTCGCAACCGAATTCAAGGTAACGCTTCTTGCAAAGCTCATAAGCAGCTTGGCGTGCAGCCTTGAGGTATTCGCGGGGGTCAAACTTCGTCGGATTTTCGACCAGGAAGCGACGAACGGCTGCAGTCATTGCTAAACGGATGTCCGTGTCAATATTGACCTTGCGCACGCCGTGCTTGATGGCTTCCTGAATTTCTTCAACCGGAACACCATAAGTTTCACGGAATTGGCCGCCGAACTCTCTGATTTCAGCCAGATATTCCTGGGGAACAGAGGACGAGCCGTGCATCACCAAATGGGTGTTGGGCAGACGGCGGTGAATTTCTTTGACGCGGTCAATGGACAGAATGTCGCCGGTGGGCTTACGCGTGAATTTGTAGGCGCCGTGGCTCGTACCGATCGCAATGGCCAGAGCGTCCAATTGGGTCTTTTCGACAAAATCGGCTGCCTGATCGGGATCCGTGAGCAATTGATCACGAGTCATCTTGGCGTCCGTCCCGTGACCGTCTTCTTTGTCGCCCTTCATCGTTTCCAAAGAGCCCAAGCAACCCAATTCGCCTTCCACGCTTACGCCGATGCAGTGAGCCATTTCAACGACCTGACGCGTCACATTGACGTTGTAGTCGTAGCTGGCAATGGTTTTGCCGTCGGCTTGCAGTGAACCGTCCATCATGACTGAAGAAAAGCCCATGCGAATAGCGCCTTGACAGACGGCCGGGTTTTGGCCGTGGTCCTGATGCATACAGACCGGGACATCCGGATAGGTTTCAACAGCCGCCTGAATGAGGTTCTTCAGGAAAAGTTCACCCGTATAGCGACGGGCACCGGCCGAAGCCTGCATGATGACGGGGGCGCCTACTTCCTGGGCGGCCGTCATGATGGCCTGAACCTGTTCCATGTTGTTGACGTTGAAAGCCGGAACGCCGTAACCGTTTTCAGCAGCGTGATCCAGTAATTGACGTAGAGAGACAATAGCCATGATTGCGATGTCCTAGAGTTAAAAATCAATACGATTAGGTAATTTTAGCGGTTAAGCTTTAAATTGTTAACAAAACAACGTTGCAAAACTTTTCCGATCAGCCCTGCATGATAGAGTCATTTTTCTTAACCTGAGCTTTTATGCCTTTTAAAATAGCCTCCGCAACATTTTGCTGATAGGCAGCGGTTTTCAGTTTGCGCTCTTCTTGCGGATTGCTGATGAAGGCGGTTTCAACAAGAATGGAGGGGACTCCCGGCGTTTTAAGGACTAAAAAGCCCGCCTGCTCAACCTGTCTGCGATGCAAGGTATTGATTTTGCCCAGATACTGCAGCACACTGTGACCCAATTCAAGGCTGTAGTTGATCTTCCATGAGGTCGTCATATCGACTAAAACAGATTGCAGTCTTTTATCCACTTCTTTGAAGTTGGCCCCGCCGATCAAGTCGGCTTCATTTTGGTTTTTAGCCAACCACATGGCAGCAGAGCTCGTCGCGCCGCGTTCGGCCAATGCGTAAACCGAGGCGCCCTTGGCAGAGGGTTTCGTCCAAGCATCAGCGTGAATACTCACAAAAAGGTGGGCTTTCGCTTTTTGAGCAATCATCACCCGCTGACTCAAACTGACAAAGTGGTCGGACGTGCGGGTCATGACAACTTTCATGCCCTTTTCCTTTTTGATCAACCGTTCCAGTCGTTTGGCAATCGACAAAGTGATGTGCTTTTCGTACGTTTTTCTTTTACCCACTGCTCCGGGGTCTTCACCGCCGTGACCGGCGTCCACCACGACAATAATGTCACGCTTGGGTTTGGACGCAGGTTTGGTTTGAGCCGGCTTTTTAGTCTGTGTCGGCTGAGACTTCTGAGGAGTGGTTTTCTGAGGCGAAACGGCCTGTTGGCCCGTTGATTGAGCGGGTTTATTTTGAGCTGCGCTGCTTGTCGACTTTGAGGACTGGGAACGATTTTTCGCTAATAAGTCTCCCACCGGATCTGATTTTTTCGACTTGTCATTGAGACCGGCGATCACGCCTGCAATGGGGTCTTTGTCGACGGGGTAAATATCGAAAATGAGACGGTACTTGTAATTGGCTATCGGTTTTAAAGAAAACACTTCCGGTCGGACCTCGTTTTTAAGATCCATGACCAGGCGAACAACGCTCGGTGTGTACTGACCGATTCTCACCGCCTGAATATAAGGGTCATTAGGTGAGACATCGGAAATCATTTTCTGTAGTTTGGCCGTCAGTGTCAGCCCCTCGATATCAACCACCAAGCGATAGGGCATGGGTGAGCGAACGAGGAAATATTTAAATTTAATCGGCTCATCATGTTCGAGCGTTACGCGGGTATATTCCTCGGCCGGCCACATACGCACATCCACCATTTGCGCGGCTTGAGTCGCACGTACAGGCAAAAGTGACAGAGCCAGTGTTCCTGTCGTGGTTTTAATTAAAGTTCTACGGGAGAGGGCCATTGTTTTTTCAATTCGCTTAAAACGTTTACACCTAAGTCAGATGAGGCAGATAGTTGAACAGACCGACCGTCATCGTGGGGTTCTAATTCAATCGTCAGATCGGCGGGCGGCAAGCATTCGCCGGCCTTTTCGCTCCATTCGCAAAACGTGATGTGACCCGGGCCGAAGTTATCGCGAAAACCCGCATCCAAAAATTCTTCAGGTGTTTCGAAACGATAGAAATCAAAGTGAAACACTTCAATTTCAGAATCGATCGGATAAGTTTCCAAAAGTGTGAAAGTCGGGCTTTTGATTCTGCCGGTGACACCGAGTGCACGAAGCGTGGCGCGGGTGAGACTGGTTTTGCCAGCACCCAAATTGCCTTCCAATCGAATGTTAAAGCCCTGAAGAACAACATTTGGGCGAAATTTAGTCAGGCATTGCGCCAACAGTTGTCCCAATCGATCCGTATCATCGGGCGAAGGCAAAAGAATCATATTGAAAAGCCACTCAGATAAATTCAAACAAGGAAAATATTTTAAAGGTAAGCGCTTATTTTTGGACGAAAAAATGCCTTCTTCGACTAAAAAATTTCAAGTCGTTACAAAGAAGCAAAGATAGGAAGTCAACAAAGAAAAGGAAGAGGATTTTGGCGATGGTGGGAGCGCAGAGACTCGAACTCTGGACCGACGGATTAAGAGTCCGCTGCTCTACCAACTGAGCTACGCTCCCAATGCCAATCAACGGTTGTGAGGTTTGGTGGGAGCGCAGAGACTCGAACTCTGGACCGACGGATTAAGAGTCCGCTGCTCTACCAACTGAGCTACGCTCCCAAACCTTCAACAATTTTCGGTGGTGGTGGGTCGTGAGAGACTCGAACTCTCGACCAACGGATTAAAAGTCCGCTGCTCTACCGACTGAGCTAACGACCCGTAGATTAACGAGCGGGACAAGCCCACAGGTAACGTGTCCAACCGAGTGCGAAATGATGCCTCATTAAAATCGGTTTGTCAAATAATTTTGGAGAAAAAAGTGAAAAACATGAAAAACGGATAAAATTTTGGAATCTTGATATAGATCATTGATTGATATGAAAGTTAGGGTAAACGATAACAAATTTAACAAAATAAAGTCTCGACAAATGATCTTTTATTGTTAATAATTTGACCTATGAAGAAAATAAATCGCCCGAATGATGGGAGTTTGATCTTGATTGATATTTTTTTTTTAAATTATTAAAAAATATATTAGTCAAAACGAACAAGAGTTGGGGCACACGATAACTGTTAAAGGAATAAAAATGGCAGAAAAGAAAACGTTACCGCGGGTCGAACGCGTTGAAGGTGAAGAACGAAAAAAGGCTCTGAGTGCCGCCCTGGCTCAAATCGAAAAGCAATTCGGTAAGGGTTCCATTATGCGCATGGGCGATAAGGGCATGAGTGAAGATATTGACGTGATCTCAACGGGTTCACTCGGCTTGGATATCGCTCTCGGTGTGGGTGGTCTGCCTCGCGGACGCATCATTGAAATCTACGGACCGGAATCGTCCGGTAAAACCACTCTTGCGCTTCACGTGGTGGCGCAAATGCAAAAAACAGGCGGCACCTGTGCGTACATTGACGCTGAACACGCCTTGGATATTCAATATGCGCAACGATTGGGCGTTAACCTCAAAGATCTGTTGATCTCTCAGCCGGATACCGGTGAGCAGGCTTTGGAAATTTGTGATGCCCTGGTTCGTTCCGGTTCTGTTGATATGGTGGTGATTGACTCGGTCGCTGCACTGACTCCGCAGGCTGAAATTGAAGGTGAGATGGGTGAGGCATTGCCCGGACTGCAGGCTCGTTTGATGAGTCAGGCTTTACGAAAACTGACTTCATCGATTAAACGTACCAACACGCTCGTGGTTTTCATTAACCAAATTCGTATGAAGATCGGCGTGAGCTACGGCAGCCCTGAAACAACAACCGGCGGTAACGCATTAAAGTTCTACAGCTCCGTTCGCCTGGATATTCGCCGCGTCGGTGCTATCAAAAAGGGCGATGAAGTGATCGGCTCGGATACCAAGGTGAAGGTGGTAAAAAATAAAGTGGCGCCTCCTTTTAAGACCGCTCAGTTTGACATCCTTTACGGTGACGGGATCTCGCATGAGGGTGAAGTGATTGATATGGCCGTAGACCTCAATCTCATCCAGAAGTCCGGTGCCTGGTACAGCTATCAAGGCAGTAAGATTGGACAAGGACGCGATAATGCTCGTGAATACCTCAAGGCCAATCCGGAAATTTTGACAGAGGTAGAAAATCGTATTCGGGAAATTAAGGGCGTGAAGTCTCTGGTCAAGACCGCAGCGGTTGAAGAAGCCCATGCCGATCAACAATAGCGAAGAAAAATACGGGAGTGGCTGCTCCCGTCGCGCAGGCCCGAGCTTAAAAACTCGGGCAGTGCGTTACCTGGCACGGCGGGAATACAGTCGCTGTGAGCTGCGTGAAAAGTTACGCCCCTACCTGCAGGAATCTCAAAGTGAGGAGGAATTAGATACTGTCCTCGATGAGCTTGAGCAAAAAGGGTACTTATCGGACGAACGATTTGCTCGTTCTCGCGTCAGACTGCGAGCTGCCCGATACGGTAACGCTCGCTTGGCCTATGAGCTTCGATCAAGCGGGGTCTCGAACGAACTTATTGATCAGGCGCTCGATGATTTAGGCCAAAGCGAAGGACAACGGGCTCGAGCCTTATGGTCCAAGCGCTTCGGACAAATTGCGCAGGACTATAAAGAAAGAGCCAAACAGATGCGATACCTGTTGGCTCGAGGTTTTTCAATGGAAATCGCCCGAAAAGTCGTTCAGGCAGATGATTTCGATGATGCGTTTTAAAGGAGAGTGTTGATCCGCTCATTGGGTTTGAGCGGCATTCAACACTCTTTTGCTTAGAAAATATTTTGCCGTTTCTGTGCAGATATCAAAGTATTGTGCATCAGCATGGCAATGGTCATCGGGCCGACGCCACCGGGAACCGGGGTAATCCAGCCGGCCACTTCCTGTACGGCTTGCGTATCAACGTCGCCGCATAATTTTCCGTTTTCATCCCGATTCGTGCCGACGTCAATGACTACCGCACCCGGTTTAACCATATCGGCTTTGACGTATTTGGCCCGACCGATCGCAGCCACCAAAATGTCGGCATCCAATGTGTAGTGTTTCAGATTCGGTGTGTGGCTGTGTGTCATGGTCACGGTTGCATTTTCCTGCAGCATCAGCATCGCCAACGGTTTACCGACAATGTTGGAGCGCCCGAGGATCACGGCATGCTTGCCTTCAATGGGATAATCAATGGCTTTAAGTAGTTCAATGATCCCGGCCGGGGTACAGGGTTTGAATCCCCCTCCGGTTGTCACAAGTTTGCCCGTGTTGTAAATATGAAAACCATCCACGTCTTTGTTGGGGTCAATGGTTTCAAGAATTAAGCCTGCATGCATATGCTCGGGCAAAGGCAGTTGAACCAGAATACCGTCAACCGTTGCATCTTCGTTCAATGCTTTGATGACTTCAAGTAAGCGCTCATCGGTGCAATCTTGCGGCAGGCGGTGTTCAATCGAGGTGATTCCGACTTCGTTGCAGGCCCGAACTTTGTTTCGAACATAAACGGCACTGGCAGGATTTTCTCCGACCATGACTACGGCTAAAGCCGGAGCACGGCGCAGACGAGCGGCCGCAGCTTTGGTCTTTTCCCGAATGGCTTTGGCAATTGCTTTGCCGTCGATGATTTGAGCTGACATTTGTGACTGTCCTCATACGGAAAAGTCCGCCCACACGAGCGGACTTTCCCGGCACTGAAAAATTCGACTTAAATTTGTTTATTGGCGCTCATCACCACGCGCATCAAATCGGCCACCGTTCCGGAGTTGGTTTTATCCATGATAGAGGCACGATGGGCTTCCACAGTCTTAATGGAAATGCCTAAGTCATCAGCGATTTGTTTATTGAGGCGGCCAGCCACAATACGCTCGAGCACCTGTTGCTCGCGGGGAGTCAATTTTGAGAGCATGGCTTCATTTAAGGATTGACGCTCACTTTTGACTCGCTGTTCACGCGCTTCAGATAAAAGGCGTGAGATCTGCGGCAAAAGAAGCTCAATCTGAGGAGGCTTTTGCATAAAGTCGGCCGCTCCCTTTTTCAACGTACTGACAGCCATCGGCACGTCACCGTGACCGGTCATGAAGATGATGGGAATCGTAGCCTTGCGCGCGATCAAGTGATCCTGCACCTCCGTGCCCGTCATGCCGGGCATGCGCTGATCGAGCAAAAGAACCGCAATGGCGTTGGGGTCATACTTAGCAATAAAGGCTTCACCGCTGTCGTACGCTTCGACTCGATAGCCTTGGGATTCAAGAAGTCTGCGCATAGAATCGCGGACATCAACGTCGTCATCTACAACGTAAACCGTTCCCAGTGGTTCCTTGCGGATATTGTCAAAATTAAATGCAGGAAAAGACATAGTTCAATAGCGGGTAAAGTCCCTGTTTTTTAGTCAACAACCAACCATTTTAACCTGTTTCCTTTTTTTCGGAAGGAAGGGTTAATGTGAAAATCGTTCCTCGGCCGATATTGTCTGAAATCGCCAGTCGCCCGTGATGCAGCTCAACAATCGTGCGACAAATATTGAGCCCCATACCCATACCGGTCGATTTAGTCGTAAAAAACGGATCGAACAGTTGGGCTTTATGTTCATCGTCAATGCCGCAGCCGTTATCAGCTACTTCAAAAACGACATGATGATTAATGTCCGAGTAAATCGTCAGAGAGACTTCGGGCTTTTGACCTTCAATGCCGAGACTGGCTTCAATACCGTTTTTGATCAAATTCAAAAGAACCTGTTCGATCATGATTTCATCGCACCAGACATTACTGACGTCTGGAGCGATAAAGTATTGCACCTTGGCGTTATGACGTCGTGCTTGGATGTTGGCCAGTTCCATGACTTCTTTAACCAGGTTGATAACCGGAATGGACTCCATCTTCGGTTCACTGCGTTTGGTGAAAGCGCGAATACGCTGAATGATTCCGGCTGCTCTTTGTGCCTGCGCCTTAATGCGTGAGACGGAATAAAACATTTCATGTTCTTCGGGCACCCCGGCCGCTTTCATCATGGAACCGACCACGTAGGCGTAATTGGAAATGGCACTTAAAGGTTGATTCAGCTCGTGAGCGAGGGAACTCGCCATTTCACCCATGGTAACCAGACGGGAGTTGAGTTCCGAGCGAGCCTGCTGCTCAACGAGTAAATTTTCGTTTTTACGTCTTTCCGTGATATCGGAGAGAATCTGCAGTCTCACTTCCGTGCGATCGGTCCAAGTAATGGTCCTTTCGTGCAGAGCAAACCAACGATCTAGTTTTTCCAAATAAATGTCGGTGGAGATATCGTTGGCTGCTTTGACTTTTTCTTCACCTTTTTCATTGATGAGTTCCATATGCGCCTGAAGATGGCCGGAACTATCATCTCCGAAGAGCGAATCGTAGACGGAATTGGAAAACAATAAGACATTGCTTTGGGGGTCAACGACGCTGATCGCATCCTGCATGGATTCGAGCACGCGGGTGAATCGTTCGTGAGCAGCCGTCACACGTTCCTGTGCCTGACGGATTTCTGAAATGTCGGTTAAGGTCCATAGCCATCCTAAATGCGTGCCTTCCATCGTAATCATCGGCGAGATGTGCAGGTAGGCACTGAACGTGGATCCGTCCGGTCGCATGGGATGAAACTCATAACTGGTCGTGGTCATTTGACCGCGTCTGATGGTTTCAAAAAGCTCCATCAAGCGAAAGCCTGCATCCCCTTTAGGCCAATAGGAGTAAGGCGGAAGCTGACCGATTAAATGGTCATTGGAGCCGATACCGAGAAGGTCGGTGAACGTTTTATTGGTGTAGACAATCCGACCGTTACGGTCGGTGACTTGAAGGCCGGATAATTGACTGTCTGCAATGGTTCGTCTTAGTGCCGATTCTGCACGAAGGGCTGTTTCCGTACTGTTTTGCCGCCAATTGAAACGAATGAGTCCCAAAAGGGCGACGATAAGAAAAATTCCCAAAGCACTGATCACCCAAAAAAGAGTGTTCTGGGTTATGAGACCTTGAGCATAACTCGATACCTGCAGTTCGAATCCGGCGGGCAGGGGCTCTAAGGGAATTTTGTATGAGATGGATTGACGTCGGGAGTCAGTACTGGCCGCGATGATCGGTTTGTCTTCGTACAGAATACTGATGCGGAAAGAGGAATTCTGACGGTTCTGAGTGGCCTGACGCAACAGTGACCAGATCGATAAACGAGAAATCTGCAGGTACCTCTCCCCTCCGATTAATGCAGGCGAAACCAGATCAATAAACGGAGAACCTTCAATCGGCAACGAGTAAGGTTCCGAAAAAGAAGAGGATCCCGTACGTTTGGTACGCACAATGGCATTGGCCGAGCGACGATATTGCTGACCGACGGTAGAGGTGATATTGCCGAACGGGTGAGGAGAGGCAAAGGTTGAAATAACACGGTTACGACTGTCGAGGTAATTGATCTCCAGGATTTCTGCTCGTTGCTGCATTAACTCACGCGCCTGTTGGGCAATGAGTGCCATGTTTTCTGCAAAACCAAGATTGGGAGGCAGTGAGTTATTGAGCTGGCCGAGTCGATCTAAATCTGCATTGAGTCGAATGGAAAAAGATTCGGCCCACAATTCCGTCGTTTGGTGCAACTGAGACAGTTGAGATTTCTCGTCTTCCGATTGAATGACTCGGCCGATAAACAGTAATCCGATAATGACGCAAATGAGCATGATCCATGTCATGACGACACCGAACATGCTTTGACCGCGAAACGATTTGTCGCCCAAACTCTTAAAGGTTTCGACGGCAAAAATTGGAGTAGCTCTTTGCACTGTATAGAAAACTGAAAAATTCTTAACACCGAATAATAGCTGTCATTTAGAATTCGTGCTGTTGGACAATCGGATTAAAAGAGGTCAATATGGATCAGCAAGAACTGAAAAAGGCCGTAGGGCGGGCTGCGCTTGAGTATGTCAAACCCGGTGAAATTCTTGGGGTGGGGACAGGCTCTACGGTGGATTGTTTTATCGATGCCTTAAAAGAAAGCGGTATCGACGTCCCGGCCTGCGTTTCAAGCAGCGTTCGATCAACTCAAAAGCTTCAGGCTTACGGTTTTAAAGTACTCGACTTGAATGAAGTTGAGAAAATCGGTGTGTATGTGGACGGAGCCGATGAAATTGATCCTCACTTTGCCATGATCAAGGGCGGTGGCGGAGCGCTTACGAGAGAAAAAATCGTGGCGATGGTTTCCGAGCGTTTTGTGTGTATTGCCGATGAGTCCAAGAAGGTGGATGTTTTGGGTAAATTCCCGCTGCCTATTGAAGTCATTCCGATGGCTGTCAGAGCCGTGAGTCGTGAAATCGAAAAATTAGGCGGCAAGCCCGTTTTGCGCGATTTCACAACGGATAACGGCAACAAAATTTTGGATGTTCACGGTTGGCAGATTACTGATGCCGAGCAATGGGAGCAAAAACTCAACCAAATCGTCGGCGTAGTGACGGTGGGACTTTTCGCCAAGCGCGGAGCCGACGTTTTGCTGTTGGGAACTTCGCAGGGAGTTAAGACCTTTAAACGTTAAAAAAAACGGGCACCTAAGGTGCCCGATGAATCATTTGGGTGGCGTGTAGTTAGGAACGGATTCCACGCCGTCACCAAAGAGATACTTTTGCATCTGACCCAGAAGATGTTTTCTGGCCTCCGGATCTGCAAGATTGAGTTGGTATTCGTTGACCATCATTGTTTGCAGACGGATCCATTCGTTCCAGGCTTCCTTGGAAATGTTTTCGTAAACCTTTTGACCCAAGGGGCCGGGCAGAGGGGCGAAATCAAGCCCTTCGGCTTCTTTATTGAGTTTGAGACAGTGGACCATGCGAGCCATACTGATTGTCTCTCCTATCGTAGAGTGAAACTTTCGCTAATTGTAAGTATTCGGCAAGCATTTGTCTTGGCGAGTTAAATTTTGAGGAATACGCGGTGAGCGGTAACAGTCTTCGTGATCAGTTAAAAGGGTTGGCGTTGGAGCGCCAAAAGCAACGTGAGCAGGCGCAATTGCAAGAGGAAAAAAAGAAAGCGCCCGCCGCTAAGTCTGAGCTCAAGCATACTGAGAAAGAAGCTTCCGAAACAGTAACGAAAAGCAGCGAACAAAAGGCCGTACCCCGTGCACGACTGACCCCGATGCCGGGACTGCCGGTTTCAGAGCGTGCCCAAGAGATCATTGAGGCTATTAGGAAAAATCGCGTCTTAATTCTTTGCGGCGAAACGGGTTCCGGCAAAACAACTCAATTGCCGAAACTGTGTGTTTTAGCCGGTCGCGGTCGTAGAGGAAAAATTGCTCATACTCAACCGCGTCGAATCGCCGCATCTTCAATTGCCAAGCGATTGGCTGAAGAAACCGCAACAGAGCTCGGCCAGTGGGTGGGATTCAAAATTCGATTTACCGATAAGACCGAGCCCGGCGCCAAAGTCAAGATGATGACTGATGGCATTTTGCTTGCTGAGACTCAAGGCGATCCTTTACTTCGAGCCTACGACACGATCATCATTGACGAAGCCCATGAAAGAAGTATCAACATTGACTTTTTGTTGGGGTATTTAAAGGGTTTATTGAAAAAACGGCCCGACCTGAAAGTGATCGTGACCTCGGCGACGATCGACAGTGAGCGCTTTGCCAAACACTTTGCAGACGACAAAGGCATCCCCGCTCCGGTATTGACGGTCTCGGGGAGAACCTATCCGGTAGAAATCCGTTATCGACCGCCTGAAGACGAAGATGAAACCGATGACAAGAGTTGGATGAATGCCATTTCAGATGCTTGCGACGAACTTTGTCGGGAGGGACCGGGCGATATCCTGGTGTTTTTACCCGGGGAGCGTGAAATTCGGGAAGCGGCTGAGACATTGACGCGGTCACAACCGCCGACAACAGAGATATTGCCCTTGTATGCCAGACTGTCTGCAGCAGAGCAGGAAAAAGTTTTTAAACCCAGTGAGAAACGACGCATTGTGTTATCAACCAATGTGGCGGAAACCTCTATTACGGTTCCTGGCATCCATTACGTTGTGGATACGGGTTTAGCCAGAGTCAAACGTTATTCCTACCGCAATAAAGTCGATCAACTGCTAATTGAACCCATCAGCCAGGCCTCTGCCAATCAGCGCTCGGGTCGGTGCGGGCGTGTGGCAAACGGCGTATGCATTCGTCTCTACAGTGAAGAAGATTTTGCCCGAAGAGCACCTTTTACTGACTCAGAAATCATGCGCACCAATCTGGCTGCGGCAATTTTGCGGATGAAGTCGCTCAAGTTAGGAGACGTACGGGCCTTTCCCTTTGTTCAGGCGCCGCCCAATCGAGCCATCGTCGACGGTATTTCACTTTTAAAGGAACTCAATGCGCTCGATGATAGGGAACGATTAACGGAGACCGGCAGGGCTCTGGCAAAACTGCCTGTTGACCCCAAAGTGGCTCGAATGCTCTTGGCCGCTAAAGAGAACGGTGCTCTTGCCGAAGTGTTGATTATCGCCAGTGCTCTGTCCGTGCAGGATCCGCGCGAGCGTCCACTGGATCGTCAGGAAGCAGCAGACAATGTTCATCGGGCGATGGCCGATGATAAAAGTGATTTCACAACATTTGTAAAACTGTGGCGCTATGTACAAAACGCCATGGAGCACAAAGAAAGTAACCGAAAATTAACCGAACAATTCCGACGGCAATTCCTCAGCCCCAGACGTTTGCGTGAGTGGCGGGATGTTTACCGTCAGCTCAAAGAGCTTTGTACTGAACTGGGCTGGAAGATCAATGACAAGGATGCCAACTATGAACAGGTTCATACCGCGCTTTTGAGTGGTCTTCTCGGTAACCTCGGCTACAAGATTCCGGATGCAGAACCTAAAGCCGCTCCTTTTTTAGGGGCACGTGGGATTAAGTTTTTCATTTGGCCGGGTTCTCCTCGAGTGAAAAAATGCGGCCGTTGGATCATGGCGGCAGAATTGGTGGAGACCTCACGCCTTTTTGCCCGCACGGTGGCTGACGTTGATCCTCAGTGGATTGAACGGGTGGGGTCACATTTGATTAAAAAGAGCTACTCGGAACCTCACTGGGAGAAAAAAGCCGGTGCCGTGATGGCCATGGAAAAGGGAACCGTATACGGATTGACGGTTTACGCACAGCGAAAAGTTACTTATACCGACAAAGATCCGGCACTGTGTCGTGAGCTTTTTATCCGAGAGGCACTGGTCAATGGAGAATTTGAAACTCAGGCGCCTTTCTTTAAGCACAATCAACAACTTGTTCGTGAGATTCGAAATCTTGAACATAAGGCCAGACGCTTGGATGTATTGGTCGACGATGAGTTGATTGTTCAGTTCTACGATTTGCACTTGCCAGCAGAAGTTGTCAGTGCGGTGACCTTTGAACAATGGCGCAGGAAGGCTGAAAAATCGAACCCGAAGCTTTTGTATTTGTCTCGTGATGAGCTGATGCGTCATGAGGCAAGCGGCATCACTACCGAGTATTTCCCGAAACAAATGGAAATGAAGGGCGTATCGATGGCGCTCACCTACCACTTTGAGCCGGGTAGCCCTCGAGACGGGGTGACACTTGCAGTTCCGCTTTATGCATTAAACCTTGTCGATGAAGTCAGAACTCAGTGGCTTGTCCCGGGTATGCTCAAGGAAAAAGTTCAGCTTTTACTTAAGAGCCTTCCCCAGCGCTACCGCAGGCACTGCGTGCCGTTAGGTGACTATGCCAAAGGGTTTGCTCAGCGAAGTGAGTCCGTAGCCGGACAAAAACCGCTTTTGCAAGTGCTTTGTGAGGATATCGAAACACAATGTGCTGTCCGACCGAAAGTTGAGGATTTTAAATCGGAGCAATTACCGCCCCATTTGACGATGAATTTTAAAGTTCTCGATGAATACGGCAGACAAATAGAGATGGGCAGAAACTTGGCGGAATTGAAATCTGAGTTGGGCCCTCAGGCTCAAAAATCATTCCAACAGGTTGCCTCTCAAGATACCTCCGTCTCTCAGGAGTGCGAACAGGAAATCACGCAATGGGATTTCGGAGAATTGCCTGACATTATGGAGATTAAACGCAAGGGGCAATCTTTAATTGGTCACCCAGCGCTTGTTGATCACGAAACATTCTGTTCATTGGAAGTATTTGACAGTCCTGATGAAGCGGCCCGTCAGCATCAAAAGGGGTTGCTGAGGTTATTTAAGCTGCAACTGCGGGAACAGATACGTTATTTGGAAAAAAATCTCAAATCCCTTCAGAGCATTCAGATGCAAGCATCAATGCTTGAACCGATGAAAGAAGTGTTTGAGAGTTTTGAAGCGATGCGAGAGGCGGTTGTGGACGCATCACTGAAGCAGTGTGCTTTATGTGAACCGTTGCCGGTTAATGCCGAGCAGTTTGAGCTCAGACGTCAGGATGCCAAAGGCAAATTAAATTTGATTGCTCAGGATATTTCTCATCTTTTAAGCGAAGTGGTTGAGCAAACCGCATCAGTGATGAAGAAATTGAAATCATGTTCGGACAAATGGGTTCTCGAAGATGTGAATCACCAGCTAAAGAGTCTCTTTTTTAAAGACTTTTTGCTTAAAATTGGCTACTCACATCTGTCTCACTACCCGCGTTACTTAAAAGCTATAGAGCTGCGTTTGGAAAAAAGACGCGACGAACCGGAGAAGGATGCGCAGAAAATGCGCGATGTCACACGTTTTGTGACGATGTATGAGCGCGAACTTGCAGCTCGAAAGGGAGTGACCGACAGTCGTTTGGAAGAATTCCGTTGGATGATTGAAGAACTTAGAGTGTCGCTTTTTGCCCAAAAATTAAGAACACCTATGCCGGTGAGCGTCAAGCGACTCGATAAAGTATGGTCTTCAATTAAGTATTAAAAGGAAAATAAGTCATGGAATCCATGCCGATTCGTCCCGCATTTTGGAACATTCCATTTTGGGCGGAAATTGGTGTTTATGTAGTGGGATTGATTGCTGCCGTTGTCTGCGTGGTCGGCATTTGCCGCTGTGTGCATCTTTGGCGTCAAGGACGTCCTCTTCAGTTGCCACAGGCCAGAAAAGAGCGATGGCTCGGACTCTGGCGGGATGGGTTTATGCACAGACGCTTACTGAAAACACCGGGCGGTTTGATCCACTTTGCCATCTTCTGGGGCTTCATTTTTCTCTTTTTGGGTACTGCGACAGCGGTGTTGGATTGGGATATCGCACACTATCTGTTTGATGCGCGTTTACTCAAGGGCGATATCTATCTCGTCTACAAATTTGTGTTGGATATTGCCGGTCTTTTCTCTTTGATCGCATTAGCAGTGGCCGCCTGGAGACGATTCGCGGTAAAAGGAAAGAAACTGGAACGCTCATGGCGTTTTGCCTGGATTCTGACGTCTCTGGCCATCATTATTTTTACAGGATTCATCGTCGAAGGTTTGCGTCTGGCGTCGCAGCAACCTGAGTGGGCTGTGTATTCGCCCGTGGGCTATGCCCTATCACTTCTTTTCCTTCAGATGTTTACCCCCGAGCAGCTCCAAGGCGCGCACTTTACTTGGTGGCTGGTGCATGGTGCGGGGGCTTTGATTTTTGTTGCCTTAATTCCGTTTACATTCTTTGGCCACATGTTTAAAGCTCCTGCAAACATCTATTGGAGGAAACTTGCTCACAAAGGACAGTTGGCCAAGATCGAGGATATTGAAGAGCAGGAATCATTCGGCGTCTCTGATTTCAATCAATTTACTTGGAAACAGCGTTTGGATTTTGATGCCTGCACGGAATGCGGACGTTGCTCTGAAGTGTGTCCTGCCTTACGTTCTGGTGCTCCTTTGGATCCTAAAGCGCTGGTCATGAGTTTGAAAAAGCGTCTGCATCATCCCGCAGACAAGGCCCTGATCGGAGATATTGTCAGCAAGGAGGCACTCTGGAGCTGTACAACGTGCGGAGCCTGTATGCAGGCTTGTCCGGCACGCTTGGATTTGCCTTCAACCATTGTGGATATGCGCAGGCACCTGGCGTTGGAATTGGGAGAATTTCCCGCCGGACTTCCCAAAGCTTTACAAAATACTCAAAACGTCGGAAATCCCTGGGGGATGGACCCGGCTTCGCGCTTGGATTGGGCTAAAGGACTCAACGTCCCTGTTGCCACCGAAGGCCAACCTGTTGATTATTTGTATTGGGTCGGTTGTTCGGCTTCTTATGACCGAAGAGCGCAGAAAATTGCCCGCGCCATGGTAAAGATTTTAAATGCGGCAGGGGTCTCTTTTGCCGTTATGCAGGAAGAACGCTGTCACGGTGATTTTGCCCGACGCAGTGGCGAAGAGTATACCTTCCAGCTGGCAGCGCTTGAAAACATTGAAAACTTACATAAGTATCAATTCAAACACATTTTGGCTCATTGTCCGCACTGTTTTAACACGCTCAAAAACGAATACCCGCAGTTTGAAGGCGGTAAATTTGATGTGATCAGTCATACCCAGTTGATTTTGGGATTGATTGAGTCGGGGCGTATCAAACCGAAACTCAAACACGCTGAGAAAATTGTTTTCCACGATCCGTGCTACATGGCTCGGTACAACAACAGTGTCGGAACGCCTCGCAAGATCTTAGATTCCATTGAAGGCGTTTCGCGAGTAGAAAATCTTGAGAGGGGTAAGACGGCAATGTGTTGCGGCGCCGGTGGCGGTCAGATGTGGATGGAGAGTTCAACCAAGAAGATCAACTTTATCCGTTTGGTGGACTTACGTAAATCTGCTTCGACCGTTGCGGTCGGCTGTCCTCATTGCCTGACTATGTTTGAAAGTGCCATGACGGCCGATAAGGTTCTTTCCGGAATGGACATTATTGAGTTGTCGGAAATCGTTGCACAAGGATTGGATGATGAGGCCCAAAATGGATGAGAAACTTAAACAGTTTTTGACGTATGCCACGATCGGTGTAGTCAATACCGGCATTCATTGGGGAGCTTTCGGTTGCTTTTATAATTTTTTGGACTGTTCTCAGAGCATATCGAATCTGTTGGGGTTCCTGATCGCGGTGACATTTTCCTATGTTATGAATGCAAAATTCACCTTTAAAAAGGAACAGAATCTGGCAGGCTACCTCAGAATGGTCGTGGTGATGGCTTCCATTTCCTGGGGAATCGGCTGGTGTGCCGATCAAAGTTCCTGGCACCCGATGGTGACATTGGTTCTTTCATCGGCAACAAGCCTGGTGTTGGGTTTTATATTGTCCAAACTTTTGGTTTTTCGTTAACTTCCCTGAGCCTGGTTTTTCTTACTGCGAAAAGATCCGCTGACCATTTCGAATTTAAAGAAACGGCACTCCAGCGGTCCGTTGAAAATAACGATTTTTCTCGATTCAGACAATCGCATCTGACTGGGCAGCTTACGATCGCTTGTGAGCATCCAGGCTGTCCATCCTGAAAATTGCTTTTTCAGATTGTCGGCTACATTTTTCATCATGGAACCGACCGTAGCGCTTTTCGGATTGGACTGTTCCCCGTAAGGCGGATTGGTGACGATGAAGCCTTTTTCGCTCGATGGGGAAACCTCGCGGGCATCACATTGACTGAAAGAGAGCCTCCCGTCATCGAGCAGTGCCTGAAGCCCCGCTCGTTGAGCATTTGCCTGAGCTTTACCGACAACAATTGTTGAAATGTCGCTGGCACGAATATTCAGTTTGGCGTGCAGGTTGACTTCTGCCTTGGCATCTTCCTTCATTTCTCGCCATTCCTGCATGTCGAAAATATGCAGTTTTTCAAAACCGAAAGAGCGATTGAGTCCGGGGGCTATGCCGCAGGCAATCTGAGCAGCTTCGATAGCGATGGTGCCCGAGCCGCAGAACGGATCCAACAGTGGTTGATCAGGAGTCCAGCCCGACAGTGCAAGCAGCCCCGCAGCCATATTTTCTTTCAAAGGTGCCTCGCCTTTTTCCACGCGCCAGCCACGTTTAAACAAAGGTTCACCCGATAAATTCAGATAAAACGTGCAGTAACGCTCATTAATGAACGCATGGATACGTACATCGGGATCTGTTTTTTCAATACTCGGCCTTTTTCCGCATCCTTCACGGAAGTGGTCACAAATGCCGTCTTTGATACGAAGGGTTGTGAAATCCAAACTTTCTAAGGGTGAGCGGTGAGCGGTCACATCGACTCGGATTTTGGCTTCAGAGTCAAAAAAACGCTCCCAAGGCAATACATGAGCCATGTCGTAAATGTCATGACTGTCATAGTACTGGCGGGTAGCGATACGAAGCAGAATCCGACTGGCGTATCGACTTCTTAAACAGGCAGCCATGGCCAGTGCAAGCGGTCCTTCAAACAAGACTCCGCCCGCATTGGTTTTAATGTTCTGTGCACCCAGTCCACGCAGTTCTTCAGCTAAAACCGGTTCAAGTGTGCGGGGGCAAACCGCAAAAAAGTGGTAAGCGGGCATGACAATTACTTCCTATTGGGAATATGTGCAAGAAACACGCAAAGAGTTTTTAATTCCGACCAAACATCATCTCGATTTTCGACAGTAAGACCTTTGGCCAACCGGTCTAAGTCTGCGCAACGTCCCAGCATATTGGCGATTTTGGCTGTGCTGGATCGCTTGGCCAGTTGTGTGGCAAGATAACGTGTTGAAGGCATGATAGGAGCCTGACGATCAACCGTTAAGGCGAGGGTGTCGCGAAGAAAACTGCTCAGCCGCATCAAAATAAGGGGTAAAGGTTCATCTTCGGATTGCATCCCAGAGACCGTGCGGGCCGTACGGGCAACATCACCTTGGGCCACCGCCTCAATTAAATCTTCCATGCTGTAGCGCGAGACATTCATCACGCAGTCTTCTACTTCTTTTAGTGTCAGCTCTTTTCCGGGGTACAGCAACTCAAGTTTCATCAGTTCCTGCTTGGCTGCCATCAAATTGCCTTCGGTCTGTTCAGCAAAAAATGTCAACGCCTGATCCTGCATGCTTTGCCCTTGTTGACGAAGCCGTTCCCGAATCCAGGTCGGATATTGAGCGTGAGAAATGGGTTGACAGGAAATGACATGCCCGCAGGCGGCCAGAGTTTTAAACCATGAACTTTTTTGAGTGGAATAATCTGTTTGCGTTAAATGAACGACCGTAACCGTGGAATCAATCTGCGGGACAAGCTGAGCAAATTGAGCCAATACCTTAGCGCCCTTAATGCCGGGTCCCGAAGAGAGAAAACGCAGTTCAATAATTTTTCGATCATCAAAAAGCGAGACGGAACTCACCGCATCAATAAGCGGAGACCAGTCGCTTACGGAATTGAAAGCCAACACCACCCTTTCGGAGTACCCGAGATCTTTCGCTGTATTACGAAGCGCATCTCCGGCTTCCAGAGCAAGCAAAGGCTCCTCGCCCACAATAATCCATAAGGGCGACAGTGCTCCTTGGGTGCGTTCACGCTCAAGGATGCGAGGCAACTCTTCGCTTTTAATATTCATGCGAGATAGCTTGAACGGTGGTTAAACGGCTCAGAAGCTGTGCGATCAGATCCTGCTGCATCTCGTTGTAGAGCACATTTTCTTCAGCGTTTCTGGAAAGGTACTCATCATCGTTGTAGTACATGTTACGAGAGGCAGTAAAGGTTGTAGGCGGAAAGAATTCCTCGCCATCAGGATTGACCAGACGGAAAGTCATGTTCAGTGTGAGCTCGTACTCGCGGGCCTCGCCTTCCATGTTCAGAGAGACCACTTCACGATGTCGTCCGGAGGAGAGCAACTCCAAGATGGCTTCGGCACCCTCTGCCTCCATGACAATCTTGACATTGGTTGAGGCGGCAATCATACGACGAATGTCAGCACCAACCTTGTTGTTGACCGGCATATTGACGTAAAGAGTATTGAAAGGCAACGTGACATGTCCGCGCAAATGCCAACCGCATCCGGTTGCTGCCGCAGCAGTCAGGGCAAGAGCTGATAAAAGAAAGGAGCGTCGGGCCAAAGCCATGATTTAACTTCCCAAAAATGAATAGCTTCAAAACAATAGGCTCATTATAGGGCAAAAAGTCCCGAAGCCAATGCGACTTCGGGACTCCCGTTGATCTCAGAACTTAGAAATTAAGCTGCCACAATATTGACGAGCTTCTTCGGAACAATAATGATCTTTCGAATCGTCTTGCCGTCAGTGAATTTCTTCACATTTTCGTTGTCCAGTGCAGCCTTTTCAATTTCCTCTTTCGCGGCTTGCGCAGAAACCGTCACGGAACCGCGAAGTTTGCCGTTGACCTGTACGACCAACGTCATATCATCAGCAACGAGGGCTTTTTCATCCACTTCAGGCCAAGAAGCATCAAGAATGGAACCTTGGACCGCTTCAAAGCCTAAGTCTTGCCACAACTGCGTGGTGATGTGCGGGGCAATCGGATAGAGCGTGCGAATAAGGATGCTTGCGCACTCTTTCTTGACTGCAGCAGCCGACGCATCGCTTCCGATCTTGGCACTCTCAAGCGAATTGAGCATTTTCATCGTGGCAGAAACAACCGTGTTGTATTGCATACGGTCGATGTCAGAAGTTGCCTGCTTGAGCGCCTGATAAATATCGCGGCGAAGATTTTTCTGCTCAGCGGACAATGCTGCAACATCAATCGCTGTTGCCGTCTCGATCGTCTCTTTGTTCTTGAAGCACCAGTTCCAAAGTCTGCGCAGGAAGCGGAAGGTACCTTCGGCTCCGGAATTACTCCAAGCAGCGGATTGATCAGGAGGTCCGGCAAACATCACGAAGCTGCGGGCCGTATCGGCGCCGAACTTATCAATGATGGTCTTCGGTTCCACCACATTGTTTTTCGATTTACTCATCTTCTCGACGCCGCCCATTGTGACGGGTTGGCCGTCATCCTTTGCAATGGCGCGTACCGGACGGGCTTTTTCATCGTAGAAGATTTCAATTTCGTCGGGGTAGTACCAACGCTTTTTACCGTCAGGCATTTCACGGTAGTAGCACTCAGCAGTGAGCATACCCTGGGTAAACAAGCGGGTGAAGGGTTCGTCAAACTTCACCAGGCCCAAATCACGCATGACTTTTGTCCAGAAGCGGGCATAGAGCAAGTGCAGCACAGCGTGTTCAATACCACCGATGTATTGATCAACCGGAGCCCAGTAGTCGTTGCGTTCGTCGACCATAGCGGTGTCGCAGTCAGGCGAGCAATAACGCATAAAGTACCAGGAAGAATCCACGAATGTATCCATCGTGTCGGTTTCACGCGTGGCATCAGCTCCGCATACCGGGCATTTGCACTTCAAGAAGGATTCACACTTGTTGAGCGGGTTACCGGAGCCGTCAGGTACGAGATCCGTAGGCAATACAACCGGAAGATCTTTTTCAGGGACCGGAACCGGGCCGCAGTGCGGACAGTTGATGATCGGAATCGGCGTACCCCAATAACGTTGACGGCTGATGCCCCAATCACGGATGCGGAATTGAGTCCGTTTTTCACCCAAGCCCTTGGCTTGCAGCGCTTCGGCAATCTTGTCGATACCTTGATGAACGGTCAGACCGTCGAATTCTCCGGAATTAACCAGTTCGGTTGTGTCGCTTTTATCGGCATACCACTCTTGCCAAGTGTCAGTCGAGTAGGTTTTGCCGGGCATCCCGACCACTTGTTTGATCGGTAAGCCGTACTTCTTGGCAAAGGCAAAGTCACGTTCATCGTGCGCCGGCACGCCCATTACTGCGCCTTCGCCGTAGCTCATCAGCACGTAATTGCCCACCCACACGGGCACGTCTTCACCGGTCAACGGGTGCTTAACGCAGAAACCGGTCGGAACGCCTTCTTTTTCGCGAGTGGCTAAGTCGGCTTCGCTTACACCGCCCTTGGCGCATTCCTTAATGAAAGCGTCAACTTGAGGATTATCCTGAGCCAAGCGTTTGGCCAAGGGGTGTTCGGCAGCAACTGCTACAAACGTCACACCCATTAAGGTATCGGCACGAGTGGTGAAAACCTGAAGTTTTTCGTCATGGCCGTCAATGCTGTAGGGGAACGCAAGTTTGACACCGACGGATTTGCCGATCCAGTGTTCCTGCATGCTACGAACCTGCTCCGGCCATCCCTTAAGGATGTCCAGATCCTTTAACAGTTCATCGGCGTATTGCGTAATGCCCAAGTAATAACCCGGAATTTCTCGCTTTTCGACAACAGCACCGGAGCGCCAACCCCTTCCGTCGACCACTTGTTCGTTGGCGAGAACCGTCTTATCGACCGGGTCCCAGTTAACGATCTGTGTTTTGCGATAACAGATGCCCTTTTCGAGCATCTTCAAAAACATCCATTGATTCCAGCGGTAGTACTCAGGTGTACAGGTGGCGACTTCTCTGGACCAGTCAAATGCAAGGCCCAAGGGCTGCATTTGATTTTTCATTTCGGCAATGTTGTCAAAAGTCCACTTGGCCGGGGCAATGCCGTGATTGATGGCGGCGTTTTCGGCCGGCAGACCGAATGCATCCCATCCCATCGGGGTCATGACGTTGTAGCCCTTCATGCGAAGGTAGCGGTACATTACGTCATTTAATGTGTAGTTACGGACGTGACCCATGTGCAGTTTGCCGCTCGGATAGGGCAACATTGACAGGACATAGAATTTGGGTTTTTCTTTACCGTTTTTATCCTTAGCATGTTCGTGAGCATGGTAAACGTCAGCCTTTTTCCAGGCTGCCTGTACCTCTGCTTCAACAATTTGCGGAGAGTAAGTTTCACGCATAGTGCTATCCAATCACAATTAATTAAGCGAATCCAGAAAGTATAACGATTTTAGGTAATCTTTAGAGAAAGCAGGTAGGCGAAATGACCTATGAGCCTCACGCTTGAAAAAAGCTCCTGATTTTTGCCAGGAGCTTTTCAAAAGAGCATTAAAGCTGCTCGTCTTTGTTGTCTTGATATTCCTCAATGTGAATTAAGGTGTTGGCAACAATAGCTGTCAGACCGCCCGTAGTGATGCCCGAAGCGAAGATGTTTTTCAGGGTTTCGGGGAATTGCGAAAGAATTTCCGGAACCAATTCAACACTTAAGCCGAAGGAGAAACTCAACGCAATTACTAAAATGGCTTTACGGTCAATACGCTGGCTGGCAATGATACGCATACCGGCAGCAGCGACTGTACCGAACATCAAAAGAGTGGCACCACCCAACACCGGATCAGGCATCAAGGAAAATACGAGACCGATGGCAGGGAAGAGGCCGAGCAGAACCAAAAAGCCCGCGATAAAGTAACCGACATAACGACTTGCCACACCGGTTAATTGAATCATGCCGTTATTTTGGGCAAAAATTGAATTCGGGAAAGAATTGAGCACGCCGGCCAACATAGAATTGAATCCGTCGGCTAGGATGCCGCCTTGAGCACGCTTCATGAAACGGTCACCGCGGAAGGGTTGTCCTGAAATCATCGAGTTGGCGGTTACATCACCGTAAGCTTCAATAGCTGTAATGAGGTAAACAAGACCTAAGCCGATAATGGCACCCCAGTCAAAAGAAATGCCGTACTTAAAGGGAATGGGGATATTGAAACCGCCGTAACTTTTAACGGCAGAAAAATCCACCATACCGCAGAACCAGGAGACTGCGTAGCCGATCGCCAAGCCGATGACGATGGAACTCATACGAAGGTAACGGTTGGAGCTGCGGTTAAAGAAAATAATAGAAAACAGAACAAGAGCTGCAATGCCCAAGTGTTGGAAGCTTCCGAAGGTGCCCGCAGCCTTGGCTCCGTAGCCGCCTCCGCAAGCGATAATGCCCACTTTAATAAGGCTCATGCCGATCAAGGTCACCACAATGCCGGAGACCAAAGGTGTAATCACACGCCGGGTGTACTTAAGAATGCGGCTCACAAACATTTCCACCGTGGAGGCAACAATCGTTGCCCCGAAAATGCAGGACAGCCCTCCTGTCATCCCGGCCGAAATGATCGGTCCGATAAATGAAAAGCTGGTTCCCTGAATGCAAAGCAGACCGCAACCGATGGGGCCCACGGTTCGGCACTGAATAAACGTGGCGATACCGGAAACCATAAGAGACATGGACACAAGGTAGCCAGTTGTTTCAAGGTCCAATTGCAACGCCCCCGCAATGATAAGGGGAGGGGTGACGATGGCCACGAAAATGGCCAGCATGTGCTGCAATGCGGCAAAAAGAGTTTCCCTTAAAGGGGGACGATCCTCAAGACCGTAAATCAACTCGGAGGACTTAGCGTTGTAGGAATGTTCTTCGAAATTTAATTCGGCCACTTTTTATCCTTTAGCGAAGCGTGATTTTGTTGTTATCCAGACTGTCAATAATGGCGAGGGATTCAACGTGAATGCCCATTTTGCGCAACTCATTTCCGCCGGCTTGGAAGCCTTTTTCAATCAAAAAGCCCATACCGACGAGTTCTGCGCCGGCCTGCTCGACCAAATCCAGAATGCCTTTGGCAGCGTTGCCGTTGGCAAGGAAATCATCGATGAAAAGAACTTTGTCACCGGGACGCAGATAGTCTTTGCTCACGCAGACGTCATAGGTGCGATTTTTAGTAAAGGAGAACACCTTGGTGGAAAGCATGTTGTCCATGGTGCTCGGCACTTTCTTTTTGGCAAACACAACGGGCAACTCTAAAAGATAGCCGACCAGAATGGCCGGAGCGATACCGCTGGC
The DNA here is from genome assembly GCF_016901835.1 of Parasutterella secunda. Taxonomy (GTDB): domain Bacteria; phylum Pseudomonadota; class Gammaproteobacteria; order Burkholderiales; family Burkholderiaceae_F; genus Aphodousia; species Aphodousia faecavium. Next base: position 18,049 of record NZ_JACJKX010000002.1, on the reverse strand, counting down.
CTCAATCGTCAGAATTTTATTGATGTCGGTACTTGCAAAGCGACGGACAAATTCCACGGCCATGGATTTCATCAAAATGGGATCCATCTGATGGTTAATGAAATTGTCCACTTTCAGAATACCGCCATCGAGGCATTTACCATCCTTTAGGATGCGTTCTTTGAGTGCTTTCATAAAATATCGGTCCAGAAACCTCGCTTTTCAGGCAAAGGCTGTTGACCGTCTCCTTATCAATAGTTGGAATTTTTTTTTATCCGGTAACTCAATGAAGAATAGCGACAATTTACGCTATCTTATTGAGAAATAAAATTTGCGGAATTATACGGCGAAAGAGGAATTCTCTGCTTTGTGTGTGAATTTAGTGGAGAAAATACCTCCATGAGTGCTAAAGTGAGCGATAGTCTTTGAAAAGGTACGTACTCGGGCTTTTTCATAAAGGCATAACTTTTTATTCGTGACAGACACGTACTCTATTTAGGAGAGAAAAATGGCAGTTTTATTAGCCGATCGATTGTTGCCCGGCGTTGCCGACTGGGCCGATGAATTAACCGCAATCCGTCATGATTTGCACAGCCATCCCGAACGTGGTTTTGACACCGATCGGACGGTGGGAGTTATTTGCGAAAATCTCCGTAAATGGGGTGTAACCGATATCAATACCGAATTTGTCAAAGGGGCGGTTATCGCCGTCATCGAAGGGACCCGCCCGGGTCATACGATCGGTATTCGTGCCGATATGGACTGCCTGCCGATGAATGATCATTGTGGTAAAGAATATGCCAGCCAAAATGAAGGCTTGGCCCATACCTGCGGTCATGACGGTCATACGACGTGGTTATTGGGAACAGCTCGTTATTTGGCCGCTCATCGCGATTTCCCGGGTAAGGTTGTTTTGATTTTCCAACCGGCTGAAGAAATCAGTCGTGGCGCACAAACACTGGTCAAAGCCGGTCTTTTGGAAAAGTATGGCATTGAAGAAATTTACGGCGGTCATACCGAACCGATGCTTCCCAAGGGAACCATCGGCTTTAAGCCCGGTCCCTTGCAGGCTGCCTCTGACAGCGTCTATGTGACGGTTAAGGGGTTCGGCACGCACGGCGGACGTCCTCATTTGGGTGTAGACCCGATTCCGGTAGCCGCTCAGATTGTTACCGCTTTGCAAACAATCGTTTCCCGTAAGATCAACCCGATCGATACGGCTGTTCTGTCCATTTGTTCAATTAATGCCGGTCGCTTTGAAGCGGTCAACATCGTTCCGGCTCAATGCACATTAAGCGGCACAATTCGTACCTTCTTGCCTGAAACGCGAGCGTTCGTTGAAGAAACCGTGAAGACAATGGTGCCTGCCATTGCTAAAGCCAACGGCTGTGAAGCTGAAGTCGAATATGTTCACGAGTGCGGCTCTGTCATCAATACCCCTGCTCAAACCGAAGCAGCTTTGAAGGTGACAGGTGAACTGTTGGGTGAAGATCACGTGAAGGTGATTGATCCCTTTATGAGTTCTGAAGACTTCAGCGAATATCTGCAGCGTGTACCGGGTTGCATCATTCGCGTGGGTATTAAAGATGAAGACCATGCAGTGAGTTTGCATAACCCGAACTTTGACTTCAATGATGAAGTCTTACCCGTTGCCGTCAGTGTGGTTGCCAATATGGCCATTAAACGTCTTGAAGCCTTAGCTTCTTAGTCGTTCTACTCTTAGTACCAAAAAGGTGTCCGCTGTCGCTCAGTCGGGCACCTTTTGTGCTTTCATGCCAATGAAAAATTCAGAGAATTTTCTCTCCGTTTGAATAAGCAAATAATTGAGCCAGTCCGTTAGAGGAAAAACAACATAACCTATTCTTTTCTTCCTAAAACAAAGTATTTGGCAAAAATACTTTAAAAATCAGCAATAGCACAATCTGACAACTTCATGCAATAAAAATGCTTAAAGCTCAAGGAGTTAGCACTTGAGCGATTGTCTCATTAAGGAGTTCGTCATGAAGAAAAAAGCTGCTGCCGCTGTTCTTTCTGCTGTTATGGCATTGAGTATTCCTGCGGTTTCTAATGCCGCACCGGATACACGAGAAATCAGCATCGTCCCCATTGCTGCCTATACGGCTCAAGGCAATGAACAAGCCTTGAAAAAAGCTCTGGTAGAAGGGCTCAACAATGGGATGACCGTTAATGAAATTAAAGAAGTTTTAGTGCAAATGTATGCCTATACCGCTTTCCCGCGGAGCTTGACCGGTTTGGGTGTTTTTGTCAATTTATTAAAAGAAAGAAAAGCCTCCGGAATTAACGATAAGGTCGGTCGTGGTCCTACCCCTTTGCCCGAAGGAACCAATATTCGTGAATTGGGAACAAAAGTTCAGACTGAGCTGATCGGACGTCCGGCAGCAAGTCCCGTTTATGACTTTTCTCCTGAAATTGATACCTATCTGAAAGAGCATTTGTTCGGCGATATTTTTGCCAGTGATGTACTCGATCATCAAGCGCGAGAAATTGCAACCGTTTCTGCCTAGCCTCATTGCCGGCTCCTGTGCAATTACGTTCTCATCTCAATGTTTGTCTGAATGTCGGATTGACTCCGGACGAATTGAAAGAATTCGTGAAGGTGTTGCGTGAAAAAGTCGGCACTGAAGAGGCGAATTTAGCTGATCAGGCGTTAAAGACGGTTTTGCAATCTCGGAAGTAATATTTTTGGAAGGATATAAAAATGACAAAGACTGTAGCTGCTGCAGCTGTTGCTGCTACGATGGCCATTTCTATGGGGGCTTGTGCTGCATGATCTGAGGCTTAGCATCTCAGTCATCATAAGAAGGACAACACAGAGATATTTGCGACTGCTTGAATATGAAATAAAAAATCTCAGAAGTCTTTCGACTGCTGAGACATTCAACTGGTTGCGGGGGCAGGATTTGAACCTACGACCTTCGGGTTATGAGCCCGACGAGCTACCAGACTGCTCCACCCCGCGATCACCTAACGAAGGACTGAATTATATCCTTTTGATGAATCTATTGTCAAGTTTCTTCTTAAGATTTCCCGCATGTTGTTTCAGGGGTGTTGTTTTTGGCTCAAATTTTTGTTTTCTTCCCACCAAACCGGTTGAAGGGGTATTTGTTTTGTCAGTTCTAAGGGTTGGCCGATTTTAGGGGTAATGAGCCGGACGCCATTTTTTAAAGCACCGATTTTCAGACGATCAAAGGGCTCGTACCACGGGTGCATAGAGATGCAAAATTTTCCGATATGGGCAGGGATGAAGTTCTGAGCTCTTAAATCTTTTGCAGCCTGCAGAGCTTCATCGGGATTCATGTGAATGTAACGCCAACGCTCGTTATATTGTCCGCTATCGAGAAGCGCCAGATCAACGGCTCCGTAACGATTCCCTATTTCTTTGAAATGAGGACCAAACCCGGAATCACCACTGAAAAAGATTTTGTAGTCAGGGCGTTGCAGAAGGAATGAAGCCCAAAAACTTTTGTTTTGATCTAGACTCCTGCCGGAATAGTGTCTGGCTTCCAAAGCTGTCACCGTCAAATTTTCAGAAACGATATAGCTTTGATTCCAATCCAAAGGATGTAGGTGTTCGGGTTGAAAGCCCCAACGTAAAAAGTGTGCATCTGTTCCTAACGGGCAGACAATTTCTTTTATCTTGTGCCTTAATGAGTTTATTGTCGGATAATCTAAGTGATCCCAATGATCATGAGAAACGATCAGTAAATCCACTGTTGGGAATTCTGATGGGTGATAAATATTGGTCCCTTTAAAAGCTCGTGTGCTGAAAGAAACCGGGGCGGCATGATCACTTAAAACCGGATCAATCAGGATTCTTTTCCCAGACAGTTGAATAAAGAATGAAGAATGCCCCAACCATATTACGGTATCGATCTGACGGTTTAAAGTCTCTAAATCGATCTTAACTGTCGGTAAATCCCTTGTCGGTTCGGGATCAATTTTCTCAGTCAAAAAGGATTTTGCAAATGCTCCGATGAAAGAAGAGTTATCCGTTAGTACCGGAGTCGGTAAAGTGTTGTGAAAGACTCCGTCATAGAAATGTGGGCAAGTTTTAAAGGCAGCAGTTGAAGCGGGAATCGCCCCGAATCGTGCAGATTTAAGGAAACCATACGTGCCGCCGAAGCAGGCGGCTACAGCAATACCGACTCCTGATAATATGAATGCAGATCGACGCTTCATAAAATTTCCCCATGATTTTTCTTTAATAGTAGGCACAATAGCCTCAATTTACGCGCTCTTTTTGAGAAAATTTTTGCCTATTTCAAGCCGTTGTTCTTGAGCTAACAATTTGTTAAGGCTTTATTTTTTGACTTGTTTATAATTCGTCACCCACCAATTACAACGAATAACGTTTTAACCTTCGTACTCTTTCCGCCTTTATTTACGCAGAAAGTACCGTTAAAAGATGCCATTGGCAACAATTTTGAATTATTTCTCTGAGAAAGCTCATCTTTGGCGACAAAATGGATCAAGCAAATTCAGCGTGGCGGTGAATTTGACTTGGCTTGCGTTGGCATGGCTGTTTGTTCCTTTAGAGTCCAAGCCATGTGTTGCTTATCGCTCATTATTCAGGTCGCTCTATCCTCAGATTAACCCGGATGCTCCTAAAGCCGGCGATTGTGTGCGTTGGCTTGTTCAAACAATTTTCCTTTTATGTTTTAAAACAACCGGCCACGGCAGCTGGCTGTGGAGTGCGATTATTTGGACAGCCAATAAAATCGGCATCATTTTGACAAAACTGGGTAATTGGATTGGCTATCACGGCGCTCTTATTCTGGATGGGAATCACAAGAGTTTGGATACCATTGACAAAAAAGGGGAGGAGCTGTCGCGCCCGGTCAAGCTTGTTGTCATCAGCGTGTTGGGAGGCTTGGCGGCAGCATTAGCTATCCTGTGTATTACGCAGCCCTTTAATATTCAGGGACAAGTCGTTTTCCTTTCCGTGATGCTTCTGTCTGCACTTGCATTAAGAAAAATCAAAGCACGTTTAACTTTGATGCTTCTTTTTGTCATCTCCATGGTTGTCTCGGGACGTTATTTGTGGTGGCGTTGTACGTCAACGTTAAATACCGACTCCGCCTTGGGAATTGTTTTAAGCGGCTTACTGTTGGCTGCAGAACTCTATGCTTTTGTCGTTATGGTTTTGGGTTATTTCCAGGTTTGCTGGGTCTTGGATCGTAAACCCTACCCGATGCCTGAAGACAAAAACCTTTGGCCTCATGTCGATATTTTTATTCCGACATACAACGAGTCGCTTGATGTGGTAAAGCCCACCGTATTTGCGGCCCTGAATCTGCAGTGGCCAGAGGAAAAGCTTCATGTCTACATCTTGGATGATGGGAGTCGTCCGCTTTTTGAAAAGTTTGCAGCCGATGTCGGTGCCGGCTATATCAAGCGTGTCGAGCACAATCATGCCAAGGCAGGTAATATCAACCATGCGATGACGGTGACAAACGGAGAATTCGTCACAATTTTCGACTGCGACCATGTCCCGTCTTCTGATTTTCTCATCAAAACCATGGGCTGGCTGATTAAGGATCCCAAGATTGCCTTGGTCCAAACGCCGCATCATTTCTACTCTCCTGATCCTTTTGAGAAGAATCTTCATTTGGATCGTACGATACCGATTGAAAATTCCCTGTTTCATGATTTCATTCAAAAGGGTAATGACACGTGGAATGCCACCATGTTCTGCGGCTCGAGCGCTGTCATGAGAAGAAAGGCTTTGATGGAGGTAGGAGGAATTGCCGTTGAGACGGTAACCGAAGATGCTCACACGTCCCTGAAACTTAACCGTAAAGGTTGGTCGTCGGCTTTTATTGATTTACCCTTGGCATCCGGTCTGTCCACTGAGACTTTGGCTGCACACATCGGGCAGCGTATCCGTTGGGCGCGTGGCATGATTCAGATTTTCCGCCTCGATAATCCATTCCTCGGGAAAGGACTGACGCTTCCCCAGCGGCTGTGTTTCTTTAATGCCATGTTCCATTTTTTCCATGGCTTACCGCGTCTGATTTTCCTGGTTGCGCCTCTGCCTTATATGTTTGCCAATGTTTATGTGATCTATGCAACGGCCGCAGCCATTTTTGCCTACGTGTTGCCGCACATGATTCACTCAGCGTTGACTAACCAGATTTTGCAAAGAGGTTATCGCTACCCGTTCTTAAGTGGAGTCTATGAGACGGTTTTATCCTGGTACATTCTGCTGCCTACGACCGTGGCGCTGATTTTCCCCCACAAAGGTAAATTTAATGTAACGGCCAAAGGCGGTACGATCGGTGAAAAGTATTTGGATTGGCCGGTCAGCAAACCCTATTTGGTATTGATTGCTTTGAATCTGATCGGGTTGTTCATCGGTTTTTATAAAGCATTTTTTGATCCTAATCCCGAATACCTTACCTTGGTCATTAATATGGGATGGATTGCCTACAACTTGATGATTCTCGGTGCCTCCATGGCTGTGGCGGTAGAAGAGGTTCAAACTCATCAATTCCCACGGATTCATTGCAAAATTGATGTAAATATTTGTGATGCAGAGGATGCCAATTACAAGGCTCGAATGGTTCAGTATTCACAAACTGAAGTTCGACTTCAGGTTCTTAATAGCCAAAAGACCTGGACTTGCGGTGACGAGATTCGTCTTTTGATGACGTATAAAGAAAAGTATTACTGCTTTAAGAGCAAAGTTTTGTCCAGTGACACGTCCGGCGCTTTGGAATTGAGTTTGAATTTTGAAGATTATGAGACTGAAAAAGCCTTTAATCGTTGTACGTTTGCCCGTGAAGGAATGTGGGTGCCGGAAAAGGTTAAAGTGGATGACCGTATGTTGAAGGGTTTCCTCAAACTCGGACAATTGGCTTGGTACGGTTACCGTTCAATGATTGAGTTCCTGCCCGGAAAGTTACAAATTGTTCCCAAAGGATTGGCTTGGTGCCTATCGTTTATGCCGAGACGGACGGCTCGTGCGCTAAACTCGGACGAATAAGATATAGAAAGAGAGCCCAAAAGTGAAATTATCAAAATTTTCTAAGGCGTTGATGACTTCTGCGTTGCTGTTGGCGGCGACGGTTTCATCCTATGCTCAACAGACTCCTCATGATGCCTCTACAGTTGCTCCTGTCTGGCGTACCGATGTCACCGGTTCTTTTACACAACAGACACCGTTGATTCGTTTGGTCCCGGGTGGACAAGCCACAGCCATTCGTTTAACGGGTATCAGCAACATTCAATATCTTGATTTCGGTGTACGCGCAGACGAATTGGTTTCGCAGGCAACTCTTGAGTTGGCTTTTACTGCGTCGCCAGCCTTGATTCCTATTCGCTCTCAAATCAATGTGTTTTTAAACGGACAACTTCAACAGTCGGTACCTGTCACTGCTGATGCATTGGGCAAACTCTATCGTACGTCAGTGTCTTTGGATCCCAAACAAATCAAGTCCGTCAATCAGATTACGTTGGAGTTTGTCGGTCATTATCAAAATATTTGCGAACGCCCCTCCAGTGAAACTTTATGGCTTAATGTCGATGCCAAGAGCTACTTATCACTTGTTAAGCAAAAGGTGAAAATTGCCAACGATCTGGCCCGTTGGCCGGCTCCATTTATTGACACCTTTACAAATAATCCGACGGTTATTCCTTTTGTTTTTGCAAAAACTCCGGATAGCGAAACGAAAAAAGCGGCGGCCATTTTATCTTCTTTGGTTGGTAAACATACTCAGTGGCGGGGAGCGGATTTCCCGGTTTATTTCAACCGGGTGCCGACAAACGGGCATTTCTTTGTCTTTGCAACCAACTCCAGTCGGCCGGCCTTCCTTAACGATTTACCGATGGTAGAAGGTCCGCAGATTTTCATGATGGATGCGCCTGAAAGCAGAAGTGACAAAATGCTTGTGATTGCAGGCCGAGATGAAGCGGACTTAGTGCTGGCGGCTAAAGCTTTGGCTTCGGAAGATCTTGTTTTAATCGGTGACAAACTGCGGATTCAGGATTTTAAAGAATCCCCTGAACGTCAGGCATACGACGCCCCAAATTGGGTGCCGATTGATGAGACCATTGCCTTTTCCCGCATTATGCAGTACCCGGGGCAGTTAACGTCTCGTGGCTATGCACCGCCTCCCGTTCATATGCCGATGAGTATTGCACCTGACCTATACATGGTGGGAACGGGTGGCCTGGATGTGAATCTTAAGTACCGTTATACCAAACCCGAAGGGGGCGATCAGGCTCAACTTCGTATGCGGATCAACAATTACCTGATTGATTCGGTCAACTTATCGTCTCAGTCCAGCAGTGGAATTCGTGAGATGCGTCTGCCGTCTTTCAACGGTCCCTTGGCAACGAGTCCTTCTGAAGCATTGGCTCTGGCAGCACAAAATGATCTGAGTTTTGAGGTCGTGTATCGTCGCGAGCTCTCTGAGGGGTCGCCCGATAATTGCAAGTCTGTGGTGCTGCTGCCTCATCAGATGGAAATTGATCCGGCTTCCACCATGACGCTGAACGGTCTTTTCCATTATGCCGAGATGCCGAATTTGACGCTGTTTACGCAGAGTGCATATCCTTACTCGGTTTATGCTGATTTATCCCGAACGGCCGCGGTGATTTCCAAAGAAGCTTCGGCAGAAAAGGTGACCACACTATTAAATACCATGGCCCGTATTGCTTCGGTTACCGGAGCCGTGGCCACAAAATTGACTGTGGTTGATCAAGCCAGTGAAGCCGCCTTGGATGGGAAGGATATTTTGTTTATCGGTGAAATGCCGATTACATTGCCTGACTTTAAAAAGGAGAACGCTGAAGAGTTGCAAAATGCTATTGCCAATAGTCTGAAAGGTGAGGAAATCTTGCAACCTGAAGAAGTGCTCTTTAGCCCTGACGGAGGAGTCGGGGCAATCGTATCGCTTCAATCTCCGTTTGATTCCGATCGTACGGTTGTGGCTCTCTTAAGTGAGGGACAGTCGGGCAGCTACTTATTGAACGAACAGCTCAAGAGCCCCTCATCCATGAAGACCGTGGCCGGAGCCGTTGCCATTATTAATGAGCAGTCAATTGTCGACTTTAAAGTCGGAGACACTTATAGCATCGGAGATCTTCCTTGGTATCACAAGATTTGGGAAACCATGAGTAATTACCCGTTACTTTTGGTTTTATGTGCTTTGATTTGTGCCGTCTTGGTCGGTACAGGCATTTTCTACTTCATGCGCCTGTGGGTGAGAGGACGTGCAAAATGAGAAAGTTGATTTTAGCCTTGGTGTTGGCCATGGGAATGAGTTCGCCGACTTGGGCAGCTTGGCCCATGTGGGATGCTTTCAAAGCAGTTGGGATTGAAAACGGACGAGTGATTGACTACAGCGATGCCCGTGCGGTGACGACTTCAGAAGGCCAATCTTATGCAATGTTTTTTGCTCTCGTGGATAACGACCGGGAGACTTTTGAGGAGTTGCTGGCTTGGACGGAAAATAACCTCTCCGGTGGTGACATAACTAAAAATTTTGCTGCCTGGCTTTGGGGTAGGGACGGTAACGACTGGACGATTCTGGATACCAATAATGCAGTGGACTCAGATATGTGGATTGCTTACTGCTTGTTGGAAGCCGGCCGACTCTGGGATAGGCCTGACTACATCGAAAAAGCTCATGCGATGCTGGAGTTGTTAAAAACTCAGGTTCGTGAAATTGATAACTTGGGTAAGGTGCTTCTTCCCGGCCGTATTGGTTTTGAGCATGATGGAGAATACAAACTCAATCCGAGCTATTATCCCCTTTTTCTTTTACAACGCTTTGCCTTAGAAGACGAATATTGGTTGGATGTGTTTGAGGGCAGCGCCCGAGTTCTCATTCGTAGTGCACCGGCAGGCATCTCTCCTGATTGGGCAACCTTTTCCAGTCGTGGTGAATTAGTACCGGTTGATAACATTGATAACACAATTGGCAGCTATAACTCTATTCGAGTTTATTTATGGGCTGGGATGATGTCTCCTAAAGATCCCGTGTATCGAGAACTTAAGGCTCACTTTGAACCTATGATTGAGATCACACGTCGATTGAATATGCCCCCCGAAAAGATTGATGTCAACACGCTTAAAATCAATCAACCGGCTTGGGATGGATTCGGAGCTTGTCTGCTTGAGCTTTTAGGAGCCGATAAGTCTGCGGATTTGATTCGTACTGTTTTGTCGAGTGCGCCGATCGAGAAGGAAAACTATTATCGTAATGTCCTGACTCTCTTCGGTATGGGATTTGATGAAGGCTATTTTGCATTTGATGAAAAGGGGCGGGTTTATTTCCCCAATCAACAAAAACAACATTGAGAACGGATAAGCAATGCAAGAGGACACGAAAGGGAATTTCAATATTCTTTCCTTTACGGGCTTAGGACTGTGGAACGTATACTTCATCGCGAAGTTTGCGCTTGCTCACTATGAGTATCTGACGCTTAATTTTCTGTACAACGGATTACTGCTGCTTTTTATTCTGTTGCCGTTGAAAAACCGCTTTTTATGCATTGCCAGAACAGTTGTAGCTTTAATCGCCGCTGTCGCTTTGCTCTATTCTGAAAGTTGGCTTCCCGGTCCCGACAGTATTATCAGCAACGCCCAGAACATCGCAGGATTTTCTGCCATGTATGTGGCGCAGCTCATTGTTGATTTTGTCAACGTCAAGATGGTTATCTGGGGCATCGTTATTGTCTTGGCGTACCTGCTGATTAAAAATTGGGTTCGGTTAACTGTTTTTACGTTGGGTTATTTTATTTGTTTGGTTTTACAACCCTATTATGTGGCGTGGACAACAAAGCCCGCTGTTGAACAAAATGTTGAAGTTGTCGCACAAAACAAGCCCTCTCAACCTCAGCAGGAAACCAACGCCGATCCTTCTGCAATTACTTCAGAAACCATCGATAAGTGGTACACCGCATTTCTTGATTATGAAAAAGGACGTCGTGCAGAATTTCCTCAGGGACTTTCGGCTAATGACACGCCTTTTGAAATCATTTTGATGAACATTTGTTCATTATCCAATGACGATTTGTTGGCGTCGGATTTAATGAATCATCCGGTCTTGTCTGAATTTAATATTCGGTTTGATCATTTCAATTCTGCTACGTCTTATTCCGGCCCGGCAACGCTCAGACTGTTAAATGCCGTGTGTGGTCAGGTCAATCATGATTCGCTCTACGACGGCAGACGCCCCGAGTGCGAAATCATGAATCGGCTCGATCAATTGGGCTATCGTCAACATCTTTATCTCGATCACCGAGGACAGTACGACAATTACTTGCAGACTCTTCGAGATAAAGCCGGTCTGATGGCGCCGCTCGAAAGTACCGCAAAATACCCAGTGCGCTATATGGCTTTTGACGATGAAGAAATCGCCGATGATTTAGCCGTGCTTCGCGATTGGCAAAGAAAGACCTCGCGAGATAAGGAAACAAAGCGGCATGTCACGCTCTTTAACTTCATTGCGTTACACGATGGTAACCGTTTGCCGCGACATAGCCGTTGGGAAGAATTTAAACCTCGTGCTATTCGTTTCTTAAACGATTTGCAGACCTTTATGCATGAGTTGGAACGCTCTGGTCGTAAAGTGATGCTTATTGTGGTGCCTGAACACGGAGCAGCTGTTCGCGGTGATCGAATTCAGGCTCCGCGCTTGCGTGATATTCCGAGTATGCGTATTACGGAAGTGCCTTTGATGGTGAAGTTTTTCGGCATTAAAAATATGCCTGCCGAACCGATTCATGTCACAGGTCCGACCAGTTACCTTGCCATGAGTACGCTTATCGGCCGAGTCCTCAGTCTCAATTACTTCGGTGCTGACGGAGGCAGTGTGCCGCTTGAAGAGTTGGTGCGCGATCTTCCTGAAACCAATCCCGTTTCTGAAAACGGACAGTCTGTCGTGCTAACCTATCGCGGGAACGACTACATTCGCCAAAAGGGAGGTGAATGGCGTCCCTATCCTCGAGAAAGGTAGAGCCTATGAAGGTTATCGAAGCACCGTTGTTTAAATTTTGTCCGATGTGCGGTCACCCGATGGTCACCAAGCGTCCGCAGGATGACGTACGGGTTCGAGAACTATGTGAGGCATGCGGCTACATTCACTACGTCAACCCGATTCCGGTGGTCGGTACGGTGCCGGTGTGCGGGGATCGCGTTTTGCTATGCAAGCGAGCCATTGAGCCGCAAAAAGGAAAATGGACACTGCCGGCCGGTTTCATGGAAGCTCATGAAACCCTTCTGGAAGGGGCACTGAGGGAAACTCGTGAAGAAACGGGAACAGAGGCCAAAGGCGGGCAGCTTTTTACCGTGATTGATGTTCCGTACGCCAGTCAGATTCACTTCTTTTTCTTGGCTGAAATTACGCAACTACCTACCAATCCGGGGCCAGAAACGATAGAGCAAAAACTATTTGCCGAAAATGAAATCCCATGGGATAAAATCAGTTTTACAACCGTCAGAACAACTTTAGAGCACTTCTTTGAGGACAGACATCAAGGAAGCTTCATGTTGCATCAGTATCGATTGGATGATTGAATTCCCTGCAATATGGCAAAAGCGTATTACGGAGCAATCGGGTACAATTATTGACTCGATGATCAAGCCTGTTTCAGGGCAAAATTGAATGATTTTTCGATAAAAGAGAGACAAAATGCTTTATTCCATCGCTCGCAAAATTCTTTTCTCCATGGATCCGGAAACCGCCCACTCTGTGATTATGGCCAACTTGGATTGGGCCGTAAATTTGGGGGTGACAAAACTGGTGACAAGAGATCCGGTTGAGGATCCGATTGAAGTGATGGGATTGCGTTTTCCGAATGTTGTGGGATTAGCCGCCGGCATGGACAAAAATGGCGAACGCGTCAGTGCTTTCGGTGGTTTGGGCTTCGGCCACGTCGAAGTCGGAACGATTACTCCCAAAGCCCAACCGGGCAATCCTAAACCGCGTTTGTTCCGTGTGATTCCCGCCGAAGGCGTGATCAATCGCATGGGATTTAACAACCACGGCGTTGACGAAGTGCTTGAACACCTTCGCAGTGCGGCTGCGTTCAGAAGTCGTGGTGGCATTCTCGGCATCAATATCGGTAAGAATGCCGTGACACCGATTGAGCGAGCAGTGGACGATTATCTGATTTGCTTGCGTAAGGTCTATAACCATGCCGATTACATCGCCATTAATATTTCCTCTCCTAACACAAAGAATTTAAGAAGTCTGCAAGCCGATAGCGAATTAAATAAGCTTTTGACCGCTATTACAGATGAGCGCAAGCGTTTGGTTGATGAAAACCAGGGCAAATATGTGCCGATCGCTTTGAAGGTCGCACCGGATTTGGAAAACGATGATATTTTGAGAATTTCCGACCAGTTGGTCAGTTTTGGAATTGACGCCATTATTGCGACCAATACAACGATTTCTCGTGATGCGATTCCCGGTATGCCGCACTGTGAAGAAACAGGCGGTTTGTCCGGTAAACCTCTGCGTGCTCGTTCTACTGAAGTGGTTGATCTTTTGTATCGTCACCTTAAGGAGACGATGCCGATCATTGCCAGCGGCGGTGTGATGACAGGCGAAGATGCTGTTGAAAAGATGCAAGCCGGAGCCAAGCTGGTTCAATTGTTTACAGGCTTTATCTATAACGGACCGGTGTTGGTACCGGATTGCGTTGATGCTGTAGCCAAGTGGCGTAAAACCCAAACCGGTTCCGTCGCTTCGTTGCGTCCTTGAAATAGGTAAGAACCTGAACTCCGCCTTACCTGCTCCCCACGAGTAAGGTTCTAGGCGGTTCAGGCAGCTCAAGAAGCTCAAAACAACGCCGACGTTTGGCTGGAATTGTAGTTCTCACCCAAGCGTTGGCGTTTTTCCTTTTCTCCGCTTTCACCAATTCCAGAGACTTCAGCAAATAATCAATCGAATCATTCGGGATTCGGTATCCGGGCTTTTTCTCTACAACTGATTTTGCCGTAAACAGCATCATCATTCGTAAGGTTGTGGCCAATACTGTCACCAGCATCTTGCCTTGCACAGCTTTAGCACCTACCCGCAGCCGATCACCATCGACCCAGTTCTTCATCTGATTGAAATCCTGTTCTACAATCCCTCGTTGATGGTAGATTTCCAATGCCTCAAAGGGATTGCCGATGCAGTTGGATCGCAGAACAAACTGCGTGGCTCTTTCTGCCGCTTGATCCATCTTTGCCGTATCAATCATCCAACTCGTTGAACCGTCATCATTGTTTCTTTCCACCAAATAACGTCCGTAGTTGTCCCACTGATCTGATGGCACTCTTTGTTGCCGTTGCTTGAGTTCAATCATTTCAGCTACGTTTTCCCAAATCAAAGCTCGTTGCTGCTCATAGCGCTCATCAAGCCGGTATAAATGAACGTAGACAGGACACTTTATTTGTCCTTGTTCCCATTCTTCCTTATAGGTGAAGGCTGAGGCTCTCAAGTGACCGTTGTAAAAAGCGCCATTCATCAAAGACGCTCGATGCTTTTTAAAGGCTCTCTTGATTACATCTTCCTGTCGCTTGACTCCCTGAACAAAGGACAGATCAATATTGATCATTTTCTGTACATTGATGAGACTGTTGTAGCCACGGTCGGTAACCAAAATATTGTTGTTGAGATCGAAGTTGGCTTCTTTCATCGCCCATAAAACGTCTTGCAAAGAAACGACGTCATTGACCGATCCGTCATAGAGATAGGCAAAAACGATTTCTCCGCTTCGTTGGTCACAAACCACTGTCAGATTAATTTGTTTAAGCCCCTCGTTTTGCTTGGCATGACCGATTTGGGCCATGGGATTATCTGAATACGAAGAGATAGAGGTACTGTCCAAAGCGTATTTGATTTTCTTTCCTTTAAGCTCGGGTTGTTTTTCAAAGATTTTCTCCCAGACTTCACCTTGACGGAGGTGCCTTAACTGGAAGTAGTCATTGATTTGAGTCTTTGTGACGGACTGCAAAATTTCCGAAATCTTCTGTCCGCTCAAGCGAATATTCTTAGGCAACCAAACCTGTTGCCGCCAGAAGTCATAAGTCATCATAGATGTGCCTCCGGCAAGCTTATACAGAGCTAAATAGAGCAGCTGCTCACCGGTGTCATCACCGAAGACTTCTTTAAGGTGCTTAAGAATGCCGCTGTTGTAAGCGACTTGGTAGGCCGCCCAAGTGAGACCAACACTGATGTTGTTGAGTATGTCGGCGTCTTCAGGGTCAACTGCAGTGCCGGGAGGAGTCGGGAAATCGTTTTTGTACTCAGCTAACGTGACGGGCCGTTTAGAAGCTCCCCAATACCAGTCTTGTCCGCGGTACTGGGGGTGATCGGCGAGGAATTTTTCAGACATGGCGATACGGTCATCTGGCAAAAGTCGACCGACGTGACGGCGCAGGGCACGTTTGGGCTTTTTAGCGACTTTGTCCCAAGCCATTTTGTAGGCCTTGATGTAAGTGCGCCCTTGGGCGTTTGTTTCAGCGGTGAAGTTCCAATTGACCGGATCAGCCATAGTAAATAATCCCCATGTATAAGATAGGGAGTATTTTAACACAAAAGACGGTCTATCAAGAAATTTTTTCTTTAAAAATCAAAGAGAAAAAGTAGGAAAGTAAACCCTATTTGAGTCAAATCAACTCAAATAGGGAGTAGGTAACACGGAGTTCAGGTAAGAAAAAAGCTGCTTCGGCAGCTTTTTTTTTAACACTTTACAACAAGTTACTCTGACCAAGCAGACTCAATGTACTACACTGAGCTATGAAGATAAACTTTGTAGTGAGGTGTGCCATGTTCCGTAAGGTAGCAATTGCCATCGTAGCGGTTGTTGTTATCGCGTTTGGTGCCCTTTGGGCAGCCGTGACGTATTTTTTGGATAGCGCAACCATCGCCGAACAGCTCAAAAAGGAAGTGACGACTCGATTCAATCGAACCTTGGTATTTCAAGGGGATTTGAAAACAAATTTCTTCCCGAAAGTACAGATTGTGTTGCCGGCTACATCACTTTCCTTTGAGGGAAGTGATAAACCTCAGTTTACCCTCCAAGGTGCCCAAATCGGTGTAGCGGTGATGCCGCTCTTAAAGGGTGATGTGCAGTTTGATGATGTCGTAATTGATGGATTGAAGGGACAGATTAACGCAGCACGTATTTTGCAAAAAGCTCAACAGTCTCCTAAGGCGCAAACTGCTGCAGGTAGCTCTGTTGAAACGAAAGCCGATAACTCCGGCTCTTCCTTTATCAAAAATCTGGAAGTTGCGAGCGTCGAGATTAAAAATGCAGGTCTGACGGTTTATGGACTTCAGGATAAGAAGATCTATGCTGTAGATTCTTTAAATCTGTCGACTGGAAAAGTAGGTTTAAGCGGAACGACACCGCTTAAATTCAGCACAAATTTTTCAGAAAAAACTCAGAGACTGAGCGGACAGCTCTCACTGGATTCAACGATTACCTATGATGTGCGGACGATATCAGTCAGCCTGGCTAAACCTTCTTTGGCGGTTTCAATTCAACAAAATGGTGAAACGACCTCTGCTGAACTGAAAGCTGATCAATTGCAATACGTCAATCAGGATGTCTCAGCCAAGGTTTTGGATCTGACTGCTAACGTAGCAGGTATGAGTGTCAAAGCTCAAGTGGCAGCCGCACAAACCCAAGGGATGCAGTCATGGGGCATTGATGGTTTGAAGTTGGATGCAACGGACAATAAAGGTCTTAAAGCGAATTTAACCGGTAGTTTTAAGGGAGAACTCAAAAACCTCACTTTGCAGAGTCAAGCGCTCAAAGGGGAAGTGCAAACTGTATTAGCGCAGTCTACTTTGTCGGTTCCGTTTGAGGGAACGGTATCCGTTCAACCCGGAGAAAAAGCAAACTTGAATTTAAAGGGAACGCTTGATAAATCACCATGGCAAGCAAATGTGCAGGTAAGCGGATTCACAGTTCCGACAATAAACGGTAATTTTGCATTGGAGACATTTGTCGTAGATAAGTGGATCGCTTCTGAGGCGGCGCCGAGCAAGAAGACTGCTTTAAATTCATTGCAACTGATTAGTGATGCTTATGCAGCACCTTCTCAAAGCTTGGATGTACTCAATAAAGCCAACGGTCGCTTCGGTATACAGGTCAATTCCGTTCGTTATCAAGGTTTGAATGTGTCCGGAGTTGATACAACGATTACTCTTTCAAAGGGAGTATTAACGTTGGGTAACGTAAAAGCGAGTACGTGTTCGGGCGCTATTACGGGTAGTGCCCAGGTCAATGCTTCAGAGAAATGGTCTGTCAACATGAATGTCAAAGGCTTGAGTATGCAGGAGCTTCTCAAGGGGCTTGGCAGCCAAGTTGATTTTGCGGGTAAAGCTAACGCTACGGTGAAATTGAACGGTCTGGGGTTGGAAAAAACGGCCTTGTTAAAGAGTGCGAACGGTAATATGTCATTGTCGATCAATGATGCGGTACTGAAAGGGTTATCTTTAGAAAAAGTTGCAACGGCTGTTAAGCAAAAGAAAGTGACCGGTTTGGTGATGCATCCCGAAGATCAAACCCGTTTTAGTGTGTTGAGCGCAACAGCAACGGTCGGTAACGGTATATTGAATGCACGATCTATTCAGGGTAGAGCCAGTGTTGCGGAAGTTAATGGTCAGGTTCAAGTCGGCATGATCGACAGTAGTTTGTATGGTGAAGTCAGCGCTAAATTGGCCACCAGTGTAGATGGGCGACGTGTGACGGTTCCCATTAAGTTAGGAGGAACGATTCAGGCGCCGACTTACGGGATCAATCTTGAGGCAGTCATCAAGGACCAACTGCATAATGCAATAGAAAAGGCCGTTACTGAAAACCCGAAACTTAAAGAAGGTCAAAAACGTTTGATAGAGGGTTTAGGTAAGCTATTCAATCGGTAGATTGAAACGCAGTCAAATCAAGCGGGGGCGCAAGCCCCCAAACTGTTGTATAGGAAAGACAAAATAATCAAAGAGTTGGAAAAAGGGGAAAGAGGCGTCAGAAGAAATAATTGAAAAAGGGCTTGACAAAGGGAAAACGCGGGTTAAAATACGCAATCCGTTGCTCACGAAGC
>NZ_JACJKX010000001.1 GCF_016901835.1 Parasutterella secunda | reverse complement strand
TGTTGTCCTTGGCCATGTTCTTAATCCTGCAGCCTCATTCTTCTGTCTGCAGTTTCGAGAGTTTTGCTCAACGCACCTATTTGCCCACAGAGCAAACTCTTAATCCAACAGCCATTACCAGGCTGTTCCAATCCATCAGTGATGAACAACGCTTCTCCTATCTCAAACGTCGCGCAGCTCACAGCCAAACTTTGGTCGACGGCGGTTACTGGGCTTTTGACACCACTTCAATTTCCTCCTTTTCTAAGACTATCCGTAAGGTTAAATACGCTAAAAACAAGGAAGAGGATTCACTGCCACAATTTAACATTGCCTTGTTGCTCGATGAGATTAGCGGAGAACCGGTTTTCTACAAGGTTTTAGACGGTTCTTTGAATGACTGTAGCTTATTGAGGAATCTTTTTTTGGACTTAACTCAATTGGATTTAAATCCCATTCAGTTAATACTCGACAGAGGTTTTTTCTCGCTGAACAATTTAACCTCCATGCTTAAACAGGATATCGGTTTTGTCATTGGAGCCAAACGCAACTCGTGCTTTATACAAGCAACGATGAAACGAGCGTTGCCCGCATTGAGGTTATGCCACCCCAGAGCCTACCGAGAAGAAATTCAAGCCTTCTGCTATACCGAAGCGATGCCGTGGGTCATCAATACTCGAACGAGCGGCCGCAGCGATCAGACAGTTTATATCCACGTGTATTTCAGCAAGCAAAAGGAAACGGACGATATTGAAAATACTCTGCAATCTCTGACTCGATTGAAGCAAAAAGCGATAGAGAGTGGACAGGCGCCGGACGATCCCCTTTTTAGGCGCTTTTATAAAAAAGACTCATTGGGGCATTGGGAGCTCGATGAGATGCAGTGGGCTCAGTTTAGAGAAACAGCCGGTTTGATTGTGCTGATGAGCAACACGGTTAAGGACGCAGCGGCGGCTTTATTAATTTATCGAAATCGGGATACGGTGGAAAAAGCTTTCTGTAACTACAAAGATCGATGCTCCGGGCGAAGAATGAAGTGTGAAGAGAAAGCCCTGGAAGGAAAGGTGTTTGTTACCTACTTGGCTCTGAGCTTACTTTTGATGCTCAAAAAACGTCTCAGTGACAAAAAACTGCCGTCAGATAGTACGCCGAAGTATCTGGATATATTGAGTGGAATCAAACTTTGGCGATTGGATGGCACAGTCAAGCGCTATTGGGATGAAATCTCCAAGACCAACCGTGAATTGATATTGGGCGCTGGAGTGGATCTGCCTAAAAATATCATCTAGTTGATGAAAAGTTCAGGATTAATGTACAAAGTATTCTGAGGATATAGGAAGGAAACTATAACGAAAAGAGACCGTCAATGCGGTCTCTCATTCAGAATTTAATGGTCGGGGCGGCGGGATTCGAACTCGCGACCCCTTGCACCCCATGCAAGTGCGCTACCAGGCTGCGCTACGCCCCGACGTAAGGATGGGAATATTACACAATCCCATCCCATTTGGCAAACAATTTGTGATCCCTGCCTCTATTTTTTCTTCCACACAACAGACGAACCGTAAATGAACGATTGATCTTGATTTTTCGGGACTTTCATACCGATCGTAAAGCCGTGTCGTTCACCGGGCAAGGGCGGCACCACCAAGTGGGAAGTATCCACCTTGGGCTTTTCTTCCTTAACCGGTTCTTCTTTTTTCTCTGATGTAGAAATCGGCAAATCCCCGATCTTAGGACTGGGCTGCAGGAAATTGTCGCTATCCACACCGATCGCTCCCAAGTCGTAGGAATGAGGCGCCGTGACTTCTTCCTGCACCTCTTCTTCATCAGCTGCCTGTGCAGCCAATGCCTCTTCCTCGGCTTCTTTCGCCAGGAGCTCGTTTAAATCTTCCGATACCAAGGCGAAATTTTCTACCGCGTCACGTTCGGCTTTCTCCTTGGCCTGCTGCTCCCGGCGCAAGGACTCCTCCAGCGCGGGCGAATTCAAAATATTGCGGATGGCTTTAAGTTCAGCAAGTGTAGCCGCCAGATCCAACACAGGTTCCTTAGGCTTCATCTGCAAAGGCGCACTCGCCTTTTCATCCAAAATTCCTTTGACCTTATTTTGGACCTGCAATTCATGGATCTTATTGCGGGCACCCAGGATGGTGTAGTGCTCTTCATAAAGCAGGTGCTGAATGGTGCGAATGAGCGCCACGTCTTCCGAGCAGTAGTAACGGCGATTGCCACGCTTTGTGGGCCGCAGCTGCGGGAATTCCTGCTCCCAGAAGCGAAGCACGGAAGGATTCACACCGATGGACTTTGCCACGTCCCCAATCGGAAGGTAGCGCCCCAGAAGTTCTTCTTCCGGAGCATCCAATTCGGTGAGCTCGAAGTCCTTTGACTCGCCCTCGAGCATGCGTACCGGTTCTTCAGAAGCCATAATGGTCCTCCCGAAGCATTAAAGGTTAGTGTTGGTTTCGCGCAAAGAGGGGTGGGTCTTAGCGACCGCTTCCTTCAACTTCTGACTGGCATGGAAAGTCACCACACGGCGGGCCGTAATCGCGATCTCTTCACCGGTTTTAGGATTACGACCGGGACGTTGAGCTTTGTCACGCAATTGGAAATTGCCGAAACCGGACAATTTCACCGTGCGACCTTTTTCCAACGCTTCACGGATTTCATCGAAAAAAGCATCCACCATCACTTTGGCATCACGCTTATTCATGCCCATACGGTTAAAAAGCATCTCCACCAAATCCGCTTTTGTCATGGTTTTTGTTTCCATCTCACTCTCTCTTTAGTCGTGATTTTTTACAATGCGAGCATTGTACCAAAGAAATGATTTTCCTTTGATTTTTCAGCTATTTTTTTACTTTTTAAACTGATCGGGGCCTCTTTGTTACCAAAAAGGCCCCGAATTCTGAGTTTTAAACTCAAGACTTACTGACGCAGCACGGCGCCTTGCGAAGCCAAAGCGTCGACAACTGCCTGCAGAGCCCCTTCGGCCTCTTCGCCCGAATAGTTTTCATCTTCAGGCTGAACCGTCAGGCGGAAGGCCATACTGGTTTCGGCAGGTTTCCCGTCTTCGGCCTTCTTGTGATAAAGGTCAAAGAGATCAAGGGAGACAAAACCGGTCAAACGCTTGTCGGTCTGAGCGGCCTTCGTAACAGCCAGCTGCAACGCTTCAAACGTGACCCCGTGCGGCACCACAACACTGACGTCACGCATCACGGGTTGGAACTTACTCACAGGCGTATGCCACGGCACGCTCTTCGGAAGAATCGAAGCCACATCCACTTCAAACACGATGGGCGCGTGAGGCAAACCGTACGTTTGTTGAAGTTTGGGGTGCAACTCGCCTACAAAGCCGATTTCCTTACCATTCAACAGGATGGCAGCGCTGCGACCCGGATGTAAAGCCGGGAAGGTCTTAGCCACAAACGTCGCATTTAACGGTGCGAGCAAGCGTTCCACATCACCCTTACCGTCAAAGAAGTCCACTAAACGAGCGGGCACTGCCCATTGTTCACCCATCGCGTCGCCGTAAAGAAGACCTGCGATACGGACCGGTTGATCAACACCCTTGACGGAATGCTCAGTTGTTTGAACCGAATCATCACGGCGGAAAATACGGCCCACTTCGAAAAGCTTCGCGCTCGTGACCTTACGGTTGAGGTTGTATTTCAGGATATCCACCAAGCCGCCGATCATCTGCGTACGCATCACGGACAGTTGGCTCGCAATCGGATTGAGTAATTCGATCGGATGGTCGTTACCGGCAAAATCCTTTTCCCATTCACGGGGAACGAAGCTGAAGTTAATGAGTTCCTGATAACCCAAATCAGCCAACTTCATACGAAGGCTGTGCACGCTTCGCATGCCTTCAGGGCGCGTGTGCATATAAGCACGGGCCTTGGGCGGCACATCGGGCAACTTTTCATAGCCCACCAAACGGGCCACTTCTTCAATCAAATCTTCTTCGATTTCAATATCAAAACGGTAAGTCGGCGCTTTGACATGGAAGACTTCATCGGCAAGCGTGAATTCAAAGCCAAGACGCTTAAAGCACTCAGCCATAGTGGCGGTGTCAATATCCATGCCGATGACCTTGCGGGCACGATCGGCACGCATGGTGACTTCATGGCGTTCAGGCAACACTGTTACCGCATCAATCACCGGACCGATAGCCGTGGTGTCCGTGCCACAAATTTCCGTGACCAAACGCGTGATGTACTGCAAAACCCGTTCGGTTTGGCCGAAATCCACACCGCGTTCATAGCGATAGGCCGCATCGGTCGAGAAATTCAGACGGCGGCAGCGGCCCTGAATGGCTTTTTGATGCCAGAAAGCCGACTCAATCGAAATGCAGGTCGTCTCATCGGTGACCTTCGTATCTTCGCCGCCCATGATGCCTGCGAGCACCTTGGGACCGTTCGCATCACAAATGACACCGAACCCCGGGTCCACGTCCACGGTCTGACCATTTAAGAGTTCAATCTTTTCTCCTTCTTTACCCCAACGGACTGTGTAGCAGCCGCCCGCAATCTTCTTGGCATCACTAAAGTGCGTCGGAATACCCGTTTCCAACATCACGTAATTGGAAATATCCACGAGTGCAGAAATACTTCTTTGACCGCTACGTTCCAAACGATCCTTCATCCATTGCGGTGTCGGAGCATGGATATTGAGGTTATCAATGCGTCTCGTCGTGTAGCGGCCGCACAAATCCGGTGCTTCAATCTTAATGTCGATCTTTGTATCGGAATTGGCGGGCACTTCAGGCATTTCAGGCAACGTCAACGCCGCACCGGTAATGGCATGCAGATCGCGCGCCACACCGATTAAGGACAAAGCATCGCCACGATTCGGGGTGAGCTTGATTTCAATCTTTTTATCGTCCAAGTGGCAGGCCGTGCGGATATCTTCACCCACTGTCAAGTTATCGGGCAAAATCCAAAGACCGGTGTGATCTTCGGTAATACCCAATTCGCGAGCCGAGCAAAGCATGCCCATGGAGATTTCTCCGCGCATCTTTGCCTTTTTGATTGTGAAGTTACCCGGTAACACTGCACCGATCTTGGCGCACGGCACCAAAATGCCCTCGCGCACATTGGGAGCGCCGCAGACAATCTGTAAGGGCTCGCCGCCCTCGCCCACATCCACTTGACAGATATGCAGGTGATCGGAATTTTCATGATCTCTGACCGAGAGGACTCGAGCAACCACCACGCCGCTGAAGGCCGGGGCCACAGAACTGACCTCTTCGACTTCAAGCCCCGCCATCGTCATGGCTTCACACAACTCTTCCGTCGTCAGATCCGGATTAATGTAGGAACGTAACCAGCTTTCGGAAAATAACATCTTGTTTTCTCTTTAAAAATTGTTGAGCCATTAACGATTAAATTGCTTCAAAAAGCGCAAGTCGCCTTCAAAGAAAAGACGCAGATCGTCAATACCGTAACGCAGCATCGTCAAGCGCTCCAGGCCAGAACCGAAAGCAAATCCGATATAGCGTTCGGGATCAAGGCCGTAATTGCGAACCACATTGGGGTGCACTTCGCCGGCACCGGAAATTTCCAACCAGCGACCTTTCTTCGGCCCGCTCGTAAACATCATGTCGACTTCGACAGAGGGTTCGGTAAACGGGAAGTAGCTCGGACGGAAACGAACCTTCAGTTCATCGGTTTCAAAGAATTGACGCAAGAAATCCGTATAAACGCCCTTTAAGTCAGAAAAGCTCACGTCGGTGTCAATCCACAAGCCTTCGACCTGGTGGAACATCGGCGAGTGAGTGGCGTCACTGTCTACACGATAGGTTCGACCCGGAGCGAGCACCTTGATAGGAGGCGTGTGCGTACGGGCATAACGAACCTGCATGGGAGAAGTGTGCGGGCGCAGGGGCAAAAGCTTGCCCGTTTCGTCCTTCATATCCACGTAGAACGTATCCTGCATGGAACGAGCCGGGTGGTTGGGAGGATTATTCAAAGCGGTAAACGAGTACCAGTCCGTTTCAATTTCGGGGCCGTCAGCTACATCAAAACCGATGGAGCGGAAAATTTCCTCAATGCGCATCTGCGTCATCACCACCGGGTGAACACCGCCTTGCGGGTACTTCCGACCGGGCAACGTCACATCAAGCGCTTCAGCAGCCAGGCGGGCTGCCAATTTTTCGTTGGCCAACTCTTCACGGCGGGCTTCAAGCGCTTGCTCGATGGCACGCTTGGCACCGCCTAAGGCTTGTCCCATTTCACGCTTTTCTTGGGGCGTGAGTTTGGAGAGACCTTTCATCAAAACCGTAATGGAACCGGTTTTTCCTAAAAATTTAGCCTTCGCGTCTTCCAGAGCGGCGGGCGTCTGAGCCTCGGCAAAAGCGCTCTGAGCTTGGGCGATGATCTGGGACAAATCTTGCATAATCATTCGCTTGTCATAAGTCAAAGAAAGTTTTAATTATAGTCCGAACAATTTCGCTTTTCAGCCTGATTTTCAAGGCTTTTTCCTTAATTTCCTTCCCTTTTTCCGATCAAAGAGGAAGGCAAAAAAATTGCTCGGACAGCTCGATATGAGAGTACACTGGAAGTAAGAAAAGAGGCAAAAGTTCCGTCTTCACAACATGTTGAATTTTAAGAATTTTTTGCATTCTCTCTCGATTATCAAACATAACATGGAGATCTGATTTATGCGTGTGATCATTCCTGTTGACGGCGGCAAAGATTGCCGTGAAGCGATTCGTTTTATTGCCTCGAAAAAAGAGTGGTTGCAACAAGACAAACCCGAAGTGGAATTGGTTTATGTTCAAAAACCGGTCATTGATTCTTCAAGCGAGCGCGGTGAAATCAATCTGAAGTTTTTCTATGAAGTGAACGCTCAAAAGCTCTGGGCCACTCTTGCCCCCGAAATTGAAGCCTTCACTATCCCGGTTAAAAAGACTTCACTCACGGGTCATCCTGCGCACATCATCCCTGAGTATGCCAATGAGCAAAAGGCAGATTTGATCGTGATGGGCGCAAGAGGCTTAAGCGCTATGCAAAACCTCTACCTGGGTTCGGTATCGTTATCGACCATTGCCTCCTCCAAGTGCCCGGTCCTCGTCTTCCGTCAAACGACGGAAGTCAAACCCTCAGGCCTTCACATCGGTTTGTCGGTTGACGATTCCCCGTTCGGTCCCAAGTGCGCCGATTACTTAATTGCCCATCGTGAATTTTTCGGCAAGGACGCCACCTTTGAAATCATCAACGTCGTGCCCGATGATCCGCCCTACGCTCCGGATTTCGTCAATGAAGGACCGATTCCGCCGCAGATGACGTGGGAAGAAATTCAAGGGCTGGAATTTGACGCTTCTGTGAAGATCCCTGTTGAAAAATTCGATATCGCAGGCGTTCCGGTCAAAGCCGTCAAGTTAATCGGCAATCCTGAAGATGTACTTCCGAAGTATGCCGATGAGCACCTCGACGTTATGGTAATGGGAACTCACGGTAAGGGCGCTCTTCGCTCACTTGTATTCGGCAGTTCCACGCGCGCAATGATCGCTGCCACTAATCTGCCGATTTTGGTTGTTCCGAACGTCGAATAATCAAACTTTTTTCCGATATTGAATGCCTCCCGGAGGGGATTAAATCCCGTCCGGGATTTTTTTGCCTTTTGTCAAAGATTGGTAAAAACCCTTAATCGTTTTTACTAGATAGGCGTACACTGAAATTGTAAGAAAGATTACTCAATAATATTTATAAGTTATTGAGTTATAAGGGTTTATTGACGACAAAAGGGAGTGTTTTATGCGTGTATTAATTCCTATTGACGGTGGTGCAGACTGTCGCGAAGCGATTCGATTTGTGACGAGCAGAAAGACTTGGCTCGAAACTCAAAAGCCTCAGATTGAGTTGCTCTATGTTCAAAAAACTTATATTGAACATCCGACCGAAGAAGGCGACTTTGACGTTCAGACCTGGTACTACGACGACAAAATCAAGAAAGTGTTTGACGACATGGCAGAAGACATTGCCACTTTGCCTGAAAATGTCATCAAAACCAGCAAAATCGGTCATCCCGCAAAAGTCATTGCCGATTATGCCCGTGAAATCGGTGCTGATCTGATCGTGATGGGTGCTCGTGGTTTAAGTGCTCTGAAGAACCTCTATTTGGGCTCGGTCTCTTTGGGAGCTATTGCCCAAGCCTCTTGCCCGGTTTTGGTTTGCCGTGAACACTACACGCCGCGCGATGAAAATCTCACCATCGGCATTGCTGTTGACGGCTCCGGGTTCGGCGATCTTTGCACAAAATTTGTTGTTGAAAACAAAGAGCTTTTCGGCAAGAACGCCTCCTTTGAAGTGATTTACGTTCACGCCGATGAAGAGACCGTTCCTCTGGAATTACTCGATAAGGGCATCAAAGAGCTCGATAAGCTTCTGCCTAAGTATGAAAAAGAAGAATACCTGGCTGCCATCGAGTCGCCCTTGGCACAGTTAAAAGCCGCCGGTCTAGAAGCTAAAGCGGTTGAACTTCGCGGTTCACTGCAAACTACGCTGACTCACTACGCAGGTGAAAACCTCAACATGGTTGTGATGGGCTCTCATGGTAAAGGCCGCATCGGTCAGCTTGTATTCGGCAGTTCAACCCGTGCCATGGTTTCGACCTGCAGAATGCCGATTTTCATCGTCCCCGGTGAAAAGAAATAACAAACGAAAAAACTCGTATTTAACGACATGAGATTTGCCCCTGGGTTTTCGAATTCAGGGGCGTTTTTCTTGCTTCTGATAAGATGGGAAATTATCGATTTGCTTCAGTTACCGCTATGTCCTCATCAACAAAAATATTAAATTCAATCAAGAGTCGTGCCCTTAACAATGAACCTGTCACCCTTAATGATTTACTCGAAGCCGCTCAGGCTCCTTTAGATGAATTAATAGAGGCTTCTCACGAGGTAACGGTGGCGCTTGCCAATCCCATTTTCAATTTTTGTGCCATCGTTAATGCAAAAAGCGGCAAATGCTCGGAAAACTGCCGCTGGTGCGCTCAGTCCCGGCACTTTAATACGAAGTGCGAAGTCTATCCGTTGCTCGATGCCGAGAAAATTATCAAGTGCGCCAAAGCTGCAGAAGCTTCCGGTGTTACCCGATTTTCGTTGGTGACAAGCGGTCGCAAACTCTCGCCCAGAGAAGTACGGGAAACAGCAGAAATCGTAAAAAAATTAAAACAAAACACTTCGGTTGAAATCTGTATTTCTGCCGGACTTTTAACTTACGAAGAGTTTTTGCTGTTAGCCCGAGCAGGAGTTTGCCGCTGCCATTGCAACCTTGAGGCCGCACCGAGCTACTTTCCTTCGGTTTGTTCCTCTCATCACTTCGAAGACAAGGTTAAAAGTCTTTTGGCTGCCCGTCGGGCAGGATTGGAAATTTGTTCCGGCGGGATTATCGGTATGGGAGAAGACAGAAAAGCCAGGGCTGAGCTTGCACTGACCTTGAGAACTTTAGACGTCCCTTCCATACCGATTAATATTTTGGAGCCGATTCCCGGCACACCTCTTGAACATATAGAGCGGATTTCGGAAGAGGAAATTTTAAGAAACATTGCTCTATTTCGTTTTGCCAACCCTAAAGCTTATTTGAGATTTGCCGGCGGCAGACGACGCTTATCTGAAAAAACTACACGTCTTGCTCTTTATGCGGGCATTAACAGTGCAATTGTCGGAGATATGCTGACAACACAAGGCACGAGTATTGATCAAGACACATTTTTAGTTCAAGAAGCCGGATACAGAATTGCAACTAACCACCAACCATAAATATTGGACAGTCACTGTCTGATCTTGACAGTTAACTGTCCACTGTTTACCCAACCTTCTTGGACTATTTTCTAACCAGTCGATAACGTTGCTTAGGACTATTTCTGGGTTCAATTGGTTCAAGTAAACCGGTTTGAACCATCCTATTGACATGATTGATGATTGTCTGTCTTGAATATCCTGACATAGTCATCAATTCTTTAGTTGATACACTGCCGAGTTTCTCAAGCTCAGAGAGAATCGCGCTCTCTAAATTCTTCCAAGATCGATCAGAGATTTCTTCAGCAGTTTTTCTTCGTTTTTCAAAGGTCAACTTGAAATACGTAAGAGAATTTAGAACCTTTGGAGGAGGCATTAATGCTGAGGCCAAAGAAGACTCAATGGTCATAAATCCCGTACCTTTGTTTTCAACAACATACCCATCATCATAAGGTGTATACGTCAGGAGTCTGGATAAAAATTCATTCCTGGTAGAAGATATCCCTTCCTTGCCTAAGGATTCCACCGTTGTCGAGCCATATAAACCTCCGGGATTAATAATTTCCAAACGGTCTGAATACAAATTAACTTGAACCTGTGAGCCTCGGCCGCCTTGAGAGTAATCTCGATGCTGCAAAGCATTGGCAACCGCCTCTCTGACCGCAATCAGGGGATAATCTGGAATATCTTTTCTCAGACCACCTTGAATCACTGCCCCTGTATTCATTCTTTGCTGAAGCAACGATAGCGTTTCCATCAGCATATTGGGAATGGAACCGACTATTTCCTTTGAGTCTACATATCTTTCCCCAGTCTTTAAATTGCCTTCTTTAGTCGTTCCTGCATAGACCGTAAAAACAACCTCCAACCGGGGGAAATACTGTTGGGGGAATACCCCTGTTGCTAACAATCCTGCCAAGGTCGGATGAAGTTGCCCTTCAACTCGAGTGCATACTCCCAACTGAATCAAAATGACTTCATCATCGAGCTTACCGAACACTCTCGGAAAAAGTTCTTTAGCTCTTTTAACAATTGCTTTCAGTGAATCTTGGTCCAAATCATTCAGACTTGCCTGTTCAACCGGCTCAATGTCATGCTGAGGCTGATGCCGTTCTTCCAATAATCGATCAACTTCGTAGGACGTTAAATGACGATCCCCACCGCCCGAACGAATAAAAGATCCTTCATAACATCCTCGAGCCGTGATAAAACATGGTTTTCGATCTTTCGGCAATTCATTGACACGTGCAACGACTATCGTTTGCCCCTCGAAAGGAACTTTTTCAATTTCCATTCGAACAACCGGGGTAAAACGATCTCCTATTGTTTGCAACTGTTTATAAATCTTATCTGCATCAAATCCAACTGCTGATCGGAATTTATTGTTCTCTTCAAGTCCTAAAATGATCATCCCACCGTGCATATTGGAAAAGGCGGAAATAGTTTCTGGAAGATTTTTCGGCAACTCCTGAACTGATTTCTTGACCTCCCACCTTTGAGTGTCGGTACCAATACGTCTCATTAAACGAATCGCATCAATTACTTCTTGATTAACAATCATGAGTTGCCTCTTTTTGAGTTACTGTCAAAACCAACAATCAACTGTCTAAGAACTGTCAATTTTAGACAGTAACTGTCTAACTTATACAATTTTTAGTTAACTAATATACAGTATACTAATAAAAAATGATCTGACGCCTTCCTCTCTCTAAAGCCCTCATTTTTAAGGCCTCCCCCGTTATCAATGTTTGTAATCAACCTTTCTAAACACTTCAAAACCTCGTAGATAACGTTTTTTCAACGTTTGTTAAACCGCTCTGAACCAATTAAAACTCGGGCTTACCAACGCAATTACACACGCGATAAAGTTTTAGCTGTAAATGTTATACAGTAACTTTACAGTTCACCTTGATAGTTAGACAGTTAACTTTACAGTTGGACAGTAATCTTGACAGTTGAGTATTCAAATCGGGAAAACCATCATATTGTTAGCCCAGGCGTTGATTGAGCACTGATACCCAAACCACTCAACCGCCACATTACGGAAGGCTTTGAGGTATACCGATTTTTGAGTTTCAAGCTTGTGGAGTTTTTCGATTGTTTCGACTTCCCAACGTTTATGTTCTACTCTCGGATCTTCGCCACGATCCAACTGATACCGACACTCTGCACCGAGTCTTCGTGCTTCTGTAAGGGAAATGTCACGAGGAAAGTACTAATCATGTCGAACCCCGTGACGACTCCAACGCATCAGGTATCGGGTCGTGCCGTTGCGTTTTCTGATGCGCAAACCGACCACTCCACCCACGGCGTAAACGCCGTCATCTAATGTCGAAATGCGCGCCTTGGTCACCTTTTGGTCACCCCTTGATCGTTGTTTTGGTCACCATCTGGACACTCAATACCACGGAATCGCCCTGGTGCCAAGGCTTCGCGCGTGGTGCTTGGTCACCCTCGGGATGTGCAACTGGTCACCCTTTGGGCGAAAAAAGGCAAAAATTCGTGTGCGATTGGGCTCGATCTGAACACGCAATTTTGGCGCGTTTTATCGGGTGGTTGGGATGGGGCGATTGTGCTGGGAAGCCTGCAATTACGAGGTTTGAGGCAATTCAACCCATCGACGGATAAGACAAAGCCCAGATGTTTTAGCACCTGGGCTTTTTTGAATTCTGGTGGCGAGTCAGCTAAAAGTAACTCCCACAAAATCGGGCTCAGCAAACAAAACTTAAAACTTGTGTAAAACCTTGTGTAATTCTACAGAAATATTCATTTTTCGAGCACTTCCGAAATAGGTTTACTCCAAAATCATCTCTTTCGATTAAAGCTCACAAGATACTTTCGAGCCACTACTAAAAACTTTGGAGCCATTTCACAATACCAACTGAAAAACTCATTCCATCCTTTTTCTGTCCCTTTGATATTTCCTGGGGTTTCAACATAGATTCTCAGAGTATGCTTCCCTTCCCCATGCCAAATTAATTCATGACCGATTTCTCGTTCAAAGTCTTGCTTATGAGAAGATAGGTAATCATAAAAATCTCTATTCCAAACAGTTAACTCTGTTCCTATAACTTTACGCTGAGTATTTACCAGGCAACCTACAGCAAAAGAAGCTGATCCCGCCCGTAGGGTTAACCAATGTTGTGGTTTTGTCTCAGGAATACGGAAATATTTTTTAAATTCTTCTTGATTTTGCAAATACTCAACAAATGCGTCCCAATATCGTAATTGCAGTACTTTTGTTTCCGTTAAGTTTTTATTCGACCGCATTTTTCTTTCCCATTCATTTGGCTTTTCGATTAACTCGAACTTTACCGCTGGACGAGATTGACCAATACGTAAAACCTTAATTTGCACAAGGTAGAAACCCATGTCCTCATCAGTATGTTCATTGAGCCATTGGATAGCCTGCTGATGTTCATTGCGAGCTTCCTCAACAATCCAAACTATAAGTTGTGCTTTCTTACCAGCTGCGTAGGTTATGAGTTTCCCAAGATGGTCATGATTTGTTTCTGTTAACTGATTTTCAATGATGACCGTCTTGACCCCATCATCATCCTCAGTTGTAGCCAAAATATCTACGGAAAAAGCCCCCACAGAGGATTCTGTCTCACTAAGTTGTAGATTTCTGCCTATTGCCTCTCCAAGTAGTTCTAAGTTTTCTGACTCACTGAGCCAAGGAGTGAAATTTCTAGCTTCGTCCGGCCAAATAGTTCGTAGATCATCAACCATTTCAATTTGGTCAAGCTCAATCTTCGTATGCTTAGTCATACCATTTATCCCATGCATCAATCTCTATCCAAAGGATGAATCTCCAGTGACGGTAAATTCTTAACTATTTTAATTGTTTCTAAACTGACGGTAATCACTTTTAGGAACAGCTCAAGCGGGTAACGTTCGTTACCTTGTTCGGCTGCGTAGTCATTAAAGTCGTTCACAATTTCCGAAGCTTTGTCGATGCTGACGCAGGCCCGTTCAACTACCCAATCCAAGGCAGACTTTCTATTCACAACGTATTCTTGAGCTTCCAACGGAACATTCTTCACTGTGATCCAATCGTTATATATCAGGGTGCTTTTATCTTTGGCAGCGTTACCGGTCTTCCCTTTGATCTTGGCCCACTTCATCTCTGTAACTCGGTAAGACGGTACTCCCTCTTTGGTATATTCGATTTTGACACCGGCGTATGGTGGGACATTCTCAAAATTCACGTGAAGGTCTGCCAACTTTCGTCCGGCTTCTGCAAAAGCCATGAATTGCTCATACGTCGCCACTCTAGGAATACGGGGCAATTCTTTCATGAGATTGTTGGCGTAACGAGTTCTATAGTCTTCAGAGTGTAAGATGCCGTAGATGTAATAGAAGAGATCATCTTCAGTCATGGCTTTCCCTGGATAAGCCGCTTGGAAGTGAGGCAATGCCTCCTTGGTGATCCCACTGGGCATTTCATCGATGTCATCGAAATCCAAGGCGCTTTTCTTTTCTATTTGTTCACCCGGTAACCAACGAGGGAAACACTGTGCTCCTGCCTCCAGCATATTCAAGTCTGTAATTGAGTTTGTCATTAAACATGTGAATCCTTTGGAGCCTACCCCAGACGAACAGATAACTAGATTTTCGGTTTCTCTCATCGGGAAAATTTTGGGTTGTGAGTACAAACTATGCGTAAACACCTTTGATGAATAATAGTGCTGTTTAAAAAAAGGACGATATAAAGAAGTACGAATCAACTCCTGGTTGAAAATTTGAGTTCGGCCTTGTTTTAAGGGGCTCTTCCAGGCATTGCCACCCCAACTAATACTTGACAAATCTTTTCTTACCCATGATTGCAACTCTTTATCTGACAGTTTTACGTTTTCAGATGCGTAACGCTTAACTTCAAGATTAAAGAAGTTAATCATTTTTTTCACATTGAAAGAAAGCGATTGAATGGAAGAGTTATAAACCCAGCTATCCTTATTAGTAACAACTCCACCGGAGTAATCTTTAAACAAACCTTTTTCAGTTTTCTCTTGTCCAAGACGAATATATTTCTTAAATGATTTCTCCCTGAAGTTAAACCAATCGTTATTTTCGTCAGGGAAAATTTGTTTCATTGAACAGCAGACAATAGATTTATCTTTTTTGAGAGTAATTAATTTCTCTTCTCTTGTCAGATAGTCATCGACAGCATGGAAATAAATTTTTCCATGCTCAGAAGATTCCGGATTTTTAACAAGGAAAACGATTGCTACTGGAGCGCGGCTACCTTCTCCAAAAACTTTTCCACCTTCTTGTCGAGATCGTTCACCTGATGTCCTTTGATTCCCTTTTAAGTGATAAACGTAAATGGAATTAAATTCCTCTGCCATGCATTTGCGCATACCGTCATCACTGGCAGAATCTAACCAACTTGCGTTAGTAACAAAACCGATAATCCCATTCTTACCCAAGCGATCACTGGCCCATCTCAAGGCCAACTTATAACTATCACGGCTAGCCCGTTTACCACCTCTCTTTAGAGACTTCGCCGTATAGCTTGTTTCTATTCGGTTAAAAAGTTCTGGATAATCATCATTAGGATTATCACTGTCTCGACTTTCATCACCTACAGAATAAGGTGGATTCCCGATGATGATCCGAATGTCTTGGCTATTTAGTTCTGCTAATCTGGCGTTATTTTCACTAAGCGTCGTACTAAAGATGTCACTTTGTCGATTATTGGCGAAGGTATCGGTCCAAATCATTACCCTGTTCGGACGGTACACTTTATACGAACGATTAAAGTAAGATTTTTGTTGTGTTCGGATAGAGTCGATCATATAATATTTAAACAACTTTGTACGCGAAATTAAAAACGAACGCCATGTCAAACTCTTCAATTGTTGGCTATGCTCGAGTTAGTAGCGTAGATCAACACCTCGATAGACAACTCGCTCAGTTAAAAGATGAGCACGTAGAGAAATTCTTTGTAGATAAAGTTTCTGGAAAAAATCTTGATCGTCCTGGCTTTGCGGCAATGATGGAATATGTCCGTGAAGGTGATGTGTTAGTAATCTGCTCCATGGATCGATTAGCAAGAAGTCTTATGGATCTCCTAAATGTCACTCGGACATTGCAAAACAAAGGGGTGACAGTCCGCTTCTTAAAAGAAAAAATCGAGTTATCTCCCTCAGGGGAAACTTCAGCCATTAGTAAGCTTTTGATGGCTATGATGGGAGCGGTAGCTGAATTTGAACGTTCTCTCATCCGGGAACGGCAGCAACAAGGAATTGCTCTTGCGAAGGCTCGAGGAGTGTACCGCGGCAGAAAGCCTGTTGATAATGAGCTGCTTGAGGAAGCGAAGCGCCGTATTGCTGCTGGTGTACCAAAAACAAAGGTTGCCAAGAATTTAAAAATCGGACGAACTACTTTATACAAATATCTGAAAGGATAATTCCACCAATTTATGCTGTGAGATAAATCATGACTACATCTATGACCAATGAAGTTGCCTTTGAAGCGTTGTTAGAAGATATCAAGCGAGCCTCTAATGATGTTCAGAGGGACGCTGGGACCCGCTTTGAAACTTTGATTAAAGACTGGCTAACTCAGGAAGAGACCTATCGTGATCTCTTTGCCAAAGTTGAAACATTCAAGGAATGGGCAGTCTCTCATCCAGATTTGAGTAATAACGGTAAAGACATTGGTATTGATTTAGTCGCAACATTAGCTGAAAACCCGCAATGTTTCGCAGCGATTCAATGCAAGTTCTATGAAAAAGATGCAATTGTTCCAAAGAGTGGAGTTGATTCTTTTATAGCAGCATCAAATCGTGGTCACTTTGTACAGCGTTATATCATCGCAACAAATGAAAGATGGTCTGAAAATGCACTTGCAGAGATGCAACGCGTCACCCCACCAATAACACTGATTACTCGTTCTCTATTGGCATCTTCACAGATTGATTGGGCGACCTATCTTAAAACCGGGCAAGTTGTTCAGCAAAAGAAGCGTACTCCAAGAAAGTACCAGGATGAGGCTATTCAGAATGTTCTCACTGGTTTCCAAGACCATAATCGAGGGAAACTTATTATGGCCTGTGGCACCGGCAAAACCTTCACCTCAATGAAAATCGCCGAAAGGATGGAAGGGAATAATGGTTTTGTGATGTTCCTTGTACCTTCACTAGCCCTCCTTTCACAAACTTTGACCGATTGGAAACGCCAGTGTTCTGTACCAATCCACGCTTTTGCCGTCTGTTCTGACACTACGACAGGGAAACCGGATCTGGCCAACATTGACGAACTGACGTCAGCTAGTGATCTCTGTTATCCAGCTACAACGAAGGCTGACAAACTTGCCGAAGAAATCAAGAGGGCTCGAACAGAACCTGGTATGACAGTCATTTTCTCGACCTACCAATCAATTGAGGTTGTGAGCGAAGCCCAACACAAATTTGGCATGGACGAAATTGGGTTGATTATTTGTGACGAGGCACACCGTACGGCTGGCGGTCATTACCAAGATGAAAGCGACGCCCCCTTCCAAAGGATCCATTCTGACGAATTCATTAAAGGCCGAAAACGTCTTTATATGACAGCCACTCCACGAATTTATGGTGAAGTTGTAAAGGAGCAAAAGGAAAAAGGTGAAGTCATACTCTATTCCATGGACGACGAAGAAATTTATGGCCCTACGTTCCACACTATTACCTTTTCACAAGCTGTAGGTCTTGGGAGTCTTGTGGATTACAAAGTGATTGTCCTT
Source organism: Parasutterella secunda (assembly GCF_016901835.1). GTDB lineage: Bacteria > Pseudomonadota > Gammaproteobacteria > Burkholderiales > Burkholderiaceae_F > Aphodousia > Aphodousia faecavium. The sequence goes on along the minus strand of NZ_JACJKX010000001.1, from coordinate 264,551 downwards.
TCTGTGGAAGAAGATATTTTGCAAAGCCGCGCGATGAGTGACTATGAACTCGTACAAAATGGAGGACTTTCTGTAAAAAATGCTGCTAAGGTAGTGGGTTGTTGGCGAGCTTTGTCCAAAATTGACCTACAGGGCGAGGTTTCTATGTCAGACGACCGACAACCTATGCGTCGTGCAGTTGGCTTTGCTCAGATTATTGAACCTAACATGAAGTATCTAGATCGTACTTCTTCGAAGCGTTTTACCGATAATTTTGAAATCACTATAGAAGAGTTTAAAGACCAGCAATACAAGAAACTTTCCGAGAACAATAAATCTCTCAGCAGAGAAGCTTATGATCTTCAGTATCCGATAAAGTGTCAAACGCGTCACATTGACGGATCAATGAATTCAACTGAAAAGGATGCTTTACTTAATTGGCTGAGGGAAGATCCTGAAGATAACGTTTGCAAAATTCTTTTCAATGTTCGGTGCTTATCTGAAGGCGTTGATGTACCGGCGCTGGATGCCGTACTTTTCCTCTCTCCAAGGAAATCACAAGTAGAGGTTGTACAAACTGTTGGGAGAGTAATGCGTGTCTCCCCACAAACAGGGAAAAAACGAGGCTATGTCATTATTCCGATTGTGACCCCCGCGGGTTTAGATCCGAGTGTAGCGCTCAACAATAATGCAGATTTCGATGTTGTATGGCAGGTTTTAAATGCTTTGAAGTCTATTGATACAGAGTTTGGCGCGATTGTTGACGGTCAACGAAATGTCATTGATAGCTCAAAAATTGAAGTTGTCTGCATCACCAATAAGAAAATAAACCGAAAAACAAAAACTAAAGATCCTAAAAAAATCTCTCCCAAATCGAGGAAAAAAGCCCAAACACTTCCAGAACAGGGAGTACTTGACTTCAATCACGATGAAATTCTTGAACAAGAAATTCGTGCCCGTATTGTGAAACGAGTTGGGAATCGTCGTGAATGGGGCGATTGGGCCGAGGATGTTGGAAAGATCTGTCAAATGCAGATCAAGCACATCAATGATGTGCTCAGTGATCCAACAAAAACAAAATCACGAGCTGCATTTGAGTCGTTTAAGAAAGAACTCAAAGCAACACTAAATGGCAATCTGACCGATGATGAAGTTATTGAAATGCTTGGTCAGCATGTCGTAACCCAACCTATTTTAGATGCTCTGTTCACCGTCAAAAACGGTGATGAGATCATCTATGAGTTCTCTAAACAAAATCCTATTGCAACTGCAATGACTGCCATGATGAATTCCTTGGATAAGGAAAGCATGAAATCGGCCACCAAATCGCTAGAGGATTTTTATCGATCCGTCCGTAATCGAACAAGAACAATCAAAACTGCAGCGGACCGCCAACTGCTTATCAAAGAACTTTTTGAAAAATTCTTTAAAGCGGCCTTCCCTAAACAACAAGAGAAACTTGGAATTGTTTATACACCCATTGAAATAGTTGATTTCATTAATCGATCAGTTGCTGACCTGTTGAAAAAAGAGTTCAATTGCAATGTTGGAGACAAAGGTATCCATGTATTAGATCCTTTCTCTGGTACTGGCACATTCATAGCTCGTCTGATGCAAAGTGGCTTGATTCCAAAAGAGCAGCTTCCATATAAATTTGACCATGAACTTCATGCAAATGAAATTGTCCCGCTTGCCTATTATGTAGCATCAATGAATATTGAAGGCGTATTCCACGAGCTCTGTCCGAATGAAGTGTACCGCCCGAACAGAGTGATGATTTGGACGGACACCTTCGCCAACAATCGTCAAAGTAATATTTTCAGTACAACGCTTGGTGAAAATAACGCTCGATTGGCGGAACTAAACCGCCAAGATATTCGCGTCATCGTAGGGAATCCACCGTACTCGGTTGGTCAGGAATCCCAAAATGACGACAACCAAAACGAGCATTACGACGAACTCGATGCTCGACTGACAGAAACCTACGTGGCTCGTACCGATTCTACCCTCAAAGGAAAACTCTACGATTCGTACATTCGTGCCTACCGCTGGGCCTCTGACCGCATCGTTAGAAAAGGAATTATCGGCTTTGTGACCAACGCCGGTTGGCTGGAAACCAGCAGTGCAGACGGCATGCGTAAATGCATGACAGAGGAATTTAATTCCATTTATGTCTACCACTTAAAAGGAAACCAAAGGACATCTGGGGAACGCTCTAGAAAGGAAGGCGGAAAGGTTTTTGGAGAAGGTAGTCGGGCACCGGTAGCAATCGTTTTCCTTGTTAAAAATCCTGACTCCTCAGAACATGGAAAGATTTATTTCCATACGGTGGATGACTATTTAACCCGAGAGGAAAAACTTGATGTCCTCAAGAAGGATCGTTCAATCAGCTATACCCCAATGAACGTCATTGTTCCGGACGATCATGGCGATTGGTTTAATCAACGAGATGATTCCTACTCTCGTTTCATGCGTTTGGACGGTAAGAAAACAAATGAAAAAGCCATCTTCAAGAATTTTTCATTAGGTGTGTTTACTTCGAGAGATCCTTGGGCATATGCGTCTAATCCCGAGCAACTTTTTGAACAAATGCAAAAATCTATTAATTTCTACAATAAGCAAGTAGAACAAGCTGCCGTTATGAATGATAATTTCAAACCGAATTTAAATCCTATAGAGATGAAGTGGGATCGCCCTCAAAAACGGAATGTAACTAAAGGAAAAAAGGCAGAGCCAGCCAGTCGAAACAAAATTTATAAGAGTTTGTATAGACCTTTTTACCCTCAATTTCTGTACTTTGATCGTTTTTGGAATAATTGCGTATATCAAATGCCGTCTATTTTTCCGATGAGCTCAACCAAAAACTTAGGAATTTGTTCGTCTGGGGTAGACAAAAAAGACAATCTCATAATTTGTATCAATCAGAACTCAAAAGATGCGGGGCAAATTGCCTTAATGACTAACCATATTGCTGATCTCCACTTTAATGGAGATACACAATGCTTCCCTCGTTGGTTACCAGGTGAACAAACTGAAAAGAAAGACGCCTTGGATTTTGGCGAGCCTGACGAAATGCCAAGTGGGTTCACCAAGGAGGCGTTGCCTCATTTCCAAGAGGCTTATCCCGGGAAAGCTCTGACTGAGGATGACCTCTTCTATTACATCTACGGCATTTTGCATTCTGAAGACTATAGAACCCGCTACGCCAACAATCTCATGAAGGAGTTACCCCGTATTCCACGTGTAGCCACCTATGAACAATTCATCGCATTTGCCGAAGCCGGACGAAAGTTAGCAGAGCTTCACGTGAATTTTGAGAATGTCCAGCCTTACGCCGGAGTCAAGATTGAATACACCAAGGAAGGAGCGCCGTCTTACCGCGTCACTCAGATGAAGTGGGCCAAGATCAAAGGCAAGACCGGCAACGCTGCTAAGGATAAAAGCACCCTGATATATAACGATTGGATCACGGTGAAGAATGTTCCGCTGGAAGCTCAAGAATACGTTGTAAATAAGAAGTCGGCTCTCGACTGGGTGGTTGAGCGAGCTTGTGTCAGCATCGACAAAGCTTCCGGTATCGTCAACGACTTTAACGACTACGCAGCCGAACAAGGCAATGAACGGTACCCAATGGAACTATTCCTAAAAGTGATTACGGTGAGTCTGGAAACTATGAAAATCGTTCGCTCTTTACCACCACTGGAGATTCACAAACTTGACATGATGGAGTGAAGCCTAAAATTTCACGCAAGACTGTCATCAATAGAATTTTTAGCTTTTAAGCCGAATTTTCTGCTAATTCGTTGATGACAGTCTGTGTCATTAGACATTAAATTTATGACATTAACCCTGGCATTGGCAGGGATTCTTTTAACCTTTCTTGGATTTTTTCGTTTATCTTAAAAAGTGAGTATCCTCGAACATTAGAAATTCTTTGATCTGCCTCGCTGAAGCCTAAATTTTCAATAATTCTTACAAAAACCACATATGGCATACCTTTCTCTTTATACGCAGTCACGGGAGAGTTATCCTTTAAATCAATGAGCGCAGCCATTAGTTCCGGTCCTCTAACGATTGGATTCGACGGTGAACCGTAGATATAAAGCCCTTTTATTCCATATTTCCGTTCATCTGCCCTTGATCTACGTTGATCTGGAATCTTTACTCTTTCCTCAAATTCATAGCCTGAGTAAATTTTGTAGCGATTATCCTGATAGGTTTCGGGAAATGAGGTCAGTGCTCGGGTCAGAACATTTTTAGTCATAAGCAATATCTTGAATTCAACGGCCGAATCCGGCGCTTCTCTTGATTTTTTTTGAGCTAAATTTAGCAAAGTGTCAAAATCATTTGAAGTTTTACCCATACGTTGATTTTCTTGATCTACAAGGGATGACAAAATAAAAATTGCCTCCCAAGTATCCAAAGTTCGCCAACTTAAAACGTTAACATCAACAGTCTGACTTTTATATTGTTGAGAATACTCCCTTGCCACTTTAGCCCCATAACTTCTTAGTTTACGAGCATACTCATCCCTGTTAATGGATGGGGCATGTTTCTTTCTTTGGCGACTTTCGCTGGTCCAGATGATAATGCAACGAGTTAATGTTGCACTAGCCAGATTGAGGCTTGGGCTATCTAGTCCTGATAGCATTTTGAGCGCAAAGGTTCGGTGAGACAAAACTTCGTTAGGACTATTTTGGTCACAACGAGAAATGACACCATCTGGATCAATTCCAGAATTTAAAAACTGTCCCAATTCTTTTGAACTATCCACTTTAGTCATATCAACTTCATCTATGAAGATAGTTCTTGGAGCCTGATCAGTTAATCTCCATAAAGAAGCCGGGCTTGATCCGGCCCCCATATAGGGGTTAAAAGATAAATTAGCACAGGTTTTTAAAATAGCGGATTTGCCGGAACCGGGCATCTTTGAAAGCAAAAGGATATATGGCGCTCTTTCAATGTCTTCATAGAACCATGTTGCTAAACACCAGTAACTGATAACCAGAAGATCTTCCTCCGGTAATTCGCAGTGTTCACTTATGTAACCTTTAAAATAAATTATTAAGTCTGAAATGAAAATATCCTCGGAGCTAGGAGCAATATCCTCAGGCTCATTCATGAGTGTCTTAGGCTTTAATCTTCTCGAAAATTGTTTTATGGCAGAAAGAAGGACTTGTTCACTTTTTTGAAATTTTTCAGTCCAAGCATTTTTCTTAAGAAAGCGCACTAGCCCTTTATCTGGGAGCTTTCCTGTCAAAGCCGAAACTAATTCATTTTCAAAATTTTCTTTTTCAGATCGTTCTTCAACTGATATACTGCTCTCGGGAGCTTTCGTTTGAGTCCCATCGGTGCAGTGAACTTTCGCAGGGTTCTGCACCGTTTCTTTTGTCTCTGTCATAAGCGCCCCTCCATTTCTTCGATTAGTTTGCTCGAATCTGAGTGAGCCTCCTCGATCCAATTTGCAACCTCGACAGAATTCCAAGCGTTACGTCTCGCAGAAAGTTTTTTGGGTTTAGGAAATTTGCCTGCATTGATTAGCTGTCTGAGATATTGATACGAAAAATTCGTCAGGTGCATGATCTGAAGCGTTGACAAAAGATGTGGCTCTGTGGTCCACCCTTCAGGTAGCCAAACATTTTTTGCTCTGGCTCTTCTTTTAGCGTATTCCGACAATTGAGTCATTTTTTCTCCTTTAGAGTTGGTCAGATTTTTCTTTTCATCATATACGTAGAATCGTCTCAGATAAAGAGCCTAAAAAATGCCCAATTTAAGCTAGAGGAAACAGATATTAACGCTTTTAACACTTCGTACTGTTACTGCATTTTTGACGCCAAGATCTTTTCTAACACAATAGTCTTTTGTAGCGTCATAAACTTTTTAAACGATTTTTACTATTTCTCTAACAGCAAATTCGATCAGATTCTTTATTATTTAAAATCAATTAGTTAGAAAACATTTTCTAAAAATTTACTCACGTTTTTTTGCAAAAAGAGTGAAGTATCTACTAGTTACCTTTGTGAAATAGAATGCTTCAACCGCTCCAAAACACCAAAATGGCTCTTAAATCAACCAAGACGATCTTTGTTGATATAAGTCAAACAATAATGATTTAATTTAATCAACCAACAAGAATTCCTACGTCTATGGCAGAAGTTAAAATACTGAGTCAGCATTCCTGAAAAGCTTTTCGAGCTCTCTAATCTCCAATCGCAGTAATGAATTGTTAGTCTGTTCTTCAATTAGCTTTGTTTTTATTTCTCTGATTTCCTGTTCTAACTTGAATTTTTCTTTCTGCATATCATCATATGCAAGAGCTTTAGCACGGCTAACTTGTATGATTTGAAGAGAATAGTCCCATAAACGTTTCAGACACCGCTCTGCATATGCCTTTTTTCCTTCTAATAAGCCTGGTTCTGGGTATTCTATAACCGGAGGTTCAAGACTTTCGCCTGCAAGAACCTTTATTCTTTTTTCAAGCTTTTCTGATTTAACTTTCAAACGCTCAAAATTTTCTTCTTCCTGAGTCTTATGCTTCTGCCCTTTAACTCCTCGTTCCAATCCATATTTCGAACTGACATTTCGAAAGAAACTTTCTTGCAAAACTCTCAACGCGTTTAATTCCGTAAAAGCTTTGGCATTTAGCTTACCTTCTTTTTCAGGGACTGCCAGTACGTGCATAACGTGACCTGTGTCAGAAATGAAGGCTGCGATGATATTGTTTTGACCATGAAGAGTATCCAAAAAAGATAAGGATTCGCTTAGATACGCTTTGATTTGTTCCTCTCCTAATTTTTCAGCACTCTCTTGAGATAAGGTAACTAAATAATGTAAAGCATAAGGGGCATCAGCCCTGATTTTCCTTAGCTGCTGCCCCTGAAATTCTCTGACTCTTTTGATTATTTCTTCACGTACATTCGCACACTCTCGAAGTACACACCCTTTCTGAACACTAGAATCCCAAAATATTCTCAAACCGTTTAGGTTGGGTCTTTTAACTTTTTTACAACGAATAATTCCAAATCCCATGCTTAGTTCATAAGACTTAATAATAAATTTGAGACTGAATTAGAGGTAAATTCTCCACTTTTCATCGGTGACTTGCGTTTTGTAGATCAAACCCACCAGTCGGCATACACCAGTAAGAGCTTTTATCAATTTACGTTTATTGTTTAAAGGCTGCGTTAACAAGTAATAATCAATATGATCTAAAACCGATTCCGACAGAAAATATCTTATGTCTTTGTACGTTCCCGGTGTTAATTCAGCCTCTTTTTCAATAATCTTTGATAAATACAACTCAAGGTCACATAGATTCATAGAAAGCACAAAATCACAAGCCAACACCCTGAGATATTCCCTAAACGAATCAGAGGGTAAACCTTCACCGTCTGAACCTCTTCCCCAAACTGAATTTGGCCACTGTATTCCCTTGAGCATCAAAAAATTTAACCAATCTAATCCGTACTCTAAGCCCATAAACTTATTGACCATCTCCCAATGAGGAAATGCCTTTAGTTCTACAACTTTTGAGAAAAGTTCTTCGTTATATTCATCGTTATCAATTATGTAATAACGGGCACCTAGGATATTGTTGAGTGAATTAGAGTCAGCTAAAAAATCCAATAGCACTCTGCAATGATTGGCAACAAAGTACTCTCCTTCATGCTTCGGCACATGGTGGTTCTTCTCTATTCCATAGTCTCCAAAAATAGAATTTTCACTTTCCTGTAAATTTAATTCATCCCATCGAACCGAAATTCGGTCTGAATGACCAAAATAATGAAAATCTGAAATGAGACCAGAGGTTTTTAACGATGATTTGAGATGAAGCGCTTGATAACCACTTATGTATTTCATAATGAACTCCTATAAAACAAGATCATCTTATAAGAGTCCCAACAATTTGATTTTTATGAATTTATCCTAAATGCGAGTATTTAGATCAATATTGATCAACATACGTCATTGTTGATCAACAAATAGAAAGTGTAAAAAAAAGTAACGCCACAATTATCTGTAGCGTAAACGCACAGAACTTTTTCAACCCTTCATATTTCTTTATACATTGATACATTTTTCGGCATCAAAATCCTCTCCCTCACCGTAGCCAACGTAGCCGAGCTGATTAGACAACAAACGAGTGTTTCCAATAATCTGTTCAATAGATACATGGGAGTGACCGTAAATCCAAAAATTAATAGGACTATCAGCGATCCAATTCCCTAGTTCAGTCACAAATCCAGAATTTAATGCAGAGTCTTTAAAAACTTCCCCTAAAACCGCATAACTAGGTAAATGATGAGTCACCACGACTATTTGTTCAGCTGAGGACGATGTCACTGCTTTTTGAATAAAACGAAGACATTCTTGATGTATCCGTTGATAATCATCAACTGTCATAGATGAGTTGCCTATGGATATGGCTCTAAAATCCAACAACCCCTTAGCAACAGCAAATGCATACTCAGGTTTAATTTCGGACCAAAGTGTTGAACAAATTATGTCAACATTACTTAGACGCACGACCGTGTTATTGCAGCAAAAAACATTGGGCCGAATTTCTCTTTTAAACGCCTTCGTTAACTCCTCTCTAGAACCCCAGCACCCATAATAGTCATGATTCCCCGGCACCATGACAGTGAGATCGTAATTCTCCGAACACCAGTCCCAAAAATTTGAGTAATGATCCAATTTAAAGAGGTTCGCAATATCTCCAGCCAATATCAGGCAATCACCTTCGGGTTTAATTCCGTTGTTAAATACGAATCGTCTATTAAGTTGAAACTCTAAGTGAAGATCTGAGGCATATTGAATGATCATTACGTCTTTATCTCCTTGTTACTACCATCCTCAATACGCAGACCTAACCTCTTTTGCAAACAAGCGTAATTGCCAAGTAACTTCTTCGTTTCTCTTTCAGGTACTTTCCATATTTTTGCCAAAAACTCGATGTAAGAACCATCATTTACAAGCAAGACATCTGACAAAATATTTTTAATTTGATCATTAAGTAGGTCAAAATCTTTCAAACTTAGCACTAACAAATCCTGAAAAGCCGTTAGATCCCCATGACACTGAAATGCGGATGCTTTTTTTTATGATCAAACGATCTAGAGAAAGAGCTTCTGAAAAAACACTCTCAGGGCTCGTTCGAGGATTTGGATATTCAATCTCTTTAGAATCCAAAAAACGAAGCCAACGCATGGTGTATTCACGACCCATGAAACGATTGATCTCCGGCCACAAGGCACTATCCTTCAGAAGAATCACTTTCGCAAAAATCTCTTCATCCAAAGAGTCATTGCAAATAAAGTCTTTTCTCATTCCCTGGGCATACCCGAATTGACCTTCAGAGATCATATCCAACAAGGCGCGAATGTGGTTGGCGACTTTATGTGTTCCAGGATGTCCTGGGACAACTGTACAATTTTCAATCCCATATTCGCTAAAAATACTCTCTGAAGACTCACGAATAGTTGGTCTTTCCCATTGAATGGCGTAACGATGCCAGTCTCCACCAGTTGGAAGACTGCAAGGCAAGTTCAACGCATGGATACCAGAGATATAACGCATTTTTAAATTGACGATTTTTTTCTTTCAAGCACAGAATAAATCGAGGTTGATGGCTTTATAGAATCTTCGTCACTATCAAAGATTATCTGGCCATTATCATCTACGACAATCATTCGGTCAGACAGCCCACTATTCATTACTACATCTGCGTTAGTTGGCAGAACCGCAACAACCAAGTCGTGATGTTCTTTCGAAGTGAAGCGTTCCTGTCCCTCTCCTGCATCTTGAGCAATTTTATAGCGGGCCAAACAACGCTCCCAACTGACCGCTTTCGGACATGTTTGATATAAACCTCCGTTCTATACCCTGCTTCTTTAAGTTTGTTCATAGTTTTAATCGGTATCTCATAGGTCCGGAAGGTTCCCTCAATGATTAAGTTGTATCGTCCCTTAATTGCCCTTAGAAGAATCTTTTCTGCCAAATGACCTGCAAACCGTCCCGTTTGTTTTGCGCTGTCTTTTTGATAGCAGTCTTGAATTGATTCATAAGAATGGTGCCAAGACCGAAATTCATCAGCATTGATGACGATGAAATTAGAATCGCTTTGCAATACGAATTGAGTCAAGACACTTTTCCCAGCTCCAGGTTGTCCACCAAGAACAATACCTGTAGGTTTTGCAACTGGTTCAGTATTAGATGAAAGGAAAAGCCAAAGAGCATCCAAAACATCGGAGACATTGTTTTCAGGCTTTATCTTCGTAATGTTTTTAAGCTTTTCAAAGTCAGAGTGTATCTCTTCCAAACAAATTTGCTCTGGCCGGCTTCGGTACAACTGATCTCTCAGTTGAGTACAACTCAAGAATTCCGGCAAAGAGGTAAAAGAATCCGGATGTATTTTGACTATTTGAGATGCCACTGCCGATACCTCTTCGATCAAAACATCTTTTTGCATCAGGCTACAAACGGTCATCTTTTTCATTTACCTCACTTTCCAAAGCGTAAAGATCAAAGTCCGACTGATAATTTCTAAGTTGTTCTTGTCTGAATATTTGATACTCCTCAATAGCAAATGCTTCAGCGACCGCTCGGCTAACTCTTCCTTCTGAGTCATTTAATATTTCTTCCTCATTGAATTGGAGAAAGGCATCTAATCGCTTAATCCAATCCTGCATTGTCATCGCAATATGTTTCTCGGCTTGATTCTCTGCATAATCTAAATACATTCCGACAATACGGTTCAGTTTGCTCATCTCCGCTTCGTTTAAATAATTCTTTGCAACCATAACATCAGACTGATAGATTCGTCCCTTAGGAGCATGTTTCCACGTTGTCAGTCCCATATTGGGTTTCTCATGATCCGCTCGAGAATAAATAATTTCAGCGGCAGTTTGTCTGGAAGTCGCCCAGTGCAACTTATTCTGAACCGTAGCGAAGAATTGCCGTGTTAAATCTGAATTTTTATCGTAATCAACAGAACACTGTGCGTAAATATCGGTAATTTTTTGGTAAAACCGGCGTTCGCTAGCACGGATGTCCCGAATCCTCTCCAACATTTCGTCAAAATAATCTTTCCCAAGGTAATAATCTGGATTTTTTAGACGTTCATCATCTAAGACAAATCCTTTGATTATGTACTCTCTCAAAACGCTAGTAGCCCATTGCCGAAAGGCGGTTGCACGTTTGCTGTTAACTCTGTAGCCGACAGCGATAATAGCGTCAAGGTTGTAGTGCTTCGTTTTATACGACTTGCCATCGGTAGCAGTTGTAAAGAAATCCTTTACAACTGATTCTTCGAGCAGCTCTCCATCGTCAAAAATTCGTTTCAAATGAGTTGAAACATTTTGTTTGGTTGTTGCAAAAAGATCCGCAATAAACTTTTGAGTCAGCCAAAGAGTCTCATACTGGAAAAGGGCATGAACTTGAATCTTGTCATTCTCATCGCGGTAAATGACAACATTGCCTTGATTGTTTTCTTTAATGACAGGAACTTTCTTCATCGCTATTTCCTAATAGTCTTGGCACGCTTTCTTATCACTTAACGGCCTTTTCTCCAACAGTGTTTGTCAAATCTTTGTGAACAAATTAAATGAAATAATGATCCAAATAATTATCTCGGCTATGCGAAATTATTTGAGTACTCAAAACGTCAGGGATATCCGTAAGTTGATCGTAAACTTCCTTCGGTATTTGAGTGTATTTATCAATCTCAATAAAGGACTTTGTAATCGTTATAAGCGAAGGATCAGGCAAGGCCAATTCATTCACAAAATGTTCCGCATTTCCAAAACTGGCAAAGCGTCCTAAAGCTACATGCGTTCCATTGTTGTGAATAGAGACTGTGAAAACAGCTACTTTAACCATGAAATAGGAGGTTCGATCGGTAAACAAATTGTAAGATATACAAATGTTAGGGTTCGAGAACAAAGTAACTGCCGCGGTGTACTCACGACAAACACTATCGTCAAGCATCTCATCTTGTATTTTTTTCAAATTCGCTTGCGCAACTGTTTTAAGCCTTTCATAAAATTCTTCGTACTTCATAAGAAAATCCTCACAAAGCTTCTCGACGCTGAAGATAGGTACTCTCTCGATGTCGATATAAAACTGTTGTTCGAACAATTTCAATATTTTCCGGAATGGAATCTATTAACTCCTGCGGTACAAGTTCCTCCTCGAGTTCCTCATACTCATACGAAATAACAGCTAAAGATGGATCCGATAACGAAAGGCTATCAACGAATTCTTCTGCTTTTTCAAGCGTTGAAAAAAATTTGTAAGAATTTAACCGCTTAGCCCCTCGTTTCAACCTAACAGTAAATAAGCGCACATATAGTCTGACGCTACCATCTTTAAAATAACCCAGGTTATGTATGGCACAAATCCTTGGGTAATTGAAAATAGTCACGGCGCACAAGTGATCCCGAGGATTGTCATCATCAATAGGAAACTCTTTTTCCAAGCGTAACGATTCTTCAATACCTAAGTCCCAAAACTTCTTTAACTTAGTATCCATTTTTCACCTCATTTCTGATGAATAACCTATTCAGTCGTTCTTGATCAAGTGGAAGAGAAATTTTCTCGGCACTTATCCTCACAACACCATCAGACCCTTCATTTATCACTCCCGTCACTTCCAACCAAACACCTTTTTGAATCATAAAGGCTGAAGACAAAAACATATCGGTAAAAACTAACTCATATTTTTTATCCGGCGCTTTCACAAAAAACTCCCCTCGCTTTTCATATTGAGGCTGAATTACTGCAACCGAGAAAAATTTAGTTTGGCTCAAGTGCTTAGGTTTGAAAGGCTTGATCTCTCCAACTACCTCTAGGCGGAAATTTGCTACTTTCTCCGACATCTTCATTACCTCTTCCATTTAGAACACTCAAATAAAAGTTAACACTCTCTACTTCAATTTAAGATTTTTAATTGTTTTGTATTTTTGATCCTTTTCAAAAATTGTGTAGATATACTGCACTTTTTCAAGTAAAAAAATTGATTTTTGCAATTTCACAAGAATTTAGATTCCTTAAAAATCAGTAAGTTACAAATCGTCAAAAATGATGTTGAGCATACAATGCGAATAAATCCAGGAATGTAATGGTACATTACACATCCTGCTTATTTTCTCGATGATCCTAATCACCCATGATCCTCTCCCTTAGCTTTTGTATTTTTATAAAAAAATCCAAAATACATGTGACAACCAATGACAGTAAATGACAAAAGTTGTCATCTCTAATACCCTTATTTTTATTGGATTTTTATGAGATATCTTTATTCAATGACAATAAAGAAAAACAGTAGTCACCCCAACGCTCCAACATTTCACGCCTTCTTTCTATTTGAGGATCTCTCAAATAATGCCCTCTGACTCCTTTGATCCGGTGATGAAGTTGAATTTCCACCAAATCCGAATTAAAACCTTCTTTTTCTGCCCAATCTGTCAGTGTTGAACGAAAGCCGTGTGTCGTAATCATTTTCCCTGTGAAACGATCTCTAAAGCCTTCCAGTCCCAGAGCCTTTTGTTTTTCATCAACACGCCTGAGTATCCCCTTTAAGCTACTGGCCTTCATTGGTCTGTTTATTCGATTTACTCTTCCGAACTGCGTCGATGGAAATAGAAAGCTATCACCTTCTATGGCTTGATTCCCCATTAACGAATAAATAAGTTCTTTTTGTTTTTTAAGAATAAAGACGGCTTGTTTAGACAACGGAATATCCATAGCTCCATTTTGGCTTTCTTTCAAATACTGAGCAGGAATATGCCAAATAGCTTGTTTTAGGTCGACTTCTTTCCAGTGAGCGAACCAGTCTTCACCCTCCCCGCAAACTTGGGAGTCTGGCTCCAGCAGACAACCAACCCGTACACCGGTGAGAATCACAAAAAGCAAGGCATATGCACCTGATTTAAACACTTCATGAGGATTGAATTCATAAATGAGTTTTACCAGTTCCGGTATATCTTCTACTTTACAAGCAGGATGTTTTTGAGGAGCACAAATACTTCTGGGTAAAACTTCGTGCACCATTTCCCAATTGATCGGCGCTGCTTCGATACTGAGCCGATTTGTTCTGATTGCCCAACGCTTAATATCAGAAAATAACGCCTGAACTTTTGAACGAGTTGAATCACTATTTCTGATCTGAGAAAGCACCCTAATTGCCACTTCAGTTGTCAATTGAGAAGGGAAGAGTTCTCCAATTTCATCCCGGAGATATTTTTTGTATCGAGCCTGTAAAGCCATGAGTTCTCTGTCAGGATTTTTATTAGTTTTTGACTTTTGTAACCTTTCCTCCCTTTCTTCAAAATAGTGCACTATCAAGGAATCAATCTTTACGCCTTCAACGATCTTTTTTTTCTTTTCCGCTTGAAGATGGCGAGGGCTAATCGTTTCGTATGGATCACCTCGATCAATTTTGAGGTTGTAGTCATTGAAAATACTTCTGGCTTGAGACAATGAGCATTTCGGATAGCGACGCATAAAATGAAAGCGTTGCTTATCTCTCATTCGTGTAAATTCCCACACCCCTTCGGTTTCCGTGTTCTTAACCAGATAAAGTCCTGGTACTCCGGCTACCTTGATCTTTTCTTTGGATTTTCCTGTTTTTAAAAAACTCTTGACCTGAGTATCTTTCTCAATGCATTGCATAAAACACCTTTTTTTGTAAAGTTGCCCATTTGGCGGGCCTTCCAGAGGGGTTTTACACAAAAATTATTTTTAGGAGCAAATTTTCAAAATTGTGTAAATCGTTGTGTAAATTTTTGAGGTTTACAAACGACGATATCTGTTGATATCTATTGACATCCGTTGACATGTATTTCGCTCAATGCCTTGAAAATAGGGCGTTGTATCGAAACAACAAATAAAAAAATCGGATGTCTTTTGAACACCCGATTCATGAAACTGGTGGCGAGTCAGGGACTCGAACCCCGGACACAAGGATTATGATTCCTCTGCTCTAACCGACTGAGCTAACCCGCCAGAGAAGTGGAATCATACAGACATGCCCTTGCAAATGCAACCCTTTGAATAAAAATTTTTTAGATTTTTAAAACTTATCAACAAAATCAATCGGTTATAGTTTTGTAAAAGTGATAAACCGGTCCGTGACCGTGTCCCACCGTTAACTTATCAGAATAACGGATAGCTTCCCAGAGATATTTTTTTGCCTTTTCCACCGCCTCGGGTACCGTTTCACACTGAGGAAGCAGCGTTGCAATAGCTGAAGACAGCGTGCAACCGGTGCCGTGAGTATTTTTGGTTTCGATTCTCTCGGCACGATAGACAAAATGATCCGTCCCATCGGTTAATAAATCGGGCACTTCTTGACCTGTCAAATGTCCACCCTTGAGTAAAAGCCAGGCACCTGTTTTCATCTTGGGTAAAAGCTTTTGGGTAAGAGCCGGCATCTCCTCTTCCGACTGAATTTCTGCCTCTTGGGCCAAAACTGCTGCCTCGGGCAAGTTCGGTGTCAAAACTGTTGCCAAAGGCAAAAGTTGATGAATCAGGGCTTGAACACAATTTTCAGGCAATAACCTGTCGCCGCTTTTAGCGACCATCACAGGATCCAAAACCACAAAGCGAGGACGATATCGATTCAATGCGTCAGCGACCGCATTTATCACCGCTTCATCGGAGAGCATGCCGATTTTTACCGCATCAATTCGAACGTCTTCAAAAAGAGTGTCCAATTGCTCTTTTACAAAAGCGGCCGGCACCGGACACACTCCCGTCACAGCACGGGTATTTTGTGCGGTTAGCGCCGCAATGACTCCGCAACCGTACCCGCCCAATGCGCTGATCGTTTTAATATCGGCCAAAACTCCGGCGCCGCCTGAGGGGTCCACGCCGGCAATTGTCAGTACATTGGGGATGGTCTTTACTTGCATAACGCCTCCAACACCTTCATTGTTCGTTCTGTTGCCCCGACATAGGCATCAGAAAATGCCTTGGCTTTTTCTTTGAGCTCGCGGAGTTTATCTGCATTACCCAACCACGCCTGGGCCAACTCAATGCCTTGTGCCACGTCGTCGACCTGATAAATAGCCCCTCCGGCTATTCCTCGCTGTACAACCATCGAGAAATTAAACGTACTGGGACCCACGATAACCGGCACGCCGACACTTGTCGGCTCAATCACATTTTGGCAACCGAACGGTTTAAAACTGCCCCCCATCAACGTGATATCCGACAAAGCACAATAAAAGAACATCTCTCCCATTGAGTCACCCAGAATAACTTGGGTATCCTCTCGGATGTCCGTGACATCCGCAAGTTCCGATCGTTTTTGGTACTTCAGGCCGGAGTTTTTAAGCATTTCTTCGACTTCAGCAAAACGCTGGGGATGACGGGGAACCAATAAATAGGTCACATCAGACTTAGCTCTCGTTTTCAACGCTTCGATAATCAAAGCCTCCTCGCCGTCTCGGGTACTGGCAAACATCACAACGGGGTTCTTCATTCGAGACTTCCAACGATGTGCAAGGCTAAGAGCTTCTTTCGGTGCTTTGATATCGAACTTAAGCGACCCCGTTATCACCGGCTCAACGGTTCCCATGGCACGAAAGCGTTCAGCATCACTTTCAGCTTGAGCACAAACCGCGTTAAAACGACCCATGGCTTTTTTCATCAAATCGGGCACACGCATGGCTTGGTTATAGGACTTTTCAGACAGTCTGCCGTTGACCAATACCATCGGAATGCCCAATGAATGAGCTTCTTCCAAAACGGTTGGCCAGACTTCTGTTTCCATCAAAAGTCCCATTGAGGGCCGGGTTTGTTTCAGGAACTTTCTGACAGCAAAAACAGCGTCATAAGGCAAAAAACACTGGCGGATACGGTCCGGTGCCATCTGCACGATTTTCTGACCGGCTTCGCGTCCGGTCGGAGTCATATGAGTGAGCAAAATATCGCAATCAGGCCATTGATCCAAAATCGCACGGATGAGCGGTCGCGTTGCATTGGTTTCTCCGACGCTGACTGCATGAACCCAAATAACGGGATGGCCTTGTCTCGGAGCCGGAAAGTCAGACCAGGCAAACCGCTCCCCCCAGTTTTTAAGATATGAGGGTTGTTTTCTGGCTCGCCAAAGAAGGTAAAGAGCCGCTGCCGGCAACAACGCCGGCACTAAAAATCGATAACTTTGCGGGGAAATGTTCATAACTTAAGAAAAGTCCTTCAAGCCGAGACGCTTTAAGGCCGATTTTACTTCTTCAACAGATGGGTCGGCACCCACTCCGCCCAAACTTTGAACGCACTGTCCGGTCAAGCCCACCAATTCAACCGGATAGTCCAAAAAAAGTCCCACGGTCGGTCGATCTGTTGCAGCAGCTAAATGGGTGAGGCCTGTATCCACCCCCACAACAAAGGTCGCCCGCTGAAGAACAGAGGCACAGTCTCGAATCGGCATACGGGGTAATACGGTACAAAAGTCACCTGCAAGCTGCGCGATACGCTTTACCCGTTCGTATTCCGGCTGTGCTCCCCATAATAGATGCACCTTAAAACCCCGTCCGTTGCAATCCTTGGCAAGTTCCACCCATTTCGACTCAGCCCACAGTTTTGTTTCACGACTGGTATTGACCAAAAACACCACATAAGGTTCGGACGATTCTTCTTTCTCGACAGTTTTTAATCCGAAATCCAAAGGAAATTGCCGATAGTCATAATCAAAAGCTGCTGCCAAAAGCATTCGGCAACGGGTCACAGCACTCAAAGACTTTGATACCGAGAAAGTTCTGTCATAAAAGCGGCTCGCCCAAGACTCCTTAATGCTGTCTTTGTCATAGCCCAAAAGAAACGATTTGGCCCAACGACCGATTACTGCACTCTTTAAAAGTCCTTGCAAATCCACCACACGTTCATAATGGGCAGACTGCAAGGCGGCTCTGACCTCGCCCGCTTCTTTCCAGGTCTGAGGACTGAAAACATTTTTGCGCCAACGTCGCACCTGTACTTCGTGGACAGTATCGACATAGCGACTCAGTTTAGGAATATCAGCAAAACTTTTTTCAACCACCCAATCGATTTTCAACTCCGGTTGGGCCCGCGCCAAATCAGCGACAGCGGGTAATGCGTGTATCACATCCCCCATCGAGGTTGTTTTAACGATTAAGGCGCGGCGCATCATGATTCCTTTTAACGACTTAACTTGGTTTCCAGTTCACGGCACAGGCGTTTACCGTACTCCACAGCCGGCTGATCAAAGGCATTGAGACCATAGAGAGTCGCCAACATCGTGGTCTTATGTTCATACAAGGCCATGAATGCGCCCAATGTTTCCGGAGTCAGTTTTTTGATCCGAATAGTCGTGACAGCATTGAAAAATTCTTCCGACGGACTTTGTCGCGTCACCAACGCCTCGGCCTGAGCCTGAGCATTGGCATTTAAGACCAGGTGGTGATGGGCGTGGGTGTGTCCGGGCTCGTCGCACCAAACCAAGTCGATGCTTGTGCGGCTGCTGCCGTCACGCAACCACTGGTAAAAAGAGTGCTGAGCTTCATTGCCGAAGCCACCCCAAACAGCCTGACCGGTACGCGTGGTAATGATCGAGCCATCAGGACGAACACTTTTACCCAAACTTTCCATTTCCAATTGTTGCAACCAGGCCACCACCAAACGCAAACGTTCATCATAGGGAAGCAGGCAATGACTCACCATGGAAAGTTTCGTAGAGTTCCAATAAGACAAAAGCGCAAGCGTCAAGGGCAAATTCTCTTCAGGCTTGGCGCCGATCATATGGCGGTCCATTTCGTGAGCACCGCGCAAGAACGCCTTAAAAACGTCAGGGCCCAAAGCAATCACCAAGGGCAGACCGATTGCGCCCCAAACAGAGAAACGACCGCCTACCCAAGACCAGATCGGGAAACGGTTTTCTTCCGGCAAATTCATTTCCTGACAGGCACTTTCCTTGGCGCTTACGAGAAACACGTGGCAGGCCCGTTCTTTTTGTGTACGGATGCCGGCTTTTTCATACCACTCATTGACAAGCTCCGCATTGAGCATCGTCTCACGAGTAGAAAAACTCTTACTGGAAATGACGGTAAGAGTGGTTTCAGGGTTGAGCACACCGAGAATACGATCGGCGAGCACCCCATCAACCGCAGACAAAAAATGCAACCGAATAGAAGGATTAATGTCTCTTAAAGCGTGATAGACCGCATGAGGTCCCATCTCCGATCCACCGATTCCCACATTGATCACATCGGTAATTTTTTTACCCGTTGCCCCTAACCATTGACCGTTGCGAACCGCCTCGGCTAACGCATACATACGCTCGCGCGTCTCATTGACCTCTTCATAGTGAGGACTTGCCGGATCCTCTGAACGAAGGGAGGTATGTAAGGCTTGTCTGTTTTCTGACGTGTTGACGACTTCACCCTTGAGCATTTTGACTTGACGCTCGAGTACCCCTTCTTTTTGTGCTTTGAGCAACAGTGCGTTGAATTCTTCTTCAGTTAAGCGCTGGCGTCCGATATTGAGCGTGAGTCCGCAAGCATTTAAATCACAGTCGGATCGTGTTTCTGACAAAAAAGCAATGGAACCGGTCATGGGTATGCACCTGTATGGAAAAAGATCGCCTGAAAGTCAGACGCTTCTAACAATTGTTGAGCAAATTGTACGTTGACGCGTTTCAAGGCGCCAGAGTCGGTACTTGTTCTAACCAATAGAAACAGGTTTTTCAGGCAAAAACGCAACACGATGCTTACAATTGTCGAAAAATAGCTTACTGAAGGATAACAACGTGGCTAATTGTTTCAGCCAAAAGAAGATTCTTGTTGCAGGCGACGCCATGCTCGACCGTTATTGGTTTGGCGACGCTAACCGCATTTCCCCTGAAGCACCGGTACCGGTTGTGCGTATCACGCGGGAAGAAGAACGTTTGGGGGGAGCCGCTAACGTCGCCCTCAATATCAGCGCATTGGGTGCCCGAGCCAAGCTTTTGTCCGTTGTCGGACGGGACGAAGCAGGCCTTATCGTCGAGCGCCTTTTAAAAGAAAAGGGCATTGAGCCGCACCTGCACGCTGACCCCGCTCTCAAAACGACCGTCAAATTACGCATTGTTGCCCGTCAGCAACAAATGCTTCGGGCTGATTTTGAAAATCGTCCTACCACTGCGATTCTTGCCGATCACCTCAGTGAATATGAAAAGTTAATCGACGATTGTGAAGTCGTCGTCCTCTCGGACTACGGTAAGGGCGGCTTGGATCACATCGCCCGCATGATTGATTGTGCCCGAAAGAAAAACATTCCCGTTTTAATTGATCCCAAGGGCAGTAATTACGATCGCTACCGCGGTGCAACGGTTATCACACCGAACCGAGCGGAATTGGCTCAAGTGGTCGGCGCCTGGGAAACTGAAGAAGAGCTTACCGAAAAAGCCCATGCGCTTCGTAAAAAACTCGATCTGACGGCGCTTCTTCTGACTCGCAGCGAAGAAGGCATGACGCTTTATACGGATGCAGGCGAAAAAACCATTCCCGCCCAAGCGCTTGAAGTCTATGACGTTTCAGGCGCAGGCGATACGGTCATTGCCGTGATGGCCACGATGATGGCTATGGGTCAGTCTCTTGAAGAAGCTATGCGCATTGCCAATCGTGCCGGCGGCATCGTTGTGGGTAAACTCGGTACCGCAACCGTGAGTTTTGACGAACTTTTTCCCGAAGGTTACGAAGACCTTTTTGCAGGAGAATCATTGTGAGTATTATCGTAACGGGCGCAGCCGGTTTTATCGGCGCCAATAATGTTTTAGCCTTAAATAAGCGTGGCTATACCGATGTGATTGCAGTCGACAACCTCACCCACGCCGATAAATTCAAAAACTTGGCCGAGTGCCAAATTACGGACTACTTTGACAAGCGCGACTTCATCGAATTGGTTCGCGCCCGCAAAATTGCCAAACCTGAAGCCATTTTCCACCAGGGAGCCTGTTCCGACACCATGGAAACCGACGGCCGCTACATGATGGAAAACAACTACCGCTACACTCTGGAACTCTTTAATTGGGCTCAGGAGTTAGGCGTTCCGATGATTTACGCATCGTCTGCTGCCACCTATGGCGCAAGCACGACGTTTGTCGAAGATCGTCGTTTCGAGGGGCCCCTTAACGTCTACGGTTATTCCAAATTCCTTTTTGACCAAGTGCTGCGTGCCAAACTTGCCAAGGGCGAAGTCAAAGCTCCGGTGATCGGTCTTCGTTATTTCAACGTTTACGGTCCGCACGAACAGCACAAAGGTAGAATGGCAAGCGTGGCTTTCCACCAATTCTTCCAATTCCGCAAAGAAGGCCACGTGCGTCTGTTTGAAGGCTGTCTGGGCTACGGTAACGGCGAACAAGAGCGCGATTTTGTCTATGTCGATGACGTCGTAGCCGTCAATCTGCACTTCTTTGATAAACCGGTTACCGGCATTTATAACTGCGGAACCGGTCGTGCGCAGCCTTTCAATGACGTCTCCTTGGGTGTGGTCAATGCTTTGCGTGTTCACGAAGGCAAAGAAAAACTCACGCTCGAAGAAGCTGTGAAAGCCGGCTTTATCCGTTACATCCCCTTCCCGGAATCATTAAAAGGCAAATATCAGGCATACACACAAGCCGATTTGACCAAGTTACGGGCTGCGGGCTGTGACGTTCACTTCAGAAGCGTTGAAGAAGGCACGGCCGATTACGTGGCAGACCTCTTGAATCGTTACCGCGACGTCAGCGCTGACCCCACCATTGCCGAAGCCAAATGAGTTTGAAAAAGGCAGCCTTTTTAGATCGCGATGGCGTGATCAACATTGATCACGCCTACGTGCACACCCCGGAAGAATTCACTTTCATCGACGGGGTGTTCGAGGCGTGTCGCCTGCTGCAGCAAGCTGGCTTTCTTTTGATCATCGCCACCAATCAAAGCGGTATCGGCCGGGGCTACTACACGGAAGACGACTTTCAAAAGCTTTGCCAATGGATGAAAGAGCGCTTTGAAGAAAACGGGGTTCGTGTAGATGACATATTTTTCTGTCCGCATCATCCTGAAAAAGCGCTTCCCGCCTACCGAATGGAGTGTGACTGCCGCAAACCGAAACCCGGCATGCTTTTAAGCGCCCAAAAGAAATGGAGGATCGACATGAAGTCAAGCCTCATGGTGGGCGATAAACCGGGGGACATGCAAGCGGCGTTGGCTGCAGGCGTCGGCACACGTATTTTTGTGGGTAAAGACGGCCTTTGCTGCCCTGAGCCCATAGCCGAATGCACTCACACGGCACGCAATCTTTTAGAAGCTGCAGAAATCATGGTTGGTAAATTTAAATGAGTACACGACTTCCTGCACCCGATTTTGAAAACAAGATCACCGATATGCAACATCTTTCGGAGCGTGCGTCACGCCTGCCGCATCCGATTGTGATGACAAACGGCGTGTTTGACATTCTGCACAGAGGGCATGTCACCTACCTTGCACAAGCCAAGGCCCTGGGGGCAAGCCTTGTGGTCGCGATCAATTCGGACAGTTCCGTGAAAATGCTGGGTAAAGGCGAAGAGCGACCGATCAATACCGAGGCAGACCGTGCGGCAGTGTTAGCCGCCTTGCAAAGCGTGGACTTAGTCGTCATTTTTGAAGACAAAGTCCCTCTAAAGGCAGTCGAAGCAGCGCAACCGGATATTTATGTCAAAGGCGGCGACTACAAAATTGAAGATTTGCCCGAAGCAAAGCTTGTGGCGACATGGGGTGCCAAAACCGTCACGGTGCAATTTGAGCATCAGCGCTCGACCACAGCACTTTTACAAAAAATCAGCAGTCTGAATCTGAAGCAAAAGAGCTGATACGCTCTACCGCTTCCCTTAAAAGCCTCAGGATTTTCACGGATTCTGAGGCTTTTTCTTTACCCTATGACAAAAATAAGGGTAAATACTAATATTGATATCCTATTGAATTACAAAGATATTTTATTTTATCTTTTTATTTGTTTACTTATTTATATATTTTGTCGACAAATAAGAGTACAGTTAAATCACCTGATTTTATTAGGTTTAAGTTTTTTTATTTCTCTTAAAGATAAATATTTTAATTGATTTTCAAGGAGTTAATAATGGATAGCAAGTCTCGTAGCGGTCGCTTTGATTTGTCGGCAAATGAATTGGTCGAAGATTTCAATGCCACCATCATGATTGAACAACGCAACTGTCCGTTCGATATCAAGGGCTCTCAAGCCCACGCCACCATGTTGGGTCGCCAAGGCATTATCAGTAAAGAAGATGCCGAGGCCATCTGCCGGGGACTCGATCAGGTCGCCCAGGAAATCCGTGACGGAAAATTCGAATTCCGCACGGCCGACGAAGACATCCACATGGCAATCGAAAAGCGCATGACTGAAATCGTGGGACCCGCTGGCGGTCGTCTTCACACTGCCCGTTCCCGCAACGATCAAACGACCGTCACCACCAAAATGATGCTGCGTGCCACCATTCGCGAAGTGCAAGGCGCAATCCGTGATCTGCAAAAAGAATTTGTTGACATTGCTGAGAAACATCTCGATGTCATCATGCCGGGCTACACCCATATGCAAACCGGTCAACCCATCCTCTTTTCTCATTGGATGATGGCCTACTTCTGGATGATGGAACGCGACTTCACGCGCTTTGACAACCTCTACCATCGCATGGGCCGCTGCCCCCTGGGCGCTGCTGCATTAGCCGGTACCGACTTCCCGATCGATCGAGACTTCACCGCCAAGGCTTTGGGTTTTGATGCTCCTACGGAAAATTCCATTGACTCGGTAAGCGACCGAGACCATATGGTGGAATTCAACGCCTGTGCCGCCATGTGCTACATGCACTTAAGTCGCCTCTCTGAAGAACTCGTTACCTTCTCCACGCAGGACTTCAAGTTCATCGAATTGTCTGACGACTTCTGCACCGGCTCTTCGATCATGCCTCAGAAGAAAAACCCTGATATCGCTGAAAAGATTCGCGGTAAAACGGGTCGCGTCTACGGCAACCTCATGGCTATGCTCACTATCATGAAGGGATTGCCCCTTGCATACAACACCGACCTCTCCGAAGACAAGGAACAGGTCTTTGACTCCATCGATACGCTTTTGGCAAGCCTTCGCATCATGACACCGATGATTGCCAAGATGACGATTAACGGCGAAAAAATGCGCCACAACGCCGATCTCGGCTACTCCAACGCAACCGACCTCGCCGACTACCTCGCTCGCAAGGGCGTGCCTTTCCGCGAAGCTCACCACGTCGTGGGCTCGATGGTGAATTACTGCATCAAGCACGGCAAACGACTCGACGATCTGACAATCGAAGAATATAAGAGCTTCAGCGACAAGATCGAAGAAGACATTCGTCACGAAATTGCTCTCGAAAGCTGCGTTAAAGCCCGGAAATCATACGGCGGTACAGCTCCTGAAGCCGTTCGCAAACAACTCGAGGTCGCTCACGGTGTCCTCGAAAACGAAGAAAAGACGCTTCAATGATTCGACTCTCTTTTAGGAATTAGTAAAAATGGAAACCGACTTAAATTTCTGGCTGCAGTTGGCGGTCATGCTCGTCTGTATCGGTGTCGGCGGACGCTTCGGCGGTGTCGGCCTCGGTGCTGCGGGCGGCTTGGGTGTGAGCATTCTGGTGTTGGGTTTTGGCCTTCAGCCCGCCTCCCCTCCCGTCTCGACGCTTTTGATTATCGTAGCCGTGATTGCCTGCACGAGTATTTTGCAAGGTGCAGGCGGCCTTGACCTCTTGGTACGTGTGGCCGAAAAAATGCTTCGCAAGTGGCCGAGCGCCATCACGATCGTCGGACCCTTTGTATGCTCACTATTTGTGGTTTTGTGCGGCACGGCTTATGTGGCTTTTGCTGTCTACCCCGTGGTGGCAGAAGTGGCGGCATCGGCTAAAGTCCGTCCGGAAAGACCGATTGCGGCATCAGTGATTTCTGCAGGCATTGCTGTAGTTGCCAGTCCCATGAGTGCCGCCATGGCCGCTTTGGTCGCAAGTCTCGCGATTTTGGACGTCTCGCTCATTCAAATTCTGGCGGTCTCGGTGCCTGCCTTTATCGTGGCCACGTTCTGCACGTGCCTGTCCGTTTTCTGGAAAGGTACGGAATTGGAAAAGGATCCTGAATTTATCCGTCGTGTCCAATCGGGACAATACCAAGAACTCATCGTGACCAAAGAAGACAAGCCCTTTGTCCCCACCAAAGCTCAGAAGCTTTCGGTCGGCATCTTCCTTTTGGGTGTTGTGACCGTGATCTTGTTCGGCACATTCAAAGAACTGCTTCCGAGCTGGGAAATGGCTGGCAAAGTCTCAACCCTTCCGATTCCGTCTCTGATTCAGATGATCATGTTGGCGTTCGGTCTTTTCATCATCGTCTTCTGTAAAGTCCCGAGCAGCAAGTTTGCCTCCGGCTCCGTCTTCGTCTCAGGCTTAATCGGTGTGGTGGGCGTCTTCGGCGTCTCCTGGTTAACGGGAACGTTCTTTGAAGCCTACAAGCCCCTCTTTGTCGGCCTTTTCACCGATATGGCTCAATCAGCCCCGATGCTTTTCGGCGTGGTGCTCTTTTGCTTCTCGGCTGTGATCCTCAGCCCTTCGGCAACAACTGCTGCTTTGATGCCGCTGGGTGTCTCCATCGGTATTCCTGCGGGCCTTTTGGTCGCCCTCTTCCCGGCCACCTGCGGTGACTTCATCATCCCGGGCGGCGCACAGATCGGTTGCACGGCTTTTGACCGTACGGGTACAACCCGATTGGGTAAATATGTGGTTAACCACAGCTACATCATCCCGGGCTTCGTTCACGTTATTTCGGGCGTTGCCGCAGGCTATTTCTTAAGCTTCATTTTCTTCTAAAATGTGAAGCACCTTGGGAGCGAAACACCGTTTCGCTCCCTTACCTGTCCGAATTCCTTTTTGATGGGTCTTTTTATGCAAAGCGAAAACACGCAACTCATTTCCGAACAACTCGCACGTTTCGTTGTTTGGACCAAATTTGAAGACATCCCCGAAGAGCTTGTCATCAAAGCTCAGCGTCACATTCTCGACTCGGTCGGCGCCGGGATTGCCGGTGCGGTAAGCCCCGAGACAAGACTGCTCAACAAAGTGTTTGCCATTTGCGGCGAAGCCAACGGCAACGTGCCGCTTTGGGGTAAGGGAATTAAGGTAAGCGCAAGAAACGCCGCGCTCAGCAACGGCGTTTCCTCTCACACTTTTGAACTCGATGACACCAACGGTTGTGACCACTCCGGTGCTGTTGTGGTGCCGGCTGCCTTTGCCGCGTTAAGCCTGTGTGACCGCCCGATTGACGGTAAAGAGTTCATCGTCGCTGTCACTTTAGGCTACGACTTGGCTCGCCGTGCACTGGAGTCATGCGGCGCCTATGAACCTCATAACGGCGCAGGCTGGCACTCTACGGGTACTTGCGGCGTATTTGGTGCAGCCGCAGCGGTCGGCCGTTTACTCGGGTTGGATGTTGAAAAGATGCAGGCAGCTCTTGGCATTGCCACGAGTTTTGCCGCAGGCCAGTGGTCCTTCGTGCATGACGGTGCGCAAAATAAGCGCCTTCACGTCGGCAACGCCGCCCACGGCGGACTTCTTGCCTGTCTGCTCGCCCGAGAAGGATTCACGGGTCCCAAAATGGCCTTTGAACAAGTCTGGGGCGGATTCTCCAAAACCTTTGCCCCGACAACACAGGATCCTGATGCCTGGCTGCGTGATTTGGGTAAAAATTGGAAGTTGGCTCGCGTCTCGATCAAGCCGCATGCCTCTTGCCGAAGCTCTCACTCCTCGATTGATGCCGTCAACATCATCATGGATGCTCATCAATTGAGCCCCTCAGATATTGAAAAAATTCACATTCGAATCAATCCGTTTGTGCACGGCATGTGCGGCGGCAGAAAGCTCGACCCGATGCCTGCAGCCCAAATGAGTATTGCCTACGGTATCGCTGCGCGCCTGGTTTTCGGTGGCGCCAATCTCACGGCCTACACCCGTACCAACCGCCACGATCCTCGTATTCGTCAGGCAATGGACTTGGTGGAATTTGAAATTGACAAATCCCAAAAAGACGAGGACGAACCGTTTGTCACCGTCATCACTCGAGACGGACACAGTTACACCGAGCGGGTGGAATTCCCCTTGGGTGCTCCGCAAAACCCTGTCAGCGATGAAGCGCTGATGAGCAAATATCGCGACATCGCCGGTATGGTTTTCCCGTCTGAAGTGGTCGAAGAGATTGCGCAATTCCTGCTTCATCTCAAGGATCAACCCTCGCTTGACCCGGTTGTGAAACTTTTAGGTTCCAAACCGACCACAACCGCACAATTTGATATCTGATCGCTGACTGTGCGCCTCGGTTTTCCGAGGCGCTTTTTTTGCCCATTTCCACCTTTTTTCTGACTGATTACCTCTCTGTGTGATTCCTTTTTCTGTCTTTTGTTATGATCAAAAGTATCAACAGTCGGAATTGAGGCATGTCAGGCAATTCTCAATACATCTCACTTGATGAAGCTGTGCAGCGTTACTGGAGTGCGCGCGCTCAAGGCTATAGTCTTTCAACTTCGGAAGAACTGTCAAACCCGGAAAGTGTCTACCGCAACCTTTTGAATCAATACTTAGGTAATGAATCCAATTTAAACAAACGCGCTTTGGATATGGGGTGCGGGCCGGGCTTTCTTGCCATTGAACTCGCACGATTGGGTTTTGAAACCATCGGTGTGGATTCGTGTGCTTCGATGCTCACAGAAGCTCGCAAAAATGCTCAAGCATTCAATATCCGCTTCATTGAAGGCGATGCCGCACTCAACCTCTTTGCCGAACAGTCTTTTGATGTCATCGCCTCCCGCAACCTTGTGTGGAATTTACACGATCCCGAAAAAGCCTACCGCCAATGGTTTCGTTGGCTCAAACCTAAAGGAAAACTGATTGTTTTTGACGGCAATCATTATCGATACCTTACCGATCACAATCGGCATGACCGCCCTCACCGGGAAACTCACCGACATTTAGGCAACGTAGATATCTCCATCATGGAAAACATTGCTAAAACACTTCCCATGAGTGCGGTGGATCGCCCTGATTATGATCGAAATGTTCTGAAGTCGATCGGTTTTACTAATATTGACACCATCGTCTTAAACCAAACAGACGGTGAAATCCACGATTTCGCCATTATTTGTGAAAAAGACTATGCAGATTGACACGCTACTGAAAGCCGTCCAAGACGGAACAATGGATATCCGGGAAGCCAAAGAACAATTAGCCCGGGCCCCCTTTGAGGATCTCGGTTTTGCCAAACTTGACACCCATAGGGCATTGCGCACCGGTTTCGCCGAAGTGGTTTACTGTCAAAATAAGGCCGATGATTTTCTGGTGGAAATTTTTAAGCGCCTGCTGCAAACCAACGGCGAGGTGATGGGTACCCGCTGCTCGCCGCAGCAATATGAGTTACTCAAAAAACACCTGCCGGATCTGCACTACGATCCGGTAAGCCGCATTGCAAAAATTGAAAAGGCCAAAACCCGAACGGGACTGATTGCTGTGTGTACGGCAGGTACCGCTGACATTGCCGTCGCAGAAGAATGCGCACAGACGGCTGAATTTTTCGGTCAAAACGTCGAGCGCTTTTACGATATCGGGGTGAGCGGTTTACACAGACTCCTTGCCAAAATCGACCGTATTCAGAAAGCCAACTGTGTGGTCGCAGTTGCAGGCATGGAAGGAGCTCTGGCGTCAGTGATCGGAGGACTGGTTGCCAATCCCGTTATCGCCGTTCCCACTTCTGTCGGCTACGGCGCTAACCTGCACGGCCTCTCTGCCCTCCTGACGATGATTAACAGCTGCTCAAACGGCGTAGCCACCGTCAACATTGATAACGGTTTCGGGGCCGGTTTTCTGGCCTCTCAGATCAATCGACTTGCAACACGAAAGGAATAACAATCATGACCGCTTTAGTATTGGACGCCCAAACCGGTATCAGCGGTGATATGACCGTTGCGGCCCTTTTGGATTTAGGGGCCAGTCGCGAAAAACTGCTCTCAGTTTTAAAGAGTCTGCCCGATCAGCAGTTTGAAATTACTATTTCCCGAGTCAAGAAAAACGCTCTGGATGCGTGTGATTTCAAAGTCACACTCAAAAACGGTGCTCCCGACAATGACCACGACATGAATTACCTCTTTGGTCAAAAGCACGAGCATCACCACGAAGAGGATCACGGACACGAAATCGCTCATGATCATCATCACCATCATCACGAGCACCGCCATCTTCATGACATCTTTGCAATCATTGATCAAACAGTCGCTACGCCCCATGCGAAGTCTATTGCGAAGAAAATTTTCACGATTGTGGCTCAAGCCGAAGCCAAAGCTCACGGTGTTGCTGTAGAAGAAGTGCATTTTCACGAAGTAGGCGCACTGGATTCGATCGTTGATATCTTATCGGTGGCTGTATTGATTGACGATCTCAATGTCGATCAAGTCATTGTGACCGCATTGGGTGAGGGGTACGGTGAAATTCGTTGCCAACACGGTATTTTGCCGATTCCGGTACCGGCCGTATCGCACATTGCCGAAGCGCATGCCTTGACATTCACTCGCATTGATTGCCGGGGCGAATTTGTCACCCCCACCGGCGCAGCTATTGTCGCCGCACTGAAAACGGCTGACAAACTCCCGCAACAATACAAAATTATTTGCTCTGGCCTCGGAGCCGGCAAACGCGCTTACGAGCGGGCCAGTCTTTTGTGTGCAAGCCTCATAGAAACCGCCGAACAAAATCCCCATCTTGATGAAGTCGTACAAATGAGCACCAACATTGATGACAGCACGGCTGAAATGTTGGGCTTCACGCTTGAAAAGCTTTATCAGGCAGGCGCCTTGGAAGCATGGTTCAGTCCCGTATTCATGAAGAAAAACCGTCCGGCTTACATCCTCTCGGTGCTTTGCAAACCCGAACGACAGGAAGCACTTGAAAACATCATTTTTGCCAATACCACTTCGATCGGTATTCGTTACCGGACCTGGCAGAGACGAATTTTGAGTCGCAAAATGATGACCGTCTCCACGCCTTACGGAGAAATTTCGGTCAAGGCCTGTGAAGTGCCGGATGAAACAGGTGTTTTTCACACAAGATACTATCCTGAGTACGACAGCGTGAAAGCGTTGGCGCTTGAAAAACACGTGGATTTGGCCACCCTTTATCGACTTGCTCAAAATGCAGCAGAAAATGCCTGATATCGAACGACTCCGAGAGCATTTCCGATTGACCATCACCGGCCCTGCAACCGTAGCCTTTTCGGGCGGGGCCGACAGCGTTTTAGTGCTGAAGCTCACACTGGAGACCGCCCGCAATCGTTTTCCTGTGTACGCTGTTTACGCCGATACCCCTTGGATGCCCAGAGCTGCTCTTGAAGAGGCTCAAAATATCGCAAAGGATTTTCAAACAGATCTGCATATCATTCGCCTGGACTCTCCCCAATCCATCGGAATTGAAAACAATCCCAAAGACCGTTGCTATCGGTGTAAGAAAAATATCTTCGCTGCACTCAAAGCTTTTGCCGCCGAACACGGCTGCTCGATTCTGCTTGAGGGCACTCAATTGGACGATCTCAACAAGTACCGTCCCGGCCTTCAGGCTGTTCGGGAGTCAGGTGCCCTCAGCCCATTGAAAGATTTGGGGCTGCACAAAGCCGACGTCCGCCATTTTCTTACTCTCTTTAATATTGAAGCGGCCAAAAAGCCCTCGGGTTCCTGTTTGGCTACTCGCCTGCCTTATGGTCAGACTCTTGAAACAGAACTACTGAAGCGAATTGATACTGCCGAGCAATGGCTCAGAGCTTTTGATTTGGGAACCGTTCGGGTTCGCTCACATGGAGAAATTGCCCGAATTGAAGTCAGTAGGGAAAATTTACAAAAAGTTCTTTGTATCCATGAACAACTGACTCAAAAATTCAAATCGCTCGGTTGGAAATACGTCACACTAGACTTGGAAGGTTTTCGATCCGGCAGCATGGACTAGGTCTTTGGCTCTTCTGCGCCATTTTCTAATCACAATTCTTTACTTCCATGCATTTTTGTAAGTGCATTACAAACCAAAGGCGCTACACTGAATTTGTTATGGGAAACTGGAAAAAGGAGTAAGTCCATGTCTGTTATTCTCGATCCCATCAAAATGTGGGAAGAACTTCATAAAATCCCTGAATTGGCCATGCAGGAAGTGAAAACTTCTGCCTACGTTGCCAAGACACTTCAAGAGTTGGGCATTGAAACCCAAACCGGCATCGGTGGCACAACCGGTGTATTGGGTGTGATCAAAGGAGCTGAACCCGGTCCTGTCGTCATGCTTCGCGCCGACATGGATGCCTTGCCCTTTACTATTGACGGTAAAGAATGTGCCATTCACGCCTGCGGTCACGATTCTCATACGGCTATGCTGTTGGCTGCGGCAAGCCGCCTCAAAGATAAGGTGAAGAAAGGCACCCTTAAACTGCTTTTCCAACCTGCCGAAGAATCCATCGCCGGCGCCTTGGAAATGATTAAAGCCGGTGTTGTCGATGATGTGGATTACGCCTTAGGCGCTCACATCCGTCCGATTCAGGACGTTGCCGCAGGCAAGATTTGCCCGGCAGTCAACCACACGGCTTCCAACACTTTACAAGTCGTCGTTCAGGGGCGAAGCGCTCACGCTGCACGTCCGCACCTTGGCGTCAACGCTATTGACGTCGCCTGCGCCATCGTTCAAGGCACACAAAACATGTGGTTTAACCCGACCAACATCTGGTCGATGAAATGCACGCAATTCCACGCCGATCAGGGCGCTACGAATTCCATCCCTGAAAAAGCGGTCATCACCTTCGACTGCCGTGCTCAAACGAATCCCATTATGAAGGATTTCCGTGATCGCTTTGCCAAGTTGGTGCAAGGTACAGCTGAAGCCTACGGCGCAACGGCCACGATTTCCGAATTAGGTTTCTGCCCGGCTGCTGAATACGACGAAGACTTCAAGCAAATGGTTGCTGAGTCCATCGTCCGCACTCAAGGAGAGGATGCGTTGGCTCCGGCTTGCGGTGGCGGTGGCGAAGATTTCCACTACTACAAGATGCATAAACCCACGATGAAAGCGGCCTACTTCGGTTTAGGTGTCGGTGCAACACCCGGCCTTCATGCCGCAACCATGCATTTTGATCCTCAATACCTGCCGATGGGTGTTGATGTGATGGTCGATGTGGTTGAACGCTTAATCGGTTAATACCGTTTTGAATTGAGGCAAAAAAGGGAGCTCATCATGGGCTCCCGATTTTTTATTGTGTGCATTTTAGAGAGGCAACAACTGAGACTGTTCCATTAAGTGTGCTCTCAGAAGTGCGGAAGCTTTTTCAGCGTCCCCCAATCGAATAGCTCTCAAAATCTCCCGTTCCTGATGAGCGATGTCCAAAAAGAATTGTCTGTCCATATTGGCAATACGGTGAGACGTTTTTTCAAAATAAGTCACCAATACTCCGGAGAAAACCTGAAGAACCCGATTGCCGCATCCTTCCAAGAGCAATAAATGAAACTCTCGGTCAAATTTATCAGCCACCAAAGGCTCATCGGCGTGCTCTTCTATCTTATTGAGCGTCCCTTCCAAACGGGAAGCCAATGCAGGCGTAATACGACGGCTCACGAGCGGCATTAAAGAACATTCCACCAAGGCACGTGCTTCGATAAATTCCTGAACATCAAAATTAGCAACGTCAAAACGCATCTGAATTTGATTGCGAAGACTGCTTGCCCCCACTTCCCGAACGGTCGTTCCGCGTTTGGGTGTGCGAACAAGGATGCCCATCTGAGTGAGAATGTCCAACTCTTTACGAATACGGTAACGTGTCACACCGAATCGTTTGGCCAATTCCGTCTCCGTATCGATGCGTTCACCGTTTCTTGCCTGTTTTTGCAAGTGATCCCGAATTTGTTCAAACAAATTGTCGTTTTGTTGCATTTTGTTCGAATGCCTTTCAAAAAATGTTGAAGGCATTATAGGCTGATTCATTGCTACTCATTGATTATCTTTAAAAATTTTAGGGGTATCTCCTTATAAAATAGTTTAATATTTGTCGACAAATAAGGAGTTTCCCGATAAGATTCTTTTGATATATCAGCTGATATTTGTGCCATAAACGCTTGAAAAATGAAGATTTTCAACAATTAGTCTCTGTCATTTTCGAAAATGTTGATATTTGTTGAAAATGAATTCAGTTTGAAAATCCCGCAAAAGGCGCATACGATTAGCCGCAAATACGACGGAGTGTTTTTTTGCTCCTCTCTTAGGTCTTTTTCCAAGGAAAATAAAAATGGTTGATGTCCAATTTTGGCTCCAGCTCGCTGTCGTTCTGGTCTGCTTGGCCGTGGGCGGCCGCTTCGGCGGTGTCGGTTTGGGTGCGGCAGGCGGCTTCGGCGTCAGCATCCTCGTTCTTGGCTTCGGCATGCAGCCGGGCTCTCCTCCTGTTTCCGTTCTGTTAATTATCACGGCCGTGATTGCCTGTACGAGTGTTTTGCAAGGCTCGGGCGGTTTGGATTATTTGGTCGGATTGGCCGAAAAGCTGCTTCGCAAGTGGCCGAGAGCCATTAACTTTGTCGGCCCGGTCGTCTGCTCCATCTTCGTTATTTTCGTGGGTACGGCCTACGTTGCTTTTGCCGTTTATCCGGTGGTCGCTGAAGTGGCTGCCTCTCAGAAAATTCGTCCTGAAAGAGCTGTCTCTGCCTCTGTGATCTGTGCCGGTATCGGCGTGATGGCAAGCCCGATGAGTGCCGCCATGGCTGCCATGGTGGGCATCATGTCCGCTTACGGCTACACGCTCCTGGACATTTTGAGCGTGTCTGTTCCCACGTACTTCATCGCCGTTTTGGCTGCCTGTCTGTCCGTGAACTGGCGCGGTTGTGAACTCGAAAAAGATCCTGAATTCCTGCATCGTGTTCAAACCGGACAATACACCGAGTTGCAAGTGACTCATACCGATCGCATCACTCAGGAACCCACTAAGGGTGCCAAGATCGGTGTGTTGATTTTTGCTATCGGTATTCTCACCTCCATTACGATCGGTTCTTCCGAATCGTTGCGCCCGTCTTGGGAAATCGCAGGCAAGATCAGCCAATTGCCGATTCCTTCCTTGATTCAAATGGTGATGCTTGCCACGGCCTTGCTGATCATCGTAGTGTGCAAAGTGCCGAGCGACAAATTCGCCTCCGGCTCCGTTTTCCGCTCCGGTTTGATCGGTGTGGTGGGTGTTTTCGGTATCTCTTGGCTCACGGGCACGTTCTTTGATACGCACAAAGACGTCTTCGTACACTACTTCTCTGATATTGCGAGCTCTTCGCCCATCATTTTCTGTGTAGTGTGCTTCTGCTTCAGCTCCGTGATCTTCTCACCGACCGTGAGTACCACGATTTTGATGCCGATCGGTTTGGCTTTGGGTCTGAGCCCGCAACTCTTAGTCGGTATCTGGGCTTCCTGCTACGGTGACTTCGTCATCCCGGGTGGCGCTCAAATCGGTTGCACGGCTTTTGACCGTACCGGCACCACTCGCTTGGGCAGCTTTGTGTTTAACCACAGTTACATGCGACCCGGCCTGGCATTTGTCATCGTCGGTACTGCTGCCGGTTGGTTCATCTCTCAAATGATGCTCTGATCCACACTCTGAAGAGTTCTTTTAAAGCGGGGAGACGGCCTCCCCGCTTTTTCAATTCAAATACAAATACTTGCTTTAGAAGTATTTCTTTCACAGATATTTCACGCATTTTTACATTTTATGTTACAAAACCTTAGCGTTAACCCTCACGAAAAAAATCATAATCAGCAGCTTTTTTATTACCTATTAGGGATTTTTACCTACCTACTTTGTCAAAATTTACGGGTAATCCCTAACGACTTTTGTTTACTTTTGTTAAGACGCCTGAAACATTTGTCCTTATCTCAAAAACTAAAGCGAGAGCGGGGCCACAAAAATGTTTGCATATGTGACAATGCACTTGCTTAGAAAGGGTTACGGAAACGTAGCCTCTTCTATTGTTATAAGAGAAATAAAGGAAACTTACCATGATTGGTTTAGACTTTTGGCTACAACTATTAGTTGTGCTTATCTGCTTGTTCTATGGCGCTCGTAAGGGCGGCATGGCATTGGGTTTGTTGGGCGGCGTCGGCTTGCTCGTCTTGGTTTTTGGCTTCGGCCTCAAACCCGGCAAACCCCCGGTCGACGTGATGCTCACGATTTTGGCCGTGGTCTGCGGTTCCGCTACCTTGCAATCTGCCGGTGGTTTGGACTGCCTGTTGCAAATCGCTGAAAAGATTTTGCGTCGTAATCCCCGCTACGTCTGCTTCCTCGCTCCGTACGTCTGCTGGTTCTTGACCGTGTTGTGCGGCACGGGCCACGTCGTATACACGATGTTGCCGATTATCTATGACGTTGCCATTAAGAACAACATCCGTCCGGAACGTCCGTTGGCCGGTTCCACGATCGCCTCTCAAATGGGCGTGATCTGCTCTCCGGCTGCTGTGGCTACCGCTTCCACGATCGCCATGTTGGAAGGCTACACCATCAACGGTCAGCCCTTCGGCTTCGTTGACCTCTTCTCCATCACCATCCCTGGCGGTATCGTCGGTGTGTTTGCTGTGGGCCTCTTCTCCTGGTTCCGCGGTAAGGATTTGGACAAGGACGAAGAATTCCAAAAGTTGATTTCCGATCCGGAAATGAAGGAATACGTCTATGGTGAAACCGCTACCTTGATCGGTCGCAAGTTCTCCAAGAAGCAATGGCTGTCCCTGTACCTCTTCTTGGGTGTGGTCGTGATCGTTGCCATTCTCGGTATGTTCCCGCAATTGCGTCCGAAAGGCTTGTCCATGACGCTTGCCATTCAAATGTTCATGTTGATCGCCGGCTCCTTGAT
Organism: Parasutterella secunda; assembly: GCF_016901835.1. Taxonomy (GTDB): domain Bacteria; phylum Pseudomonadota; class Gammaproteobacteria; order Burkholderiales; family Burkholderiaceae_F; genus Aphodousia; species Aphodousia faecavium. The sequence continues at coordinate 228,659 of NZ_JACJKX010000001.1, read as the reverse complement.
GGTCATCTTCTGCGACGTTAAGGCTTCTGACGTGGCTAAGAACAGTGTGTTCCGCTCCGGTGCTGTGGCTGTCGTGGCCGTGTACGGTGTGGCTTGGATGGCCGATACGATGATTGCTGCTCACTTGGCTGACTTGAAGAACGCTTTGGTCGGTTACGTGAACCAATATCCGTGGACATACGCTGTCGTGTTGCTCTTGGTTTCTAAGTTCGTGAACTCTCAAGCTGCTGCTTTGGCTCTTATCGTTCCGGCTGCCTTGGGCGTGGGTGTCTCCCCCGGCATCATTGTGGCTTTCTCTGCCGCTTGCTACGGCTACTACATTTTGCCGACCTACCCGTCCGACTTGGCCGCCATTCAATTCGACCGCTCCGGTACGACTAAGATTGGCCGCTTCGTGATCAACCACTCCTTCATCATCCCGGGCTTGACCGGTGTGATCGTGGCTTCCATCACGGGCTGGTTGCTCGCTGCTATGTACGGTTTCGTATAGTCTGAAACCCTATTGCGAGTCAATAGCAAATGATGTACGGCAAGTAGTTGAATAAGTTCAATTACTTGCCGTTTTTCTATGATGAGTAAGAAACGGCGCCTCTAATCAAACCCCTTATTTAACGCGCCGAAAAATATTAAGGAGATAACAAAAAATGGCTCAAGCTGTTGAATTTAAATACGCTCCGATGTTCCAACTCGGTAAAGACGACACGGAATATTACTTGTTGACCAAGGATTACGTCTCCGAAGGCGAATTTGAAGGTCACAAGATTTTGAAAGTTCAACCGGAAGCTTTGACGCTTTTGGCCAAACAAGCCTTCCATGACACGAACTTCATGCTTCGTCGCTCCCACAACGAACAAGTAGCCAAGATCCTCAAAGATCCGGAAGCTACCGATAACGACAAGTATGTTGCTTTGTCCTTCCTTCGCAACGCCGAAGTGGCTGCCAAAGGCGAATTGCCCTTCTGCCAGGATACCGGTACCGCCATCATCCACGGTGAAAAAGGTCAGGCTGTATGGACCGGTTTCTGCGATGAAGAAGCCCTCTCCTTAGGCGTGTTCCAAACGTACACCACCGATAGCTTGCGTTATTCTCAAAACGCTCCGCTTTCGATGTACGAAGAAAAGAACACCAAGTGCAACCTGCCGGCTCAAATCGATATCGAAGCCGTCGAAGGCAATGAATACAACTTCTTGTGTGTCGTCAAGGGTGGCGGCTCTGCCAATAAGAGCTACCTCTTCCAAGAAACAAAAGCCATTTTGAATCCGAAGACACTCGTTCCCTACCTCATCGAAAAGATGAAGACCTTGGGTACGGCAGCCTGCCCTCCGTATCACATCGCTTTTGTGATCGGCGGTACCTCTGCTGAAAAGACGATGCTCACCGTGAAGCTTGCCTCCACGCACTTCTATGACAACTTGCCCACCACGGGTGACGAAACCGGCCGTGCTTTCCGCGACGTCGAACTCGAAAAGACGCTTCTGGAAGCTGCTCAAAACATCGGTTTGGGTGCTCAATTCGGCGGTAAATACATGGCCCACGACGTGCGCGTCATTCGCTTGCCGCGCCACGGCGCAAGCTGCCCGGTCGGTATGGGCGTGAGCTGCTCGGCTGACCGCAACATCAAAGCCAAGATCAACAAGGACGGTGTTTGGATTGAAAAACTCGACTCCAACCCCGGCGAATTGATTCCTGAAGAATTCCGTAAAGCCGGTGAAGGTGCAACGATCAAGATCGATCTGAACCAACCGATGAGCGAAATCTGCAAGGAATTGTCCAAGTACCCGGTTTCCACTCGTGTGTCGTTGACCGGCACCATCATCGTGGCTCGTGACATCGCTCACGCCCGTATGAAGGAATTGCTCGACAGCGGCAAGGACCTCCCGCAATACATCAAGGATCACCCGGTACTCTATGCAGGTCCCGCAAAGACTCCGGAAGGCCATCCCTGCGGCTCAATGGGTCCGACAACGGCTAACCGTATGGATCCGTACGTTGACCTCTTCCAAAGCCACGGCGGCTCCATGGTGATGATTGCCAAGGGTAACCGTACTCAAGTGGTGACCGATGCTTGTAAGAAGCACGGCGGTTTCTACCTCGGCACGATCGGCGGTATTGCTGCTGTTCTTTCCGAAAGCTCCATCAAGAGCATTGAATGCATCGAATGGCCCGATCTCGGTATGGAAGCTGTCTACAAGATCGAAGTTGAAGACTTCCCGGCCTTCATTTTGGTCGATGACAAGGGCAATGATTTCTTCAAACAAATCAAACCCCGTTGCACGATCAAGTGCGAAAAATAATATTCGATTAAAAAACTTGGTTTTTAATTGAATTGTGAGCCGGACCCGTTCTCTTGGGTCCGGTTTTTTCGACTCTAACTGTCTGATTCAGTTGACTCTACCCGTCAAGCGATAGAAGAAATTTTTTGCTCCGATAGAAATTAACCTAGTTTTACATCTGAGCATCCTTTTTATGTCTAAATGCCCATTGACACCACCAATTTTGACAAGAATAATAGAACTGTAACGAATACTTTGACGGGACTTTTTTAAAACAGGAAAAGCCCCGTAGTGGTTGTGTGCGCTTTTTTCTCCACACAACACTCGTAAACATATTTTTTTCGACAACTTGGAGCTAAATATGAAAACCGAATGGAGAGGCTTTAAAGGTACTCATTGGGTTGATGAAGTCGACGTTCGTGACTTCGTTCAAAACAACTACACTCCCTATGACGGCGATGACTCGTTCCTGCAGCCGCCTACCGAAGCGACCTCCAAGCTTTGGGATATCCTTCAGGGCCTGCAAAAGGAAGAACGTGCCAAAGGCGGTGTGTTGGACATGGAAACGGAAGTGGTTTCCGGAATTACCGCTTATAAAGCTGCCTACATGGCCGAAGGCACAAAAGACCTTGAAAAGGTGGTGGGACTTCAGACCGATAAACCTCTGAAGCGCGCCTTCATGCCCTTCGGCGGCATTAAGATGGCCGAACAAGCTTGTGAAACCTATGGATACAAGCCCAATCCCAAATTCCACAAGATCTTCACCGAATACCATAAGACGCACAACCAGGGTGTCTACGATGCCTACACGCCCGAAATGCGCCTGGCTCGTAAAAACAAAATCATCACGGGTCTGCCCGATACGTACGGCCGCGGCCGTATCGTGGGCGACTACCGCCGCGTGGCGCTCTACGGTATTGACTTCCTGATTGCCAAGAAAAAGGAAGACATGGCTCATTGCGGTTGCGGCATCATGACCGACGATATTATTCGCCAACGCGAAGAAATCACCGATCAAATTCGTGCCCTCATGCAAATGAAGGAAATGGCTGCCGACTACGGCTATGACATTTCCGGACCGGCTAAAAATGCCCGTGAAGCCGTTCAATGGCTCTACTTCGGCTACCTTGCTGCCATCAAGACGCAAAACGGCGCCGCCATGTCCGTCGGCCGCATCTCCACGTTCCTGGATATTTACATCCAGCGCGATTTGGCCGAAGGCACTTTAACCGAATCCGAAGCCCAGGAATTGATCGATCACCTGGTCTTGAAATTCCGCATGGTGAAGTTTGCCCGTATCCCGTCTTACAACCAACTTTTCTCCGGTGACCCGGTGTGGGCCACGTTGGAAGTGGGCGGCTTGGGCATGGACGGCCGTTCCATGGTCACCAAAAATGACTTCCGTTTCCTGCACACGCTCGAAAACATGGGACCGTCTCCGGAACCGAACCTGACGATTCTTTATACGCGTCATTTGCCGAAGGCCTTCCGTGACTATGCCGCGAAGATCTCCATCAACACGTCTTCCGTTCAATACGAAAACGATGATGTGATGCGTCCGATCTGGGGTGATGACTACTCCATCTGCTGCTGCGTCTCGGCAACCGAAACCGGTAAAGAAATGCAGTTCTTCGGTGCACGCGCCAACTTAGCTAAGTGCATGCTCTACGCTATCAACGGTGGCGTTGATGAACAAACATTCATGCAGGTGGGACCGGAACTTCGTCCGATCACGTCCGAATACCTCGACTACGACGAAGTCATGGAACGCTTTGACAAGATGATGGATTGGTTGGCTGGACTTTATGTCAACACCCTCAACTTGATTCACTACATGCACGATAAGTACTACTACGAAGCAGCAGAACTGGCTTTGATCGATACGGATGTGCGTCGTACGTTTGCCACCGGTATCGCAGGCTTCTCTCATGTAGTCGACTCCCTTTGCGCGATTAAGTACGCCAAGGTTAAGACCGTGCGTAACGAACAAGGTGTGGTTGTCGGTTACGAAACCGAAGGCGATTTCCCGCGCTACGGCAATGATGATGACCGTGCCGACACGATCGCTGTGTGGCTTTTGAAGACCTTCATGAAGAAGCTTCGTAAGTTCCACACGTATCGCAATTCCGAACCGACGACGTCTATTTTGACGATTACCTCCAACGTCGTGTACGGAAAGGCTACCGGCGACTTGCCCGATGGCCGCAAGTCCGGCGAACCGCTCTCTCCGGGTGCAAACCCCAGTTATGGAGCCGAACAAACCGGATTGCTCGCTTCGCTCAACTCTGTGGCGAAGTTGCCTTACGAATATGCGTTGGACGGCATCTCCAATACGCAAACCATCAGCCCTGATGCGCTCGGCCACTCGCTTGAAGAACGCATCAATAACTTGGTTCGTGTGATGGACGGTTACTTTGCCCGCGGTGCTCACCATCTCAACGTCAACATTTTCGGTACCGAAAAATTGATTGACGCGATGGAACACCCGGAAAAACCGGAATACGCCAACTTCACGATCCGTGTCTCGGGCTATGCGGTCAAGTTTATTGACCTCACCCGTGAACAACAGCTTGACGTGATCTCACGTACTTGCCACAAATCGATGTAATTAACTGACCGGGCACGCTGTGTTTCCTAGAAAACAGGAAACCCGGCGTGCCGTTTTTTTGGGTATCTACCATGGCTTTGGCTTATGTTCATTCCTATGAAACGTTCGGTTCTGTCGACGGTCCCGGCGTGCGTTTTGTCTTGTTTTTGCAAGGCTGCAAAATGCGTTGCCAGTACTGCCACAACCCGGATACATGGAAATTAGGAATCGGTGAGCAAAAAAGCGCTCGCGAAATCCTTGATTTCGCTCTTCGTTATCGCTCGTATTGGGGAGATGAAGGCGGCATTACCGTAAGCGGCGGGGAACCGCTTTTGCAGATGGACTTTCTCCTGGAATTTTTCAAAATGGCCAAAGCCGAAGGGGTTCATACCACAATCGATACCTCCGGCTGGCCTTTTACGCATAAAGAGCCCTTTTTCTCTCAATTTGAAGAACTGATGCGCTACACCGATCTCGTCATGCTGGATCTCAAACACATTGACGAAGTCAAACACCGGGAACTGACCAAACAGTCCAATGCTTCAATTCTGGATTGTGCCCGCTATCTCGATGAAATCGGCAAAGACGTCTGGATTCGACACGTACTGGTTCCCCAGCATACTGACGATGACGGGGCGCTTCAAAGACTCTCCGACTTTATTGCCACGCTTCACAATGTCAGACGTGTGGAAGTCTTGCCCTACCACTCTTTCGGCATGTACAAGTGGCAGGAATTGGGTTTGAAATACGATCTGACCGATATCAATCCTCCCACGCAGGAGCGAGTGATCAACGCAGAGAAAATTCTGAAAGTCGGCAGCTACCACTAGAAACGCAAACGGGACCGTCTCGGTCCCGTCAAACGATCCTGATTTCAGAAGAATTTAGATCGAATAGCCTGCCTTACGGGCAAAGCGCACCGTTGCATCCAAGAAACCTTGTTTGGAGCCGCAGTCATAGCGGATACCGTCAAAGCGATGCGAATAGGTTGTACCAAGATCCAACTGACTGGCAATCGCGTCCGTTAACTGGATTTCCCCTCCGACACCCTTTTGAACATTCTTCAGACGTTCAAAAATTTCCGGTTCAAGCACGTAACGGCCGATGACAGCCAAAGTGGAAGGCGCGTGATCGGGATCAGGCTTTTCAACCATTTCATGCACGCGGCTCGTGACAGCATGACTGTCTTCTACGCCCACAATACCGTATTTCTTCGTATCAGCCTTGGGCACGTCTTGGACAGCCAAAATATTGCCGCCGCCCACTTGCTTGCGGGCTTCAATCAATTGACCGATTGCGGCCTGCTGCGCATCGATCAAGTCGTCAGCAAGCATCACCGCGAAGGGCTCGTCACCAACAACCGGTTGAGCACAAAGCACCGCATGACCCAATCCCAGCGGCTCGGGCTGACGAATGTAGATAAAAGTTACCCCGATCGGCGCAATGGAGCGAACCGTCTGGAGTAACTCATTCTTACCCTTCTCAATCAATTCTTTTTCAAGCATCGGGGCTTTATCAAAATGATCTTCAATGGCCCGCTTGTAACGGCCGGTAATAAAGATCATTTCCGTGATACCCGCAGCGTAAGCCTCTTCAACGGCATACTGAATCAAAGGCTTATCCACAACTGGAAGCATTTCTTTGGGCATGGCTTTGGTGGCCGGTAAAAAACGAGTACCTAAACCGGCAACCGGGAAAACAACTTTGCGAACATCTTTCATAATTTTGTGCTCAAGTAATAAAATGCGAACTCGCTAAGTATATCGAATATCTTTTTGGCTCTGTCCCGTCTTTAGGATTATTACTCATGCAAAATGCACAAAATGTAACCGTGATCGGAGACGTTCATGGGTGTCTGCCGACTCTGTTGCAGTTATTGGAAAAAATCGATGAGCACTCGCTTTTGATTTTTATCGGAGACATCATCAACCGCGGCCCGGCTTCCCTTGAAACCCTTCGCCTGGTGCGCTCTTTCGGGGATAGAGCCAAGCTCATTTTAGGTAACCATGAGATGCACCTGCTCGCCACCGCTGCGGGGGCCGGTAAATCCAACCGCCGAGACACAATCGATGAGATTTTAAAGGCGCCTGATGCATCCGAGCTAATTGATTGGGTTCGTCACCAATACTTACTTTTTGATTGGTCCGATTACACGTTTGTGCATGCTGCAATCGACCCGGCCTGGTCACTCAAAAAAGCCCGCAATCTGGCAGCTGAAGTTCAGGAGCACTTACGAGGCGAGAAGTGGAAGGATTATTTGCAGGAAATGTACGGCAAAGACCTCTGGAACAATGACCTCAAGGGCTCTGCCCGAATGAGAGCCATCCTAAATGGCTTTACACGTATTCGTTTCGTTGATAAAAACGGCATACCCGACTACAAGGTTAAAGACGCTCCGGGCAGCACACCCAAACACCTCATGCCCTGGTTTGAATGCCCGAGCCGTAAAACCAAAGATGACAACATCGTCTTTGGCCACTGGTCAACCTTAGGATTAGTTCTTCAGGAACATGTGATTGCTCTGGATACTGGCTGCGTCTGGGGAGGGGCACTGACCGCCGTTGAGTTACCCACGAGGAAAGTTCTGCAGGTAAAAGCGCCCCAATACTGCGATCCTTTTGCCTGATACCGATTAAGCGGCCTTTTGTTCGGCTCCCACGGCGTCACAGCGATGGTGCAGTCCCTCGGGTTGACCGAGCATAGGGTTGGGAACACCCATAGCCTGACTCATAGCGGCCGCCGCTTCAGCGGCAACCTCGTGACGGGTCTTGCCTCTGACGTCAATCACGGGCAGTACTTTCAGTGTCACAGCCAAATCGGAAGTACTGCAAATGGTCCAAAGACACTTAAAAATCGAAATGTTAGCGTAAGAGGCTTTGGTCGTTTTCTGGCCCTTTTCCGTGTAGCAAATCGCCACCGGTAAAACGGGCGTTGCTGATAAAACAGCCGGTTCAATCAAATTCGCTTTTAAAGGAAGAAGCGACACACCGATGCTCGTTTTGCCTTCCGGAAACAACATAATGGTCTGCTTTTGCATCAAAGCCGCGCTGATTTGCTCGTTGACGGCAATGATGGAGCGATGGTTGCGTCGTTGAATGAAAAGAGTATCCACTCCCTTGGCGATACGCCCGAAAACAGGCCAATCCGCAATTTCGCTTTTAGCGATGAAACGGCCCGGTTTCATTGCGTTTAATGCAAAAATATCCACAAAAGAAATGTGATTGGCAACAATCAGGCAGGAATCCTCGTAAACTTCTCCCTCAACCGTAAAACGCATCCCGATCATTCGAATGAATGTTCGTGCCCAACTTTTGATAATGGTTCTTTTGGCTTCGGGTTTAACCCACTGAAGGTACAGTAAAACCAACACAATACAGCCAAGCGCAAAACAAAGCGCCGCAACAAAGCGAAATACGCCGACAACCTTACTCATAAGTATCTGATTCGTTAAAAAATTGCTGCAAAATAATACTGGCGGCCTCATCATCGATAAAGTCCGCATCACTGTCGACAACCGCAGAAGAGTAGCGCTCATCGACGCGCTTGACCGGCATATGAAAACGCCCTTCCAACTGTCTGGCAAAGCGCTCACAGCGCTCGGTCATTTCGTGCGCGGTGCCGTCAGGATGCCTGGGAATACCTACCACCAAAGCCACCGGCGACCACTCCTCAATGACAGCACTCACACCCTGCCAACGACTGGCATTCGTTCGCGAATCGATTATTTTATAGGGTTTGGCCTCTCGAGTGAGGGTGTTGCCGATCGCCACCCCCAGGCGCTTTTCTCCGAAATCAAACCCAACGATCACACCTTCTGTCATGCGTGCCCCGCATCCTCTCCCCACGCTTCGAGCGCAGACAGATCAATTCCCAGTAACTTAAGAGCCTTCTCGTAACGCTCTTCATCGGGCGTATCAAAAAGAATACTTTCATCGGCAGGAGCAATGAGCCAGCCGCTTACGGCGAGCTCAGCCTCTAACTGCCCCTGACTCCATCCCGAGTAACCCAACGAAACCAAAAACTTTTCAGGAGCATCCTTTGCTTCGCCGACTGCCTGCAACACGTCTTTAGAAGTAGACAGATAGACACGGTCCGTTACCGGCATCGTGGATTGGTATTTTCTGTTGGCCGTATGCAACACAAAGCCTCGTTCGACCTGAACGGGGCCGCCGTCATAAAGATAGATGTCTTTAAGCGCCGGATTTTTGTTCTCTATGCCGATTCTTTGCAATAAAGAATCCACACTCAAACGGATCGAGCGATTGATCAAAATACCCATCGCGCCGCTCGGCGTATGCTCACAGATGTAAACAACACTCCCTTCAAAAGTCGGATCCTTCATGTTGGGAGCAGCAATTAAAAAGTGATTTTTATATGAAACAAATTCCGCCATTTTAGAACCTGTATTCCTCCGAGCGAATATTTTCACACATCTTTAAATCGTGCGCTATGATGGAAGAGTTTTGTTACGTTGAGACTCAATCATGATTGAAAACGTTTTAGACAAATTGGTTCAGCTCTTTACCGAAGGTAAGGCTCATTTCCGAGTACTGGAGCATGAAGAGGCCGGCAAATCGAGTCAGTCTGTTGCAGAAATTCGCGGCACTGAATTGGGGCAAGGCGCAAAGGCTTTGGTCTGTCACGTAAAAGGAAACGGGGTCAAACTTTACGTATTGGCTATTTTGCCCGCTGATAAACAAGCCGATTTATCAAAACTTGCTCTGGCCATGGGAGGTCGAAGAGCATCGTTGGCCAGTCCCGATGAGGTAATGGAATTAACAGGCTGCGTCTTCGGCGCCGTGCCGCCCGTCAGTTTTCATCCTCAATTAAAGCTCATTGCCGACCCCAGTCTGTATGAACGTTACGATGAACTCGCCTTTAATGCCGGCCTTCGCGATCATTCCATCATCATTAAAACAGAGGACTATAAACGCATCGTTCATCCCGAACTCGTCGATTTTCTGAAAGAACCGGCGAGTGCCTCTTAAGTTTTTGATGCATTTATATTTTTAGAAAAATTTTCCCTTTCCAAGTCAGCTAAAAAGGTCTATCATTGCAGGCTTTCTTTTAGCTGACTTTGTCTTCCCCTTTATGATTGAATACGGTACCGTTTTACAAGCGGCTCTGACCCCGATCACATTGATTTCCGGCGTCGGTCTGCTTTTGGTCTCCATGACCAACCGCTATAACCACTCCACCGATCGCCTGCGCCAATTATTGCGCGAAAGTGATGCCATTAAACCCCGCAAGGATGAAGATCTCGATCACGCCATTGAGCTGATCTTCCTGCGTGTGCGTCTGCTGCGCAAAGCGATCATGCTGATTGTTCTGTCGGGTATGTTCAGTGCCCTTTTGGTGCTGATGAGCATTTTTGAAATTGCCATGGGTGATGATCTGATGGTTTTGAAATCCATCTTATTGTTGATCGCTATTGCCATGGTGGTCATTTCAACGCTGATTTTTGCCAAAGAAGTCAGCACTTCCATGAAAGCGCTCGGTCTGAGCGTGCATCACTGATAGGAGTCGGTCATGGTCGAATATCATCAGATGCTTGCGACGTCCTTGCCGCCCGTAACTTTAATTTCCGGTGTCGGTCTTTTATTGTTGGCAATGACAGCCCGCTACAACCACTCCACCAACCGTGTCCGTCAGCTGCTTCGCGAACGCAATTCCATCGCACCTCGAGAAGATGCGGATTTAAATAACGAAATTGAATTTATTTTTGAACGGGCATCGTTGTTGAGAAAATCGATCCTTACGGTGGTACTCTCGGCGACTTTCAGCGGTCTTCAAGTGCTGGCCGGCATCGTCGAATGCCTTTTCATGCTCAATTTGGATATCTTAAAGTTAAGTGCCCTGATTATCTCGATCGGTTTCCTATTACTGTCAACCATTTATTTTGTTCGGGAAGTCTCGCTTTCGACTAAAGCTATCGGACTCAGTGTTGAGCACCGTTAAGCATAACCGATCTATCGGGCGGTCCTTCCGGACCGCCTTTTTTGTCTACTGCAACGGTCTGCCCCAGAAGAAATAAAGCGCTGAATCACCGTCTGTGGTATTGCCGAGTGCCAAATAGACGGGGCCGAACAAAGAATCAGCTGCAACATAAGCAGAGAAAGCCTTTTTCCAAACCCCTAAGTCTTTATCGCTGAGGTAATCGGGCAAAACATCTTCCTGCACCCGTCCCATTTCAAAACCGCCCCCCACATAAAGCGGGAAACCGAAGAGATCGGTTTGATTGAGACGTTTCATCAGCATCATGCGTCCTAGGAACATATCCGATCCGCTGTATCGTCCGTAATAGGCTCCCGACATATTAAAAAGCCCGCCCAAGGGATAGCGCCCCGGAATGGTCGAGGAACCGGCCTTGGCCGATAACAGAGATATCCAACCGTCGCCCCAGTCCCAAGGCAGTAAAGTCTCGACGTAGTAATCCGAAACCTGCGTATCGGCTGAATTAGCCATATGGGTGTAACGCCTGGCTTCTACATCCAAATAAAAACCTTTACTCGGGAAATTGATGTTATCGAGTGTGTCGTAACGCCAGGTCAATTCGGCAAAAGCGGCCGTATCGTCCATCGACTCATAACCGTTAATATGACCGACGGAGACCTTGCTTTGCGCGGAAATATAGCCGAGACCGGCCGTCAGAACAGAAGATTTACCAAACTCAATACCCAGTGAAACGGAGCCTTCCAAGCTGGAATTTTTCATCGTCGCTTCAGCGTGACTCGAGCCGTTGTACCAGTCATAGCGCTGACTTTCAAAACGAATTTCAGGCATCACGAAGATGGGACTGGCCTCACCCAACGGTTGATAAAGACTGGTCGAAAAATAACTGTCTTTACCGATCTGGGCCTCATTGCGCCACTCTCCTCCCCAGGAATTGAGCCACCCCATGGTGTGAGCCAGGAGAAAGTCAAAACTGTGCTCCTGATTAAAGTCAGTCGAAACCTTGCCTCCCACACGAATCGTGTTGTACCCCCAAGGTTTTTCCTGCGGTCGCCAAATAAGCGTTTGAGTGCCGTTGGGGCCCGGTTCAATCTCATAGGGTACCAAGGTAAAATCGTCCATTGCCCAAATCCTGGCACTTGCTTCGGCAATCTGCTCTTCTGTCACAGGCTCTTCTAAATTCAGGCCGGCACTTTTGATCACTCCGGCGGGATTGACCGTCTGCAGTCCTTCGACCTTCACAGAGGTGATGCTTCTGGCAGCTGGGGGCTTAACCGAGGCCATCCGGTTTTCGTTCCAAGCTAAGTATTGTTTACGGGGTACAGCCAAGCGTCTGAGCTCTTTTTCATAGGCGCGGGCACTTTTTTCTCCCGCCTTAATAATCGCCTCGGCTTTATCAAAATCACCTGCCCCGAACCCTTCCAAATCCGTCGTAATCAAAATGTCTCGCTCTGTTAAGAGTGACTTGGAATAATCAACATTTCTTTCGGTGAGAATGCCGACCACCTGCCCCATTACACCGGCTACGGATTGAATATCTTTGGACTTACCAAGAGGCGTTCCGGCATTGACTGCGATGATAATATCCGCCCCCATCGCTTTGGCCTGCTCAACTGGTAAATTCTGAGCAAGTCCGCCGTCAACCAATACCCGTCCCTTATAGGGAAAAGGCGAAAACGCCCCAGGCACCGACATAGATGAGCGCATCGCGTCGGCAAGCGTCACATCTTTTTGCATCACGACGGGATAACCGCTATCTAAATCAGTCGCAAGCGCTGCAAAGGGAATGGAAAGTTCGGAAAGATCCGTCACCGAACTAACGTGTTTGGTAATCGAGCGCAGAAAAATTTCCAAGTGTTGAGCTGGCACTACCGAATCGGGAAAAAGAACCCCGTTGTCTGACAGCCCCATCTCTCCGCTGCCCAGTCCCTTGAAGTCGTCTTGCCGGCGCCGCCAATTTAAATCGCTGCGATCGGGTCTGAGAGCAAACATCTCGGTCCAGTCCACTCCCAGAATAATGTCCTGCATTTGTTCAACGGAGTAACCCGATGCGTAACCACCCCCAACCATTGCCCCCATGCTCGTGCCCGTCACGATATCTACTTTAACGCCCAACTCTTCGAGCACCTTAATGACGCCCACATGAGAAAACCCGCGGGCACCGCCCCCGGACAGCACCAAGGCAACCTTCGGACGAGCAAGCTCGGGATTTTCAATTGCGGCCGCACAAGCCTGAGCGGCAAACAGTGATATCCAACCTTGGATTAGACACAACAAGACAATACAAAGAGGTCTGACAAACATATTTTTAGTACTCTCAAAAGTCTTTCATCATCTTAACTGTTTTCAGCGCGAGCATTGAAGTATGATTATTAATATTTACCAATTAGTGTCCTAGGGAACCTCAAATGCGTATTTTGCTCACCGGAGGAGCCGGTTTCATCGGCTCACATACCGCTGTTGAAATGGTCAAAAGCGGTCATGAAGTCGTGATTTTCGACAATTTCTGCAACAGCGATACAACGGTTTTGGATCGACTCGAACAAATCCTCGGTAAACGTCTTCCTTTTGAAGAAGGGGACATTCGAGACTACGCACGTATGCGGGAGGTGCTTGAACGTTACCGCATTGAAGCGGTGGTTCATTTCGCAGGTTTAAAAGCTGTGGGTGAGTCTGTGGAAAAGCCGTTGGAGTATTTTGATAACAACATCACGGGAACTCTGACGTTGTTGCGTGCAATGAAGGACCTTGGCATTAAACGCATTATCTTTTCTTCAAGCGCCACGGTTTACGGCACTCCTCAGTATTTGCCGCTCGATGAAAATCATCCCCTCTCGGTCACCAACCCGTACGGCCGCACGAAGTTGCAGGTTGAAGAGATCCTCTCGGATCTTTGCGCAAGCGATCCCGAGTGGTCTGCCGTGTGTCTGCGCTACTTCAATCCGATAGGCGCACACGAAAGCGGCCTGATCGGAGAAAATCCCAGAGGCATTCCCAATAACCTCTTACCTTATGTGGCAAGAGTCGCGGCAGGTCAACTGGAAGCAGTGCGCGTTTTCGGTAACGACTACGATACGCCTGACGGCACCGGCGTACGCGACTATATCCACGTGGTGGACTTAGCCAAAGGGCACGTTAACGCGGCTCAATACAGTCTTACCCATACCGGCTGGATCGCTATCAACTTAGGAACCGGTGTCGGTTACTCGGTGCTCGATATTATTCACGCTTATGAACGGGCCTGCGGAAAACCCATTCCTTATAAGATTGTTGCCCGTCGTCCCGGAGATGTCGCCAGTAACTGGGCCAACCCCAAACGTGCTTACGAACTTTTAGGCTGGAAGGCACAATACGGGCTTGACGACATGTGCCGTCATTCCTGGGCGTTCCAGAAAAACTGCGCTTAAGAGCGTCATTAGTAGTAGGAATTTAAGGTCGCATCCAGTGCCTGCTGCCAGGAGCGGGGAGCGATCTTAAGTTCCCGGCGAATCTTTTGCGTATTAAGCCTGCAGTTTAACGGCCGAGGTTCGCTCAAAGGATAGTCCGCTGTTTTGACGGGCTCTATCTTTTTGCCGAAAGCCCAAGGGACCTCTGCCGTCTGCAGTCTTTTGAGAATTTCGAGAGCGCACTGATAACGTGAACAAAAACCGGCGTTGGCAAAATGGTAGATTCCTCTCAGAATTTTTCCGTGTTTATACGAATTGAGAAACTTTCCGATCACATCTGCCACATCTGCCGCTACCGTGGGCGAGCCCCACTGATCATCAACAACTCGAAGAACTTCATCATTTTTTAATCGGTCACAGATTGCCGTTACGAAATTTTTGTGTCCCGGCGCATGAAGCCACGATAACCTCAAAACGGTGGCCTCAGCCGTTTGTTGTGCAATCCCTTTTTCAGCCAACGCTTTGGTTTTTCCATAAGCATTGATGGGATTGACCCGATCCTCTTCTTTCCAAGCTCTCGTACCGCTGCCATCGAAAACATAATCGGTGCTCAAGTGCAGTAAGTACGTTCCCGTTTCTCTGGCTGCGCGAGCCATACTTAAAACTGAGTTGGCATTAATGATTTCAGCGTCTTTATGAAATTGCCCTGCCTTATCAACCGCGGTAAAGGCTGCTGCGTTGACAATGGCATCAGGTTTGGCCCGACACAGATACTCGTAGATTGTCTCCGGTGACAAAAGATCACCTTGTCGGGTACTTCGATCAGGACAAATCCAATCGAAATGTTCGCCCAACTGCCTTAACACTGCCTCACCGACCTGACCGCTTTGACCGAAAAGGACGACTTTCACGACTGACTTTCCTTAATGGCCTGCAAATGCTTTTTGAGATATTCGCCGGTCACACTCTTTTTATTCTTCATCAATTGAGCCGGTGTGCCGCAAGCCACAATCTGTCCGCCGGCATCTCCCCCTTCCGGTCCCATGTCAACCACCCAATCGGCCGAAGCAATCACATCCAGATTATGTTCAATGATGATAACGGTGTTGCCCGCATCCCTGAGTTTTTTCACGACCTCAACGAGCATTTTCACATCCTCAAAATGCAACCCCGTTGTCGGTTCATCGAGGATATAAAGAGTTCGGGAAGTGTCTTTGCGGGATAATTCCAAAGCCAGCTTCATGCGTTGCGCCTCGCCTCCTGAGAGCGTCAGCGCACTCTGACCCAATTTCACATAACCCAGTCCCACATCCATCAGGGTATCCAACTTTCTGGCAATGATCGGGTGAGCAGAAAAGATCTCCCTGGCCTCTTCAACCGTAAGATTGAGCACCTGCGCAATATTTAAGCCCTTATAGAGAACTTCCAGCGTCTCACGGTTATAGCGTTGACCGTGGCAGTGCTCACACGGGACGTACATATCCGGTAAAAAATTCATCTCGACCTTAATGTAACCGTCTCCCTGACAGGCCTCACATCGACCGCCCTTCACATTGAAACTGAATCGTCCCGCATCGTAGCCGCGCTCTCTGGCTGTCGGCGTCTGAGCAAACAGATCCCGAATGGGAGTAAATAACCCCGTGTACGTTGCAGGATTGGATCGCGGAGAGCGACCGATCGGACTTTGATCAACGTTGATCACTTTATCAAAGAGCTCCAGCCCTTCAAGATGATCGAAAGGTTCGGGGACGGCACCAGCACGGTAAAGCTTTTGAGCCAGAGCCCGATAAAGAGTGTCGTTGATAAGGGTGGATTTACCGGAGCCCGAAACACCGCTCACGACCGTAATCAGCCCGACGGGAATGTCCAGATCAACATTTTTCAGATTGTGCCCACGCGCGCCTACCAGGCGAAACACTCCCGAACTCTTTCGTTTCGCTTTCCCCTCGGGCAACATGTTTTTCTTTCCGCTCAGATAAAGACCGGTGAGCGACTTCGGATTGGCTGTAATCTCTTCGGGCGTGCCGCAAGCCACAACATAGCCTCCGTTTTCACCCGCTCGCGGTCCCATATCTACTACAAAGTCAGCCGCTCGAATCGTATCCTCATCATGCTCGACCACAATGACCGAGTTACCCAAATCCCGCAAGTGTTTCAATGTTTCAATCAGACGATCATTGTCTCGTTGATGCAGTCCGATGGAAGGTTCATCCAACACATACATCACGCCGGTCAAACCGGAGCCGATTTGACTGGCCAACCGTATGCGTTGTGCCTCACCCCCCGAGAGCGTATCAGCCCGGCGATCAAGCGTGAGATAACCCAACCCCACATCGGTAAGAAAGGTCAGCCGTTGCTCGATGGCATTGACCAACTTTTTACCCACTTCAGATTTGCTGCCCGAAATACGAAGTTTTTTGAAATAGTCATGGGCTTCGGACAGAGGCATTGCCGTAATTTCATAAATGGCTTTTTTCTGTTTTCCCGTTCCGATAAACACATGCCGAGCGGCTTCTTTAAGGCGCGTCCCCTTACAGGCATCGCAGACTTTTAATTCCCGATAGCGATTTAACTCTTCCCGAACCGCCTCGTTTTGCGTTTCTGCATAACGTCGATTCAAAATGGCAATCACCCCTTCAAAAGGCTCTTTTTTATAGGTCACCGCCCCCGCCCTACGATAGGGCATCTCAATGGTTTTATCGCCCAGTCCCCAAAGCACGGCTTCCTGCTCATTGCGTTTTAACTGATTCCAAGGCGTTTCGGCATCAAAGCCGACGGCCTTGGCCACGGCTTCTATCAAATCGAAGTTGTAGAGATTGCGACGATCCCAGCCGTGAATGGCTCCAGAACTCAAAGACAATTCCGGGTGGCATACCACACTGTTTTCCGTAAAAACCATGCTCTGTCCCATGCCGTTGCAGACCGGACAAGCGCCCATGGGATTATTAAAGGAAAAAAGTCTGGGCTCCAACTCCTCAATACTGTAGCCGCACTCCGGGCAACAATAGTGGCTTGAAAATGCCTGATGCTCGCCGCTTTCCATGTTTTCAATCACGACTCGCCCGTCAGCTAAACGCAGTGCTGTCTCCAGGCTCTCTGCCAAACGTTGGGCCGCCTGCGCTCGAATTTTCAAACGATCCACCACCACATCCACATCGTGTCTTTCCCGAGGATCCAACTGCGGAAGGGTGTCCGCCTCATAACGCACGCCGTCAATTTTGAAGCGGATGAAACCCTGGGTTTGCATATCCTGGAAAAATCGCTCGAAATCCAATTTCTTTTGTCTGACAACCGGAGCCAAGACCATGATTTTGGCCTCTTCAGGTCCTTGCAAAATCCGATCGACCATAGTCGATACCGGTGTGACTTCCAAAGGCAAACCATGGATGGGACAGTAGGGAGTGCCGGCCCGCGCAAAAATTAAGCGCAGATAGTCCATGATTTCCGTAATGGTGCCGACTGTGGAGCGAGGATTACTGTTGACGGCTTTCTGTTCAATAGCAATAGCAGGCGACAAGCCCTCAATCAAATCTACATCCGGTCTTTCCATTAAATCCAGAAATTGCCGCGCATAGGCCGAAAGGCTCTCGACGTATCGCCGTTGGCCTTCCGCATACAAGGTATCAAAGGCTAAAGAACTCTTTCCCGAGCCTGATAAACCCGTGATGACCACCAGCTTATCTCTGGGAATATCCAGGTCAATATTTTTGAGATTATGGGTGCGAGCCCCACGAATATGAATTTCGCCGCGCATGCTTGAGTATCCTCAAAAAGTTAACTTTTAATTGTAGAGGCAAGCGCATACTGAGGACAAAATTTTTGTGCAACCGTAAAAAGGCCCGCTTATCTGCGGGCTCGAACAAAATTACGATTCTGAAAGACGCGGTACGGTGAGCGACCCTTCCGGCATCAAAATTGTTCTTGGATGATCACCTAATTTTTGCTTAGCCAATTTAATCGCTTCCTCAACTTCAGTCGTTGCGGCATAAAAATGCATCATTTTTGCCATTTCTTTGTCTAACTGAGTCACCAAAATGTAGTCCGCCTTAGCGATCGGGTGCGTGATGGCATAAGCCTTATTGGCACCGATTTGGAAATTTTCCTCGAGCTCTCGACGAATCTCTTCGGCGGTCTTCAAACGTCGGAATGTTTCTTCCAATTTGGCAGAACCGGAGCCTTCGATGCATTCGGCCAATAAAATGACCACGCCGCCCTTTCTCACTGCGCAGCTCGTATTTTCCATTGTCTTTTGCATCTGATAGACATTGATATCCTTCGGATAACCGCCGCAAGAGGCAATCACCAAATCAGCCTCGCGATCAATCTCACAACCGTAAACCTCGTTGACAAACCGACAAGCCTCCTTGTGTGCCTCAATGTAGTGACCGGCAAACATCTTCAAAAATTCGTGCTGGGCATTGACGACGGCATTAAACAGAAAGAGCGAACGGCCTTTGGCAAACAGTTCAACCCCCTCAATCTGATCTTCGTAGACGGGATTCCCATCCAATATGCCCAGTCCTGAATGGGGATCAAGCATCCAACTGTGATTTTTCCGAATGGTCTCCATCGCCGCACAACCGGGTAACACGGCTTTCCGGCCTCCTCCGAAACCCGAAAAATAGTGATGAATAATGGTCCCGGTTAATATGACATGATCCACATCACACAACAATTTATTGATCCAAACCGGTGTGCCGCGGCTTGTCTCGCCGAAATACATGAAATCTTCACTTCGGGTGGAGACGCTGCTGAACATCCTGATGCGTCGGGCTACCTCAGTGCCGACCTGTTTGACTCTTTCCTCCTCACTCATTTCTCTGTGCGTTCCTAATGAAAAAACAATTCGCATATTCTCATCGGGCACTCCGAGACGATTCATTTCATCAATGAGGATCGGCATAAATAAATGGCTGTTCGCCACTCGTGTAGGATCGTTACAGATAAAAGCAACGGTATCACCGGGTTTGATAATTTCTGAGAGGGCAGGAGAGCCGATCGGGTGCCGAATGGCTTCCAACACACAACTTTTAATATCCTTCAGAGGCGGAAATTCTTTCATTCGAATAATTTTGATGAGATCGTTTTCATCAAATTCAAACGCTTTTTTCCCATGGCCGTAAGCAAATTCAAATTTGCGCATATTGCCCCCTCAGAAAATTTCAGGCTTAATAATTTCATTCTAGGAAAAAACAAATTTGTTTAGTGGAGAAATTTTGCAAAAGCATTTGCAAATATTGAAAAAACTTTTGATTTTCTCTCTCGCCGTCCAAAAAACTCCTGCTCCGATATGGACATTTTTTCAAAGTTTCTACACAATTAGCGTTTAGCGTATTTTTGAATAATATGCTCACCAAGTGTCTCGAATGCGAACGGGTGAGTCCTCTCACTTTGAAGCCTTTGGGTGTGTGATGTGTTTTAATGCCGGCAATTTCCCGGCGTTGTTAATTTTGGAAGTGAACGATTATGGCTTCGGTAAATAAAGTCATTATTATTGGTAATTTGGGTCGTGATCCTGATACGCGTTACACCGCAGAAGGCGGTACAGCCATCACGACGATCACGGTTGCTACCTCCCGTCGTTACAAAGACTCCAACGGTCAACCGCAGGAAGAAACGGAATGGCACCGTGTGGTCTTCTTCGGCCGCCAGGCTGAAATTGCCGCCGAGTACCTCCGTAAAGGCCGTCCGGTTTATATTGAAGGCCGCTTGCGTACCCGTAAGTGGCAAGGTCCTGATGGACAAGATCGCTACTCCACGGAAATCATTGCTGAAACGATGCAGATGTTAGGTAGCCGCGAACGCTCTGAAGGCGCTCCGGCCGGCGGTTTTGAGTCTGCTCCGCGCCGTCCCGCACCGGTTCACACCGAACACGCTCCGGCAGCGACCTATCAACAACCCCGTCAACCTGAACCGGTTCCGGCTCCTGTTAACGGTTTAGATAATCTCGACGAAGATATTCCGTTCTGATTTTTTAGATCATTTTCAGCAACAATGGCTCGCCGATCGCGGGCCTTTGTTTTTTTGAAGCTTTCGGCAAAAAGTTGAGACTTTCTGACTTCTCCTGCTCTCCGCTCTGAGTTAGACTAAATCTGAATTTAAACTTGGAGAGTCTTATGTCCGTTCGCATTGTCTGCCACATGATTTCATCGGTTGACGGCCGTTTGGTGAGTCAACGCTGGAGCAGTCCGACTCGATCCATTAACATCTCAGAAGTCTATGAATCGGTTGCCTCGTCTTTTCAAGCACAAGGCTGGATGATCGGACGTACAACCATGGCTGAGTACGATTGCGGCGTAACCGAAAGTGCCCCGGCTCCGACCGATAACCAAAACAACAAAACATGTTTTAAAGGCCATCAGGCCGATCGACTCATTGCCGTTGTTTTTGATCCCAAGGGCAAACTGCACTACTCATCTGATCACCTGCAAACAGGCGAACATATCGTGAGCGTTTTGTCCGAAAACGTGTCCGATGAATACTTGTCTGAGCTCAGACAAATCGGTGTGTCTTATGTTTTTGAAGGTGAGAGTAAGCAAAATCGCTTCCAAAAAGCACTCAAGAGTATCGAAGAGCTGTTCTCTGTTAAAACACTTTTGCTCGAAGGCGGCGGCATTATCAACGGTGCTTTTCTGGAAGCCGGCTTAATTGATGAGCTCAGCGTACTGATTTATCCGGGTTTGGACGGTGCACACTCCTCCCCCAGTATTATCGGATACCAAGGCGATAATCCCTTGCCTGCTCAAAAGAGTCATCTGGAATTGATTGACGCTAAAACGATGGCCTTCGGTATGGTGCATTTGCATTATCGTCTCACCAATGATCATAAAAAACAGTAACCTATTGTTTATAAAAGATTTTTAATAATTATTGAAATTTTTTGAAGTTTAGCCTAGATTTTTAATCGTCAGCAAGTGTATGATGGCGGGTTAATTGTGTATTTAACCCGTAAGGTTAGTGTGCAAATGATTTTTCACCCCTCTCACTATCGAAACCGAATTGGTCGAGCCAAGCCCTTGGCACGAGGGGGGAGTGTTTTTCTAACGGCAATCCTTTTTTAGGGATTGCCGTTTTTTTTAGTTTGTTTGTTTGAACTGCAATAGAGAGAAGAGCAATGACCGTAATTCCGAATACTGTCCGCGCCATGCTGGAGCCGATGATCAAAGCCAACGGCGGTTGGGTCAACACCCACGCTCACGCTGACCGCTCCTTTACTTTGAGTCCCGAGATTATGGAAATGCGCCGCACCTGCACTCTGCAACAAAAGTGGGACGCTTTGGACCGCCTCAAGAGGGAATCTACAGTTGAAGACTTTTATGCCCGCTTCAGCATGATGTTTGAACTGATGATCAGCCAGGGCGTCACGGCTTTGTGCACTTTCGTCGACATCGACCCGCAAAGCGAAGACCGCGCCATCATCGCCGGTATTAAGGCTCGCGAACACTACAAGGATCAGCTCACGGTGAAGTTTGCCAACCAGACGTTAAAGGGCGTGATTGATCCGGAAGCCCGCAAGTGGTTTGACATCGGTGCCGATCTCGTAGACATCATCGGTGCGTTGCCCAAACGCGACGAACGTGACTACGGCAAGGCCGACGAAGCCTGGAACATCATCATGGGAACGGCCAAAGAAAAAGGCAAGATGGTGCACGCTCACGTCGACCAATTCAACCAAGCCGTTGAATATGAAACCGAACAAATGTGCATGAAGACAATTGAATTCGGTCTTCAAGGTCGAGTGGTCGGCGTGCACGGCATTTCTATCGCCGCGCACTCCAAGAAATACCGCGACCGTCTCTATCAATTAATGCGCGAAGCCGGTGTCATGATGATTGCCTGCCCGACCGCCTGGATTGACACTCCCCGCACCGAAGCAATCGGCCCGATGCACAACTCCATGACGCCGGTTGACGAACTGGTGCCGGCCGGTGTTCGTGTGGCCATCGGCGTGGATAACGTTGCCGACGCCATGGTACCCTGGAGCGGCGGTGACATGTGGCATGAATTGACACTGATGGCCACGGGTTGCCGCTATGACCACTTTGAAGACTTGGTTGAAATTGCCACCCGCAACGGCCGCATGGCTTTAGGGCTCGAACCGTATGAACCCTTGCCCATCAAGAAATAATGAGAGGAGAACAAACAAATGCCGTCTAAACTTGCTGAAAACATTTTGATTGAAAACCTGCTCTCCTTGAACGCGGTTGCTTTCCTGACCGATGAACCGTTGCGCTTGAAGTCCGGTCTCGTCACACCGATTTACGTGGATAACCGTAAGTTGATCACGCACCCGGATGCCTGGCACGACATCATTGAAACGATGGCTTCGCTCATTGATAAATGGGGGTTGGAATATGACGTCATTGCCGGCGTGGAAGCCGGCGGCCTCACGCACAGTGCAGCGCTCGCCTACCGTCTGAATGTACCGACGATTTACGTGCGTCAACGTGCCAAGACCTACGGTGACTTAGACCGTATTGAAGGCGGCAGCGTCAAGGGCAAAAAGGTTCTCATTATTGAAGACCACATTTCTACAGGCTTATCCTGCTTGGACGCCATCAAAACTTTGCGTGAGGAAGGCGCAATTGTCACTGACTGCGTGAGCATCACCAACTTTGACATGACCGAAACCGGTGAACTGTTTGCCGAAGCCGGTGTGAAGGCCTACCGCATGATTGAATTCAAGCGTATCGTTGAAAAAGCTTTGGAAATGAAGTTGATCAATGAAGAGCAAAAGACCACGATCATGGAATGGTTAAAGACCCCGTGGACGTGGGCCGCTCGCCGCGGACTGATCGCAACAACCCGCGAAAACTAAAGTAGTATCAAGGCTTGAAAGAGGGACTCAAAACGGGCCCCTCTTTTAGTTAACGCATAAAAAGCGTATCAATATCGATCGGTCTGCTCATCATCTTTTGCTGCAGCAAAAAGTCTTGAGCAACTTCCAAAGCGTGCCGATCTCGCTCATTTAGGTCGCTATAAAAATTTGACCACTCAAAAAGTTTTTGAGCATCATCCATCGAAATATTGTGTTCGGCTGCCCCTAAAGCAAGCGCTTCCTGCTTATTCGAGATGGCCCACTGCAAAGCCTCACGATTAACTTTTGCCACTCGTTTGACCACAGCGGGATATTTCTGAGCAAAATCAGCCCTTGCGGCCAATACCAGATTCGTTTCAATCACACCTTTGGCACGGGTAAGTTCATGGAAGCCGGCTTTTTGCGCAGCCAAAATGCCTCCGGCTGCCAGTAATGCCGCATCGGCTCGTCCACCGATTAACGTCGTCAGACTCGCCGGCAGGTTCATCGAAACCCATTTAACATCCCGTTCATTCATTCCGGCTTGCGCAAGCGATGCAGTCAATAAATGATGCAAAACCGTCCCTTTCGGACCGACGACTTGATGTCCCTTTAAATCGGCTACCGTTTTGATTTCGGGCTTAGCCATAATCGCAAAAGTTTCATCCGGATGCGCCACACCGTCGACGATAACAATCCTGTTGCCAGAAGCATTGGCAATCAATAATGTACTGGTATTCATAGCAGCCACCATGTCAATTTCTCCGGCTGCCATTCCCCGTACTTGATTAAGTCCCGCTTTGATAGGAATCCAATTAATTTTGATCCCCTCTTTTTGGAATTCCTTTTCTAGTAAGGCGTGCTTTTTCATCACCATGTTCTGTATGTTAAAAGGTGCCTTTACATAGGTGATGTTGAGCTCTTTGGGCCATTCTTGAGCAAAAGCCGAGCAAGCCAAAATGCCCAAACATAAAACCGACAGTATTTTTTTGATAATCATTCGTGTCTCACCGCTTCAATGGGATCCAAATGTGCCGCTCGTCGGGCCGGGAAAAATCCGAAAATAATGCCCGTCAACGCTGCAAACAAAAACGCAATCATATTAATACTCGGGTCAAAAATGAAGGGCACTCCCATCGTGGCAGCTAAAACCACCGAACCGATAAAGGCAATCACCACTCCCAAAACGCCGCCCATGGCCCCCAATACCACCGCTTCAATCAAAAATTGCATCAGGACTTCGCGCTCCAGAGCTCCTATTGCCAGACGAACACCGATTTCACGGGTTCTTTCGGTCACGCTCACGAGCATAATGTTCATAATGCCGATTCCGCCCACCACCAGACTTACCGCAGCGACGGCTCCGAGAAGCATGGTCATGATTTCCGTGGTACTCGATACTCTCTTGGCAATCTCTTCGGTATCGAGAATCATGAAGTTGTCATCATCGCTATCGGATAAAGAGCGGCGCTCTCGCATCAAAAGCCGAATACTTTCAGTCACCATCGCACGATCGATTTGCGAATCAACGGAAATTAAGATGGCGGAGACTCGAGTATTGCCCGAGACCCGACGCTGAAAAGTTTGAATCGGCATCACCACTAAATCATCTTGGTCGCCACCGATTGCCGCCTGCCCTTTACTTTCCAAAACACCGACCACGCGGCATGAGAATTTCCCCGTACGAAGCATCTGTCCGATCGGATTGGTAGAACCGAATATTTCTTTTTCAATCGTGGTACCGATCACACAGACCGCCGCGCCTGATTGCTCTTCCTGAGGCTCAAAATAGCGTCCTTTACTGACTTGGCGGTTATCCAAAATAAAGTATTGATTAGAGCTTCCGATTACCTGAGTGCTCCAATTGCGCCCCTGAGCAACTACCGTCATGGATTGCTGCCTTTGCGGAGCGACCGCCTTAACACCGGCGATCTGATTGGCTATAGCATCGATATCTTCCAATTTAAAACTCGGTGCACCGGCTGCACCGCCTGGCCCCATTCGCTGCCCCGGTCGAATCATCAGCTGGTTGCTCCCCAGGCTTTCAATCTGCTCTCTGACTGCCTGCGTTGCACCGTTGCCGACGGTCACCATCGTAATGACAGCTGCCACACCGATCACAATTCCCAAAACCGTCAGCAGTGACCTCATCGGATTGCGCCAGATCTGACGCAGGGCCAAAATAAATGCGTTTGCCCACATTTCAACCCCCTTGATCACTCTCAATACGACCGTCGCGGAAATGTACGATACGTTTGGCGAATGTCGCCATCTCCGGCTCATGAGTCACCAAAGACACCGTAATACCGTCCTGTTCATTGAGATCCTTTAAAAGACGCATGATTTCAATGCTGCGCTTGGTATCCAAACTGCCTGTCGGTTCATCGGCCAAAAGCAACAAAGGCTTACTGACAATGGCTCGAGCAATGGCCACACGTTGCTGCTGGCCGCCGGATAACTCGGCGGGCGTATGGTGTTCCCAACGCAAAAGACCCACACGGTCCAGGGCCTGTCTGGCCAATTTGTGTCGTTCTTCTCGTGGCACACCTCGATAAAGCAAAGGCAACTCCACATTTTCCAATGCGGTCGTACGAGCCAATAAATTAAATCCTTGAAAAATAAATCCCAGATACTTTCGGCGCAAAAGGGCTCTTTCGTCATGGGTCATCTTTTCGACCGGAACCCCTTTAAAGAGGTATTGACCCGAAGTCGGCGTATCGAGCGCGCCGACAATATTCATGCAGGTGGATTTTCCGGATCCGGAAGGCCCCATCACGGCAACAAAATCTCCCTCTTCGATCACAAAATCAATACCTTGTAAGGCAAAAAAAGCCGCCTCGCCTTGCCCGTAGCGTTTGTGGATGTCAATTAACTGAACTAACGGAATTTTTTCAGTCATATCGATCCCCTTATTGAGTACGAAGTTGGCTCGTAATCACCAAATCACCGCTCTTTAAATCACCCGAAACCACCTCGGTACGGGTGCCGTCCGACGCCCCGGTCACGATATCAATTTGCTGAGCGTTGCCGTTTCTCAAAACCCAAACCGTATTTTTTCTTTGCGTAGTCACCCCGCCGACTTCTTTGGAGACCTTATTGGAGGAGCGAGGCGGTCCCATCATGAGGCTGTCGACAGCACTGCCGGAAGATTTTGAAATGGTCGGAGCAAAACGTAAAGCCGTATTGGGAACAAGCAGCGCGTTCTCGCGCTGTTCGGTCACAATCCGGGCCGTAGCCGTCATGCCCGGTCGAAGCAATAAATCGTTATTGCTGACCTTTAGATAAGCGGTATAGGTCACCACATTGGTATCAGACGCGGTCGGTCCATAGGCGACTTTCGTAAGCGTTGCCGGGAAATTTTTATTCGGATAGGCGCTCACGGTAAAAGTGGCCTTTTGCCCGGGTTGGACCACGCTGACATCAGCCTCATCAACATCGATTTCCAATTCAAGCGTACGCAAGTCGCTTGCCAAAGTTAAAAGTTCGACAGCCTGCAACGAAGCCGCCACAGCATAGCCTGGCTCTACCGATCGGGCCAACACTACCCCGTCAATGGGCGAAGATATGTACGCTTTTGTAAGATCGGTCTGAGCGGTTTCCAATTCAGCCTGAGCCGTTTGGATCTGAGCGCCCGCAGTCTCAACGGAAGCCTGAGAGCGCGCCACAACCGCCGCTTGTTCATCCAATTCAGTCTGCGCCGGAGTCTTACCGCCGGACAGTTTTCTGACATTGATTAAGCGCTTGTATTTTGCATCGGCCTCTTTTAAGGTCGCCTCCGCTTCCTTTTGAGCAGCCTGAGCACTGGCTAACGCTGCCTTTGCTTTCTCTACCGATGCCTTTAATTTCGCCGTATCCAGTTCAATTAAAACCTGCCCCTGCTTGATGGAGTCGTTCACATCCACCAAAACCTTTTCCACAATCCCGGACAGCTCTGAGCCGATGGTGACTTCCTGCTCGGCTTCCAAAGTCCCATTGGCGGTTACCTCTACCTGCAAGACGCCTTCGGTGACCGCTTCGGTTAAATAGCGGGGCCCTGTTTCTTTCGAGCCCATCCACCAGGAAAAGGCCGCAATCACCGCGATACAGACGCCGCCCAAAATCATCTTTTTCTTTTTGGACATCTTCTGTCCTTCACCATCGCCTAATAAGGATGTGATTTTTTCTTTATCGTTGCTCATTGCTTATTTTCCTTATTTCGGTTTTCTTCTGGTACCCAACCGCCCCCTAAAGCGCGGTACAAATCAATATGTGCAATCGCCCAATCGGCCTGATTGCTCACTTCATTGTCCTGAGCCGTCAGCCAAGAGCGCTGCGTTGTCAAAACTGTCTGATAGTCCTCCAAGCCGCTTGAATATTGCTGCAGAGCCAATTGGGCAGCTAATTGAGAACTGTCCGTTGCCGTTCTTAATGACATTTTCTTAGCCGCACTCGAACGAATACCGGAAAGCGCATTTTCCGTTTCTTCCAAAGCCCCGACCAAAGTTTCGGTGTATTGAGCCTGGGCACGATCGAGCGTTGCTTTCTGCGTTTCAGTGCCT
The DNA here is from genome assembly GCF_016901835.1 of Parasutterella secunda. GTDB lineage: Bacteria > Pseudomonadota > Gammaproteobacteria > Burkholderiales > Burkholderiaceae_F > Aphodousia > Aphodousia faecavium. The sequence goes on along the minus strand of NZ_JACJKX010000001.1, from coordinate 201,126 downwards.
GCAACCACATCGCCCCAATTTAAAAACGGCATGGATAAAGCCCCGACTAAAGCTCCGATACCGGTGCCGCTGGCTCCAAGCGCTCCGACCGTAGCCGCCGCTGTCCCGATTGAACCCGAAAGCGACAATGTCGGCAAAAAGTCAGCCTGAGCCACCCGAACGTTTTCCATCGCAGCTCGAACGGTTTCCTGGGCTGCCAATACATCAGGGCGAAGGGAAATCACATCGGCAGGAATGGAGACAGCCAAATCTGCAGGCGGAGTCGGAATGTCGCCTGCGGGCAAATCTTGGATTTTCTGCAGAGGCAAAACCGTCAGACGAGATAAGGCGGTTTCGTACTGCAAAATATTGTGCATATTGGTGGCAATATTGGCTTTAGCATTTTCAAACTGGGCATTTGCCTGCTCATAGTCCGTGGCAGAAACCAATCCGGCCTGATAACGCCACTGCGTTAAGTTTTTTGCCTCTTCGTAGGACCGTACACTTTGTTTGGCGATATTTAGACGAATCTGCGCAAGGCGCAAATTCACATATGTCAACGCCACTTCACTTGTCATCGCACTTTTAGTGTCCTCAAGGCTTAACTCAGAAGCGTGAGCGCTCGCTTGCGCAGCGCGTCGTGCCGAGACATCCCGACCACCGAAACTGAATGACCAAGCCGCCGAGGCGTCTGCACTGAAACTGTCCGTCGAAGAATGATTGCGACGGTTTCTCGAAGCATCAGCCCCTAACGATGCACTGGGAAACAAAGCCGATGTTGTAGACAACAGCGAGGCCTGAGCTGCCCTCAAATTAGCCTGAGCCTGAGCGATGTCAGTATTATTTTCCAAAGTCGCTTTAACTAAATAAGTCAATGACTCATCATGCCAGGCTGCCCACCACTTATCGGGCGGTTGTCTTAAAGCCTTCGCCTCTTCAGTGCCTTCTCCGTAGCTCCAGGTTGAGGCAATCAATTCGCTTTGCTTTTGCGAAAGCACAACCGGCTCAACAGCGCATCCCGTTAAAACAAGGACACCCGAAACCGTCATAATCAATGCCAACAACTTTTTCACTGCGCTCTCCCTTTTTACCTTAATTTAAATTTTGCCATAAAGATATGTAACAATTTTGAGATTCAGGTAACTATATTAAAGTTAAGTCAATGTTCTTAATGGCAAATATCACTTGGGCCAAGCGAAATACTTCAATATCATTATTATTACGGTCTCACTAACAAAAGTGTTTTAAAAATTAATGCCCATTAGTCTTCTTTTATCCTTACACGATGAAGTATTCGAAGCGCTGGTTGCCGACTTTTTAGTTTTCTGCAACTACGAGGTTCATGCTGCCTACAGCCAAAAGGATGCTTTGTCTTTCAGTCAGGATGGCAATTTTGACATTGCCATTACGGATATTGAAGATGAAAAGGACATTCGTTTTATTGAATATCTGTCAGCGATAAAACCTGACGCGGACATCATTGCCCTTGTTCATGAGCAAGTACCCAGGGAGCTTCTTGAAACGCTGCAACTGCCAAAAGAACAGCTGCTGCCGCTGCCCGCTGCTCTGGTCAGTATTCTCGAGGCGATCAAACTCACTGATCAATCCCGGCAAACAGCGAGGTTTCGTGCGCTGACTCCTCGAAAGATCGGCTCACTTTGTATCGACAAACAAAATCGGACGGCCACGGTTCACGGTCAACCGTTATCGTTGACGTTAACCGAATTCACACTCCTTGATCTGCTTGCGGATAACCTGAATATGCCCGTCAACAAAGACGAAATCTATCCCAAAGTCCTTGGAAGACCTCGAGGACTTTACGACAGAGCTATTGATGTGCATGTCTCCAGTATTCGACACAAACTTCAACACCTGTGCTGCGAGGATCTTTGCATCGAAAGTGTCCGTGGTGTGGGCTATCAGTTGTGCCAGATCTGATTTAGGGGAAATCCCTGAATTTCGAAAAAAGTAAGCGTATTTTCCCGTAAATTGGGACAATTTCGCGATTTTTATCAAATTCTCCCTTTTTCTTTCAACTTCACGCAAACAAAAGGCGCAAAATAGAGCTGTTGACTTTCGTTCTATTTAGTCATTAAGGGGGATCATTATGAGTCAATACCCAGTTGAGAATATCCGTACTGTAGCATTGGTGGGCCACGGCTCCACCGGCAAAACCACTTTGATGGAAGCTCTTCTTTACCGCAACGGTGTCATCAAAGAAATCGGAACAGTTGAAAAGGGCAATACGGTAGGTGACTTTGACCCCATGGAAAAAGAGGTCGGGCACTCGTTGCGCACCACAGTGGCTCACCTGAATGCTCAAAAAGATGACGGAACACCCGTGCGTGTGTTCTTACTAGATACTCCGGGGTATCCCGATTGTGTGGGACAGGCTTTAGGCGCTTTAGACGCCGTTAAAACCGTGTGCGTAGTCATCGATGCCACCAAGGGCATTGAACTGATGACACGCCGCATGATGCAATGGGCCAAAGAACGTAATCTTTGCCGCATGATCGTCGTCAATAAATTTGATCAACCCGGGGTCGACCTGGCGCAACTTTTGATTGAATTGCGCGAGGCTTTTGGCAATGAAGTGCTCCCGCTTAATCTGCCAAATAAAGACTGCACCCACGTGATTGACTGCTTTGATAACGATAAGGGTGAAGCCAATTTTGCCTCCGTTGAACGCGTGCACCAAGCATTCATCGAACGCGTCGTGGAAATGGACGACGAAACCATGGAACGCTACCTGGAAGAAGGCGCAGTTGACCCGAAGATTTTGCACGCACCGCTCACCAAAGCCCTGCGTTTAGGCCACATCATCCCGGTCTGCTACACCTCGGCTAAGAATTTAATCGGTATGCGCGACCTCATTAAAGTGTTTGTCCGCCACTTACCAAACCCGACCGAAGCCAACGCGCCGCTCTTTTATAAAGCCGATGGCTCGGAATACATGACGTTCCCCGATGCCAACCGCCCGGTACTTGCTCACGTCTTCAAAGTAGTCAATGACCCGTATATCGGCAAGATCGGTTTGTTCCGTCTGCATCAGGGTCGCATTACGAAGGACTCAACCTTGTATGTCGATGACGGCAAGAAACCCTTCAAGATCACTCGTCCCATCATGCTTCAGGGCAAAGAAGGCTTGGAAGTCGATGAAATGAACCCCGGCTACATCGGTGCTGTGGCTAAAGTGGAAGATATTACCTACGGCAGCATCCTCCACGACAGCGCCATCGAAGGCGGCATCTACATGAAGAAGCTCAACTTCCCGAAACCGATGTTCGGTCTGGCGGTGAGCCCCGCTAAGCGTGGTGACGAAAGCCGCATGTCCGAAGTGCTCGATAAGATGGTCAGCGAAGATCCGACGCTTGCCGTTGAACACGACGTTGTCATGAATGAAACGGTTTTAAGAGGATTAAGCGAACAGCATCTGCGCATGGTCTTAAAGCGCATGGCTTCTCAGTTCAAGCTTGAAATCCAAACCCGTACGCCTCGTGTACCGTATCGAGAAACCATTGCTGCGCCCGCTGAAGGTCATGCCCGCCACAAGAAGCAAACGGGTGGCGCCGGTCAATTCGGTGAAGTTTTCCTTCGCGTTGAACCGCTGCCGCGCGGTGCAGGCTTTAAGTTTGTCGATCAGGTCAAGGGCGGAGCCATTCCTTACAACCTTATTCCGGCTGTTGAAAAGGGTGTTCGTGAAGTACTTGACTCAGGCTTTATCGCCGGCTACCCGATCCACGATATCCGTGTAACGGTCTATGACGGTAAATATCACCCGGTTGACAGTAAGGAAGTGGCCTTCGTTGCTGCAGGTCGTAAAGCTATGTTGGATGCACTGGCTAAGGCTCAGCCGACATTACTTGAACCGATCGTCCGAATCGAAATCGAAGCTCCTGATTCGTTCATGGGCGACATCACCGGCGACCTCGCCAGCCGCCGCGGTCAAGTAACCGGTACCGAAAACCTGACCGGTGGCATGATGCTCATCACCGGCCGCGTTCCGCTTACCGGTTTGGACGGTTACGCCAACCGCTTGAACGCCTTGACTCAAGGTGCCGGCAGCTACTCCGTTGAACTTTTGGCTTACGAACCGGTACCGGCTTCTGTTCAGGCTGATTTGGCAAGTAAGTATCAACGCAAGGATGAAGAAGATTAATTTCGCCTTCCTCTGAGACGACAGTCGGTCGATTTGATTGTCTATTCGACCGACTGTTTTGCGTTAAAGTCACAAAAGAAGTGCCATTCATATTAGAATTGTTCGGTTAAATTCTTGGGAAATCATTCCCTTCATAGATTGGGAGCATTTATGCGTACCGAATATACCGGTCTTATCAATGAAAAATTCATCGGTCAGACGGTGACCCTTTACGGTTGGGCCCACCGTCGCCGTGACCACGGCGGAGTCATCTTCATCGACTTGCGCGACCGCGAAGGTTTGCTGCAAATCGTCTGTGACCCTGACAATCCTGAAGTCTTCAAGACGGCTGACGCCGTCCGCAATGAATACTGCTTGAAGGTGGTGGGCCTTGTCCGCGCCCGTCCCGAAGGCACCCGCAACCCCGACCTGATCTCTGGCGGCGTTGAAGTGCTCTGCCGGGAATTGACCATCCTCAATAAGTCTGAAACGCCTCCGTTCCACCTCGATGACGAAAACCTTTCGGAAACGACTCGTTTGACGTACCGCGTTTTGGACTTGCGCCGCCTGCAAATGCAACGCAATCTGAAATTGCGCTACAAGGTTGCATTGGCTATTCGCAATCACTTGGATAAGCAAGGCTTTATCGATATTGAAACCCCAATGCTCACGCGCAGCACCCCTGAAGGTGCCCGCGACTACCTGGTTCCGAGCCGTGTGCATGACGGTCATTTTTATGCCTTGCCGCAGTCTCCTCAATTGTTTAAACAATTGCTGATGGTTGCCGGTTTTGACCGCTACTACCAAATCGTTAAATGCTTCCGTGACGAAGATCTCCGCGCCGACCGTCAACCCGAATTTACCCAGGTTGATATCGAAACCTCTTTCCTCACTCAACAGGAAATCCGCGACATCATGGAAAACATGATCCGCGATGTCTTCAAGGAAACCATCAACGTTGATTTGCCTGATCCCTATCCGGTGATGAGCTGGCACGAAGCCATGACGCGCTTCGGTTCCGACAAGCCCGATCTTCGTATTAAGGGTATCGAACTGCGCGAAATCACCGAACAGGCCAAGACTTCGGAATTCAAGGTTTTCCGTTCGGCTACTGAATTGCCTGACGGCAAAGTGGTCGCCATGAATGTGCCGCACGCTGCGAGCATGCCCCGCTCTGAAATCGACTCCTACACCGAATTTGTCAAGATTTACGGTGCCAAGGGGCTGGCCTACATCAAGGTCAATGAAAAAGAAAAAGGTCGTGAAGGCTTGCAGAGCCCGATCGTGAAGAACCTCTCCGATGAGTTGCTCGCCCACATCCTTGAAGTGACCGGCGCTCAAAACGGTGACGTAATCTTCTTCGGTGCCGATCGCGCCAAGATTGTTTACGATTCTCTGGGTGCTTTGCGCTTGAAGATCGGCCACAGCGACTTCGGTAAGGCCAACGGTCTGTACGAAGAAGGTTGGAAGGCTTTGTGGGTGGTTGACTTCCCGATGTTTGAATACGACGATGAAGAACATCGCTGGGTTGCCTGCCACCATCCGTTCACGATGCCCCACCCCGATCACATTGACATGCTGAGCACGGATCCGGGCAAGTGCTTGGCTCAAGCCTACGACATGGTCTTAAACGGTTGGGAAATCGGTGGCGGCTCCATCCGTATTCACCGCGCAGACATCCAAAGCAAGGTGTTCGCCGCTTTGAATATCGGTCCGGAAGAAGCCCGTGCCAAGTTCGGCTTCCTGCTCGATAATTTGCAATACGGTGCGCCTCCCCATGGTGGTATCGCCTTCGGTCTCGATCGTATCGTCACGATCATGGCCGGTGCTCCGTCCATCCGTGACGTGATCGCCTTCCCGAAGACTCAGCGTGCTCAATGCTTGTTGACCAACGCTCCGGCTCCGGTCGAAGAAAAGCAATTGCGTGAACTGCACATCCGTCTGCGCAATCCGCAACCGGCTAAAGAATAGATTTTGAATCTCTTCTGACGTCAACGGGAGCATTTCGATGCTCCCGTTGTTTTTTCTACAAGTTCAATTTGTTCTAAATACCGATTAACCAATCTCCATCGTGATCCCACGGATCTTGTGTGACAGCCGTTTCCGTTACAACTCCGTTGAGATCAAACTGCACCCAAAAAGCCATGTCCATGCTACCGACATCTTCGAACCGATACATAAATGCGGTTTGATCCTGAAGTCGGAATTCATACTCCTGAGCGCAACGCCCGAACATCTGATAAACATCGGCCTTCGTGTGTTTGCCGGGTACAACCAACTTGAAATGCTCCTCATTCATCGCCCGTTCTTTTCCGACATAACGGCCGTCTTTATCAAATCGCATCCAGTAGACCTCCTGACCGAAGGGCTGCATGGAATAAACCAAAATAAAACTACCGTCGGGCTGAACCATCTTCGAGTCCGGTGTCCCCAACTCGCTCACAACCGTCGCCTCGGGCTCTCCAAGATCAATCAGATCCGGGTGAGCACATCCACCCAAAATGAGAGCAACCGTTAAAAAAGTACCCACTTTGAGAGCTTTTAGTATCTTCATTCAAAAATCCTCCCGCTGACCTACTTTCAGATTCTATTCTCATTTAACTGCCTGATAAACGAGAAATTCTTCTACAATGTTTTCAACGTCCTCTCAGGAAACACAAAATGTCCGTTGTTCACTTGGCTCTAGTCTCCACAATGTCCATCCAATCGGTCGCGACGGCCAGTACGGTGACCTTGTCGGCTATTGCTCCGCTTGTCGCTGCTGCGATCGGTATGCCCAGCTCCTTTATCGGTACCTATGTATGTTTTATCTACATCGGTGCAGCGTTTGCTGCGGTGGCTGGCGGCACCATGGTCACACGATACGGCGGCATTCATGTTTCACAAGGGTGTCTGATTCTGGCAGCAATCGGCTTAATCCTCAGTTCAGTCGCAAACTTTTGGTGCATTTGTGCCGGGGCCCTTCTGTTAGGGCTGAGCTACGGCCCCATTACACCGGCTTCCAGTGACATCCTGGCCCATACTGTTCCGAAAGAAAAGATGGGCTTTGTCTTCTCACTGAAGCAAACGGCTGTCCCACTGGGCAGTGCGCTGGCGGGCTTCATCGTCCCCTCCGTTGCGCTTTGGGCTGATGATTGGCAAGCGGGCCCACACACCATGGCGGTGATTGCGCTCTGTGTGGCCTTAGTGGTTCTTTATCATCGCAATAGACTCGATGATCACGTCGATCCCCAATCACGCTTTAGCATTCATACGGTTTTAAACGCTTTGCGATTGGTCACAACGCAGTCCGGACTGCGTCGCATGAGCATCGTCTCTTTCGTCTATAACGGCACTCAGATGTGTGTCTTCAGCTACATCGTCTCCTTTATGGTTGAAGACATCAGCATACCGATTGTTTTGGCCGGTATGGCCTTGAGCGCTGCCAGTATCGGAGGAATGTGCGGTCGTCTGTTTTGGGGGATTTTTGCCGACCGGATTCATTCTCCTCGAATCACACTGTCGATTCTCGGTTTTCTGATGGCGGCTATGTTGGTTGCAGTCGGATTTTTCACCCCGGCGACTTCAACCTTTTTGTTACTGGCGGTATGTTTTTGTTTAGGGGCTTCGGCAATCGGTTGGAACGGCGTGTACTTAGCTCACGTTGCCCGAATTGCTCCGGAAGGAAAGGCAGGAGTTGCAACCGGCGGCACACTCTTTTTTACCTTTGCGGGTGCCATTTTCCTGCCGCTGATTTTCGGTTTCATCCACAATGTTTTCAACCACTATTTTGAAAGTTTTTATGCAACGGCGGCTCTCTGTGCACTCATTGCTTTGTGGTTGGCTTTGAGTAAGACACCGAAGCATTAAGGATTTTGCTGACTTTCTTTAATGTCAGTCTGAATTTGATCAATCAGGTCATGGAAACTGGCGCGAACCTGTGACTCAGAGCATCCCAACACGAGAGCATCTTCCAGAGCGTCTTTGAGCATCGCTCTGAGCTCTTCGTAATTTTCATTCAGAACCATCACTTTTTCCGTACAGGAGACGGGACTTCCGTCGGGTTTGAGCCAGCGGGGAATTGAATTTTCTTTATCGTTGTTGTCCATACGTTTGAAAGCGCTCCAGCACATTGCTCATTTGTTCGGAACTCAGTATTTTGGGCTCACCGAGCATTCGTGTCAACGTATACATGTGAGCAAGATTTTCCACTTCATGAGCCAGTTTCAGAGCTCCCGACAAATCTTTCCCGCAGGCCAAGACTCCATGGTGGGATAAAAGACAGGCGTTTCTTTGTCTCAACGCATCAGAAGCCTTATCGGCTAATTCTTCGGAGCCGAAAAGCGCATAGGGTGCACAATCAATGCGGTCGCCTCCGGCCGCAGCCACCATGTAGTGAAAAGCGGGAATACCGAGCTCCTGACAGGCAAGCGCCGTGGCATAAACCGAATGAGTGTGTACGATTGCCTTTACATCGGCTCGTTGGCAGTAGACTCTCTCGTGCATGAGCCATTCACTCGAAGGCAAACGTTTATTCGGAATTTGCGAACGGACTGATTGATCCAATGCAATAAAAACAATATCCTCAACCTCAAGAGCGTCGTAATCAATCCCCGTCGGAGTAATGAAAAATCCGTCCAACCCATCCAGAGACGCTCGCGCCGAGATATTTCCGCTTTTGTTAACGTTAATTCCCAAAGCGTTCATGCGGCGGGCTGTCTCAATGACTAGCCGCTTTAAGTCGGTCATATCAGTCACATTAACTTCTTGCATGCTTGCGTGCCCCTTCAGGGAAAAGACGCGTAAGAAATTCAGGGGCGCAGACTCCTCTTTCGGTGATGATACCCGTCACCAACCTGGCAGGAGTCACGTCAAATGCAGGATTTTCAACATTGGTTTGTGCATCCATCAGGCGAATGTCTGCAAGATGACCTTTCTTGTCAAGACCACGAATAAATCGCAATTCATCACCGGATCGATTTTCGATTTCTATCCCGTGCTTGCCGTCTTGAATCGTCCAGTCAATGGTTGAGGAAGGAGCGGCCACATAAAACGGCACGTCCATGTCTTTAGCCGCCAGAGCCTTCAGATAGGTCCCGACTTTATTGGCTACGTCGCCAATGGCCGTAATTCGATCCGCTCCCACAATCACGGCATCGACTTCCCGGTGCTGCATCAGATGGCCGCCTGCGTTATCGGCTATGACCGTGTGAGGAATACCGACCCCGGCTAACTCCCAAGCTGTCAGTAAGCCTTGCTCACGCGGGCGAGTCTCATCAACCCACACGTGTAAAGGAATTCCTTGCTCAAAAGCAATATAAACGGCTGACAGAGCAGTACCGTAGTCAACGGTTGCCAACCACCCAGCATTGCAATGCGTAAGAATATTGACCGGTTCGCGTTTTTTGGCATAAAGCTCCGCAATGATTTTTGCACCGTGCGTGCCGATTGCCCGATTGGCCAAAACATTGGCCTGGGTCATCTCTTCGGCTTCCCGGTATGCCACCGGCAGGCGATCTTTAGCCGGCAACGGCATAACTTTTTTGACCAGATGATCAACCGCCCACTGCAGATTGACCGCTGTCGGTCTGGTTGCAATCAATTCGCTTCTGACCTCGTGGATAAGATCATCCTGAGCGTTATCTCGTATGGCCAAAACCATAGCCCAGGCAGCAGCGATTCCGATCAGGGGCGCCCCGCGAACCTTCATGGTTGCAATGGCTTCTCGTACCTGCCTCCAATCACGAAGCGTTTCCTTTTTAAATTCAAACGGAAGTTTCGTTTGATCGATAATGCCGATAGCCTGTCCGTGATCGACGGACCAAATCGTGCGAGTGGGAATGCCGTTGACTTTCATAAAAAAACTCAGAAATAACGCGTCTATCAGAGTGATGGCGAGCTTGTGAAAGACTCGAACCATTTTTTAATTGTAGCAAAGCACGCTTTTCATCTTCATCTGAAAATCAAACATTTTCTTACGAAAAAATAGGGAGTTAGACCTTTTTTGAGTACAATTGGTAGGTTAATTTTGTTAGTAAGATTTCTGAAAGATTTCGAATGGATATATCGAATAGACTCCACTCAGCTTTAGCCCCGGAAACGGTCGCCATCATTGGTGCCAGCGACCGCGAAAATTCGCGAGGGACAACGCTTTGGAAAAATCTGATCCAATCAAACTTCAAGGGTCGGGTCTACCCTGTCAACCCGAAGTACCGTTATATCGGTGATTTTCAGTGCTACCCCAGTATTAAGAGCATTGAAGACAAAATCGATCTGGCGATTTTGGCTGTCCCGAGCAAAACCATCGAACGTTTGCTCGAAGATATTGCTTCCCACGGAACCCGTTGGGTTGTTTTAGCTCCAAGTGATCCTTCGGTCACATCCAATCCCAGTTGGCAGGCCTCAATCGTCAACAAGGCACGATCGCTCGGGCTTCGCTTGATCGGCACCGACTGCCTCGGCATCATGCGCCCGTCAATCGGTCTCAATGCCAGTTATTGGTCTGATTTACCTCAGGCCGGCAATGTCGCTTTTGCAAGCCAATCAGGGGTTATCGGCACATCGCTTTTGGCTTCTCAACGAATCCGTGATATCGGTTTTTCTACCTTAGTGAATACCGGTGATGAAATTGACGTTTCAATGAGTGAAATCATTGACTACCTCGCTCAGGATAAACAAACAAACGTCATTGTCTTGCACGTCGAAGGCATCCGCAATCCCAGAGAATTTTTCTCGGCTGTTCGTGAAGCCTGCAAACACAAACCGGTCATTGTTTTACGAGGCGGCAAGAGTCTTCAGGCCTCTCAGTTGCTTGCTACCCGTATGGGCGTTCCTGCCGGTGACGACAATATTTTCAATGCACTCTTGGAAAGGGCCGGAGCCATCCGTGTTTACGGCTTGGAAGAGATGCTTTCAGCAATTGAAATTTTCTGTCAGCACCGTTTGCCTCGAGGCAACCGTATCGGCATCATCAGTAACGGCAGCGGGTTCGGCGTATTAGCGGCCGATGCAGCTTCCGGCTGTGACGTAAAAATCGCCACATTGTCGCGCCAAACAACTGAGAAGTTGCACCAGATCTTTGACAACCCTCTGCCCATGACCAATCCTGTGGATCTCTGGGCCGATGCGGATCCGAGAAGAATTAAGCTTGCTGTTGATGCTCTCAATAAAGACGAAAACGTTGATGCCATCGTTGTTGTGACGGCTCCGACGTTTGCTGCCCCTTTGGAGCGAGTTTGCGACGCTATTGCTTATGCCACCGATGCGAGTTTTAAACCTATCATCACCGCATGGATCGGTGAGTCTCAGACCATTGCAGCCAAGGCCCGACTCAAAAACCATCCGATCACGGTGTTAAAGAGCCCTGAAACTGCAGTCAAAGCTTTTTCCTGGATGGCTCATTTTGCCCAGTCCAAACGATATCTTGCCGGCACGATCGCCAACGGCAATGTGACTTTACCGGCCGACGACAGCGCTATTCGTCAGATACTGGAAGAGAACCAACAAAAAGAAAATTTCACTTTAAATGAAATTCAAACCAAACGCCTTTTGGCTTGTTTAGGGTTAACGACGGCTTCAGGCATTTTGGTGAAGTCTCCTGTTGAAGCCATTGATGCCGCCAAAACCTTGGGGTTCCCCGTGGTCATCAAAGCTATTGCCAAAGGCGTGGTTCACAAGAGCAATGTGGGCGGAGTGTGTTTGGATTTACGTGATGAAAATGAAGTCATTCAGGCAAGCCGTCAGATTTTGAAAGATCTTGAGCTCAAAGCCCCCTATGCTCAATTGGAGGGACTTTTTGTCCAGCGGTATATTCGTCAACCCAACGGTCGGGAAGTCAAAATTTCCGTTCATACAGACTCTCGCTTCGGCCCGGTCATTTCTTTCGGGGCGGGCGGCCATATGGGCGACATTTACCATGACGAAGTCTGTGAGCTCTTACCTTTAACGGAACCGCTTGCACAAAAACTGATTGAAAAACCGACGGTCAGTGCCTTTTTAGAGAATTTCAGAGGCTTACCGCCTGCAAACAAAGAGGCACTTGTTCAGATTTTGATGAGGGTGTCTAAGTTAGTCACCGACTATCCGCTCATTCGAAACCTGACTATTGACCCGTTGTTAATTGATGATGGCGGCTGTATTGCGCTTGATGCTCATATCGGCATTTCGCCCAACAAACTTGACAAAGATTCTTTAGCCTCTCACCTTACCTTGGCACCTGAGACTTGGATTGATCCTTCCTGGCGTGAGATCAAAGGAGGTTTTGTCACACTGCGTAGTATCAGAGCGCAGGACTATGACGCCTTAAGAAATTTCCTGATGCGTCTGTCTCCTCAAACGACGTATCTGCGTCTGCACATTTCCTCAAATGAGTTGGCTCGCGAAAAAATTGTCGAACTTACCAACATTGACTACAACCGTGAAGTCGCCATCATCGCTTGCGACCCGGAAGAGCCAGAATCGATCCGAGCTGTCAGTCGCTTTAAACGGATGCCCGGAACAAGCTTTGCAGAATTCGGGGTAGTGGTTGAAGACAGTTGGCAACGACGCGGATTGGCCTCCTTGCTGATGAAGGAACTAATTGAACAAGCCAAGCGCATGCATATTTCCATTCTGATCGGTTATGTTCTCAGAGGAAACGATGCCATGTATGCCCTGATGCAATCTTTAGGCTTTGTTTGCCACGATGACGAAACACTCGATGACACATTCGTCACGTTTACACTGAATTTATGAGGAACGAGATGTCGGATTTAACCGTTCAAGTACAAAATGGGGTCTGTCACATTGCCATCACCCGACCTGCCAAACGCAACACACTCAATGCAGCCACGTGTTTAACTTGTGTAGAGGTATTGGCTCAAGCCCAAAAAGACGAAGACGTCCGTTGTGTGGTTATCAGCGGTGAAGGTGGTGTTTTTTGTGCCGGAGCCGATTTGGAAGAGACTCTTCACAGAACAGCCGATACTCAAAAAGCCTATGATGCTTTAATCGAATCTCTGATTGCTTTTGACAAACCGGTGCTCTCAGCCGTGCAGGGCCCGGCCGTCGGATTGGGAGTGGCCATTCTTTGCTACAGTGACATGGTCTATTGCGGAGAAAAAAGTTTATTCTCCGTTCCCTTTACTGCTTTAGGATTGTCCCCGGAATTCGGTTTAAGTCACTGCCTGTGCGAAAAAGCCGGCATCAAGAAAACGATGGAAAAACTGCTCTTGAGTGAACCGATTTCGGCTCAAGAAGCATTGCAAATGGGAATTGTCACGACTGTCTTTAAAGACGAAGACGTCCTCAAGGAAACACTGGCTCGAGCAGCACGATTGACAAAACTGCCCCCGGGCAGCCTTCGCGCAACCAAAGCTCTTTTGAGAATGCAACAAGGGCAAGCCATTCGCCAAGCCATGGAACTTGAACACAAAATTCTGTCTGAGCGTCTCGACAGTGATGAAGCCAAACAAGCTTGTCTGGCTTTTGAAGAGGGCCGTAAACCTGATTTCAGTGCCAAGTCTCACCAGGAGTAAACAATGGCAATGATTGAAATCCAACACGTCAGCAAGTGGTACAGCGAGAACTTTCAGGTTCTCAAAGACTGCACGGCCAGTGTGGAGAAAGGCGAGGTTGTTGTAGTGTGCGGACCGTCCGGGTCGGGCAAGTCCACACTTATCAAAACTGTGAACGGTTTGGAAGCCTTTCAGGAAGGCAAAATTATCGTCAACGGCATCGATGTCGGTGATCCGAAAACAAATTTGCCGAAGCTGCGTCAGCACATCGGAATGGTTTTTCAGCATTTCGAGTTGTTCCCTCATCTGTCTATTATCGATAACCTCACTTTGGCTCAGATGAAAGTTTTAGGGCGCAGTCGTGAAGAGGCAACCGAACGAGGACTCAATTTGCTCAATCGCGTGCACCTGTCCGAACATGCTCTAAAATTCCCCGGCCAACTCTCCGGTGGTCAACAGCAGCGTGTGGCCATTGCGCGTGCCCTTGCCATGGATCCGGTCTGTATGCTCTTTGACGAACCGACCTCAGCTCTTGATCCTGAAATGATCAATGAAGTGCTCGATGTGATGGTTGAATTGGCCCAGGACGGTATGACCATGATGGTCGTCACGCACGAAATGGGCTTTGCTCGACGAGTTGCCGATCGCGTCCTTTTCATGGAAAACGGTCAAATTCTGGAAAACGCCCCGACTCAGGAATTTTTCACAAAGCCCCGAAGTGAACGGGCCGTACAATTTTTATCAAAGATACTCAATCACTGATTTCGACGCTTGTTGAAATCAAGGTATTGAAAAAGGATTCCTAGAAAAATGATTGAACATGCACATACAAACGATTTAACGCTGAATCTGGCCCGTACGGTGCTAAAGCATGAAGCTCAGGCTTTAACGGATTTAGCCGATCGTTTAGGGCAAAAGTTTTTGGATGCCGTGCAATGTCTTTTAAACTGCAAGGGCAGAGTAGTGGTCTCCGGTGTCGGCAAAAGCGGTCATATCGGCCGCAAAATTGCGGCTACTCTCGCATCAACCGGGACCCCATCCTTTTTTGTTCATGCGGGTGAGGCCGCCCACGGTGACCTCGGCATGATTACCCGCAATGACGTTTTAATCGCCATTTCCAATTCCGGCACGACAAATGAACTCCTGACAATTGTCCCCGTGATCAAACGTGAAGGAACCCCCCTGATCGCCATGACGAGTGCCCCCGATAGCGCTCTGGCAAAATACGCCGACATTCATCTCGATGTCGGCGTCAGACAGGAGGCTTGTCCTTTAGGTCTGGCTCCGACCACCAGCACAACGGCCACTTTGGCACTCGGTGATGCGCTTGCCGTCGCCTGTCTTCAAGCCAAAGGATTTACGGCTGATGACTTTGCCCGCTCTCATCCGGGCGGTGCACTGGGACGGCGCCTCTTGATCCATGTGGGCGATGTCATGCGTAAAGGTGAAAAAGTTCCTAGCGTTTTGGACAGTGTCTCGGTTTTGGATGCCGTTCGTGAAATTACACTTAAACGAATCGGCATGACCGCTATCGTTGACAAGGACGGTTGTGTGAAAGGCATCTTTACAGAAGGCGATTTACGGCGTCTGATTGAAAGAGTAGGCGATATTCGCAACATCTGTATCGCCGATGTTATGACTCCTTCGCCCAAGACGATTGCTCAATCGGCTCTTGCTGCCGAAGCGGCTCACATTCTCGATCAATCGCTTTGCAACCAATTACTGGTTGTCGACGAAGGAAATCATTTGATCGGCGCTCTGCATATCCATGACCTGATGACGGCGAAAGTATTATGACGTTATTGCAAAAGGCTCAAAAAATTAAATTGTTGATTTGTGATGTCGACGGTGTCTTAACCGACGGCAAAATTTATATCGGCAATGAAGGCGAACTTTTTAAAGCTTTTGATGTCAAAGACGGTTTAGGCATTAAAATGCTACTAGCCAACGGTATTGACGTAGCGATTTTGACAGCCAGAAGCTCAGAAATCCTTAAAAAACGCACGCAAGAACTGGGCATTACAAACGTACTCCAGGGGCAGCGTGATAAGGTCAAAGGGCTCGAGCAGTTGCTCTCTGACACCTCGCTCACCGCCCAAGAGATCGCCTACATCGGTGATGATTTGCCTGACTATGCGGTGATCCAAAAGGTAGGACTTAAAGCCTGCCCTTGTAATGCCGTAGAGGAAATCGAGCACTTAGCTGACTTCAAGAGCCGACACCCCGGAGGAGCCGGTGCTGTCAGAGAGCTCGCCGAATATATTTTAAAAGCCCAAGGGAAGTGGGAAAATACGATTGAAACAATGTTTTTACACCCTGATCCCCAGGCTCGACACCGCTATTGATTTGAGAGAAATATGCGCGAAAGACTGACCGCCATCATTGCCATTGTTTTGTTGCTGATCCTCATTGCTGCCAGTTACTGGTACGCCATGCAGGCTACTTTCAGCAATTTGCGCTATGTCCCAAGCGAGGACTCTCCGGATTTTATTGCCTCAGACACAACAATTATTGATTTCAATGAGCAAGGCGTTGCCCAGACACGACTGCAGGCCGCAGAATTCATGCACTATTCCAACGACACCATCTTAATGGTGAAGCCTCGTGCCACAACGATTTCGCCCGATGAACCGATCACACACGCCGAAGCACTCAAAGGACGCAGTACCGATGCGGGAGAAACATTCGTCTTCGAAGGTGACGTTGTGGTCTCTCGAGCGGCAAGCGGCAATACAGCAGCCAGTCGTCTTGAAACTCAAAGCATGACGGTGTATCCCGATACCAACCGATTTGTGAGCGATGATGTTGTGGAGATGTTCAGCGGCAATGATAGAGCCCGCGGCACTGGCATGGTGTTTGACAATTTGTCTCGTACTGTTGAACTCAAAAGTCGTGTAACCACCGTGATCGAACCGAGAAGCGGTTCGAAGAATTTACTCAAATAGGACTGAACATGAAACGATGCTTACTGGCCGCTTTTGTTTTGGCTCTGGCCTTGCCTTTGGCTCAGGCAGAAACAAAGGACCGGGAACAACCGATTGAAATTCAGGCAGATCATTTCTTTGGTGATGAAATCAAACAGATTGCCACCTATACGGGATCTGTCCATGTAAACCAGGGCACGATGAGATTGACCGGCCAAAAACTCATCTTGCAGGAAACCTCTACCGGTTATCGCAAGGCAACCCTTACAGGCAATGTCGCCACGTTCCGTCAGCGTCGGGATCAGAAGGTCAAGGGTGTTGAAGAATGGATTGCCGGGCAAGCTCAGGAAATTGTCTATGAAGAACGTACCGGTATCGTAACGTTAACGGGTAAGGCCGTTGTTGAGCGTTCCGAAAACGGTATTGTCAAAGACAGAGCTCGCGGCAATAAAATTGTTTACGATACGGTTCGCTCACGTACAATTATTCAAGGCAGCAGTAGCGGTCGGGCCAGTACTGTTATTGCCCCACGCAATAAAGCCCGTTGAGATCACAAACGATAAAAGGAATGACCGTGCCGACCACAGAAGAAAAAACGGAAATTAAAGTGCAATCACTTGAACAACAATCAAACGAAGAAAATGAAGCCTCGGAAGTCGCTTCGGTTTCTGCTGTCAATACACTTCGTGCCGTTGGTTTAAAAAAGCGTTATGGCAGCCGTTGGGTCGTTCAGGATGTTTCTTTAGAAGTCAAAAGCGGTGAAGTAGTCGGACTTCTCGGACCGAACGGTGCCGGTAAAACCACAACCTTTAACATGGTGGTCGGTTTGATTGTCTCCGACGGAGGCACGATCGAGTTAAATGGTCAGTCCATCTCTCACTTACCCATTTACAAACGTTCCAGAATGGGCGTGTCCTATCTGCCCCAGGAAGCTTCTGTTTTCCGTCGGATGACGGTAGAAGAAAATATTCGTGCCATTTTAGAGCTGCAGCACGATGAAAACGGCAAGAGCTACACAAGGGCCGCCATTGATAAAAAACTCGATGATTTGCTCGATGAGTTGCAAATTTCTCGTCTGAGAACGAACCCCGCGATGAGTTTATCGGGCGGTGAAAGACGACGCACCGAAATTGCCCGTGCGCTGGCCGCCGAACCAAAGTTCATTTTGCTTGATGAACCTTTTGCCGGCGTTGACCCGATTGCCGTCATTGAAATTCAACGCATCATCCGTTTCCTTAAAAACCGTGGAATCGGGGTATTGATTACTGACCACAATGTTCGTGAAACGCTGGGCATTTGCGACCACGCCTACATTATTTGTGACGGCGGAGTTCTGGCCAGTGGGCACCCGAAAGACATCATTGCTAACGAGGCAGTGCGACGTGCCTATTTAGGTACAACCTTTACCATGTAAAGAAGATTCGATGAACCAGATATATCCTTATCTATCTTCATCAAACGTCATCTTTTTTAACTCGATGCAACGAGCAACCAAAAAGCGGGTGTTCGAGGAAGCTTGTTTGGCCTTTCAGATGTCAGGCGTTGCTCACACCCAGGTTTTTGAAGCTCTTTACGCAAGAGAGCGTCTCGGCAATAATGCCATCGGCGCAGGAGTCACGTTACCTCACTGTGAAATCGAGGGGTTAAAGCGCCCTCTCATTACGATCGTATTGTTGCAACGCCCTATTCACATTGATCCTCCGCCTTACGACAATAAACCGGTTGATATTTTCTTTTTCCTGATTGTGCCTAAAACCGATAATGACGATGAATACCTCCCGCTTTTGCGCGAATGCATCGCCATGTTGGAAAACAAAACGTTATGTGCCGATCTCAGAAAAGCTGAAAATGCTGTCGAGATTTGCTCTGCTATCATGAACTGGACTGCACCGACGGTTCTTGCCAGAGAGTCTCAGGAAGACGCTCTGGAAAATGAATGGGATCTGCTCAACGAAGAAGTCAAAGCGCAACGAAAAGAAGAAGAGGAATCATTAGTCGTTGCTGCTGTTGAAAACAACGCTTAAGGTTTTCGTTAGAATAGTCTGGCGTTTGGTAGGGGACCTTTTATGAAGCTCATCATCGTTACCGGTCTTTCCGGCTCCGGCAAATCCGTTGCTATCCGACAATTAGAAGACAGCGGCTACTATTGTATTGACAACCTGCCTCTTTCTTTTGTGATTCCTGTTGCCAAAACACTTCAGCAATCTCAAGATTATGTTGCCTTCGCTATTGATGCTCGAAGCGATTTTGAAGGTTATGAACCGGAAAAACTCATTGAGGAACTCAACGCTCAGAAAGACTGGGACGTGCGGATTCTGTTTTTAACAGCATCCACTCCTGAGTTACTTCAGCGCTTCTCCGAAACCCGCAGGCGCCACCCGCTCACTCTTCGCTTCAGCTCCGACACACACACGCTCACTCTATCGGAAGTGATCACCAAAGAGCGCGAACTGATGGAGCCTTATAGCGTTCAAGCTCAGGTCGTGGATACGACCCATCTGCAAAGCAATACTTTGAGAACCTGGGTGAAAGATTTTGCTGATGCTCCGCACGCCGACTTAACCCTGACGTTTGAATCCTTCGGCTACAAACACGGCATTCCTACGGCTGCGGACCTCGTTTTTGATGTGCGTAATTTACCCAATCCGTACTATGACCCCGAACTTCGCGCCCTGACCGGCAAAGACGAAGCGGTCATCGCTTTCATGCAAAATCAACCGGACGCTGTTGAAATGATCAGCGATATCACCCACTTTATTGAAAAGTGGCTGCCCAGTTATCAGGCAACCAATCGTCATTATCTGACAGTTTCTATCGGTTGCACCGGGGGACAGCATCGATCGGTTTATGTCGCTGAAACATTAGCCAAGTACTTTGCTCAAAAAATGCCCTCTGTCGCTATCCGGCATCGCATTATCGGACAAGCCAGAACTCCAGTTAAAGGAATGTCTCAGGCAGCCTAACCAAGGAATGACTCCAACAGAGAACGGATGGGGGCAGGCACCCCCACATCCGGTAAATCCTGCAGTCCGACCCAACGTCCTTGCAAACAGGCATTTTCTTTAGACGTTACGTTAACGGCCACCGGATGCAGAATTAATCGGTAATGGGAGAAATCGTGCTGAAATGGCTCAAGTTCACGCGAATTTCTAACCGTCAATCCCATCTGTTCAACGACATCCCGAACTTCGTCCTCTGTTTTTATTGCATCCATCTCCGGCAAACTGTAAAGCCCTTTCCAAACCCCTTTACCCGTTCTTTTTTGTAAAAAACATTGATCTTCGCACCATATCAGCAGAAAAGTTCTTTCCTGTTGGGGGCGTCGGCTTCTTTTTTTAGGTTTGGGAATATCATTTTGCAGTCCCAAACTAAATGCCTTGCATCGCTCTTTAAAAGGACAAAGAATGCATTTCGGATTGCGAGAACAAATCGTTGCTCCCAAATCCATCAATCCCTGAATGTAAGCATCCAAATCTTGTTGCGGCAACAAACTCTCAGCTAAAGTCCACAATTCTTTAACGGTTTGCCGATCATCTGCGCTGCTTTGCAAAGCATATATCCTCATCAGCACACGTTTTACATTGCCGTCAAGAATCGTCTCTCTTACCCCGAAACTGAATGCAACAATCGCCGCAGCAGTGCTTCTTCCGACCCCCGGAAGAGATTCCCATTGCTCACGGGTTTGAGGAAATTGACCGTCCAACTGCTCTACGATTATTTTGGCTGCGCGATGTAAATTTCTGGCTCTGGAGTAATACCCAAGCCCCGACCAATACTGCATCACCTCATCTTCTGAGGCCTGAGCCAAGTCCTGCACCGTCGGGAAGCGCCTCATAAATCGTTCAAAATATTCAATGACGGTACTTACCTGAGTCTGCTGCAACATGATTTCGGAAATCCAACGGGCATAAGGTTGCGCAACCTGCCACGGCAGGTTGTGTCTGCCATGAATTTTTTGCCAATCAATAAGAATCTTTGAGAATTGTTTCGTTTGCATTGAATTTCTGAGGAAAACAGTACAATTGCTGGGTTGTGTTGGATTATATAGCCATGCCAGTTAAGCTTTCTTTCCTAAAAAAATCGCTTTGCTCAGCCGCCGCACTTGTTTGTCTGATCAATAGCAGCTGGGCCAAAGAAACTTTGCCCAACGTTGAATTAACAGGGGGCTTGTTGTTTCAGATCATCGCCTCCGAATTTGCTCTGCAACGAAACGATCCTGCGACCGCCTTTCAAACCTACATGCAAACAGCGAGAACAACGAAGGATCCCCGTTTAGCCAAACGGGCCTTTGAAATTGCCGACGGCGCACGAGCCTTCGAGCAGGCAGGCGAAGCTGCCAAGCTTTGGGAAGACCTGTCACCTAAAAATTCCGATGCTCGGCTCGCCAACCTGTTGACGGAGCTTCGTCAGGGTGAGCTAGGTGAAAGTCAGTTAACTCGAGCCAAAGAACTCCTGGCTCAGGCTTCAACGGAATCCGAGAAGTTATCGCGCTTCAAAGCCATAGTCAGACAAGCTGAAATCGGTACAAAGCAGCCTCAACAGGTATTGGCTTTTGTCCGTCCTCTTGCCTCCCTTTGTAAAGACCGGAAAGAGGCTGCGCTGGCTCTTTCCAAACTCTATCGCCGCACGGGTGATTCTGAACAAGCCGAACGTTACGCTAGACTCGCCTGGCAACAACTTCCCGATAACACCTCAGCGTTGCTCGAATATGCCGATATCTTGATGGCTAAACACGCTTCTCAAGCCATCTCCATACTGGAGCAATTCGTAAAAAAACACCCTAAAGACTATGACGCTCAGTTGGGCTTAGCTAAAGCCTATGCGCGGACTCAAAATAAGAGCGGGGTGCAAAAACAGATTCAAATTCTTGAACCTTTTTCACAAACCTTGCCAAGCTTGGCCTTCACTCTTGCAACCGTTTGCGACACGGTTGGTCTGACAGACGAAACCAAGCGATATCTGATGACGTTTGAACGATTGGCTAAAGATCAAAAAGTACTGCTTGATCGCTTACCCCGAGCCTATCTTTCTCTCGGAATCATCGACTATAAACAAAAGCACTACGGAGCTGCTGCCGACTGGTTTAAACAAGTCGACGCGTCGAGCGAATTTTTCCCTCAATCCCGACTTCTGCTCGCACAAAGCTTGGCGGCAGAGAAAAAGTATGATGCGGCAATCGACATCCTTGCCGAAACTAAAGTCGAGGGAAAAGTTAGAACGGAATTTTTACACAAAAGAGCCCAAATTCTTTATGAGGCCGGACGAACATCAAAAGCTTACTCAACCATGAAAGAAGCTTTGGCAACCGATAAAGAAAATGCCACATTATTGTTCCAGTGTGCCATTATGGCCAACGAGCTCAAAAAGCTCGATGAAGCAGAAAAATATTTGCAGGATGCCATCGGCTACTACCCTAACGAAGCGGATTTCTACAATACCCTCGGCTATCTCTGGATTGACAATAACATTAAGCTCAAACAGGCTCGTCCTTTGATTGAAAAAGCCTTGACCATGGAACCGGACAACGCTGCTTTCTTAGATTCCATGGGTTGGTTGTATTTCCGAGAGGGAGACCTTGAGAAAGCTCAGAATTTCCTTGAGAAGGCTGTCAAAAAGCTCAATGACAAAGAGATCTTGCTTCACTTGGTTGAGGTCTATCAAGCCCAGGGGCAAACTGCCAAAGCCATGAAAATTTTGCGTCCGTTGCTCAAAGAAAATGCTGACGACCCCGTGATTAACTCCTTAATGGATCGTCTTCATTTACGGTTTTAGAATTTTTTGCCATGTCCTTTCGAACCTTTTTAACCGGTGCAGTTTTCATCACACTCTTGAGCGGATGCGTGAGTTTGTCCACTCCCGATCTGCAACAGAGCTGGCAGGGACGTTTTTCCATATCAGCCGAATCTGCTCAACACCGAGAAAATCACAGCGGACGATTCATTCTGACCCATTCCTCCGCCCCCTTAACCATTCTCGATTTAAAAACTGCTTTAGGAAACACCATCGCCCGAGTCACATTGTCTGATACAGATGTTTCTCTGCAGACTGTGGGCAGGCCTGAATATCGGGCTGATAATGTTGACAATCTTTTAATACAAACCCTGGGTTTCAGCGTTCCTGTTGAGGGGCTGCAGTATTGGCTTGAAGGTTCTCCCATTGTGGGCGTGAGTGCTCAAACCACCCCTCAATCCAAACCATATAAAGAAATCCGGCAAAACGGTTGGCTAATCCGCTACGAAAGCTACGATGCAAAGGGGTTACCTAAACGCATTCGTTTTGAAAGAGAGGCCTCTATAAACTCTCCGGCCTTATCCATTCTTTTATTGATTTCAGATCGTCATCATGACTCTTGATTTATTGGCTCCGGCGAAATTGAACCTGTTTTTACACATTGTCGGTCGACGTCCGAACGGCTACCACGAATTGCAATCCGTTTTCATTCTGATCGATCTTTGCGATACCGTAAAGCTGACTTTGCGCGAGGACGGAAAAATTGTGAGAACCGGTGACGTCATCGGCGATATTGATAAAGATCTTTGCGTAAAAGCCGCGCGTCTTCTGCAAAGCCATTTTCCGACCTCTCTCGGTGTTGAAATTGATGTGATCAAGCGTATTCCGGCCGGCGCCGGCCTGGGAGGCGGATCGTCAGATGCTGCAACGACCCTGATGGGATTAAATAAACTCTGGAATCTTCACCTGAGCGAAGAGCAGCTGATGCCATTGGCTGCCGGACTAGGGGCCGATGTCCCGTTCTTTCTCTTAGGAACAAACGCTTGGGTAGAAGGAATCGGTGAAAAATTATCCCCCATTTCAGTGCCGGTCATGCCGTTTGCGGTGATTTGGCCGGGGGTCAATCAGCCCACAGCCGAAATTTTTTCACATCCTGACTTGACAAGGGACACGAAATACGTCACAATGTCGATCCTCGACGCCGCTCACGAGTGGAGTGACTGGATGAGATTGGGACACAACGATCTTGAACCGATCGTCAAAGTTGTGAACCCTGAGGTCAATAAGTTATTAACGACGTTGCCTCAATTCCGCTTAACAGGTTCCGGCTCAGCAGCATTTGCGCTGATGCAGGAAAGTGAAGCGAAGCGGGTGTTTGAAGATTTACCTGAGAATTGGAAACATTTTTCGGTAAAAAGTCTTAAAATACACCCGACGTTGTCAGCATTATCATGCTGAACCAAAATTTGTAGGGGAGTCGCCAAGCTGGCCTAAGGCACCGGATTTTGATTCCGGCATTCGAAGGTTCGAATCCTTCCTCCCCTGCCAACTTTCGGGAGCAAGCATTGTTGTGCTAGCTCCCGTTTGTTTTTTGCGAAGCGGTTTTAAAAAGAACCGCCGTGTACTAACCGAAGAGCTCTCTCTTCTTAACTTTCGGCGAGTCAATATCATGGTCCCAATGGTTCCGGACAATCTCATGGTCTTTACGGGCAATGCCAATCCCAAACTTGCCCAAGCTGTCGCAGAACACCTCAATATTCCCCTTGGTCAGGCTGTCGTCAGTCATTTCTCCGACGGCGAAGTCATGGTGGAAATCAGTGAAAAGGTTCGTGGTCGCGACGTATTTATTCTGCAAAGCACCTGCTCTCCCACCAATGACAATTTGATGGAATTGATGATCATGGTTGATGCTTTGCGTCGTGCTTCCGCACGCCGTATTACCGCTGTTATGCCGTACTACGGATACGCTCGCCAAGACCGTCGTCCCCGTTCTGTTCGTGTGGCCATTTCCGCCAAGGTTGTTGCCAATATGCTCCAATCCGTCGGAGTGGATCGTGTGTTGACGATGGACTTGCACGCTGACCAAATTCAAGGTTTCTTCGATGTTCCGGTCGATAACATCTACGCCACGCCGATTCTGTTGCGTGAATTGATGAATCGCAATTACGAAAAACCGGTCGTTGTTTCCCCTGATGTGGGCGGTGTGGTTCGTGCCCGCGCCATGGCCAAGTCTCTCAATACCGACATGGTCATCATCGATAAGCGTCGTCCGCGCGCCAATGTGGCCGAAGTGATGAACCTCATCGGTGAAGTCGACGGTCGTACGTGCATCATCACCGACGATATCGTGGATACGGCAGGTACTCTTTGCAATGCCGCCAAGGCTTTGAAAGAACGCGGTGCCGTTAAGGTCTGCGCCTACATCACTCACCCGGTTCTTTCCGGTCCGGCTATTGAACGTATTACCAATTCCGACTTGGATGAACTGGTGGTCACCGATACGATTCCGTTAAGTGAAGAAGCTCAAAAGTGCTCTAAGATCACTCAAGTTTCCGTAGCGGATATTTTCGGAGAAACGATCTCCCGTATCGCTCGTGAAGATTCTGTGAGCGCCTTGTTCGAAAATTAATCGTTAAAGGCGATCACTTCAGGCGAGGGACTTGTTTCCTCGCCTTTTTGTACAAATTCTGTACAATAGCGTCCTCGATTGTTTTTTGACAATCTTTTTTGTTCCTAGTGGATGGTCGCGTCCCGGGAATTTTATTTTTGGAGAATACAAATGAAAATCATCGCCACCACGCGTCAAGCGCAAGGTACGGGTGCGAGCCGCCGTCTGCGCCGCGCCGACAAGTTGCCCGGTATTGTTTACGGCGGCAACGTTGCGGCCACGCCGATCGAGCTCGAACACAATCCTATTTTCTACGCATTGCGTAAGGAAAAGTTCCACTCCTCGATTCTGACGATGGAATTGGATGGCAAGGATATGCTCGTTGTTTTGCGTGCTTTCCAAATGCATCCGTACAAGCCCCAAGTCATGCACATTGACTTCCAACGCATTAACGCCGACGAACCGGTTACCATGAGCGTGCCGTTGCACTTCTTCGGCGCTGAAAACAGCCCCGCTGTCAAGATCAGCAAGGGCTTGGTCAGCCACGCTCGCAGCTCCATCGAAGTCAGCTGCTTGCCGAAGGATTTGCCGGAATTCATCTCTGTTGACTTGTCCGGTTTGACCGCTCAAACCACGATGCGCGTTTCCGATATCGTGTTGCCCGAAGGTGTTTCCGCCGTTGTTCACGGCAACGAAGATCCGGTTGTGGTCTCTGTTGTTGCTCAAGTTGAAGACGAAGAAGAAGACGCCGCTGCTGACGCTACCGCTGAAGCTGCTCCGGCTGCTGCCGCTCCGGCTGAAGCCAAGTAATCATTCAGTCAATGCTGGGCTAAAGGGTGCTCTGATTAAGGGGGCACCCTTTTTTCTTGTGTACCGTACACTTGAATTTGAACTTCCCCCATTCAATAACCGAACAATTTTTGAAAGTTAGCTGAATATGTCCGCCATTCGTTTGATCGTCGGCCTTGGTAATCCCGGGCCTGAATACTCTGATACCCGACACAATGCCGGCTTTTGGTTTTTGGATCAACTTGCCCAACGGGAAGGGGCTTTCTTCCACGAGGAAAAAAAGTTTCTGGGGGAAATCGCCCGGGTGCGTCTGGCCGGACAGGATATCTGGTTATTAAAACCCTTGACCTATATGAATCGCTCAGGTCAATCAGTCGTCGCTTTGGCCCTGTACTACAAAATTTTGCCCGAAGAGATTTTAGTGGTTCATGACGAGCTCGATTTAATGCCCGGATGCATGAAGCTGAAAAAAGGTGGCGGAAACGCTGGACACAACGGCCTAAAAGATATTACCGAGAAACTCTCTACGCCTAACTTCTGGAGACTACGTCTGGGTACCGGTCACCCCCGTTCACTCGGACTGGCTCAACCCGTCGCTGATTTTGTACTTCACAGCCCCAGTGCTGAACACAAAAGCATGATTGAAGAGTGTATTAGTGCGGCATTGAAAACGACTAATGATATCGCTTGTGGGGACATGGCAAGAGTCCAACGAGCCATCGCCAAATTCGGTTCTCCCAAACCCAAAAAAGAGGTTCAGGAAACAAGTGGCGAATAATCACGTCGTTTTGGTGAGCGCCTGCCTGCTCGGACAACCGGTTCGATATGACGGTCAGAGTAAAGTAGCCGATCTATCCTGCCTGGTTAACAAAGACATTACTCTTGTTGCCATTTGCCCTGAGTGCGCGGGAAGCCTTCCGACACCACGCGTACCCTGTGAAATTGAAAAGGACATGACAGCCGGAGATATTCTTGCCGGGCAAGCAAAAATAAAGAATGCCGACGGCATAGATTGCACACAACAGTACGTCGAAGGAAGCCGATTTTGCCTGAGAATGGCTCAACAACATCGTGCCCACCATGCTATTTTGAAGGAGAAAAGTCCCGCCTGCGGCACGCATATGGTTTATGACGGACAATTCAATGGAACACTCAAAAGCGGCCGAGGCGTCACGGCTGAATTACTCCATCAGAATGGCATAAAACTTTTCAACGAGAATCAATGTGAGGAATTGTTGGCGCAATTGGAAAAATCTTAATTTTTAGGATTCGTATCATTTGCACCAACCTTGTCAATGCTACAATGCAGGCATTAACTTTTTGGATTAAAAATCATGGGATTAAAATGTGGCATCGTTGGCTTGCCTAACGTCGGCAAGTCCACTATTTTCAACGCTCTGACCAAGGCGGGTATTGCCGCCGAAAACTATCCGTTCTGCACCATCGAACCCAACGTCGGAATCGTGGAAGTACCGGATAACCGACTGCAACAGCTTGCCGACATTGTGCATCCTGCCCGCATCGTTCCCGCTGTCGTGGAATTCGTGGACATTGCCGGTCTGGTTGCCGGTGCTAGCAAAGGCGAAGGCCTGGGCAATCAGTTCCTGGCCAATATTCGTGAGTGCGACGCAATCGCGCATATTGTTCGCTGCTTTAACGATGACAACATCGTACACGTCGCAGGACACGTCAATCCCACCGAAGATATTGAGGTGATCAACACCGAATTGGCCCTAGCGGATTTGGCTACGGTGGAGAAATTGCTCAACAAATATTCCAAACAAGCCCGTCAGGGTGGTGACAAAGAAGCCTTAAAGCTCGTTACCGTTTTGGAAAAAATCCAGCCCGTGCTCAACGAAGGGAAACCTGCCCGCCAGGTCGCATTGACTCGGGAAGAAAAAGCCATTATCAAACCCTTGTGTCTGCTTACCGTTAAACCGACGATGTATGTCGCCAATGTCGATGACAGCGGTTTTGAGAACAACCCTCTTTTAGAAGCAGTCAAAGCGTTTGCTGCCACCGAAAATGCTCCTGTGGTTGCCCTTTGCGCCAAAATTGAAAGTGAGATCGCAGAGCTTGACGAAGAAGATAAAAAACTCTTCTTGGAAGACATGGGTATGCATGAAGCGGGTTTGGATCGTGTGATCCGAGCCGGTTATGATTTGCTCGGTCTTCAGACCTACTTTACCGCCGGTCCGAAAGAAGTTCGCGCCTGGACCATTCATAAAGGCGATACCGCACCTCAAGCCGCCGGTGTCATTCACACCGACTTCGAACGAGGCTTCATCCGCGCTCAAACCATCGCTTTTGATGACTACATTTCTCACCACGGAGAAAAAGGTGCGCAGGAAGCTGGCAAAATGCGTGCTGAAGGAAAGGACTACATCGTTCAGGACGGCGATGTGATGAATTTCTTGTTTAACGTTTAGAATGGATGTGATCGACGTTTCACAATCCTTCTGATTGACTTGTAGCGAAAGACGATTATGGCAACTGTACTCGCTAAACGCAGACGTGAATTCGGTGAACGTTTACGCACCGAACGGGAGCGTCTCGGTTATACCGAATTACAAATCGCCCAGCTACTCGGCGTTCCTCTTGAAATGTATCAAAAATATGAGTTGGGGCAGGAAGACCCCGGCATATTCCGGATGCCCCGACTCAATGACTGTGGTTTTGATATCCTCTTTATCATCACCAGTGAACGTCACAACCCCGTCGAAGAAGAAAGTGAGTTGCTCGCTCGGTTTCGCGAACTTTCCAATCGCGGCAGAAACTCGATTTTCATGACCCTTGACGCCTTAGAGCGCTTAGCTCCCAACCTTCGTCAAACCATACGAGATAAATGGCGTAACAAATAGCATATCTTTCCCTCTGCAAAGGGACTTTTTTCGTGCTATGTTTTCCAAAGTGATCGTTCTTTTCGGACTTTTCCCATGCGTATCCTTCGCACTATTTTGTGGATTGTTTGCGTTTTAGTGCTACTGGCTATCGGCAGCGTGGTTGCTCTTTATTTTCTGGTGACCCCGGAGTCTGTGCAAAGTCGCATACAGCACTCATTCAATCAAACCGGCATGACTATTCGTACCAATGAGTTACCCACGGTCAGAGTGTTACCGACGATTAATATCTCTTTGCCCAGCGCTCAACTTTTTGACGAACAAAACAGACTCGTTGCTTTTTATCGTTCTGCCCATTTTACGGTGAGTCCCCTGTGGCTTGCTTTCGGCCAAGTTCACATTGAAAACCTCCTGATTGACGGTTTTTCATTACAGGAAACTGACTGTCCGACTCCTTCATCGTGGCTAAAAAACAACATTTCCACACAAACGGCGTTAATTGACGGAGTAACAATCAATTCCGTTGAACTGAACAATTCCGATATCAGTCTGAAATTTGAAGATAAAATCCTGAAGCTGCAAAATCTTCGTGCAACGGTAGGCTCCCCCTCTCCTCAAATGCACGCTCCCGTTGCCTTTTCTTCTCAGGCTCAGCTCTTACCGGACAGTTTGCTGATGGATATTGAGGGGGCTTTTACTTTTGATTTAAATTTAGCTTCCGGCCAAATGGCACTGGAAAATTTATTGCTAAAGGCCACCGGTACTCATCAAGGTCGGTCATTTAATACCCAATTGAGTTCTCCTTTGACTCAAATTACCGCAGAAAATGTCTATGCTCAAACCGCTCAATTAAATGTCGGCGGTGACCCGTCTTTGGGCGATATTTCTTTGACAGTCGCCGAATTAAACATTACGAAAGATGCTTTGCAAGCCCCGGACATTTATGTTCAATACAAAAAGGGCAGCGGCGCACAGGAATTAGCTTTTGAGCTGCGTTCCCCGATCGTTTTTGACCGTCAGCAGGTTTTGTCAACGACCGATCACATTCAAGGTACATTGCGTCTGCCCGGACAAACAGAAAGTATCCCCGTCTCCGGCAATGCAAAAGTCGATTGGAGCAATGAAAAGGTACAAGGGGAACTTTTCGCCCGTGTTCACGGAGCTCCGATGAGTCTGCAAGGTGAAAGCGCCGGTTTTGACCACCCGGCCATCAAAGGAGACGTTGTATTCGGGCGTTTGGAACTGAATGATTTTTCTGTTTTCAACTCTTTGCAGAAAGCACAAAAGACCCTGCCCTTACTCGAAACGGATGCCGCAGCAATACAGTCCGAACAGGTACAAAGTGAACCATCGGAGTCCACCGCTGTTGAACCGAATGAGAAACCGGTCGCAAACAATGTTCAAACGGATAACGCCAACCCCGAATCCGATCAAGTGATTGATTCTGAAAGCGACTCCGCAACAGACACCAATGTGGCTACTGCCGATCCTGGCACAAGTGAAACAAAAGCAAATGAACCGGAGGCTATTGCCCAAAACGTTAATAGCGAAGTCTCTGATACAGCCGTTCAGAACGAAGGGACTCCTTCCGTCACCACCGATGAACCGACCGGCGGTGAGGCAGACTTCAGTTTTTTAAATTTGTTTGACTTTGAAGGCTCATTGGTTGTCGGAGAACTAAAGACCGGACCGGTCAAGCTGGTTCAATTAAAGTCCGACATGTCCGTTCAAAACGGCGTATTGCGTCTACCCAAAGCCCAAGCGGTGACCTATGAGGGCAAGACTGAATTGGATGTGCAACTGAATGCCCAAGGTCACTGGAGCGTTCGCTACAGCGGCGAGAGCATTAACCTGTCGTCTTTACTTGCCGACACAAACGGCAACAGCAAAATGGGGGGTGTCATGAATATTCAGGCCAACCTCTATGGCGACGGCTTCCTGCAGGAAACGCTTAACGGCCAAATCGGATTTTCTGTTGCACGGGCAAAAATCTTCGGTTTCAACCTGGACGAAGCCGTTAAGAATTTAAGAGCATTTAAAGAACCGCAACAAAATAGTGAGCTTTTCACACAAACCGACCATATCGAAGGCATCGCTACCATTCACGACGGTCTGGCCAACGTTGAACGACTCCAAATCAATTTCGGTTCCTTACGCACTCAGGGAAGTGCAAAAGTCACCTTGGATGAACAGGAACTGACAGGACAATTGACCGGTTCCAATCTGTCGGGTTTGAAACTGACATTTAACCTGGGCAACCAATGGTACAACCCCACGGTCAGTCTGGATGTTGAGAAAATTCGTCACGACAACCATTTAATACCGAAATCTGAACCTGCAGAACCGAAATCTTCGAGCTGGGACAAACTGAAGAATTTCTTCAGAGATCGTTTCTAGTTCATCGCATTCGCTTTGATTGCGGGACTTCTCAAAGAAGTCCCGTAATCGTCTTAACCGATAAGAGCTCGAGCAAACTCCTCGGCATTAAAGGGTTGCAGGTCTTCAATAGACTCACCGACCCCGATAAAATAGATCGGAATGGGGTTTTGAGCCCTCATGCGACTGATAGCAACCAGGACCCCTCCTTTAGCAGTCCCGTCCAACTTCGTAATGATTAACCCGGTTAACGGAACAGCCTCATCAAAGGCTTTTACCTGTGCCAAAGCGTTCTGACCATTTGTTCCGTCAATCACAAGAATAACCTCGTGCGGCGCCCCCTCCAAGGATTTATTTTGGGAACGGGCGATTCTTTTGAGTTCTTCCATCAGGCGAGTCTGAGTCGTCAGTCGCCCGGCGGTATCGACAATCACCACATCACTGCCACGTGCCTTTCCGGCGCTCACGGCATCAAAAGCTACCGCTGCAGGGTCTCCTCCGGTTTGAGAAATGACCTCCACCCGGTTTCGTTCTCCCCAAACAGCCAACTGTTCCCGAGCCGCAGCTCTGAACGTATCGCCGGCTGCCAACAAAACGCTTTTACCCTGTGCAGAAAGCCATTTACTGATTTTGCCGATTGAGGTAGTTTTGCCTGCACCGTTCACCCCGACCATCATCATCACAAGCGGCTTAGTCCGATTTAAATCAATGCTACCTTGTGCGGGCTTTAATAAAGCCACTATTTCCTCGCGAAGTGCCTCTCTGACTTCATCTTGAGTCTTCAGACCTTTGAGCTGGATCGTGTCGCGAAGCTTTGTCAACAGTTCGGCAACGGTTGAAACGCCCATATCTGCAGAAATCAGTGCAAATTCGAGCTCTTCGAGAAAGTCTTCATCAACTTTTCCACCGGTAAAAAGTCCGATAATATTGACTCGGGTTCGATGAAGACCGCTTTTTAATCGTTCCAACCAACCCGCTTTTTTATTTTCAGTCGTTATCATTAGTGTATGCGTCCATCAAAAAAACAAAATTCATCACAACCCGTAAGTTTAGCAAGAGCGCGCGGTGCAGGTACCGTCCGTATCATTGCAGGAATGTGGCGGCGAACCCCTTTAACGGTATCCGATCTCAACGGCCTGCGTCCGACCGGTGATCGCGTCAGAGAAACGCTTTTTAATTGGCTCACTCACCTTCTTGGAGACTTTTCTCAAGTAGAAGGTTTGGATCTTTTCGCAGGTTCCGGTGCCCTGGGACTGGAGCTTGCCAGTCGCGGAGCCAAAACAGTCACCTTAATCGAAAAAAATAGAGCCGCTTTTTCTAAATTGCTCGCTATACGAGAAAAACTCAAAGCCGAAAAAGTGTTGGATATTCACTGTGCCGACAGCCTGAATTTGTTACCAACCATTAATAAAAAATTCGACATTATTTTTATCGACCCGCCTTTTGCACTCAATTTACACGAAAAAGCCATTAAGTTAGCTCTTCCTCATTTAAAAGAGAATGGATTTATTTACATAGAATCCCCACGGGAATGGGATGCAAAAATTTTATCTGACTTAAAATTGACAGTAATACGGCAATCTGACGCAGGGGCCGTCACATTCCGTCTTGTCTGCAATAACCGGGAATTATGATGACGATTGCGATTTATGCCGGCACTTTCGATCCCTTTACCTTGGGTCATGAAGACGTTTTACGCCGTGCCCAACAAATTTTTGATGAAGTGATCGTCGCTGTGGCCGCTGATACGGGAAAAAACACCTTTTTTTCCTATGAGGAACGAGTTCAGCTGGCTCGGGATACATTAGGGAATTTAAAAGGGGTAAAAGTCCTCGGTTTTGAAGGTCTGTTAAGCGAGTTTGTTAAAAAAACAGGGGCCACGGTATTGATTCGCGGAGTCAGAAACGGCAGTGATTTTGACTATGAAACACGCATGGCTTGTGTCAATCATGCCCTCAACCAAAATGTGCAGACCGTATTTTTCCCTCCTATGAACGGGACCCAATCTATTTCAGGATCTTTGGTTCGGGAAATCCATCGGCTGGGCGGGGATGTTTCTGCCTTTGTCAGCCCAACGGTTTGCAAAGCCCTTGAAGCCAAACGCGCAAGGGGTAAAAAATGACCACTCGATTAGTCGCCGTTGACCTCGGTTCGAACAGCTTCCGATTAGAGATCGGCCGTGTGGAAGGCAACCGTATCATTTGCGAAGACTATTGCAAGGAAGGGGTTCGCTTAGCTGCCGGACTTGATCCTGAGGGCTATCTCACCGAAGAAGCACAAAATAAAGCTTTCAAAACACTCAGCCGATTTCACGAAAAAATTAAAGATTTTCCCCCTGATTCGGTCAGAGCCGTCGGCACCCAAACCATCCGTGTCGCTCAAAATAACAAGGAATTCCTCGAAAAAGCCCAGAAATTTCTGGGATTTCCTATTGAAATCTTGCCCGGTCAGGAAGAAGCCCGCTTAGTCTTTGAAGGCTGCTCACACCGTCTGCCTTTTTCCAATAAAAAAAGATTGGTCATTGATATCGGCGGCGGCTCCACTGAGCTTGTCACCGGCGTCGGTCACCATGCCGATCGTTGTGAGTCTTTTCATGTCGGTTGCGTCAATCTCTCCCTGCGCTATTTCCCGGGAGGTGTCATCACGAAAGAGGGTTATGAGGCAGCAAAGCTTGCCGCTATGGCTGAATTTCAAGAGGGCAGGGAACGATTTAACTCCACTTTATGGGATGAGGCCTACGGATCATCCGGTTCAATGGAGGCTATCTGCAGTTTGGCGAAATCCTTCGGACTGACAGGCGAAGCTATCACCCTGGAGACCCTTCGTGAAATTCGAGACTGCATGATTGCCCGGGGACATATTGATAAGTTGGATTTTGCTGATTTGCATCACTCGCGCAAAGAAGTCATCACCGGGGGATTGGCGGTACTGCACGCTGCCTGCGAGGCACTGAATATTCAGAAAATTCGTTTTTCTTCCGGAGCGCTGCGTGTGGGCTTACTCTATGAACAGTGGTCTCGATTAAACGGGAGAGACTTGCGAGAAAACAGTGTCAGAGAACTTTTGCGTTACAGTCGGGTCTCAGAGGCTCAAGCAATCCGCGTCAGTCAGCTGGCTCAACAGATTCTTGAGCGGCTTTACCCCGATGCCTCGGACGATATTAAAAAACGTCTGCATTGGGCCGCACTTTTGCACGAAACAGGTAATCTCATCAGTCATAACCGTTTCCACCGCTTAGGGGCCTATCTGATTGAACATTTCGACCTGCAAGGCTTTTCTGTCAATGACCGACGTTGGGTTTCACAACTTGTTTTAGGGCATCGAGGGCGACTGTACAAAATTGAATCTCAGCTCAGTAACCCGGACTGGGCCAAATCTCTGTTGGTGTTGCGTCTGGCAAGCATCATTGCACACAAACGCGAAGATATAACGCTTCCTGATTTTGAGTTATCCCAAAGCCAACCCGGTCATTGGAGATTATCATTTAATCATTCCGGTTGGTTGGATAAACATCCGCTAACAGATTTTCTCTTACAAAGAGAAGTTAATGCTTGGAAAGCCGTAAAATATCAGTTTGACTTTGAAAAATAATTATCTTTGATGTTTGAATCGACTGCTCCTGTTCAAGAAGAGCCTTTGGTGCAGCTGTCCCACGTTTTTGTGGAATTCGACAAACTGCAGGTTCTCCGTGATGTATCGGTAGATATCTACCGAGGGGAGTTTGTTGTCCTACACGGAGATACCGGTTGCGGGAAATCCACCGTTTTACGGTTAATTGCAGGCTTACTCAATCCCACCCGAGGGGCGGTCAGAGTGGCCGGCGAAGATGTCCAAGAATTTTCCACCTTGCAACGACGCTGGTTGCGTCGAGCCATCGGTCTCATGCTTCAAAATTCACCTTTATTGGAAGACCGAACCATCTTGGAAAATGTCATGCTCCCGGCATTGGCTGCGGAAGCCACAACCGATCAGGCCAGGCAACAGGCCCTGGCTGCACTCTCCCGGTGCCATATGTCGGATTGGGCTTTGAATTACCCCATTGATTTATCCTCCGGTCAACGCCAACAGGTGTGCCTTGCCCGAGCAGTCGTCAACCAACCGGTTTTAATTCTGGCCGATGAACCTGCTGCCCACCTGGATGCCAATAACGCTCAGACCGTCATCAATTTGCTGGGAGAATTTGCCAGT
This sequence comes from Parasutterella secunda, assembly GCF_016901835.1. Classification (GTDB taxonomy): domain Bacteria; phylum Pseudomonadota; class Gammaproteobacteria; order Burkholderiales; family Burkholderiaceae_F; genus Aphodousia; species Aphodousia faecavium. The sequence goes on along the minus strand of NZ_JACJKX010000001.1, from coordinate 166,081 downwards.
GTCGGGGTAACGGTCATCGTGGCCTCTCACCTTTTGTTGGCACCCCGCGATATCGCCTATCGTGAAGTGAAATTTGCCTCTCAGCACGGAGGACTGTGATGAGTTTTACATCTTCTCGCGTCTGGGCTCTGCAACAAGTTTTTCGCGGCATTAAAAATGCCAAGGGTGTTTTCTTCCTTGCATTAATGCTTGCAAGTCTGTCACTGACTATTCCTGTCTTCGTGGCCAGTGTTCTTTACAGCCTCTCCGAACCCATTCGAGCCATCCCTGTTGCCCCTGAAATTACGGTTTTCACGTACCAGAACCTCAGTAAGGCCCAACTGGATAATTTGCGAGAAAGAATCGGACGTCATGAACACGTGATGAAAATCACCACAATTCCTAAAGACGAAGCGTTTAAATCTCTCAACGAAAATTTAGGGATTAAGCAAAATCAGGACAACGCCTCCAATCCCTTACCCGATTTAATTATTGTCACACTCGATACGCATATGCCTGCAGCTGATATCGAGCGCACAGCCAAAAATATTGAAAAATTAAAAGGAGTCAGTCTCGTGGCCTACGACAGCACTTGGCTGACAAAACTTGATGCTATTTCTCATGCCATTACGAATTTGGGCTGGATCTTTGTTGCCATCACATTGTCTTTAATCGTTTGTGTCATAGCTGCCAGTGTTCGTTTAGCTGCCGATACTCAAAAAACCGAATTAAACATGTTGTATCTTTTCGGAGCAACGCCGTCGTTTTCCATCCGCCCCTATGCTTGGCGCGGCTTTTTGACCATGGGCTTGGCAGCCGTTATCGCTATCGGCTTATCTTCTTTTGCCACCGGTTTTCTCAATGAAGCGCTTTTAACCGTCGGTGAACAATACGGTACCTCCATTGCCATCACTCCTCTACCCTGGGAATTTAATGCGGGCTTCATCGCTTTTTGCGCCCTGCTCGGCAGTCTCATTGCGAGTATCATTACCCAGCGAGCAATCGCTAAAATCGAACGATTTGCCTGACCTCGTCAGCAATCTTCCCCCTAAGGCTTTTACATGGCAGATTCCGATACCAAAAAAAATGGCACGTCTCTTGCCCTTGTTCCGTACCAGAGCAAGGTCCCCAGTGTCATCCCGAGTTTAGGCAATTTAGAGGCCTACATTCAGGCTGCCAATCGTTTCCCTATTCTGTCTTACGAAGAGGAGCGCGACCTTGTCAATCGTCTGCACAAAAACAACGATATGGCCGCCGGCCGTGCCCTAGTGATGGCCCATCTGAGACTGGTCGTCGCTATCGCACGAACCTACTTAGGCTACGGGATCCCGCACGCTGATCTGATCCAGGAAGGCAATATCGGACTGCTGAAAGCCATCAAGCACTACGATCCGTCTCACGGTGCACGACTGATGACTTTTGCCGAATACTGGATTCGATCTGAAATTCAGGACTATATCGTCAAAAATTGGCGACAGGTCAAATTGGCAACAACCAAGTCTCAGCGCAAGCTCTTTTTCAATTTGCGCTCCATGCGGGGAGAAAACGCTCTGACGTATTCGCAGGCAGACAAAATTGCCCATGAGTTGGATGTCAAACCGTCTGAAGTCCTCGAGATGGAACAGCGCATGTACGGTAATGAAACACCCATTGATCTGTCACCCGAGAACTCTGAAGGCGATGATGACCGCAACACGGCCCCCATTCAATGGCTTGCCAGCACTGACTCGGAACCCACCGTCGTGTTGGAGCAAAAAGATGAGGAGCGGATGCAACAAGAGGGTATCCGACAGGCACTGGCATGCTTGGATGAACGCAGCCGACATGTCATCATGTCTCGCTGGCTCAATATTGACGATAGCGGTAACAACACTCCGAAAACGTTACAAGAGCTCGCTCAGGAGCTGGGCGTTTCGGCTGAACGAGTCCGCCAAATCGAGAAAAATGCTTTGTTAAAAATGAAAAAGGCGCTGACGGCGCCCTCTGATGAGTATGTTTAGAATCGTTTTAGTTGCTCCGGAAATTCCACCCAACACCGGAAATATCATTCGTTTATCGGCCAATACCGGCTGTGAGCTACATCTGGTGGAGCCACTAGGTTTTACACTTGAAGACAAGCACATGATCCGAGCCGGACTGGATTATCACGAATATGCCACCGTGAAAGTTCATAAAAGCTTTGATGCGTTTCTGGAAAGTGAAAAACCTGACCGAAACCGAATGTTTGCCATGACGACCAAAGGCTCACACCCCTTTTCTGATTCACACTTCTTACCCGGTGACTGGTTCGTATTCGGCAGTGAAGGCCATGGGCTACCCGATGAAATCCGCAACAGCTTCCCCGAAACTCAGCGAATTCGACTGCCGATGCGTCCGCACAACCGTTCGCTGAATTTATCCAATACGGTTGCCATTACAGTCTATGAAGCTTGGCGCCAGAACCATTATGAAGGCGGCATTTAACGCCCCCTGTAATCAGCCGTTATTTTTCTTCTGATTCAGGCTTTCAAGCAAATAGCGATCCATGTGTCGTTCGGCCGCAAATACCGCGGCCTGAACGCGGGAGCTGAAATCAAAGCGACGCATGATCCTTTGCAAATGGGCCTTGACCGTACTTTCAGACATATTCAAAAGATTGGCCATTTCACGGTTGCTTGCGCCCTGAGCCAAACAGCCGAGGATTTGCCGCTCACGTTCTGTCAGGCTTTTTACCGTCTCAGGACGCACTTCCGGCATTAAGGATAGGTGCTTGGCTCTGATACCGTTGACAAACTTACTCGTCATCTCAGGCGACATCACGCTTTCGCCTGCGACAACCTGACGAACGCTGTTAACCAAGTAGTCCGCATCAATATTCTTGACCAGATAACCCCTTGCACCCAGTACAAAGGCTTCTTTAAGATCTTCGGCATCTTCACTGACCGTCAACATGACTACCGGCAACTCCCGATTGCCGGCAAGCATTTGCGCAAGAGCCTCCGTTCCATTCATAACGGGCATATCCAAATCCAACAGCACCAAATCAGGTTTTAACTGTTCGGCCAGTTTCACTCCTTCCAACCCGTCGGAGGCTTCACCCACAATTTCAAAATCATCCTGACGACTTAAAAGCGCTTTTAAGCCGGAGCGAAATAAAGTATGGTCATCCACTAAAAGAATTCGAATAGTCATCAACGTCCCTCTTTGGGCAAAATCAACCGTACTGTGGTTCCCTGATCGATGTCGGACTCAATTTCAATACGGGCGTTCACTTTTTGTGCTCGTTCTCGCATGATAGACAATCCCACGTGGCTTTGCTTTCGTTCATTTAGTACTTTCGGATCGATTCCCACGCCATCGTCCATCACGGTCATTTCAAAATTTTCATTGTTGCGGATGTTCACCATGACTGTTTGAGCATGTGCGTGTTTACGCACATTTGAAAGTGCTTCCTGCAAAATGAAGATAACCTGCAACTTTTGTGCTGATGTTAAATCTGAACCTTCATTTTGAATAGTCAGATGAGTCGTCACCCGAGTCTGCCTTTCAAAGCGTTCCAAAACGCTTTTAACCAATTCTTCCAGCTCTTCCTTGTAGACGCGTGTACGGAAATTGAGTAACAGTTCCCGTACATCATCGTAACACTCCTGCACACCGGCCTTGATCTGCCGAATCCCGTCATCAATTTGTTCCTGATTTTTGGCCTTCAATGCCCCATCGAGCATTTGAACCTGAAGATTAACAAAGGAAAGTGTTTGAGCAATGGAGTCATGCAAATTTTGCGCCAGAATATTGCGCTCCTGAGCAACCGCCATCTGTTGATCCAATGCAGCCAGGCGCATATTTTCAATAGCAGCGCCGAGGTGTCTGCCCAAGTTCTCGAGCAACATATCAAGCGCTCGATTTTGTGTTTGTTCCACACGGTAGAAAAGAACGAATACTCCGATGTTCTTCTGACGATAACGAATGTGATAAATCACTTTTTGGATGAAGTCAGACTCTATTGCCTCACCGGGCCGGTTCATTCCGGCTCGAATCGGATAGGGGCTCGAAAATATTTTTTCTCTAAATTCTTTTGGGATGTTTTCACACTCTTTGGAAACAGATTCTCCCAATCCTTTTTGCAAAATACTTTCAAAAACACCTCGATTTTCGTTCCAGAAACACACTTGTACCGCCGGAGCTCCGGCCAAAGTCAGCACACGAGCAGAGAAGGACTCCAACATTTCATCCATGGAGTGCTGTTCGCCTAAAAAAGCAGTCAAACCATATAAGGTCGTTAGATGCGAATTTTTTTCGGCCAAAGAAGCAGTCTTTTCCTCAACCATATTTTCCAAATTGGTGTAAACATCATCGAGGTGACTGGCCATTTCGTTAAAACCGGCCGAAATTTCTGAAAATTCCTGAGTGCCCTCCGCATGAACTCGTGTTTTCCAATCTCCTGCTTTTAACCGTTCGATACCGGCCTGTAACTGGTTAAGCGGCTTCAATACCGAGGCAAACAGAAACCACATCACAACAATGACACTTAATATCGACAGACCGCCCAACGCTATCTGGGTAAATCTCAACACCACAATGTTGCGATTGACCTCGGCATCCATCAGGTTTTGCCATTGATCCAACTCACCGTTTAATCGGTCCAGATTAGACAAAATTTCATGACGATCTGCGCTCGTAATATTGTGAGTTTCATTCCACTTCAACAACAAGGGCTTGACACTTTGACGCCAAATCTCATCAATATGGCCCATAATCGCATCAATGCGCTCATCACGGGCCATGACTCGATACGTAGATTCATCGCCTAAAATAGCCAGATTAAGCGTTTGATCCACACGCCACACTACCCCTTGCACGTCAACCGACAGACTCATTGCAAAGCCGGTTGTCAGATCGTAACCGACTTGAAAAAGTTCAGCTCTGATATCTGTTGCCCGACGCATCACATCAGTGGTGATTTCCATTTGTCGGGACAAAAATAGGGTATAGATAACCGAGGCAATTAAAACAATCACCCAAAGCAGAGCCAGTCGCAGCAAACGACTGGAAAGTTGAGGGGCCTGGATCGCTGAATTGGTTGTCATATACAGAAAAAGGGAAAGACTGACGGACAAAAGCGCCGTGGTTCTTTCCCTTTATTTTGGCACACGGATGCGCCGGATATTAATTTTGTTGTTCAGCCTTAGCTTGATCGGCTGCCACGGCGGCTTGAGCCAAACGTTGTTGATACAACATTTCAAAATTCATTTCCGGCAGATTCACCGGAGCCATCGTGGTACGGGTAATCATATCGGCGATATTAGCACGCAGATACGGGTAAACAATGGTCGGGCAAATTACATTGCCAATATGAGCCATTTGCTCTTCATTGAAACCACGGATTTGGAAAATACCGGCTTGCTTAGCTTCTGCGATCAACATCACGTTCTGATCGGCCTTAATCGTCACCGTGGCTCGAACCGTCACTTCCTGGTGAGCATCATCAAGCTTCTTAAGACTGACTTCAAACTGCATATCAACAGTCGGTTGTTGTTGCAGCGGGGTGACAAACACTTCAGGTGCATGAGGCATTTCGAGCGAAGCATCCTTCATGTAGCAACGTTCGAGTTGGAAAGCGGTGCTCGGAGCCTCGGGTTGTTGATCCTGTTGAGCGGTCGTATTGGTTTCGTCTGCCATTTTCAAAATCCTTAAAAGGAATAATTAAAACAATCAAAAATATATTAACGGGTAAAGGGTAGCTTGGCATCCACCCAACCCTTGATACCGCCTTCAAGGACAAATACATCTTTGTAGCCCTGAGCGCGCAAAATTTTGGCGGCTTTAACGCTGGAAGTCGTCACCGTATCCACGACGATCACGGGGCGATCCTTCGGAACTTCGTTGACTCGTCCTTCAAAGCCGTCAATAGGAATACTCTTGGAGCCGGCGATGGCACCTCGTTTGAAATCTTTTGAAGCTCGCACGTCCAAAACAAAAGCATTCTTCTTATTGATGTAATCGATTACCTCTTCATTGTTGAGACTCGGTCCCATCGAACGCTTACGGACATAGGGTTCAAGTAAGAAAGCGCCGGAAATAAAAACCACGGCTACCAACAAGATATTGTCAAGTAAAAATTCAAACACGATTTTCTCGCTGCTGATGATTCAAAGAAAAAGCGGTCGGTTAAAAGCCAATCGCATCTTGATGTTGGATAGTACAACAAATTACAACTTTTTGTATGTTTCAAAACCCCAGCCACGCCAATTCTTTTAAAATTGTGAGGTTAACTTTTCTTTTCTCACTCTTTGATATAGAGACTCTTATGTTTAAGCTTGTACTGATGCGACATGGCGAAAGCCAATGGAATTTGGAAAACCGTTTCACGGGCTGGACCGATGTGGATTTGACCGAAAAAGGTCGTGAAGAAGCTCGAAAGGCCGGTGAATTGCTCAAAGCCGAAGGCTATGACTTTGACATCGCCTACACCAGTGTCTTGCGCCGTGCCATCCATACACTTTGGATTGCCCTGGATGCCATGGAGCGCATGTATCTGCCCGTCAAGAATTCCTGGCGTTTGAATGAACGTCACTACGGTGCTCTGCAGGGTTTAAATAAGGCTGAAACAGCTGCCAAGTACGGTGACGAACAAGTCCTGATCTGGCGTCGCGCTTATGCCATTCCGCCGATGCCGCTGAGCCCCGATGATGAACGTTGGGCCGGTAACGATCCCCGTTACGCAAGCTTAAAACCCGAAGAAATCCCTGCAACCGAATGCCTCAAGGATACCGTGGCACGTGTCATTCCTTATTGGAAGGAAGAAATCGAACCCACTATCCGTTCAGGTAAGCGAGTACTGATTGCTGCCCACGGCAATTCTTTGCGTGCTTTGATTAAGTACATTGACAATATCAGCGATGAGGAAATTGTTCACCTGAATATTCCGACCGCTCGCCCGATTGTCTATGAATTTGACGATGATATGAAGCCGATTCGCCATTACTATCTCGGCAATCAGGCTGAAATTGAAGCAGCTATGGCCGCTGTAGCTGCTCAGGGTAAAGCCAAAAAGTGAGATTGATTTCGCATTCACTTTCTGTGTTTTTTAAAGCGCTCGGTTTATCGGGCGCTTTGCTCTGTTTGAGCGCTTCCCCGCTTTTTCCGTACAGCGGGATCGGGCAGGCTTATGCCCAAACCACTCAGAAAAAACAAACGAATGCGAAGAAAACAACCGCCCGCTCGACGAAAAGCAATTCGACCAAACGACAGACAACAGCCAAAAAAAACACTCAAACGTCCGCCAAACGGACTTCCTCAAAGAGTTCGGCTTCCGACGTGAGTGAAAAGCGACGCAATGAACTTCAAAGCCAGCAGAAATCTCTGCAGGAACAGCTCGGTTCTTTGAAAAAGCAACTTTCTCAGACAGAGGCGAGTCAAAATGAAGCCAGTGATGCATTGGCTGCCAGCGAAGAGGCCATCTCAAAAGCCAACCGCAGGCTGCGTGAACTGAGTAGCGAACGCTCTCGCGTCGAGAACCGTTTAAAAGAACTTCGGGAACAGGAGTTGGCTGTTAACGGTCAATTGACGAGCGCTGAAAAACAGAATCGAGCCATTGCGCGGGCCCAATTTCTGAATTCTCGCCGCCAATCTTGGCAGACACTCATTGCCGGCAATAATCCCCATGAGGTTGCGCGAGACGCCGCTTCCTTGCGCTACTTTGCCAGAGCCCAGCAAAAAGCAGTCAATCAACTGTCTGAACAGCAAGCAAACATTCACTCAGTTTCGGAGGAAACCAAAAGCAAACGCAAAGAACTGGCAGGAATTGAAGCCAGTGAAAAAGAAGGGCGCGCTCAATTAATGAAAGAGCAGCAAACTCGCAAAGAAACGCTTGAAAAATTAAAAAAACAGATTTCCGAGCAACGAGCCTCCATTGACAAGTTGGAGCGAGACCAGCAGCGCTTGGGTGAGTTGGTCGCCAATATTGATAAAGTTCTCGCTCAACGCAAAGCCGAAGCCGAAAGACGCGCTCAGCAAGCCCGCAAAAAACAGCCGGCAAGCGGCAAAGTCTCGGTCGGAGGTCGTACCCCCAGCGGAGCCTTTGCTAAGCAGCGTGGTAAGTTGCTGATGCCTGCCTTGGGTAAGATTGTCGGTCGTTACGGTCAGGCCCGAGCCAATGTCTCCGGTAAGAGTACAACGTGGCGCGGATTAATGATTCAAGCCCGCCAAGGCAGCGATGTTTTGGCTTGCGCAAACGGTCAGGTGGTTTTCTCCGATTGGCTGCGTGGATTCGGTAACTTAATCATCGTGGATCACGGTGACGGTTATCTGTCGATTTACGCCAATAATGAATCGCTTTTCAAGAGCGTCGGAGACAGGGTCTCTCGTGGCGAAACCATTGCCTCGGTCGGCAATACGGGCGGAGAAGAAAAACCCGGACTTTACTTCGAACTTCGCCGTAACGGTCAACCTTTCAATCCCTTACCATGGATTGGTAAAGATTAAAACTTACGATTATGAAAAAACATTCTCCCTTACGTAAAGCTTTTCTAACTGTGGCAATTTCTTTGTGTTTTGCCCCGTCGGTTTTTGCAACCGAAGCCGGGCAACAAACAGCGAAATCGCCTTTGCCGCTGCAGGAAATTCGTCAATTCACCGATGTCTATGCAGCTGTGAAAGCTTTTTACGTCGATGAAAATCAAACGCAGGATCGCAAACTTTTGGAAAATGCCTTGGCCGGCATGCTCTCAGGCTTAGATCCTCACTCGGCGTTTCTCGATAAGGAAGCTTTCGAAGAAATGAAAGAAGGAACAGAGGGAGAATTCGGCGGACTGGGCCTTGAAGTGACCATGGATGCCTCAGGCGTTTTGGTTATCGCTCCGATTGACGATACGCCTGCAGCCCGAGCAGGGATTCGCGCAGGCGACATCATCGTCAAAATCGATGATCAGGCCACTCGTGCGATGACGTTATCGGAAAACGTCAAACTGATGCGTGGTAAACCCAAAACAAAAATCAAACTCGTCATTGCACGTAAAGGGGTTGATAAGCCCTTGAATATCACCATTACGAGAGACATCATTAAGGTACAGTCGGTCAAAATGAAAGAGCTCGCCGACGGTATTGCCTACATCCGAATTTCGCAATTTCAGGAACATACGGCCGATGATCTCGCCAAATACTTAATCGAGCTTGATAAAAAACAACACCTCAAAGGCTTGGTCTTGGATTTAAGAAACGATCCGGGCGGATTATTAAATGCTGCAATCGGTGTGGTCTCTGCCTTTATTGAAAAAGATAAAACCGTGGTGAGCACCAAAGGTCGTACCCCGGAATCCAACCGAAGCTTTAAAACACGTCAGGCCGATTATCTCAACCATGATCAGGACCCCAAAGAGGATTGGGTCACCAAGGTACCGCAAAGCGCCAAAACGGTACCGATGGTTGTTCTGATTAATGCAGCCAGTGCCAGTGCCAGTGAAATTGTTTCGGGCGCTTTGCAAGATCATAAACGGGCAAAGATTGTCGGTCAGCAATCTTTCGGTAAAGGCAGTGTACAAACCGTTTTGCCACTAAGACCTCTTGACGGAGGGGAACCGAGTACAGGCATTAAGTTAACGACCTCTCGTTACTACACGCCAAGCGGCCGTTCTATTCAGGCAACAGGCATTACCCCTGATATTGAAATTGCCGATACACCGGAAGGCAACTACGCAACATTTAATATTCGCGAAGCCGATCTCGCTCATCATTTGAAAAATGATGAAGAGAAACGCGCCTATGAGAAAAAGCAACGCGAGGAAAGTAAAAAACAGGCCGACGATGCCAAACAACCTGAATTGCGCTATTTCTTCGGCGACGAAAAGGACTTCCAGCTTCAACAGGCCGTTAAGATCTTAAAAGGCGAAAAATATGTGACCGGTTTTGAGAAAAAATCGGAGACCGGTAAAAAAACAGCCAAAAACGAGAAGTCTGAGGTGAAGACCCAAACCGATAAAAAGTAGGCTCTCATGCAACAGGTCCTCATTCACGTTATTCCTTTATTTTTTGTTCTCTACGTGTACGTGAGTTTGATTTCAAAGACTCACCTACACGTGGTGATCAAAGGATTACTGCTGGTTTTAATTGCTATAGCGAGTCAATATCCCGGCTTTTGCCGTTCGTTTTTCGTCGGTTACGATGACCGGGTTCCTCATTTGGGCATCATCCTTTACAGTTGGCTTTTTTCTACCCAACTGCTTCTGATTATTTTTACCTTGGCCAAAGACGTCATCACTTGGCTTTATCGGCTCCTGCGCAAAAAAACGCTTCCGCACCCCACGACAACCGCCGTTTGTCTGGTGTCAATCACTATGTTTTTGGCAGCCTTCGGCAGTTACAGTGCTTTGAGTCAACCGCCACTTTATAAACTTGACGTTCCTGTTAAAAATTTACCTGCTTCGCTTGACGGTTTCACAATTGTTCAACTCTCTGACATCCACGCCAGTCCTCTTTTGGATAAAGAGCGCTTGATTCGGGTGGTTGACCAAACCAATCAGCTCAAGCCCGATTTAATTGTTCTCACTGGTGATATCGTCGACGGAAAAACCGAGGCCAGACTGCAGGATGTTTTGCCTCTGAAGAATCTTCAGGCTCCCTACGGAGTTTTTGCCGTGGAGGGCAATCACGAGCATTACGTGGACTACGATGCCTGGATGCAGGCCTACCCGACTTTGAATATGACTGTTTTACATAACAGTCATCAAATTCTTAATGTTGACGGTGCTCCGCTTGCTATCGTCGGTATTACCGATCCCATGGCCGTTCGATATCACCGAGAAGAACCCGACATCGAAAAAGCCATGAAGGGTATTGATGAGGGAGTTACCTGCATTTTATTGTCGCATCAGGTCAAGTTCAGTCGTCAATATGCCGAGTATCCCATCGCACTTCAACTGTCCGGGCACACGCATGGCGGACAAATTTTAGGGATGCATTGGCTTGCACAGTTAATCAATAAAGGGTTTGTCAAAGACCGTTATCAAATCGGCGATATGCTTCTTTATGTCAATCGAGGAACGGGGCTTTGGTACGGCTTTCCCATCCGTTTAGGAATTCCAAGCGAAATAACCCTAGTGACACTAAAAAAAGCCGATTAAAAAATTCTTTTTTGCTGAACGCACAAAAACGACTAATATTGAATCAGAAGAATCCGTTTTTGAAAGGATCTAAGTATGCTCAATAAAAATAGTTTCCGTTACTCAGCAGCCATTGAAGCACTGGTAGAAAAACATTCCGACGAAGGCAACGACAGCATGTGGAGTGTCTGGCGTGATCGTCAGGTCAATCGAAACGATTACGGTGGCAATTACTCTTTTGTTTTGGGCCGTACTGCCGATAAAGACAAACCGTTTTACCTCAATTTTGAGTCCGCTTTTGAAGGTTTTGCCGCCCATGCCCCCTACACGCTTGTAACCGGAATGACCGGAAGTGGCAAAAGCTCTTTTCTTCGAAATTTAATTTTGGATATTGCCATTACAAATACGCCTGACCTGGCTGCGATCAAAGTATTTGATCCGAACGGCGGCTGGGCTTTTGAGAGCTTAAAAGGCCTGCATCGCATGCGTGTTGAGACCAACATTGAAACGGCCAAGAGCTATTTGGAAGGCATTACCAAATCGATTAAGGCTCATGAGCAGCTCTTTGAAACTTTAGGCGTTAAAACGCTCGAGGAATGCAATAAGGTTTTGGGACTTAAGAAACGCTTGCTGCGGACCTTCGTGATCATCGACGAAGTCGCTGTCTGGATGATTGACGACGACTTTAAGGCCAAGCTTCTCGAAGCTCTGGATGCTATTTCCAATAAGGGATGGAGTACAGGCTACCACCTGATTCTAGCCACTCAATGGCCTGACCCCAGAGTTTTACCGAAAGAGGTTCGCGATCATTTCGGCAACCGTATTTCGCTGAAATTGCCGACTGCGGAAATGTCAGAATATGCCTTAGGTATCAAGGGAGCTGAATCGCTGACTGATTTGGGTCATATGCTGGCGGTACTCGCCGGGGAACCCGCCCCGATCAATTGTTGGGTACCGTGGTTATCTGACGAGGATGCTGAAAGAATGGTGACTGCCATTCGAGTTGCTGAAGATCGATAACCTTTTGTCGGGCGCTGACTTTTCGGCGCCCTTCTTAACTATGAGTACTTTCAAATACTATCCTCCCGGTGGAAAGATCAGACAGCCGAAGCTTTGGCTCATTGACATGGACGATACCCTTTATTCGGCCTCGGCCGGTATGTTCCATGACATCCATGTACTGATGGATGCTTACATTGTCCGTACTTTGGGGCTTTCTGCCGAAAAAGCCAATGATTTACGAAAGGCCTACTGGCGCCGATACGGCGTGACGTACTACGGCCTGTGGTTGCACCACGGAATCGATCCTCATGACTTTTTAACGCAAACCCACAAAGTCGACACTTCGAGCATCCATACTCAGGGAAAAATGCGCGAGGCCGTTATGTCGTTGCCGGGTCAAAAAATTTTGTTTACTAATGCCCCGGAGAGTTTTGCTCATCAAGTTTTGCAACGGCTCCACTTAAACGATTGTTTTACAGATCAGTACATGGCCGAAAGCATGAAAGTTTTCAATCAGTGGCGCCCTAAACCTTCGGCACAAATGCTTAGAAAAGTGTTGACCAGTCACCGAGTCAAACCGTCTCAAGCCTGCCTGATTGATGACAATCTCGACAACTTAAGAGTGGCAAAAAGCATCGGCATGCAAACCGTCCTCTGTAAGGGTTGGCATCATCACGGTCTTGAGGTCATTCGTCAAAACCTTTATGTGGATGCTTTCGTTGCTCACATTCGAGACATTCACCGAGTGATGTATCAAGAGAAAAAAACGCCTCGAAAACGCTCTCGACCGGTTTTTCTAAATCCCTATAATTAACGCCGTTCTTATTGGTTAACAGTCGAGGTTACTTTGTTTATTTTTCGTTGGATTGCGAAAGTCTGTCGGTTTGTCGGCGCCTGTTTAAATTATCTGAATAAAACCATTCTCTATGTCTTGGAATTGGCGCTTATCGTTGCGTTGATCGTAGCGGGCTATTCATTTTTTAAAACTCCGCAGGTACAACCTCACTCCGTTTTGGTTTTGGATTTAAGCGGGTCTGTGAAGGAGGCCCCGCTTTCTGACCCGGTGCTCCCTGTCGATATTGCCTCAGCACCGACTGGCGTATCTCTGCACGAATTATTAGCCACCTTAAATCAAGCCGCCAAAGATCCCATGATTGAGGGGGTTTTACTGCGACTGGATGAACTCGATAAAGTGGGCCTGGCCTCCATCGGGGAAATCGGTAAAGCGTTGGATCGCTATAAGGCCAGCGGAAAACCGATTTGGGCCTGGGGAACGAATTTCACTCAGACACAGTATGCTCTGGCTTCCCACGCCAATGAAATATATATGCACCCGATGGGAGAGGTTTTTGTTAAAGGCCTGGCCTCCAACCGTCTCTACTACGGTGAACTGCTCAAATCTTTGGGAATTAATGTTCATGTCTTCAAAGCCGGAGCCTACAAGAGTTTCCCGGAAAGCTTTACCTCCAATAAACCCTCGAACGAATGGTTAAGCAGCGAACGATTCTGGCTCAACGACGCTTGGAAACATTTGGCTCAGGATATTGAGAATTCCCGTGGCCTGATGCCGGAATCCATTGATCAATATATCGAAACCTTGCCGACTCGCCTGCAAAAAGCTAATGGCGATCTTGCCGGTGCTGCTTTAAGCGCCAATCTCATCGATGGCACACTCACCTACGACCAAACGGTCAAAACCATTGAAAATAAGCTTGGACAAGGTAAAAAATTAAACTTTGTTTCCTATAGTGACTACGGTCAACAGTTAAATACTCAGTACGGACAAATTGCCGTCATTATTGCAGAGGGAGAAATTCAAGAAGGCCCCTCACAGGCCGGAGTCATGGGAGCAGAAACACTCGTCTCACTCATTGAACAGGCCCGTGAAGACAAAAACATCCGTGCCCTGGTTCTGCGAGTCAACTCTCCGGGGGGATCTGCAGTTGCAAGCGAATTAATCCGTCATGAGTTGGAAATCACAAAAGCTCGTAAACCTGTCATCATCAGCATGGGTGACATTGCCGCTTCAGGCGGATTTTGGATCAGTATGGGCGGCTCTCGTGTCTTAGCTTCAGCCACTACCATCACGGGTTCCATCGGGGTTTTCGGTTTGGCTCCTACCTTTGAAGGTTCACTGCAGTTGGCAAAAATCGGACAAGGCAGTGTAGCCACTTCCTGGTTGGCTAATGCCGAGCGGCTGACTCAACCGATGGATCCCCGACTGGAGAATATTCTTACGCAGTCGGTAGCCAGGACCTATTCGAACTTTATCAATGTGGTCGCGCACGCAAGGAAATTATCTGCCCAGCAAGTTCAGACAGTCGCTCAGGGTCGTGTTTGGACCGGCGCTCAAGCCTTCGATCGCAAACTCATTGATCAGATCGGAAATTTTGAAGATGCCATCGTATTGGCCCGATCCATGGCGAAATTGGATAAAAACGCTTCGTGTGTTTATTTGATTGAACCCAATACTGATCTCGGTTCAATGCTTCGGGAGAGCATGGGCGAGTGGTTTAATCCGCTGGGGATGGCAGGAGTTCCCGAATCGGTACAAAACGAATTAAAACAAACTCAAAACATCCTGCTGCAGGAGCAACATGGTCGTTCTCATATGACCTATGCTCACAGTTTATTGACCACGATTCAATAGCTCCAAATGAAAAGCGGGCGAAAAAACGCCCGCACTTCCTCTCGCTGTCTTTTACAAGACGGCGAAAAATCTCTAAACGAATCTATTAGTCGCCGTACATCTTTTGACGAATTTCTCGGCGCATTTGCGCTTCCAACGACAGCGTCGCGGTCGGTCTGGCCAGCAAACGGGCTACGCCGATAGGTTCTCCCGTTTCTTCACACCAGCCGTAATCTCCGTTGTCAATGCGTTGAATAGCAGCCTGAACCTTCTTTAAAAGCTTGCGTTCGCGGTCGCGCGTACGCAACTCCAACGCATGCTCTTCTTCGATTGTCGCCCGATCGGCAGGATCCGGCACCACGGCAGTTTCTCGCAAGTGTTCAGTTGTCTGACCGGCATTACTGCGTAACTCTTTTTCCATTTCTTCCAAACGGTGACGGAAAAACGCCAACTGACGGTCATTCATGTATTCATCTTCAGACATTGCGAGCAATTCCTGCTCTGTCAACAACTTCTTTTTCGTGGCCATATATCTACTTCAAGCGCCCCCGACTTTCACCGAGAACGTTTCGTTACATCAAAAAAAACTATCAGAGGCTTTTTCGTTACTAAGAGAAAAGCCCCCCGATAAGGAGGGCCAATTGTCTCTTAAATCCTCTAATTTGTCAAATTTTTCAGAAACCTACGGTGCATCCACCAAACAGGTCTCAAGACCCGTAATAATTGCCTGTTCGGGCAAATTCCGACCGATAAAAACGATTTTACTCATCGGTCTTTCATCGGCCTTCCACTTCGGCCCTAAATCAGCCGCTACAAGCATATGAACCCCTTGGGTAATCATTTTATGGTCCGTTCCTTCCAAATAGAGTACTCCCTTGTAGCGCAAGAGATCCGGTCCGTAAACCTGAGTAATGGTTCCCCAAAAACGTTCCAGGCGGAAAGGATCAAAGGGGGTGTAAGAGGTAAACACAAAGGAGCCGATTTCATCACCGTGATGATGGTGGTGACCGGTATCAACCAAAAATTCCGGGTCAATATCCAAAACCGTATTCAGATTAAATCCTTCGATATCCAACACCTCATCGATCGCCACCTCTCCCATATGAGCTTGTTTGATCGGCGCACGAGGATTCATTGCACGAAGTCGGGCTCGGATCGCATCAACTTCCTGCGGTGTAACCAAATCCGTTTTTGTTAAAAAGATTCTGTCTGCAAAGCCTACCTGAGCCTGCGCTTCGAGCTCTTTGTCCAATGTTTCATTACCATGTTTGGCATCAACAACCGTAATGACACCGTCCAGGCGATAAAAGGCAGCTACTGCATCATCCATAAAAAATGTTTGAGCAACCGGTCCGGGATTGGCTACACCGGTCGTTTCAATCATGACTCGGTCAAATTGGATTTCTCCACGCTCCCGGCGATGTCTCAAGTCGGTCAGGACTCGAGATAAATCGCCACGAATCGTACAGCAGATGCAGCCGTTACTCATTTGCACAATCTGTTCTTTATTGGTTTGCACCAAAAGCGTACTATCGACGTCTTCTTCACCGAATTCATTTTCGATCACTGCAATTTTGTGGCCGTGATCTTCCCGCAGAATTCTGTTTAACAGCGTTGTTTTTCCAGCCCCCAAAAAACCCGTAAGAATTGTCACGGGAATTTGAGGAATCATATCCATAACTTCCATTTTCAGCCTCTTTCCAGCATTATTTTCGGCGGCTAACGGTCGCTTCTCTTAACGAAGGGCTAATTGTAGTCCTTTCAGATATTCCCCTTCAGGGCAGGTCATCATCAACGGGTGATCGGCCCCGGCCCCAAGACGAGCAATCATCCAAGCTTCCCGCTTGGAATCAATCACAGCGCCGGCAATCACTTTTTGGAATAAGTCCACATCCATAGCTCCCGAGCACGAGAACGTCAGCAGATCACCGCCCGGAGCAACCAAACGTAAGCCGTTCAGATTGATATCCTTGTAGGCACGGGCTGCGCGTTCAATATGACGGTGACTGGAAGCAAATTTCGGTGGATCCAAAATCACCAAGTCAAATGTTTCGCCGGCCTCGCGAGCTTGTCTCAAATATTCAAAAACATCGGCCTGAACCCATTGGGTCCTCTTTTCATCAAAACCATTGCGTTGGGCATTTCTTGCAGCCATGGCAAGCGCTTCTGCCGACGAATCAACAGAAATCACTTGATCGGCTCCGCCAGCAAGCAATGCAAGTGAAAAGCCGCCTGTGTAACAGAAGCAATTTAAGGCCCTCATCCCTCGACCGGTTCTTTGCTTAAACTCTTTGGCCAAGCGTTGAGCAAGAAGGCGGTTTTCTCTTTGGTCAATATAAAAACCGGTCTTGTGTCCCACGCGAACATCGACCCCATAGCGAACGCCGTCTTCAATGACTTCAATTTCCTGGGGCGGCTCTTCACCGCGCAAAAGTTCCACCCTCAGCTCTAAACCTTCACGATGCCGGGTAGCGGCATCTGAACGATCAAAAACGCCTCGGATTCCGGGAACGGTCATCAAAATATCCGCAATAGTGTCCCTGAAAGCCTCGACCCCTGCGGCTTGAAACTGAGTCACAAACCAGTCGCCGTAGCGATCCACTACCAACCCCGGCAATTGATCGGCTTCACCGAAAATCACACGAACCGCGCTTGTCCGTGCAAACAAGGGTTCTCTTGCCTTGAGCGCTTTTTGTATCTTTTCTTTGATCCAAGCCTCATTGATGTGATCATTTTCATCAAAAGACCAACACCTCGCTCTCAGGGCAGAATCTTTGGAATAAGCAGCCCAGGCCAGAAAACGACCGTCATGAGAAACGATTCGAACGGTATCACCGCTTTTGGCTTTACCGCTCAACTTTTGAACCGCCGTGTCATAAACCCAAGGATGACGTCGCAGAAGCGAACGTTCCTTGCCTTTTTTCAAAATTAAATCCGTCATGATTTTCTCTACTCGTACAAAGAGGGAGCGCCTTCAGGTCGCGTTTTAAAACGTCTGTGCGTCCACATATACTGATCGGGATACTTACGAATCCATTTTTCCAATTCTTGCGTTACACGAAGCGTATCTGCCTCATAATCGTCTGTCGGGAAATTTTCCCAGAGATCGGTAGCATGGACCTGGTAACCGTCATCGGTCATTTCCGCCATCAGCATAATAACCTTAGCGTTGGTGAGCTTAGCCAGGCGCGAAGCCATCGGCAGAGTCGCCGCATCAACTCCGAAAAACGGAACAAAGATGCTGTTTCGTCTACCGTGGTCCATGTCCGGCAAATAATAAAAGGGAAGGCCTTGTCTCATTGCCCGAATTATCGGACGAAGGTCGTGGTGTGTTCCCTTGGCAATAAGAATCGGATCACTGAAGCGTTTTCTGCCATCAAATGCTGCTTTATCCCAAACAGGATTACTTTGTCGCTGGTAAAGTGAAACCCCTCGGACATAAAGATTCAGACCGATACCGCTGGCATCCAAGCCGGCAAAATGAGGGGCAATAACAATCAAGGGGCGATTGTCCGTATTGACGATTCTTTCAATGACCCCTTCATCAAAGCTCACAAAATTGCGAACCTGCTCAGCGCTGCCTTTCCACAACACACTATGATCCAATGCCGCTCGTGCCAAACGGAAAAAGCAGCGTTTGGCCACCTGCTCTCTTTTTTCGTCATCCCATTGGGGAAAACATAATTTCAAATTGGTCAACGCCACCTTTCGTCTTTTGGGCACAATATGCCAAAAAAGCCAGGCAACCATTCCAGCCGCACGATTTCTTGCAGCAGGCGACCAATTGACCATCATGTCAACGACAGCAAGCCAAATATAGGAAAAAAAATTCAGTACCGATTGCATCTTTTTCTCATTGCTCACGTTTTACACCACGGGGGCATTTATAACGTTTGTAGGACCATAAATACTGCTGCGGACACTGCAAAATCGTTCTTTCAATCAAAGTATTCATCGCCGCGGCATCCCGGTGTTCATCTCCGCTCAGTTGATAAGTCCAATTCTCAGCATGCATGCACCAGCCGGCCTCATCCCTTTGCATACGAGCCATAATAATCTGTGCTTTGAATTGTTTGGCAAGCTTCAAGGGAAAGGTCATCGTGTAGGCTTTTTCACCAAAAAGAGGTACCCAAACGCCTTCTCCATGGGAAGGAACCTGATCGGGCAAAATCCCGGCGATTCCTCCCGACTTCATAATTCTAAGAATTTGACGAACGCCCTTAAGATCGGCGCTTGCAGGCACAATATTTTCTGATGCCCGCCCCTGACCGACGATATGACGTAAGTAACTTTTTCTGGGGACCCTATACAGTATGGCAATCTGCCTGTCAGTGCCTTTAAGCCAGTGCTGAGCCACCATCATGGGACCGACTTCATAACAACCGAGATGAGGAGTTAAAAAAACAATCGGCCGACCGCTACCGAGCGCTTCTTGCAATAGCAGCATTGAGCTCTCATCAATACGGCATCGCGCGAGGACTTCCTCGCGGCTTCTTCCCCAAACCCAAGGGGCTTCGACTGCCTGAGCGCCCTGTTCGCGCGCAACCGCATGCGCCATGTCGGCAGAATAGATGCCGGCACGGGTGAGATTACGATTGATTTCTTCCCGGTATCGGCGATCAAAACGATAGATCATCGCCCCGATGCAACGGCCGACGGACCGCAGAAAATTTAACGGTAACCGAGAAATTAAATAAATTAAAAATTCCATGACAGTGATTTTGCCAAACTTTTCAAGAAACGGACTTGATTTTTCCGACAGTGAGAGTAGCATTTCGGATCACGCCGAGTTAAGGACAACTTGCGGGGCGTGTCATAAATTCCGCTAAAGCGTCAGCCGCATTCCGGATCTTTTCGCGGTGGACGCTCGTTCCACAGGATCTCACTTCAAAAGGAATGTAGCACCATGGATTCTTACTTATTTACTTCCGAATCGGTCTCTGAAGGCCATCCGGATAAAGTTGCAGACCAAATTTCCGACGCCATTCTTGATGCCATTTTGGCTCAGGACCCCTATAGCCGAGTGGCTGCTGAGACACTTTGCAATACGGGTTTAGTGGTACTGGCCGGCGAAATCACCACTCAGGCCAATGTCGACTACATTGACATTGCCCGCGAAACTTTAAAGCGCATCGGTTACGACAATTCCGAATACGGCATTGACCATAAGGGTTGCTCCGTTTTGGTCGGCTATGACAAGCAATCAAACGACATTGCTCAGGGCGTTGACCGTGCAAGCGATGATTACCTTGAACAAGGTGCCGGCGACCAAGGTCTGATGTTCGGTTACGCCTGCGATGAAACACCGACATTAATGCCGGCAGCCATCTACTACGCCCATCGTTTGATGCAACAACAATCCATCGTCAGACGTAACGGCACGTTGGACTTTCTGCGTCCTGACGCAAAGAGCCAAGTCACCTTGCGTTATGAAAATGGTAAACCCGTCGCGATCGATACCGTGGTTTTGTCCACGCAGCATCATCCGCGCATGAGTGACGGCAATAAAATGAAGCCCGAATTCATTGAGGCCGTTATTGAACACATCATCAAACCGGTTTTGCCGCCTGAATGGCTCAAAAATACCCGCTATCTGATCAACCCGACGGGACGCTTTGTGGTCGGTGGCCCGCAAGGTGACTGCGGTTTAACCGGACGTAAGATCATTGTCGACACGTACGGCGGCGCTTGCCCGCACGGCGGCGGTGCTTTCTCCGGTAAGGACCCGTCCAAGGTTGACCGCTCGGCCGCCTATGCCTGCCGCTATGTCGCCAAGAACATTGTGGCCGCAGGCTTGGCTTCCCGTTGCCAGGTTCAGGTCTCTTACGCCATTGGCGTGGCTCAACCGATCAATGTGACCGTTCGCACGTTCGGTACCGGCAAGATTGCCGATGAAAAAATCGCTGAATTGGTTCGCCGTCATTTTGACCTGCGTCCCCGCGGCATCATTCAAATGTTGGATATGTTGCGGCCGATCTATTCCAAGACCGCCGCCTACGGACATTTCGGCCGCGAAGAACCTGAATTTACTTGGGAACGCACGGATAAGGCTGAACTGTTGAAAGCAGATGCTTTCTAATCATTGACAGCTTTTGTAATAATTAATGCCTCGTTTCGGACTTCCCCAAACGAGGCATTGTCTTATCAGCGAAACTCTTCAAACAAATCTTCTTTTGATAAACGCGATTTCGGTCTTGCGGCGTTACTGTCGTCTGCCGCTCTGTAGCCGAGACTGACGGCGACTACACTTCTGAGTCCACGGGAGCGCAAACCCAAAATATCATCAAGTTTGTCATAATCAACCCCTTCTAAAGCGGTTGAATCAATACCCATACCCGCTGCAGCAAAAAGAACAAAACCAAGAGCAATATAAGCCTGAGCCGTTTCCCAAGCCAATGTGTCACTTACCGTATGACTGTGCAGACCAACAAAATGTCTGCGTCCTGCATCCAACCCCTCGATCACGTCTTGTTTCGCATATCGACCGTCGACAATTTCCTTATCGAGCACTTTTTGCAAATGTTCTTCCGTGATCTTTTCAGGCACGGCAAAAACGATAATGTCACTGGCTTTACTCACGCGTTCTCTATTGAAGTCAAGGAAGCCCTCCATGAGTTTATCTTTTGCTTCCTGCGTACTGGCAACGATAAATTTCCACGCCTGAGCATTCACGGACGAAGGGGTCAATCTCAAAATTTCAAGTAACTCATTGAACTGCTCACGAGGAATTTGCTTGCCGCTATAGTGTTTGGTGGTATAGCGATTCATCGCTATTTGAAGCATTTTGTTTTCAGACATATCCAACTCCTTATTCGGGTTCTCTCAGTTTAACGCTTCTCTTCCCTAGCTCAAATCCTTCTTTCGGCTATGAATACACTCGCATTTTGACCTTTCCAAATCAGAGCCATACAATCTAGAGATTTTCGGTTTCCATTTATTTGGGGTAAAAATGACTATTCGTGTATTAACCGGCATCAACACAACGGGAACGCTTCACATCGGCAACTACGTCGGTGCGATTCGTCCTGCTATTCAAGCCAGTCATAAAAAGGACGTTCAAAGCTTTTTCTTCTTGGCTGACCTTCACGCTCTCATCAAGTGCCAAGACCCTGATCGCATTGAACGCTCACGCCTTCAAATTGCTGCCACTTGGTTGGCTGCCGGACTTGATCCCACGCACGTCATTTTCTATCGTCAAAGTGACATTCCTGAAATTCCTCTTTTAAGCTGGATGCTCACCTGTGTGACGGCTAAAGGTCAAATGAACCGTGCTCATGCCTACAAAGCCGCACTGGAAGCAAACGTGGAAAACGCAGACGATCCCGATGCCGGTATCTCTATGGGTTTGTACAGCTACCCCATTTTGATGGCGGCTGACATCCTCATGTTTAATGCTCATAAGGTTCCCGTCGGCAAGGATCAAATCCAACACTTGGAAATGGCTCGCGACGTGGCCACACGCTTTAATTACCTGTATGCAACCGAAGACAAGCCTTTCTTTGTCATGCCGGAAGCCATTGTCGATGAAACGCATGAGGTCTTGCCCGGTCTGGATGGCCGCAAGATGAGTAAGAGCTACAACAATGTTATTCCGCTTTTTGAAGGCGGCAGCAAAGCTCTTAAAGAGGCCATTGCCGGAATTAAAACAGACTCGAAACTGCCGGGCGAACCTAAAGATCCTGCCTCCACCTCTTTGACGTCTATTTATGAAGCCTTCTCGACACCGAAAGAATACGCCGCTTTCTGCAAACGCCTGCAAGAAGGCTTAGGTTGGGGAGAAGCCAAGCAAGAGCTCTTTGAGAAAATCGAAGCTGAAATCGGACCGATGCGCACCAAGTACGAAGAATTGATGAAGCATCCGGAACAAATTGAGGAAATCCTGCAAGAAGGTGCTCGTAAGGCCAGAGAAATTGCGATCCCCTTCACGCAAAAGATTCGCCAAGCTGTCGGCTTGAGAAACTTCGCCCATTTCAGCGAAATGAAACGAGTCACTGAAGAGAAGAAAAAAGTTTCTCTTCCGATCTTTAAGCAATACCGCGAAAAAGATGGAAAGTTCTATTTCAAATTGACAAGCGGCTCCGGAAAAGAACTGCTGCAAAGCGTAGCTTTTGATAGCGGCAGAGACTGCGGTCAAGTCGTCTCCAAACTGAAATGCAACGGCTTGTGCAGCGACTCTTCTGTCATGGCTTTAATCAAGGATGAAGAGACTTTATCCGTGCAATGTGTTCAACTTTGCCCCGGTGTGACACGAGAAGATGTTGAAGAGGCTTTGAACACATTGAGAATCGCAGAAGAGGAAAAACGAAAGAAAGCCTCTCACTGAAAAAAGTTTTTCTCAAGGAGCGCTGCGAGACGACCGGTTACGGTTGCTCCCAGGCTTGAGATAAATCATAACGGCGCTCACCTAAAAATTAATTCATTTTGAAGGAGACTTTTTGATGAGTACGCCTTATATCATTGCCGACATCGGACTGGCCGATTGGGGCAGAAAAGAAATTCAAATTGCAGAAACCGAAATGCCGGGTCTCATGGCTATTAGAGAAGAGTATGCCCACTCTCAACCGTTGAAAGGTGCTCGAATTTCCGGTTCCCTGCACATGACCATTCAGACTGCGGTTCTGATTGAAACGCTCGTTGCTTTAGGGGCTCAAGTCCGTTGGGCCAGCTGCAACATCTTCTCTACTCAGGATCACGCAGCTGCGGCCATTGTTGCTGAAGGTATTCCGGTTTTTGCCGTTAAGGGCGAAACTGTTACCGATTATTGGGAATACACGCACAAGATCATGGAGTGGGATGACGGCGGTTATTCCAACATGATTTTGGATGACGGAGGCGATGCCACGCTTCTTTTACACCTTGGCGCACAAGCTGAAGAGGACCACAGCGTTATCGAGCATCCGAGAAGCGATGAAGAAAAAGCACTTTTTGCTGCCATTGACCGCCACCTCAAGGAAGATCCGCACTGGTACTCCAAGCGTATCGTTCATATCAAGGGCGTAAGCGAAGAAACCACTACGGGTGTGCACCGCCTCTACCAAATGGCAGCCAAAGGCACACTTCGCTTCCCCGCCATGAATGTCAATGATTCGGTCACCAAGTCAAAATTTGACAATCTTTACGGTTGCCGTGAATCCTTAGTCGATGGAATTAAGCGAGCCACCGACGTCATGATTGCCGGTAAGGTTGCGGTGGTTGTCGGATACGGCGACGTGGGCAAGGGATGCGCTCAAGCCTTGCGCGCCTTGGCCGCTCAAGTTTGGGTGGTAGAAGTTGACCCCATTTGTGCCTTGCAGGCTGCCATGGAAGGCTATCGCGTGGTTCGTATGGATTGGGCTGCCGATAAAGCCGACATTTTCGTAACGGCGACGGGTAACATCAATGTGATCACTCACGATCATATGATCCGCATGAAAAACGAAGCCATCGTCTGCAACATCGGACACTTTGACAGTGAAATTGATGTCGCGAGCATGCGTCAGTACAAGTGGGAAAATATTAAACCGCAGGTCGACCATATTGTTTTACCCTCCGGTAACAAGATCATCCTGCTCGCAGAAGGTCGCTTGGTCAATTTAGGCTGTGCCACGGGCCATCCGAGCTACGTTATGTCGAGCTCTTTTGCGAACCAGACACTGGCCCAAATTGAACTCTTCAACAACACGGATAAATATCCTGTCGGTGTCTATGTGTTACCGAAGATTCTCGATGAAAAGGTTGCACGCCTTCAATTGAAGAACTTTAATGCACAACTGTCAGAACTCACCGATGAGCAGGCTGCTTATATTGGCGTACCCAAGGAAGGGCCCTATAAGAGCGATGCCTATCGCTATTAATCCTTTGTTATTCTGACATTCTCTGCGGCTTTACCTACCCAGGTAAAGCCGCTTTCGCATACCCAAGCACTCAAGGGTTGATCGTAATGTTCGTGAGGGAGAACCTCTACCACTAGCGACTGAGGTAAGACACCGATCGTGAGCTTAATTTCGGTGCTCGACAAATACCGGTCATACCATCCTCCGCCATATCCCAGGCGAAATCCCTGAGCATCAATAGATAGGCAGGGAACTAAAAGGCATTGCGGTTTAACGGTGAGCCCACAAACCGGTGCAGGCACTCCCGCCTCATCTCTTTGAAGACGATCACTTGATTCCCAGGCAACAAATTGCATCTCTGAGTCTTTTATCCGCGGCAGAGCAAGAGTCCGAACAATCCCCTTTTCTTTCAGATCCATCAGAACCGAACGCAAGTCGATTTCATTGCGAATCGGGTAATACAGTCCTACAGAATCGAACCGATTTTCCAATAAAAAGTTTTTAACATGTTCAGCAATCCGAGGGATTATTTCGGTCAAATTCATACCCATTCGTTTCTGAAGACACGCTTTTCTGAAAAAAGATTTTTCTGACATGGCGCAGTGACTGTTTTTTCAATTAAAGTACGAGATATGCAGTCTAAATCAATTTCTTCTCGTTTCCTGAAATCGGTCAAGCTTTCAATGTGTGTGTTGGGAGCAGTCTTTTTGTGTACGCTTGCCCCCTCAACCTTAGCGGCAACCTCCTTTAACACCACTAAAATTCTCAAGTCCTCACAACCGCAAAATAACGCTGAGGTGATTGAATTTTTAGCAGGAGACGATGACAAAGCGAAGCTTCTTTTTTTCCGAGAAGCATTTGAAAAACAAAAGATTCATCTCTTTGAAAAACCTCAACAATATTTTGAGGAGAATTATCCGCTCAAAGACTACGTTCAAGCCTGGTCCTTACTTGCTCAAGTCAGAAGCGAACCTCAAAATAACCAACTGCAAAAAGAACTTCAGCGTTTTATTGAGCAGCATAAAAACGATTACATTGCCGAGCGGGTCAAAACCGATAGGATTTTGATCATGGCCCCCTACTGGGATCAAAACCGACAATGGACACGCTTTAAATCGGCTCGTTCTCAATTGCAATGGAACCACTCGGAGCCCAGCATTATGTGTTGGGATCTTTTCCACCGTTTTCGCAACCAAAAAAATATTTCCAAAACGGTTGCCCACGACGCTCTGACCCTTATCAACTCTCCGCGTTACAAAGGCAATGCTGTTTGCAGAAAAGTCTCGGATATTCTTATCAACAAAGTTCCGTCCACAGCCTTTACACGCCTGGTTATATTGATTCAGCAAGGTCGAATTTCTGAGGGTAAACAGGTTCTCAATACCCTTATTAAGAAAAAACGTTTACCGGCGCAAGCCGCTCGCCTGGCTTTTAACAATCCGAGCCGATGGTACCGTATCAACCGCAATAAGTTATCGAAGCAAAATAAGCATGTGCGCATTATTGCTGCCTACCGTCTGACCTCTGTACATTTTGATTGGGCCGTTAAAACAGCTGATTCTCTACAAGGAAAATTAAACAAACAGGAAAAAAGTGCTCTTTGGGGACGATTAGGTTACGTAGCCGCCATCGGACACGATCCCAAGGCACTCAAGTGGTTTGAAAAAGGTGGTCCAACGGTTTGCACGGGCCCCTACAGCGCACTTCCTAATGACTGCCTGGAGTGGCGCGCTCGAGCCGCGTTAAGAGCACAACAATGGAAAACTCTGAACCGATACATTGCCTCGATGCCGGCTTCGCTCGCCAAACAAGACAACTGGACTTACTGGCGGGGGCGTGCGCTTACCCAGATCGGACAAAAAGAATCAGCCCAAACCTATTGGCAGCAGCTGCGCTCTGTCCGCACTTTTTACGGTAAGCTTGCCCACGAAGCACTCGGTCAATCTTTTTATTACTCAGGAAACGAAACTGTCGAAGCCACGCCCGAAGCCATTGAAGCAATGGGAAATAACCCCGGTTTGCTAAGAGCCAAAGCCTTCTATGACGTGGGGATGTTCTACGAGGGCAACCTCGAGTGGCAATGGGCAATACGCACAATGAATCCAGCACAACTTCTGGCGGCTTCTCAATGGGGAGAAAAGCACTCTTTGTTGCATCGGGCTATTAATACCGCTATCAAAGTGGCCGAACACTACCCCGTTGAACATGAGCTTTTGTATCCTCGCCCCTTTGAGGATGAAATCGAAACCTACGCCAAGAAAGCAAAAGTTGATACCGACTGGGTTTTCGGATTGATAAGGCAAGAGTCACGATTTATTGCTGCAGCCCAGTCCAATGTCGGTGCAAACGGCCTGATGCAAATCATGCCTGCCACGGCCAAATGGATTGCCAAAGGATTAGGAATCGAAAACTTTAAATCCGAAGATATTTACGAAATTGATACCAATATCTATTTCGGCACCACCTATTTGCGCTCATTATTGGATCGTTTAGATAACAATATTATTCTTGCCACAGCGGGCTATAACGCCGGTCCTAATCGAGCAAGCCGCTGGCAGCGCTCACTGCCGAACGTAACCGAAGCCGCAGTTTTCATCGAAACCATTCCCTTTACGGAAACTCGAAACTACGTACAAAATGTTCTGGCCAATACAGTCGAGTATGCTCACGGTCAGAATAAAACCATAAAATCGTTTAAAGACTGGTTGGGAGTGATTGATCCCGAAGCCGACACCAGCACGGAAGAAAAAATTTAACTATGCACATTTATCTTGTAGGCGGTTATGTCCGCGATCTTTACCTGACAAAAGAACTCGGATACCCCAAACATAAAGGGGATCGCGATTGGGTCGTTGTCGGCAGTACGCCTGAAGAAATGATAAAAAGAGGTTTTTACCCGGTCGGAAAAGATTTTCCTGTCTTTCTTCACCCACAGACTCATGAGGAATACGCTTTGGCTCGTACCGAACGAAAGGTCGCTGCGGGCTACCACGGCTTTGTCTTTCACACTTCAGAGACGATCTCTTTGGAAGAAGATCTCAAGCGTAGAGACCTCACCATTAACGCCATGGCGTTGGATGGCAATCATTTGATTGATCCCTACGGAGGCCTCAATGACATACGAAACAAACTTTTACGCCACGTCTCTGAGGCTTTCAAAGAAGATCCCGTACGCATTTTACGCATTGCCCGTTTCAGTGCGAAATTACCCGACTTTCGCATTGCCCCGGAAACGCTCGAATTACTCAAAGAAATGGTCGCTAACGGCGAAGCGGACAGTTTAGTGCCAGAGCGTGTTTTTCTTGAAATGCGTAAAACGCTTTCAGAGAAAACCCCTTCGCGTTTTGTTACCGTATTGCAAAATTGTGGACTTTGGCAACGGTTTTTCAATAACTTTCGGATTGATCAAACCGTTTTTTCTCTTCTGGATAAAAATAATCAGCTCGAAGAAAACGAAAAGTTTGCACTCCTCACGCATAGTGAGGATGACATAAACAAGGTCAAAAAGTTTATGTCGATCCTCAAACCCCCGACAGACATCTCCGAGACGGTTTTTCTATGGAATAAACTCAAAAAGAGATTCAACCATAAGGATGCGGAAAACATTTTGAAGGTCATTGAAGAGGCTGATGCCATCAGACGTCCGCAACGACTCAAAAGCGTCTTAAATTTAGTTCATGTAGTTTACACAACGGATAAGGAGCCTTGGCTTACGGCTCTCGAGCACATAAAGAAAATGGATTCGGCTAAAATCGCCGCCTCCTGTTCGGATAAATCCATGATCGGTCATGCGCTGCACAGTGCACGACTGCGAATCATTGAGGAATTGGTTTGATATGTCTTGGTACAACGACCCGTTATTAAAAAATTCACGTCATATTCTTATCAAAGATGTTCAAAGAAATATGATGATCGGGGCTTATGAGCACGAAAAATCCGCCGCTCAACCGGTCGTGATCAATGTGGAACTTTTTATCAACACTAAAAATGAGGGCGATGATCTTGGCAATGCCTATAACTACGATGAAGTCATTGAGACGATTGACGGCATCTTAAGTGAGGGACATATTTGTTTGCAGGAAACCCTCGTAGACTTAATCGCTGAGCGATTGCTTCGCAATCCCTTGCTCATAGCGGTTGTTGTCAGAAGCGAAAAGACCCAAGCTTATCCGGGTGTTAAGAGCGCCGGGGTTGAAATATTTAAGGTGCGTCATGACCGATAAGATCATTCAAATTGTTGAAGACAAAAATATTCCCATCGAAGACGATACGGTAGAAATAATCAGCGACGAGAAAAAGCCCAAAAAATCCGTTGCTGAAAAAAAGAATGAAAAGCGCATCATGCGACTGGCCGGTAAAGCAATCGCAGAGTTCGGCATGATTGAAGGCGGCGACAAGGTCATGGTTTGTATGTCAGGCGGCAAAGACAGTTATGTGCTGCTTGACGTTTTAATGAAACTACAAAAAAGAGCTCCGGTTCCTTTTGAACTCATTGCCCTCAATGTCGACCAACATTTGCCGAATTTTCCTAAAGATGTGATTCCCAATTACCTCGAAAAAATCGGCGTGCCCTATCACATAGAAGACCAAGACACGTGGTCAATCGTCAAAAGGGTAATTCCCGAAGGACGTAATGTCTGCTCGGTTTGTTCACGTTTACGTCGAGGGATTATCTACAGAGTGGCCAAGGAGCTAGGGGTCACCAAAATTGCATTGGGTCACCACATGGACGACATCGTCAGTACCTTGCTTTTGAACATGTTTTACGGCGGGCGCCTCAAAGGCATGCCGCCGATCCTCAGAAGTGATGATGGACAAAATGTCATCATCAGACCATTGGCCTATGTTCGTGAATATGAAATCGAAAGATGGATTAAATACAGAGATTACCCCATCATTTCCAAAGAGATTTGCAGAAAAATTGAAAATAAAAAACGTGCGGAAATCAAAGCACTGATGCGTGAGTGGGATCAGAAGTACGACAGTCGTATCTACAACATCTTAATGAGTATGACACGCGTGGCTCCTTCTCACCTAATGGACAAATCCATTTATGATTTCAAGGCGCTGATCCCTGACGCCTTAAGAAAAGAAACCGACGAAGACTAAGCGCCTTTTTGCGACAGCAGCCAACGGTAAATATCATCGCGGGTGACTCCGACGATTTTGGCTGCTACGGCCGAGGCTTTGGAGGCAGGCATGGCCGCGGCCAGCGCCTGAATCCATTGTTTATCTTTTTCAGACAACTGCAGAGCGTCGTTGTCGGGTTCAACGTCAACCAAAATAACGTACTCCCCTCTCGGCTCGTGTGCTTTGGCCCAAGTTTCCAATTCTGAAGCAGTAAGTACCGTAAACGTTTCAAATTTCTTGGTGAGCTCCCGAGCCACCACCACCCGCCTTTGAGGGTGAGTCAGTTGGGACAGGTCTTTGAGAACATCCTTGATACGATGAGGAGCCTCATATAAAACAAAACTTTCTTTTTGTCCGAGCAAACCACTCAGAGATTCCCGTCTTGCCTTGGATTGAGGAGGCAAAAATCCGACAAAGTGAAACCCGGCCGGCTCCAGCCCCGCAGCCGATAAAGCGGTGATCACTGCACTGGCTCCGGGGATCGGCATCACTTTAAAACCTGCCTTGAGTACTTCCCGAACCAGTCTTGCCCCCGGATCGGATACGGCGGGTGTTCCCGCATCGGTCACCATGGCAACTTTCTCGCCCTTTTGCAGGCGTTCAATTATCATATGGGACTGAGCAACTTCATTGTGTTCTCTGACACTGACCGTCGGGACAGAAATGGAAAATCGCTCTAAAAGTTTTTTGGTCTCACGCGTATCTTCCGCAGCAATAACATCGGCTCCGGCAAGCACCCATAATGCCCTGAGAGTAATATCTGCGGCATTTCCAATCGGCAGGCCCACAATGTAGAGAGTGGAGTCCGGAAGAGTCTGTGATTCGAGACCTGCCAATTGCATTAGCAATTGTTCTGACCATTGATTGGATTTGGATTGCATCGTGAATACCCGTTTAATTGTTCGTTTTCTTTGCCTGGCTATTGTAGCGAGCTTTAGCTCATTGAGTTCAGCCCAATCGGCGGTTTCGTTTGCCGTTTCCGATATTGGCTTTACACCGCAAAATGCGTACTCTCAAAACCCGATAAAAATTGCGGTTTTGATGCCCAGCCAAGACAGTCCAATGACCACGTTTGCCAACTCTATTGTGAGCGGCATCAAGTCGGAGAATGCTCAACAGTCTTCTCCCTATGAAATTATTCTTCTGCCTCGTAAATTCGGCCAAAACGCATTATCACACCTACAGGATGCAGCTTTAATGGGTGCCAGCGTGGCAATTGGCCCTATCGGTCGGGACGATGTCAATGAGGTCTCCTCGCTACCGTTTTTGCCGCTTCCGGTGATTTCATTGAATTTACCCCAAAACGGAATTGCCTCACCTGAATTGATGATGAACTACTCCTTGTCTCAGGAGGAAGAGGCCAAACAAATCGTTGCTATTGCAGTGAAGGCACTGCCGATCACCGTTGATGGAGTTGTTCCGAGTGTTGCTATTTTTGAAGCAGACTCTCCTCTTGAGCACAGAATAGCCGACACTTATGCTATTGAACTTCAAAAGTTGGGAATCCCTTACACTCGACAAACGCTTACTGCTGAACTGATGCAACAACCGAAGTTCTACAGCATTGAA
The DNA here is from genome assembly GCF_016901835.1 of Parasutterella secunda. GTDB lineage: Bacteria > Pseudomonadota > Gammaproteobacteria > Burkholderiales > Burkholderiaceae_F > Aphodousia > Aphodousia faecavium. The sequence goes on along the minus strand of NZ_JACJKX010000001.1, from coordinate 134,885 downwards.
AGTAGCGACATTCCCAAACCGCAGCTTGAGACTCCTCCTGATGCTACAGAAGACCCTTACGGCCACCAAAGAGTCACATTACGCAATGAAAGACTGATGGCCCAATACCGAGCCAAGCTCGAATTCGAAGCGGCTCCCTATCAGGCCGCCTTTCTGGCTATGGATGCTCGTACAGCTGCACTGGTTAAGCCCCGACTGCCTCGTACGGCTCGAGTATGGGGAACCAGCATGATCAACCCCGGCAACACCAGACAAGGCAGTTATGCCTCTCTGGCATACGATTTACAAAATTCCGGTTTTGTTGATTCACCGTTGGTTATTCACTACAGCGATTCGGACTTTAAGGCCAGTTTTGGAGTCAATCCGCCGGCCTCTTTAATTGAAAAAAGACTTTTTGCTTTCGGTGTCGATGCCTATCGTTTAGCCTGTAATTGGATGCACTGGCAAACCGATATTCACATTGATGGTACGACCGGTACTCTGACGTTTAGCCAAGGACTGACCGCTGATGTCAAACGTGTTGCCCAACCGGCCATGGTCCTCAACGGAAAAGTTGAAAACGTTACCGAAGAACAATTGATTGCACCGGTACAACGCCCGTAATTCGTTCATGACTACTTTTTTAACATTACAAGACGCCGAACTCGCTTTCGGCGATCAACCCCTTTTGGACCATGCCAATCTTACCGTCGCTGACGGGGAACGAATCGGCGTGATCGGTCGTAACGGAACCGGTAAAAGTTCTCTGCTTAGGGTTATTGCCGGAGTGGATAAACTCGATGACGGTTCCAAAACAATCATGGACGGCTTAGGCATTGCCTATGTTGAACAGGAGCCATTCTTACCGCCGGCTCCAAGTATCCGCGATTCCCTTATCGCCCGAGCCGGATTGGATCTTGAAAACGATGATCAGCTCAAATGGCAACAAATCGCACGTCTTGAAGAGTATCTGCATCGTTTTGGGTTAGATGCCGAACGTGCGCTTGACGGCGCCTCCGGGGGCGAAAGGAAGCGAGCAGCTTTAGCCCTCGCATTTGCCTTGAATAAAGATCTTTTACTACTCGACGAACCCACCAATCACCTCGATATCGAGGGGATTCTTATCCTGGAAGATCTTATTAAGAACCAATATCGAGGCTCTAAGTCCCTGATGGTCATCACCCATGACCGAGCTTTTTTAGACTCGGTCAGCACACGTATCATCGAACTGGATCGGGGAGTCTTGAGAAGTTATCCCGGAAACTTCGAAGCCTACGAAAACAGGAAAGAACAGGAACTGTACGCAGAAGATATTGCACGTAGAAAGTTCGACAAATTCTGGGCTCAAGAAGAAGTGTGGATCCGAAAGGGAATTGAAGCACGACGCACCCGCAATGAGGGCCGAGTCAGAAGACTGGAGCGTTTACGTGAAGAACGGGCCGCCCGACGCGACCGTTTGGGGCAAATCAATCTCAACATAGACGCCGGAATGAAGAGCGGCAAAATTGTGGCCGAGCTCGAAAAAGTCAGCCTTTCTTTCGGCAATAAGGTAATCGTCAAAGATCTCAATTTCAAACTGCTCAGAGGGGATCGATTGGGACTTGTGGGTCACAACGGTGTGGGCAAAAGCACGTTGATTTCTCTCATCCTCGGCAAGCGTGTCCCCGACAGCGGAACGGTGAAATTAGGCACCAACCTTCAAATTGCGTATTTCGATCAGCTGCGCGCTCAGCTCGATCCCAATAAGACCGTTGCCGAAACTATTTCTCCGGGTAGTGAGTGGATTGAAATCGGCGGCAGTAAAAAGCACGTAATGGCTTACTTAGGGGATTTTCTGTTTCCTCCCAGACGCGCAAATGTGCCGGTATCAAACCTCTCTGGGGGCGAACGCAATCGACTCCTTCTGGCAAGACTTTTCGCATTGCCCGCCAATCTTTTGGTTCTTGACGAACCCACTAATGACCTTGACATCGACTCATTGGAGTTGTTGGAACAAACCCTGCAAACTTACCCGGGGACTTTGATTCTGGTCAGCCACGACAGACGCTTCCTTGACAACGTTGTAACAGAAGTCCTCGCCCCGGAAGGTAACGGCTTGTGGCGAGAATATGTCGGCGGTTACTCGGATTGGGTCCACTACAGACCCAAAAAGGAAACCGAGTCGATTAAACCCGAAATAAAAGAAAAACCGATTCCCAAAAAGCCTAAAACGGTCAAAATCAAACTCACTTATAAAGAAAATAAGGAGTTGGAGAACCTACCAGGTCAACTGATGCAAATGGAGGCCGACCGTGATGCTCTGATTGAGGCAATGAGTGCACCGGACTACTACAGCAATCACTCGGCCCAACAAATCAAAGAGCAAACCGAAGCTATTGAAAAACTTAATATTGAAATCAATACCGGTTATGAACGTTGGGATGAGCTCGAAAACAAAAAAGCTTTAGCCGAACAATCTTAATAAGAATTTCTCTCATATACGAAAGCTATCGAAATTTATTTTTTGATAGCTTTTTTCTATTGATATAGTAGATTAATTGATTTTTTTCAGATAGATACTTATTATCCTCAACCTAATGATAATGATTATCATTAAATAATATTTTTAAACACTTACTTTATGGGCAAAGGGTTGCCATGCATTTGAACCCCTCAAATAAATCTTTCGAATCATCCCAACGTCACATGCTTGGAAATCACGCCAATACGGTTGAAGAGATGATTCATTTTGAAGCGGAACTCTCTGACAATCCCCTAAAAAATGCGTTTAAAGGAAAAGCTGCTGTTCATCCGCACATTCCAGGACAGACATTTATTGGCGATGAAGCCGTATCTGTAATTAAGAATCAATACGGAATTAAAAGAAAAGGGACCGGTTTGGCTTATATTCATGTTCCGTTTTGCGAAACCCGTTGCCTTTATTGTCTTTTCTATCAAAATCCGCTGCGCCCCGAATCAAGTGCCCACTACACCGATCATTTGATTAAGGAATTACAACTTTGGAATGATTTGCCGGCTCAACAAATTACCCCGATTCATGCGGTTTATTTCGGAGGCGGTACGCCTACGGCTCTTGAGCCCTATGATCTTTATCGACTAATCAAAGCAGTCAGAACATATCTTCCCCTTGCCAATGATTGTGAAATTACCCTTGAAGGACGCATTCATCACTTCCCTGAAGAAAAAATGGAAGCTGCCTTTAAAGCGGGTGTCAATCGTGTTTCTCTTGGGGTTCAAACGTTCAACACAAACGTTCGCCAAACCATGCGTCGTGTTGACGATCGTGAAAGCATGGTTCGTGCGATTGAAAAGCTCGCTTCCTTTAATCAAGCCAGTATCGTCTGTGATCTTATTTACGGGTTCCCCTACCAAGATATGGCCGTGTGGGAAGACGATGTGAAAACCGCCATCTCTCTTCCTTTAGATGGTGTCGATTGCTATCAGCTGAATGTTTTTGAGAAGTCTCCGCTCGGAAAATTTATTGCAAACGGCAAACTTCCCGCCGGCGCCGACAAAGATGAGCGTGCAGAGATGTTTGCCCGCTCAGTTGAATTACTGACCAACGCTCAGTGGCGCCGCCTGTCCAACAACCATTGGTGCCAAACATTTCGCGAACGAAATATCTACAACCGCTTCGGTAAAAGTGCTGCTGATTGTCTGGCTTTCGGCAGTGGCGCGGGCGGCAAACTAAACGGTTACAGCTTCATGATCGAACGAAAGTATGAAGACTGGGTCAAAAAACTGGAAGCCGGTATCAAACCCATCGCTTTTGCGAGCGCCCCAAATGATTACTGGCACGCCCTTCGTACCGTTTCTTCTGAAATGGAACTGGGTCGCATCAACATGCCTCACTTGAGCGATCGCTTCGCACTGCCCCTTGATGAATTAAGCCGAGATGTCTTTGAGCAGTGGACGAAAGCCGGCCTGATTAATCCTGTCGGCGATTGGATGGTACAGACCATTGCCGGGCAATTCTGGCATGTCACCATGGCCCAACTGTTGATCAACGTATTGGGCAAGCGCTTGGCCCAACAAAAGTAAAGATTTTTCAACCTAAAGAGAAAAGCCAATAACTTTTTCTCTATTGACTAAGATGACAAACAGTCTCTCTTTCAAAAAAACAAGCCTCGCCCTAGCAGTGGCTCTTTCCCTTCCTGTCATCAGTGCTCAAGCCGCTGATAGTTACAAAGCACAGGACGTTGTGGTGACAGCTTCTCGTGTTGAACAACAATTGATTGATGTCAACATGAGTGTTTCTGTTATTACCAGTGAAGACATCGCTGAAATGTCCGGTGCGAAAACCATTGCTGACTTATTGGAGAGCAAAGTTCCGGGCATTCAGGTAAAAAATGACGGAGGTCAAGGTATTGACCGAATTAAAATCCGCGGGGAGGATGCCTTCAGAACACTCGTCATGATTGACGGTCAACGCATTTCTGAACAGAAATCCATGTCTGGCGTGCCGCTATTGATTGATCCCTCACAAGTTGAAAGAATTGAAGTGATTCGCGGACCGGCCTCAGTTCTTTACGGCTCAGATGCTATCGGCGGTGCTGTTAACATCATCACCAAAAAAGGTGGCGAAGATACTTTCGGCGCTTCAGTATCAGCTGGTTTTGATTCGTCTTCGAGCGGCAAAGAGTTGTCCGGCTCTATCTACGGGGCCGCAAACGGTTGGAAATATCGCTTCGGTGGAGCCATTCGTGATGCAGATAACATCGAGACTCCGGTTGGTAAGATGCCTCACACAGAATTTAGCTCTAAGGCAGCCAATGCTTTTCTTTCCTATGACATTGATCCAAATAAGACCATCGGTCTATCTTTAAGTCACTTCGATTTGGATTTCATGTCCGGGGCAACTTCCTATGCTCCTGAAGATTTTTTTGTCGATGTTCCTGAATGGCAACGTACGAGAGGAAGTCTTTTCGGTGAATTTAAAAACCTAACCGAAAACCTTGCTCGCTTGCGTATTGATGCCTCATACGAAAAAAATCACAAATTAATGGAAAATTTTGTTAAACAAGGTGGAATTGTTACTCCTTTTGGCACAACGTCGGTTTTAATGGACAATTTCGCTGACAATGACCTGTACACAACCTCAGCCTCCATTCAATCAGATTGGATTCTTGGTCAGAATCATTACTTAATCACCGGCTACGAATTCTCATACGATGATCTTGACGCCGGCAGTCAAACTTTCGGACATACTCCCAGCATGAGTTTTGTTCCGGGTCAGGGACCTGTCATGGGTACCGCTCCGTATGAAAAGATTCAAAAATTTAATGGTTCACAAACCCGTCATTCCCTGTTTGCTTCAATGGAAAGTACGGTTTTTGACGAACTCATTCTCAATTATGGTGTCAGATATACATGGGTGGACAGTGACATGGATATCAACACCACTCATAGCCTCAATGTCGATGGCATTGAAGTCGGTAAAAGTAGTTATGACACCAGCGATGGAAAAGCCATTTTTAATTTTGGCGTGACTTATAAGGGCTTTGAGAATCTGGCGCTACGCGCCAACTGGTCTCAAGGCTATCGGACTCCGCTTTTACAAGAGTTATTTATTGATACCTCTATGGGTGGAGAATTAACTTATGCCAACCCGGATCTGAAACCGGAGACCTCGGATAACTTCGAAATTGGTGCCAGATATACAAACGGAATTTTGACTGTTGACGGTTCCATTTTCTACAGCCAAGCAGATGATTACATTACAACAATTGCCATTGGAGACAGTCTCAACAAATATACAAACATGGGGGAAGCTCAAACCATCGGCCTTGAATTAGATACCAGTGTAAAAATCGGGGATTTTGAACCCTACACAGTTCTGACCTTAATGCGTCGAGAATACAAAGAAAATGGCATCAAATCCTCTAAATCCGGCACACCTAAAGTGATGGCCCGTTATGGTGTTCGATATCAAAACGAATACGACAGTGCCTTGTTTAGATTTGATGCTTACGCCGTAAGTCAAACCAAAACAGAATCCTGGAACTTCCAAACTGATCAACTCAATGAGGATGGTTCATTCGGTGGCTTTACGACCTTTAATTTGACGGGTGGTGTGTCATTCGGACCTAAAAATGCCTATAGCGTTGATGTCGGTCTTTATAACATCACTGACAAACTGTATCAAACCAGTGACGCCATCTATGAACCGGGACGTTACTTCGCTATGAAGCTTAACGCTACGTTCTGATCATCTTGAATAAGTGATGAAAATGACCGTTAAAACGGCCTATTGGAAATCGCAAGAACTCGTCATGATCGGCGTTTTTGCCGCCGCCATCAAGCTGTCCTCTCTCCTGATAGCTTTGGCGGGCGGCGGCATGAACCCGGTCACGCTCATGCTTAAAAATCTTGTGTTCACAACATTGTTGATTGTGCTTTTAGCAAAAGTCAGAAAAAGCGGAACACTTTTGCTCTTTACGGCTGTATCCATGATCGTGAGTGTGCTTTTGATGGGTGGAAGCATCACGCTGCTGCCCGCCGCGCTGGTCGGCGCTTTAGCAGCAGAATTCGCTATTTGGTTAACAGGGGGCTTCAAACATTCTTGGTCAACATACGTGGGCGTTGCCGTTTATGACCTTGGTACCAAACTCTTTTCCGTCGCCGTCTCCTACCTCATGATGCGGGAAACGCCGGCACTCATCCTTTCTGTACTGCCCATTATTTTCATCGGTTACACAGGTTGCCTTCTCGGTCTTTTTACAGGTTACCGTGCGTTAAAAGAACTGCGTCATGCCGGTATCGTCAGGAGCTAAGCATGAATCACTCTACTCTGACGAAAATCGATGCGCGTACTAAATTACTGCTCACTCTTTTGGGAGCTATCTCAACAATCGCCTACTCCAGTCTGGCAGCTCAACTGATACTTTTTGCGTTGAGTTTTTTGATGGCCTTGCTGATTAAGCGTCCCACTTTAGTTTTTGTTTTGTATCTGCTCATGGCATTGATGATGGGATTGGCCATCGGTTGCACGGCTGTCATCACATTTTTTATCCCTGCCCTGGGAGAAATGACGGTACAAAACCTACTCATCCCCTTTTTACGCGGTCTGACCATGATGAACCTGGTCATGGGATTAGCGCTTTCCACCAAAATTGAAAACATTATGGCGGCCCTTTCTCAGTTGAGGCTACCCTTTGTGATCACGCTGCCCTCTACGGTCATGATCCGTTTTATTCCGACCTTTGCCCATGACGTTTCTCAAGTCTGGGAAACATTAAAAATCAGAGGCTGGCAATTAAATTTCAAAATGCTCAGCACTCATCCGTTTTTGTGCGCAAGACTAATCTTTACGCCGATTTTATTCAGAGCGCTCAAAAGCAGCGAAGCACTCGGAGTTGCGGCCGAATTAAAGGGGTTAGACAAAGGATTGGGCAGCCACGCAACACATGCTTTTTGCTCTGAACGAAAACTTTCTGAGCGCGACTGGATAGCCATGAGTGTCGGAGTTTTAACTGTGTTATTAGCGCTCATAGCAGAAATATACCTGGGCAGTTGGGGTATCGATCCTACTGCGGTACGAATGCCCTGATAGCGGAGAAAGAATCATGATCACATTTGAAAATGTTTCCTACCGCTATCCGTTTCAGAGTGAGTGGGCTGTCAAGTCGCTGAATCTGACAGTCTCTCCCGGTCAGGTCGTATTGGTTACCGGTGTTTCCGGCTGTGGGAAAACAACCTTGATGCGTTTAGCTAACGGACTTTGTCCGCACTACTACGCCGGTGAAATGACCGGGCGGGTTTCCGTCTTCGGTAAAGAAACGGACAAAAGTTCCGTTTCCGATATTTCGGAAAAAGTCGGTACGCTTTTTCAAGACCCTGAAGATCAGTTCTTTGCACTCAATGTCAGAGACGAAATGGGTTTTGCACTGAAAGTCTCCGGAGCAGAGCCAGACACTGTACAAAATCGCATCAATAGCGTTGCCAAGCGCCTACATATTGAAGAGCTTTTAAGTCATTCTATTTCGGCACTCTCAGAAGGTCAGAAACAAAGAGTAGCCCTCGGAGAAATTCTTGTTTCAGAACCACAAGCTCTAATCCTGGACGAGCCATCGGCAAACTTGGATCCGGAAGCTACCGATCGGCTTGCCCAGGAACTTTTACGACTCAAACAGCTGGGTTTTGCCATCTTGGTCGTTGACCATCGTTTGCATTGGCTCAACGGTGTCGCTGATGAAGTCATTGTCATGCAACACGGAGAAATCAAAGAACGGGGCTCTTTTGAAATTCTGGAAAATCAGACACTTCGAAAGGAATATGGCCTTCGCGAGGCTTATGTACCGGATGTTCGGGATACGTTGCATGAAGGTGATCCCAAAGATCCCATTTTGATGACCTCTGACCTCACCTTTGATTATGAACGGGCTAACCGTCACTCCAAATTGGCTAAATTTAAACGCCTCTTTAAAGGCCAACCGGCTGAACACAAAGAGCTTTTGCTCAAAAACATTCATTTCAAAATCGGTCACGGTATTACGGCCCTGATCGGAGAAAACGGTAGCGGGAAAACCACCTTGGCGCGCCTAATCACCGGACTGAATGTCGGTACAGGAGAACTCTATCTGAAAGGGGAAAAAACCTCTGCTCAAACGCTTCTTAAGCACACGGGACTGGTTCTTCAAAATGCCGACCATCAGTTGCAGATGCGCAGTGTAAGAGAAGAAATCAAAGCCTGTCTTTTTGCGGCAAATCAGACTCAGCATACCAACGAAACCATCGATCAGCTGCTTGAAGCATTTTCCCTGACGGAACTCTCTGAACGGCATCCTCAGTCGCTTTCAGGCGGACAAAAGCAGCGTTTGGTCATTGCATGTGCATTAGCTAAAAACCCGGACATTCTCATTTTGGATGAACCCACCAGCGGACTGGACGGCGCCAATATGAAACGAGTTGCCCAAGCTTTGCAGGAACAAGCCGATCGAGGTAAGGCTGTTTTACTGATTACTCACGACTTAGAGCTTCTTGCTTTGTGTGCAGATCAAGCTTTAAGAATGAATTCACTTAAAAGAAAAGATTTTTCACATTACGGAGAATAAAAATGGATAAAAAAGAAAAAATTCAAGAACTGATGAATGCTAAAAAGCCCGTCACCTTAGGATTAATTGCCAAGGAACTTGGCTGCACGGATTTAGAAGCCGCTCAAGCTCTGCCAAGTGAGATCTGCTCCTTTATCAAAGATATCTCGTCTTTCGATGTTTTATGGGCACAAATGAGTCAATGGGAAAAAGTGACTCTGTTTATCATTCATGAAGGACATGTCTTTGAAATTCAGTCCAAACTCAGCGCCGGCAAACGCGGCATGGGCTACTACAACATTTTGTCTAAAGACGCCGTAATCGGCGGTCACCTTAATGCCGACTCTTTAGAAACCATTGCTTTTATTTCCATGCCGTTTATGGGACGTGAATCTCATTACGTCGCTTTTTTCGGGAAAGATAAAAAACTTCACTTCAGCGTCTATGTCGGACGGGAAAATCATCAGCTCATCGAATCGGTTAAAGAAGGTTTCATGAAAGCAAAAGCTCAATTTTGCTGATAAAAGGATGTCATGTATGTCTGCTTTGATCATTATTAGCTCCATTACGGGAAACACATGGAAAGTCGGAGAGGCACTCAATCGGGTTTATCCGACAACTTCTCTTAAACGCACCACAGATGTGCTCAAATGTACAGAACTTCTTGATCAACACAATGAAGTAATCGTCGGTTTTTGGTGTGACAAAGGGGGACTGCCGCCCGATCTGGCTCAATTAGTCCCTTATATTCGCAATAAATCTCTTGGGATTTTTGCCACCATGGGCGGCAACCCTCAAAGCGAACGTGCCAAAGATTGGTTCAAACGTCAGTGCGATGCAGTTGTCGGCTCAGAGCGTGGTAATCGTCTAGAAGCCACATTCCTCTGTCAGGGCAAAATCAATCCGGTTTTAATTGAGCAAATGAAAAAAATGCCGGGTTACAAGGAAACTCCCGAATCCGTTGCCCGTCGGCAAGAAGCAGCAAAACACCCCAATGAGCAAGACTACAGGGCTGCTGCTGAAGCTTTCCGAGAGCTTTTAGCCTGAGGATTGAAGTCATGGAAAATTTAGAGTCTTTGTACACATTAATCGGTCCGGCGGGTGTCGCGTTGATTTTTGTTGCACTTTACGCCCTGTACGTTTCTGTTTGGCTCATCGCTTATTTAAATCGAGTATGGAAAAATTTCCGTCGAGACTTCCTTGACTTGGAAAGCGGCAGAGATCGCTGTCTGCGAAATATTGATCCCAATACTGCCAATCCGTTAATTCGGATCATTTACGATATTGTCGCAACTCACGGTTCTCACTCCGATGATATCCGGGCGGAGGTGGCCTACCTTTTTCACCGAAATTTCAAAAGGGTCAGTAACGGTCTTGTATGGCTCAAGCTAATCAGTGTCATCTCTCCTTTATTGGGGCTTCTCGGTACTGTATTCGGTATGGTAGAAGTTTTCAAAACACTGTCTTTCACTGAGATTCCCTCCACGGAATTATTGGCTGCAGGTATTTGGCAGGCACTTATTACAACAGTTATGGGTCTTTGTATTGCCATTCCCGTTTTAATGGTCTACTACGGTTTAATGCTCAAATTCAGAGGGTTTCATATTGAGGCGGTTGAACACAGTTATCGTGCGCTCGAAATTATGAACCGCATTCGTAATAAAAATAATTCCAATGCTGTCAATGATGAAGAGGAAGGAAAATGAGCATTTTTATTCCACCGGGCCTCTCGCCCATTGATGATGATCCGCAAATTGACCTGACTCCCCTCATCGACTGTCTGTTTATGCTCATTATTTTCTTCGTGGTCACGATGAGTTTTTCTAAACCTGTCTTAGAAATCATCCTGCCTGAAAGTGAAACAGCAGAGCTAAAGCGCGCCGACAGACAAGTGAGTGTCAACGTCCGCTCGGACGGCTCGTATTGGATGAATAACCAACCGGTGACTTTAGCGCAGGTCGAGGGTGCCCTTGCTGCCACATCGAACGCTATTCTCAATATCCACATGGATGGGAAAGCCTCTTTTGATTCTTTTGTTCCGCTTGTGGACTTAGCCAAGAAAAAAAATGAAGGGCGATTTGTCATCAGCACACAGGCTAAACAATGAAACCCGTCAAACATATTGCCTACAACACGATGCAACAGGGACCTGATGAACGTCAGGCGAGTTTTACTGCAAAACTGTTTACCAGTGTCGTTTCAATGACTTTACTGGCTGTCGCTTTTTTACAGTTTTCCGATCCGCTGGCAATGCCGCAAAAAGCAAGCATCCAACAAGAACCGATTAAACCGGTCGATTCTATGGCAATACCTTTGAAGAAGGAACCTCGCTGGGTCATCATGACAGTTCCCGCCAGCTCGTGGAAAATCCATCTTGAAGAGCCTCAGCCGATCATAGAAAAAGTTAAAGAGGAACCCAAACCTGTCGAAGTAAAACCAAAAGAGCCGCCGAAAGAAAAAAAGAAAACAATTGAAAGACCGCGCAAAAACGTTACAAAGAGCGTAGGCAGTTCCAAACGGGCTGCAAGCAGCAACGGCAGCGGTCAAACCAATAACGAAATGTCTAATGCACTGATGCAGATTGTTCAGGTCATTGAGCAAAACAAACGTTACCCCAAACGCGCACGTGACATTGGTCTTGAAGGACAGACAATTTTGATTGTCTCCATTGACGCTTCAGGCGCTGTAACAGACTATCGTCTTCAGGAAGGCGGCAATGCCCTATTCAGACGGGCCACTCTTTCAGCAGCTCAGCACTTAAAAGGATTAAAAACACAAGTTAGCAAGGCAGCCACTTTAGAAATTCCGGTTCGCTACGAAATTGACTGATTACTATGAGTTCTCCGATTCTTGATATTCATAACTTACATAAAACTTATTCAAACGGATTTGAAGCGCTTAAAGGCATTAATCTTCAAATCACTGAAGGAAGTTTTTTCGGTCTCTTAGGTCCCAACGGCGCAGGAAAATCCACTTTGATCAATTCATTGGTCGGACTGGTTAAACCCACCCGAGGCCAAATTCGAATCGCCGGATTTGATATCGAAAAAAACAAAACACTTGCTTTGATGAATATCGGTGTAGTCGCCCAGGAAATCCTCTGCGATCCCTTTTTATCTGTCTATGAAATGCTTTCCTTTCAAAGCGGCTACTACGGATTGAAAAATAACGATGACTGGATAGAAGAAATTTTAGAAAACCTCGGTCTGACTGAAAAAATACAGACTCCATGCCGATTACTGTCGGGCGGCATGAAAAGACGGGTTATGGTTGCCTTGGCTCTCGTACATAAACCGCCTTTAATCGTGCTCGACGAACCGACCGCCGGCGTGGACGTTCAACTGCGCAACCAGCTTTGGCAATTTATTGAAAAACTGCATCAAAAAGGTCATACGATTGTTTTAACGACTCATTACTTGGAAGAGGCTCAAAATCTCTGCTCTGAAATTGCCATTATCAACCACGGTGAAATAGTCACTGCCGGTACTACCGATGAGTTACTCAATGCAATCGAACAAAATACCGTCCGATTCAGACTGATCAGGGGAAATTTCCCGGCGAATCTTCAAAGCAGAGTACTGCGGCTTGAAGCTCAACATTACGTTTTAGGATTCTTTAACGCTCAGGATCTTACCTATATCCTCAATACACTGTCGGCAAATCACTGTATTGTTGAGAATCTGCAGACATCCAGAGCGACGTTGGAAGATCTTTTTATTAAGGTAACGCAACAATAAATCCGAACATGACACATTCAGCTCAAATTTTTTGTGTAAAAAATGCTTTTCTGACGTTACTGAAAAAGGAAATCATTCGTTTCAGAAAAGTCGCGTTTCATACCATTGCTGCTCCGGTTCTATCATCTTTACTGTATCTGATAGTTTTTGGAACCGCTCTGCAGGATCGGGTCAGTACGCAATCCCAAACTCCTTATCTGGAGTTTCTCGTACCCGGTCTGGTGATGATGGCTGTTTTACAAAATGCTTTTGCAAACAGCTCTTCTTCTTTTGTTCAATCAAAAATATCCGGCACGCTGACATTCTTACTTGTCACACCGCTCAATCATGTATCAATTGCCGCAGCTTATATCCTGTCATCCGTTTTAAGAGGATTAATTGTCGGAGCTTGTGTCTGGATTGCAACTGCTATCTGGATAGCACCTGCTGCCAGTTCCTATTTTTGGGTGTTTGTATTTGCTGCCTTAGGGGCATTCATTATGGGAGCACTCGGGCTGATCACTGCGATTTGGGCTGATCGTTATGAACAGATGGGAGTCATTCAAACATTTTTTATCATGCCTTTGACCTTTCTGTCCGGTGTCTTTTATTCATGTGAGATGTTACCCTCACCTTGGCGCGAGCTCTCTGAATTTAATCCTCTTTACTATCTCATAGACGGATTCCGCGGGGGATTTCTGGGTTACGTTGAAACCGAGCCTCTGACAGCAACCGTTTGCGCAAGCCTCACTTGCCTCACTTTTTTTGCTGTCTCAGTGTGGTTGCTCAAAATCGGCTACAAAACGAAAAACTAAAAGCAATTACTAAACACAGCACTAAACACTGGTCTTTGAGCTTAAAATAGGCGCATTGTTAGCTTTTATCTGTTTTTCCGAGGTGAACCGTGGCTATTGATTCTGCAGAAATTCGATTCAAAGCACTCAGCCAATTAAAAACATTGGACCAATTTGTTCCGGCCCGTGCCAAAATTGCCCCGCATACTGAGGCATTGAGGCAATTTGACCGAAGATCAAATACCTGGGAAAGAATTTCATATCGAGATCTGGATGAACGGATTCAGCAGTGGCGCAGGGCATTCTGCAAGATGAATCTCAAGCATGGAGACCGCGTAGCGATTTTATTGCCAAACGGAGTGGATGCAGTTTGTTGCGACCAAGCTGTTTTAGCTAACGGCTGTGTCCCCGTTCCGTTGCACGCGATTGACACAGCCGGTTCCAGCGCTTTCATTATTGCTGACAGTCAGGCTAGTGTACTCGTCACCAACCGTCAAAGCCGATGGGATGCCATCTACCTCACGCACACCGTTATGCCCGACTTAAGGCATGTGATCTTTACCGAAGAATCTTCTCCCGAAGCCCGTCAGGACGGTGTCAAACATTGGGACCTTGAATCTTGGCTTGCAACCGGTCACGGCGTTACCGAGCTGCCGGAGGGACCCAGTGAAGGTGATCTGGCAGCCATCGTCTACACCTCAGGCACAACAGGCAAGCCCAAAGGTGTGATGCTTACTCATAAAAACGTTGTCAGCAATGTTTTAAACACTTTAAAAACGGTTTATCCGAAACCGAGCGATGTCTTTTTGTCTTTCCTTCCAGTTTCTCACACTTTTGAGCGCATGGCAGGTTATTACCTTGCGCTCGGAATGGGCTGCACGATTGTGTATACCCGCTCCATCCAGCAGCTTGCCGAGGACTTCAGAATTGTCCGACCCAACGTCATCATTTCCGTTCCGCGCATTTATGAAAGAATCTTTGCAAAGGTGCAGGCAAAACTTGCAAGAGAGTCCGGTTTTGTCCGCTTCCTATTCGGTTGGGCGGTTGAGGTCGGCTGGAGACGTTTTTGTGAAAAATACGGTTTGCCCAGACAAAAAGGTGGTATAACACTGCTTGACCCTGTGGTATGGCCTATTCTTGAGCGTCTTGTCTCCAAAACGCTGCTCAATCAATTCGGCGGTCAGCTCCGTATTGCCATCAGTGGCGGAGCGGCGCTTAATGCTAAAGTCTCCAAGGCTTTTTGTGGTTTAGGTTTACCGATTATTCAGGGATACGGCATGACGGAATCGAGCCCGATCATTGCCGGTAACTCTCTGACTTACAACCACCCCAACACCGTCGGCAAACCGTTGCCTGAAACTGAGGTGCGTTTGGGTGAAGATAATGAAATCCAAGTGAAGTCACCTTCTGTTATGAAAGGTTATTGGAATCGTCCTCAGGCTACCCGAGAAGCCTTTACGGAAGACGGCTGGCTCAAAACAGGAGATGTCGGAGAATTTGACCACGAGGGCTTTTTGAGAATTGTCGGGCGAATTAAAGAAATTATTGTTACGAGCACCGGTGAAAAAGTGCCTCCTGCCGATTTGGAACTGGCCATAGAAATTGACCCGCTTTTTGATCAGGCCTATGTCATTGGGGAAAACCGCCCGTTTATTTCCACGATCGTTGTCCTCAATAAAGAGGAATGGAGAAAATTGGCAGCTACCTTAGACTTGGATCCTAATGACCCCGAAAGTCTCTTAGCGACCGTGACGCGCAATGCCGTTTTAAAGCGAATCAAAACTGCCGTAAAAGATTTCCCTCAATATGCCTTACCCAGAAATGTGCATATGACGCTTGAACCCTGGACGATTGAAAACGGGCTGATTACGCCGACTCTAAAACTTAAGCGTAAAGCGCTCAACGAAAAGTTTGCTCCGCAGATTCAAGCACTTTATGCGGGTCATCGTTAAAATAGCAACTTTTGCTGCGAACAGATTGAATTGAAGATTATGGCTGAACATAACAAATTGCTACCGGATTGGATGATCGGGCTGACCGATCGCATCATGAAGTACTATATTGATCGAGAACTCAATGTCGAACCCATTATTCTCGACAGGCATCCGGAGCCTCAACCCGGTCATCAATACATGATGTACGCACACATCCCGTTCTGCCATACTCTGTGCTCGTACTGCACATTTCACCGCTTTATCTTCAAAGAATATAAAGCGCGCGAGTATTTTGTGAATTTGCGCAAAGAAATGCAGATGGCTCGCGACATGGGCTATGACTTTACCTCTATGTACATCGGCGGAGGGACTACCACTATTTTGGAAGACGAGCTGATCAAAACCATTGAACTGGCTCGAAAACTCTTCCCCTCCATGAAAGAAGTCTCATGTGAAACCGATCCCGCTCATTTGGCGACGGAAAGTTTCCGTAACCTCAAAGGCTTGGTCGATCGTATGTCTGTCGGCGTTCAAAGCTTCGATGACAATATCCTCAAAATGATCGATCGGTATGAAAAATTCGGTAGTGGCGAGCAAATTTTCGAACGCATCCAAGCCGCTCAGGAACTCTTTCCGATCATGAATGTCGACATGATTTTCGGCTTCAGAGGACAAACGGAAGAGATTTTGCAGCGGGATGTGGATTTATTAATGAAATTAAATCCCCGTCAGATCACAACCTATCCGTTGATGGTCACCACGCAAACTAAAGCCAGTGTTCGAAACACCATTGCTGCCCCTACGGCTGATCTGGCGGCTCAATACCGCATCATTTTGGATACGTTGGGGAAAAACTACAATCAACTCACCTCCTGGACATTCGGACGTTCTCACGATGAAGGCTTTGATGAGTATGTCGTCGATCATGATGAATACCTCGGACTCGGATCCGGCGCCTTCAGTTTCCTTGGCGACTCACTGTATGTCAATACGTTTAGTCTGCGTCGTTATAACGAGCGCATCAGTCAGGGCAAGATGGGTGTAGAGCGAAGAAAGCGCTTCGACAAACACGCGATTTTGCAATATCGACTGCTGTTGGGTTTATTTGCCGCTCGCTTATCGAGAAAGTACTTCCGAGAAGTTCACGGAGTGGACTTGGATAAAGCCTTATTTAAGGAAATGCTCGGATTAAAGTTAGCCGGCGCCATCAAAGATAATCCAGCCGATCCCGACAATCTCATTGTTACCGATGCCGGTAAATTCTTAGGCTTGGTTATGATGAAGGCTTTTTATTCCGGCATGGACAATGTTCGCGCTGAGTTAAGAAAGCCTCTGTCTGCGATCGACATGTAATGACATAGCTACCTCTTTTGAGGTAGCTCTTTTTGACTCTTTTTTCTTTATTTTTTGTAAAAATTCTTTATAGTTCCACCGTTGACAGGGGTTTTGCCCGGACCAAGGCGTGCCTCTGACGACAGGAATTGTACGTACAATCCCTGAGTTTCAAGCAGACCTGTGCACAAGGCACTTGTGACTTAGAGATTCTATTTTCAGTAAATCTTGGGAGAGATTTAAACATGTCCAAAACGATTATGGTCAATACATTTACTCCGCCGCCCAATGCGCACGGAGAAAATGGACCTGAATACGTTGGCAACCTCCGTCGCGGTGAATTGCGCGGTGTGATCAAGATCAACAAGGATAACTGCGTTGGTTGCGACACCTGCCGTAAAGTTTGCCCGGTACACGCCATCTCCGGCGGCTTGGGTGTTGTCCACTCCATCCGCGAAGACGCTTGCTTGTCTTGCGGCCAGTGCTTGATCGCCTGCCCCTTCAACGCGATCGAACAAATGAGCTTCGTTGACGAAGTGATGAAGATGCTCGACGATCCCAACAAACTCGTCGTGGCTCACCCGTCTCCGGCTGTTCGTGTTTCCGTCGGTGAAGAGTTCGGCGCTAAGGCCGGCGAATTGGTCACGGAACAATTCGTGAATGCTTTGGAAAAAGCCGGTTTCGTCACTTATGACGTGAACCAAAGTGCCGACCAAACGATCATGGAAGAAGGTTTTGAATTCATCAACAAGATCCGTTACTGGGTCTTGGGCGAACGCGGTCCTGAATTGGAAGAAGCCGCCAAGCACCCCTTCCCGCACTTTACCAGCTGCTGCCCGGCTTGGGTCAAGAACGTTGAAACGTTCCACCCGGGTCTGATTCCGCATTTGTCTACGGCCAAGAGCCCGATCCAAATGGGTGGCCCGGTGGCTAAGACCTGGGCGGCCGAATACGTCTGGAAGAAGGATCCGCGCGACATTTACGTGGTCGCCGTAACGCCTTGCACGGCTAAGATTTTCGAAGCCGCTCGTCCGGAAATGAACGCTGCCTGGCATCACCTCGTTGAAACGGGCGCCATCCCGGCCGATACCCCGTCCTTCCAAGACGTCGATGCTGTCATCACGGCTCGTGAAATCGCAGAAATCTTCCGCCGCAAGGGTATCAATCCCTTGGAATTGCCGAAGACTCGGGAACGCAGCACGATGGAAGTCTACACCGGTGCCGGTACCATTTTCGGTGCTTCCGGCGGTGTGATGGAAGCTGCATTACGTACGGCTTACTTTGTGTTAGCCGGTGAAGAACTCAAGAACCCTGACATCAAGATCGTTCGCGGTCGCACGGATGCCATTGTGGAAGCCACCATCCCGGTTCCCATCAAGAAGTTGGGCGGTAAGGTGTTTGAAGTTCGAGTCTGCGTTGTCAACGGCGCTTTGCAAGGTCTTGAAACCGTGTTGCGTCGTATCAAGGAAGACAAGAACCGTTACCACTTCATCGAAGTGATGAACTGCCCCGGCGGTTGCGTCAACGGCGGTGGTCAACCGGTTCGTACCGACAGCGCCACGTGGCTTAACCCCACGTTGCCGGTTCCCATGCAAATTTAATCGGATGGAGACAATAAATGCGCAAGTATGAATATACCGAACGACAAACCGTTGCCATGCTTGGTCGCCGCGGCTTTTTGAAGGTTGTCGGTGTTACGGCTTTGGCCATCGGTGTCACGGGCTATGCCGTTGTTGACCTCATCCAACGTCGTTCTGACGTGATTAAGGCACGTCAAGCCGGTTTGTACCGTGATGACAAGATTTGCCAAGAAAATGGCCTGACTTGCTCTCACCAGAACAAGTCTGTGCTTCGCTTCTATGCCGATATGCATACGCAACCGGCTACCGGCGAATTGGCTCACCACCTTTTACATACCCACTACTATCCGCGCACGCAATTAGCGGCTTTGGGAGGTAAATAATGGCTGAACGTATTTTACGATTCCACCCCGCCGACAAAGTCTTTCACGGCGTCAATGCGGTAACGTGGTTTGCATTGCTTTTCACCGGCGCGGCTGTCTACTTTGGCAACCTCTCCGATGAAACGGCTAACAACTTAATGATCTGGCACATCTGGATCGCCGTGGTTTATACCTTTAACCTCATCGGCTATCTGGTGTTTGCGCCGCATCGCTTTGCTGCGACGCTCAATGCCTTGTTGACCTGGGATATGGACACGATCAAGTGGTTCCGCAACTTCGGCGGTTACCCGCGTCGTTTCTTCAAGATCCCGTTCGGTCCTGAAGAAGTTCCGCCGCAAGGTCGTTACAACGGCGGCCAAAAGATGAGCTACCTCATTTTCTTCTTCATGATGTACGGCCTCGCTGTCACCGGTTGGATGCTCTTTTACTTCGCTCCTGCGATTCCGAAGGGTGCTTTCTGGTGGATGTACATGTTCCATGTTTGGGGCTCTATCATCTGCTCGTTGATGGTTGTTTGCGCTCACATCCCGTTGGCCTTGCTCTCTTGGGAACACTTCAAGGGCATATGGGGTCCGGGCGAAGGCACGATCTCTTACGAAGCTGCCGAACACCACTCTCCGAAGTGGCTTGAAAAAGACGTTATTCGTACGAACCTCGAAAAGTAATTTGTACGAAAGTATCAAGTTGATACTCGTCTGATAAAAGGGGATTCGCTATTATTAGCGGGTCCCTTTTTTATTTGAATGGAAACTTATTATGGCCACTAGCCGCATGGAAACTCCGAAAGGATTACGCCTTCACTTCGGCCTTTTCGGTAAGCGCAATGCCGGTAAATCCTCACTGATCAATGCACTTGCCAATCAAAACATCTCCATCGTCAGCAGTGTTGCGGGTACGACCACCGACCCGGTTGAAAAAGCCTTCGAACTCTCCCCTATCGGCCCAGTTGTTTTTATGGACACGGCAGGGATTGATGATGTGGGTGACTTAGGTCAGGCACGAGTACAAAAAAGTTTATCCGTATTGGAATGGATGGATATCGCCATTGTGGTGTGCGAGTCAGGCTTTTGGGGCGAGCACGAAGAAAATATTCTGAAAAAGACCAAACTTAACGGTACTCCGACCATCATCGTTTTCAATAAGATCGATTTGAGAAAACCTGAGGCTCAACAGATTTCTTCACTGCGGCAGCGCGGCTATCGAGTCATTGAAGTGAGCGCCGTCAACCGAGAAGGAATCGGGCTGTTGCGTGATGCTCTCATTGAAACAGTGCTTGAAAAGACAGAACCGGATCGTCCGCTGATGGGCGACTTAGCTAAAGCCGGCGATACCGTTATTCTTGTCACGCCAATTGATACCGGAGCTCCAAAGGGACGTCTCATTCTCCCGCAGGTGCAGGCGATTCGCGAACTCCTGGATGCCGGGGCCAAGTGCTTGGTGATCAAAGAAGACCGCATTACGGAAACTCTCAATGAACTGCGTCAACCTCCGCAGCTTGTCGTAACTGACAGCCAAGTGGTTTTACGAGTTGTTAAAGAAGTGCCCGAACCCATCCCGATTACGACATTTTCTATTCAGATGGCTTATTCCAAAAGCGATCTTCTGGAAATGGCCATCGGTGCAGCGGCTCTGACAAAGTTAAAACCCGGGGATAAAGTTTTGATTGCTGAAACTTGCTCTCATCATCCGCTAAAAGATGATATCGGTCGCGTAAAAATTCCTAATTGGCTTAAAAAGACAGTAGGCGATCTTGATATTGAAATTGCTGTCGGAAAGGATTTTCCATTGGATTTAACACCCTACAAGGTTGTTATTCAATGCGGCGGCTGCATCGTTACCCGACGCCATATGCTTGCTCGCTTACGTCAGGCAAAAGCCCAAGGTGTACCGATGACCAATTATGGCGTAACGATTTCCTATCTGCAGGGAGTTTTGCCTCGAGTGCTGGCCTGTCATCCGGATGCGAAGGCCGCTTTTGATAAAGCTTTGGAAACGCTCTAAGGAATTTTCATGAAAACCATTGCCGAGATCGTCAAACAAACTGAATTCAGCAACGAAGATATCATCCGCTTGCTCTCAGTCACAGATCCCGAAGAAGCAGCTATCCTTCAGAAGGCTGCTTATGATCGTGCAACTCAAACCGTTGGAAATAATGTCTACTACAGAGGGTTAATCGAATTTTCGAATATTTGTACGTTGGATTGCCGTTATTGCGGCATTCGTAAATCCAACCATAATGTTCCCCGATACGAATTGGATAAAAATACCATTGTAGAAGCGGCAATTTGGGCCGCCCAGAACCACTACGGTTCGATTTGCCTGCAATCGGGAGAGCGACGGGACCCCAAATTTATCAATTTTGTCACCGATGTATTGCGCACCATTCACGAAAAAACCGTCAGCCCCGAGCTTCCCCATGGACTCGGTATAACGCTGTCCTTGGGCGAGCAGACATTAGAGGTCTATCAACAATGGGCTCAAGCCAGCGGCAACCCGATCGGTTTACGTTATCTCTTGCGTTTTGAAACCTCCAATCCCAAACTGTTTGATCACCTGCACAACGCCCCTGGACGAGAAAAAGGTTTGGAGCGTCGCTATCAGGCATTAGCCGATTTACGCCAAGCCGGCTACCAAGTTGGGTCCGGTGTAATGATCGGCATTCCCGGTCAAACGCTCGAAGATCTGTGTCAGGATATTCGTACATTCCAAAAATTGGACCTGGATATGATCGGCATGGGCCCCTACATCACCAGTGACGGTGCAGACATGTTGGGGGAAGGCATGATGGAAGAAAAAGCACTCATGCGCCTGTCTCTTAACATGATTGCAACAACCCGTTTGGTTATTCCGGATATCAATATTGCGGCCGCAACTGCCTTACATGCACTTGAAGAAAATGGTCGTGAAAAGGGGATTTTGCACGGCTGCAATGTCATCATGCCGAATATCACGCCAAGGCTTGTCCGCAAAAACTATCAGCTTTATGCCAACAAACCTTTCATAGAGCAAGAACCCAGCGACACCAACCACTACCTGCAGCACAGTATTCAGTCAACAGGTCGAGAGGTTGCTTTGAATGTTTTAGGAAGCTCTAAGCACTGGAAAAACCGCACCGGACATTAATTCTTAGTTTATCGGCCGCTAATAGCGGCCGATATCGATTTTTTTTAAGAGAAATGTTGATTTTTCTCGCGTGTTGTATGGAACTGCACCTGAGGCCAGTGTTTTTGCGTGGTCTGCAGGTTATAAATTGAGGTGGCAAGATAAACTAAATTGCCATCGGCATCGCGGGCTAAACGAGAAGCCTGTTCGTCCATAAACTGCTTTTGCGTCAGCTCATCCGGGAAAGATAACCAACGCGCTGTCGAGACATCCGTATTTTCATACAATGCATCCACCTTATATTCGGTTGCCAGACGTTGAGCCACAATTTCAAATTGCAGGAATCCCACAGCACCGAGGAAAAGGTGCCCCAAATCGTTTTCAAAAACCTGAATAGCCCCTTCTTCACCCAACTCTTTGAGCCCCTTGTGAAGCTGCTTGGCCTTGAAAGGATCCTTCGGGCGGGCGGAACGGAAAAGTTCGGGGGCAAAATAAGGAATCCCCGTAAAGCCCAGTTTTTCACCTTCTGTCAAGGTATCGCCAATATGAAGCTGCCCATGGTTATAAATACCGATAATGTCACCGGCAACAGCATCCATCATCGTGACACGATCGTTAGCCATAAAGGTAAGCGCATTAGGAATCTTCATTTCACGATCCTCACGCAAATGTCTTACCTTCATACCGGGTGTATAGCGACCTGAGCAGACTCTAAAAAATGCAATCCTATCGCGATGCTTCGGATCCATGTTGGCCTGAATCTTAAACACGAAGCCCGTAAACGGCTTTTCCGTCGGCTCTACCATACGCGCGCCGGCATCACGGGGCTGAGGTTCAGGAGCCCATTGCACCAATGCTTCCAACACATCCTTAACGCCGAAGTTATTGACACCGGAACCGAAGAACACAGGACTTTGTTCTCCGGCTAAGAATTTCTTGATATCAAAAGGATTGCTGACACCCTTAATCAATTCAATACTTTCGCGTACGTAGCCCATTTCCATCGGGAACAGTTCATCCAATCTCGGATTATCCAACCCTTCGATGAGTTCCTGATTAGAGGACAATCGATCTTCACCCGGAGCAAATCGCACTAAGTGATCTTTAGTCAATGAAAAGACGCCTCGGAAAGTTTTTCCCATTCCAATGGGCCAAGTAATGGGGACACATTCCAATTTGAGAATGTCTTCAATTTCACTTAACAGATCAATCGGGTCACGAACCTCGCGGTCCATCTTGTTGATGAAAGTAATAATAGGCGTATTGCGCAGTCTGCAAACTTCCAAGAGTTTTATCGTCTGGGCTTCTACACCTTTGGCTGCGTCAATAACCATCACAGCAGCATCTACAGCCGTCAATACGCGATAGGTATCTTCTGAGAAGTCCTCGTGCCCCGGCGTATCCAATAAGTTGATCACGTGACCGTCGTATTCAAACTGCATCACGGAACTGGTCACAGAAATACCACGTTGCTGCTCCACTTCCATCCAGTCACTGGTCGCATGTCGTGCTGCCTTTCTTCCCTTGACAGCTCCGGCCATCTGAATGGCTCCACCGAAAAGAAGCAACTTTTCTGTCAATGTTGTTTTACCCGCATCAGGGTGAGCGATGATGGCAAAAGTTCTGCGCTTTTTCACATCCTTTGCCAATAACGTATCCAAAGTGGCCATTTTTCAAATTTCTTTCGACAATTCAAAGCGTAAAGTCAACAATTAAGGCGCTTATTGTACCCTATTTCATCAAAATCCCCTGCTTAAAATGCGGGCGGGTTAAAATGCTCAGGATACATTTCGGAGAATAAAAATGAGTTACTTTCCCCAGTGGAAACTAAAAAAGGACGGAATCATTGCGCCGGATGAACGGTTACCGACCGGACAGACTCTGGCCTTAGGCGTTCAGCACGTTGTTGCCATGTTCGGCTCTACCATCCTGGCACCGTTATTAATGGGCTTTGATCCCAATGTCGCCATTTTGATGAGTGGTATCGGCACCCTGATCTTCTTTTTGATTGTGGGTGGTCACGTTCCCAGCTATTTGGGTTCGAGCTTTGCCTTTATCGGTGTAGTCATCGCTGCGACCGGTTATACAGCCGGTTCCGGCCTTAACGCCAATATCGGCGTCGCTTTAGGCGGGATTATTGTCTGCGGCCTGATTTATGCACTTGTCGGTCTTATTGTCATGTCAACGGGCGTCAGATGGATTGAAAAATTAATGCCTCCCGTTGTTACCGGTGCAGTTGTGGCGGTGATCGGTTTGAACCTCGCTCCCACTGCCTGCAAAAGTGTCGGCACAGGAACCTTCAATGCCTGCATAGCGATCATCACAATGGTATGCGTCGGAGCTGTCGCAGTTTACACAAGAGGCTTGATCCAGAAACTTCTTATTCTGGTCGGTATTGCACTGAGCTACGTTATCTACTTTGTCTTAGCTAATGTGCTGCACATGGGCCCGGCCATTGACTTCTCCATTATTGCCAACGCAGCCTGGTTCGGACTTCCTAAGTTCTCAAGCCCGACCTTTGACTTCAATGCTATTTTATTGATCACACCGGTTGTCATTATTTTGATCGGTGAAAACTTGGGTCACGTCAAAGCGGTAACCGCCATGACCGGCAGAAACCTCGATCCCTACATGGGCCGAGCCTTCTTAGGTGACGGTTTGGCAACGATGTTTGCCGCCAGTTTCGGTGGTACGGGTGTGACGACATACGGTGAAAATATCGGTGTGATGGCTGCTACGCGCGTCTATTCCACTCTCATTTTTGTGGTTGCAGCCTGCTTTGCCATTGTATTGGGATTCTCTCCCAAGTTCGGCGCCATCATTCAAACAATTCCTCAACCACTTTTAGGTGGCGTTTCCATCGTTGTGTTTGGCTTAATTGCAGTGGCCGGTGCAAGAATTTGGGTCGTTAACCAAGTCGATTTCGGCAATAACCGTAATCTGATCGTGGCCGCGGTCACTTTGATTCTCGGTGCAGGCGACTTCACAATCAATATTGCCGGCTTCACATTAGGCGGAATCGGCACAGCTACGTTCGGAGCGATTTTACTTAATGCCTTAATGAATCAAGGTAGCAGTCGTGACGGAGAACCACTCATTGAACGTTAAAGAACATTAAAAATCCCGACTGATCTGACAAGAGTTTCAGTCGGGACTTCTCAAGAGCGCAGAACCGTAAGGGACTGCGCTTTTTTCGTGATATTAGGCACGCTTTTCAAGCACAGGTTCGGTGACGCCATCAACGCCAACCAACACCAAGCTCGTCAACATAGCCAATTGCGGGCCTTGGTATGCATCAACCGGTTCGTACCATTCTTTGACGTTATGGTTGAAACCTTCTTTTCCGCCGCCGCCCAAAGTCGTTGCGGGCACACCCTTGTTGACAGCCACGTTGTGGTCGGTCGAAGCAAAGGAGTAAGAATAAAGAGGAATACCCAAAGCAGCCATAGCGCCACGAGCAGCCTGCAAGACACTTACTTCATCTTTTTGGCCGCCACCGGGACGATGACCGATCGGTTCAAGCGTCAACTTCACGCCGTCTTCATCCTTGTAGCCCCAGCGAGCATTTTCATCCTTAGCGGCTTGTTCAAAGATCGGCAGAATACGTGCTTCCAATTCGTCGAGCTCATTGGCGCCGGCACTGCGCATATCCAATTCCATTTCCACGTGCGCAGCGATGGAGTTAACGGTCGTACCGCCCTTAATCGTACCGCAAGTGAAAGTGGTCTTCGGATCGCTGACAGTTTGCAAATCGGCAATCTTGGCAATTGCACGGCCGATGGCATGGATGGCGCTCGGCGTACCGAAAGCATTCCAAGAATGTCCGCCGGGACCGTCAAAGTGCACACGATAGCGCTTGGATCCCGTAGCACCGCACAGAACACGATTGACATTCACACCGTCAACAGAAATGAAGCCGTCGATATGAATACCGCTCTTATTGAAGAGGTACTTGGAACCGCGCAAGTCGCCGTTACCTTCTTCACCAACACTGCCAACGAAGAGAATGTCGCCCACCGTTTCGATCTTGAACTCTTGCAATGTACGCAGAACTTGCAAAATCGCAGCCAAACCACGAGCATCATCACTAATGCCGGGAGCCAAGTAACGATTACCTTCACGACGTACCTTCACATCGGTACCGGCCGGGAAAACCGTATCCAAGTGAGCAGCCAAAACAAGCGTCGGACCATTACCCTTACCGGCGCGGCGAGCCGTCACATTGCCTTCTTCATCAATTGAAGCCTTCAGACCGAGTTCTTCCAAGCGACGGACAAAGTCCTTGGCACGAACTTCTTCGTGGAACGGAGGAGCTTCCACTTCGGTAATGGCGATTTGGTCGGCAAGCGTTTTTTCATCATCACGCTTGACGGCTTCTATCGCAGCCTTGATGGTTTCGCAAGCCGTCAACTTATCAACGGCAGCTTGGACATGTGCCAACACCGGCGGCATTTCCAGAGGCTTTGCATCTTTAGGATTGTCCATTTTTGACTCCTCAATTTTATTTACGATAATTGAAAACTCTTGTTTTCATACCCAGAAAATTGTAGCAGTTCCCAATAAGTAAAATAGCCTATTTTTTTAAATCGGAATCAACGTTTAAGCTTGGCAAATGCATTTGCCATGGCTCCCATCGGCTGACTCTTAGCCTTTTGAGGTTTGCCGAGCTTGGAGTGGGCATTTCGACTCGTTTCTTTCTTCATAGACAAAGAAATCCGATTCCGAGCCACATCCACATCAATTACTCGAACCTTCACAATCTGGCCAACCTTTACCACCTCACGCGGATCTTTTACAAAATGATCTGCTAGTTCAGAAACATGAACCAATCCGTCCTGATGCACACCGATATCGACAAAGGCTCCGAAAGCGGCCACATTGGATACAACGCCTTCAAGTTCCATGTCTGTTTTCAAATCGGCTATGGTCTCAACACCTTCACGAAATATCGCTGTTTTAAATTCCGGTCTCGGATCCCTTCCGGGTTTTTCCAATTCAGACAAAATATCTTTGACGGTAGGAATACCGAAACGTTCATCTGTAAATTCCGAAGCCTTTAACGAGCGCAATATTTGCTGATTTCCGATCAACGTACGAATATCACATCCGGTTTTATCCAAAATTTTCTTCACAACGGGATAAGCTTCCGGGTGAACTGCCGATGCATCCAAAGGATTATCCCCATTATTAATTCGCAAGAAACCCGCGGCCTGCTCAAATGTTTTTTCACCCAAGCGGGGAACATTTAAGAGTTCCCGACGATTTTTAAAAGCTCCGTGTCCATCTCGGTAAGTCACGATCGACTGAGCAACCGATTTCGTCAGACCGGATACGCGGGCTAAAAGCGGAACACTTGCCGTATTTAAATCCACGCCGACCGCGTTGACGCAATCCTCTACCACGGCATCGAGTTTTTGAGCTAAATGGATTTGATTGACATCGTGTTGGTATTGGCCGACTCCGATTGCCTTGGGATCAATTTTGACCAATTCAGCTAAAGGATCCTGAAGTCTTCTAGCGATGGAAACCGCCCCTCGGTAGCTGACATCCATATCGGGAAATTCTTTCGCTGCCAGTTCGCTTGCCGAATAAACGCTTGCTCCGGCCTCACTTACGACTATTTTCGTCAATCCTAATGACGGGTAGCGGGCAATCAAATCTGCTGCCAAGCGATCCGTTTCACGACTTGCCGTACCGTTACCGATACTGATCAGTTTAGAACCGTGACGCTTTGCGAGTGCCGCCAAAATTTCAATGGACTGATCCCATTGGCGTTTCGGTTCATGAGGATAGATCACTCCGGTTTCCAAAACACTGCCCGTTGCAGAAATCACGGCGACCTTCACACCCGTTCTCAGGCCGGGATCCAAACCGATCACACCTTTCTGACCGGCCGGAGCTGCCAAAAGCAAATCTTTCAGATTGATACCGAAAACGCGAATCGCTTCTTCCTCTGCCCGCTCCCGAATGGCTTCAAAAAGCTCTGTTTCAAGGTTCAAACACACCTTGACCCGCCAAGTCCAGCGACAAACACTCTGTAGCCATTGATCGGCTGCACGCCCTAAATCTTTGATTGCGAAATGTTCTGCAATAATCTCCTGACAAGGGTGTATCGGCTGCGCTTCTTCTTCCTCTGTTAGCGCAATTTTTAGAGTCAGAATTCCTTCTTGTCGACCGCGGAAAAGGGCTAAGGCACGGTGCGAAGGAATGGCTGTCAATTCTTCATCAAAATCAAAATAATCTTTGAATTTTGCGCCTTCCGTCTCCTTACCTTCAACGAGTTCGGACACAATAAAAGCTCGTTTGGTTAAAAATGCTCGCAAAGTGGCCAATAATTCGGCATCTTCGCTGAAGCGTTCAGCCAAAATATCCCGAGCACCATTTAAAGTATCTTTGACTGTTGAAAAGCCCTTTTCGGGATTGAGAAAAGCTTCGGCTTCTGTCTCGGGCACTAACGTCGGATTTTCAAATAATCGATCCGCCAAAGCTTCCAGCCCGGCTTCCTTAGCAATTTGAGCACGGGTTCTGCGCTTGGGTTTAAACGGTAAATACAGATCCTCAATTCTTTGCTTAGTGTCGGCGCTCAATAAAGCCTGTCGCAATTCATCAGTGAGTTTCCCTTGAGCTTCAATGGAGTCCATCACCACCGCTCGCCTTTCTTCCATATCGCGAAGATAAATTAAACGCTCCTGCAGAAGTCGCAACTGTGAGTCATCCAAACCTCCGGTCACTTCCTTGCGGTATCGCGCAATGAAAGGAACCGTCGCTCCTTGATCGAGTAGATTGACTGCCGCCTGCACTTGATCGGTACCGGCATGTATATCATTTGACAGGGTCAAAATCACCCGATTATTGGCTTCTTGAGTCAATGTCATTATCTGGTCTTTCAAAAAAGGATTAATTAAGACAATTCGGACAAAGAATTCGCTTGCTGTCTGATACGTTCAACCAAATCTCTGTCTTTTTGTTCGTAAGCTTTTCTTCTGAGAGATAAAAAGATATCTTCTGCGGGTTGATCCTTTCTGTCCTCTTCGTAAATAAACCGCAGTGAAATATTTTGTTCATTGTCGGAAGGCTCTATTCTGACGGTTAAACGACTCGCAGGATAGTCATCCGTCCGATCAACATCGGTCACCATTGTCAAAGCGTCGACAAAGGTCACCTTATCTGTCACGTTCATCGTGCCGAAATGCAGTACTCTGTGCAAAGTATGCACTCCGTCATCAAACACCTCACGGACTTCTGAGCTCTCTAAAGGATCAAAATACTCATGGGGGTGCTTCGCATAATGTTCCAAATGACGCAACAGTTTCGAAGCAGTCAACAGACTGCTCAGACTGTCTTTTTGATTGGTCACTTCAACACAATGCTCATGTATCTTAATCATGTTTAGCACCTTCTTTAATGCGCCGTTCAAGCCAAATACTGTACCTGGACATAATCAGGCTTGAAAAGAAATAAATTGCCGCAACAAACAAATAACCCTCTACAAAGAATTGACGCCACTGAGGATCACCGAGAGCTAGGCGTAACGCTCCGGTCAGATCGTACATCGATACCACCGTCACTAATGACGTATCCATGAACGTTGACAAAAGACTGTTAACCAAAGCCGGAATAACAGCAACCAGAGCTTGGGGCAAAATGATATAAAGATAAACCTGCCACGGCCTAAAGCCTAAGGAAGCCGCTGCATTGAATTGACCCTTACTAATGGTCTGCAAGCCGCCTCGAACCGTTTCTGCCATGTAAGCCGCTTGAAATAAAACAATGCCTAAAGCGATTCGCCAAAAACCGTCAATGCCCCAACCGGCCGGAAGTAAAAGCGGGAATATATAGGTTGCCACAAACAATACTGTAATCAGCGGTACCCCTCGTACCAACTCGATATAGCTTGTCGATAAAACCCGAACGACCGGCAACGACGATCTTCTGGCAATAGCAAGCAAAATACCAATCGGAGCTGAAAAAGTCATTCCGATCAGTGTCAGGATAACCGTCAAAGGTAACCCGCCCCAGGCATCCGAGTCCACGGGTTGTAAACCGAAAACTCCTCCCAACATAAAAACAAAAAAGAGTATGAAGGCCAGTACCCAACCGACTGATAATAATTTAAAGCCCTTTTTCGTCCACAAGTATGGAAGAGCTGTCGCGATCAACATGAAAACTATAAGAGCCGTTGCAATGGCTGCGCGCCACTGCTGTTCATAGGGGTATCGACCAAAAAGAATCAGTCTCCATTTTTCCGAAACAAACCCCCAGCATGCCCCGTCAGAAGCTCTACAAAGAGCAAGATCGGGCTCAGTGACAGCATTAACTACTCCCCAATCAACAAATCGCACGGCAAACCATAGTAATATGCCGGCAATTAAAAGAGTCAAAAGAGACCGTAACGGGGAGCCGAAATAGTCTTTCCACAGTGTTCGATTTAGGGAAGCATTCAGCGTGTTCATTTTGCCTCCCTAACGTGGAGCCGCAATCACTTTCGCATTGACGCGATTCATGATCACAGCGATAACAAGGTTAAGCAATAGGTAAACCATCATGATGATCACAATGGCTTCAAGAGCCTGTCCCATAATCACAATGGACGTATTTCCCACACTGACAATATCCGGATAACCGATAATCACCGCCAAAGAAGAATTTTTCGTCAAATTCATATATTGGCTGGCCATCGGAGGCACGACCAAGCGCAAGGATTGAGGCAGGATCACATAGCTGATCGTCTGCAAGCGCGTTAAACCTAATGCCGCTGCAGCGTTCCACTGATTCGCAGGAACAGCCAAAACACCGGCTCTGACAATTTCAGCAATGGAGGCGGAAGTAAACGTTGTGAGCCCCACCCATAATGCAATAAATTCAGGAGTAGCACTCGCCCCGCCTGTAACCAAAAATCCTTCCTGATGCGGTTGACTCCAACCGAAAATTATTCCGCAGACAACCCAAAGCATCACAGCCATAATGGCAGCAACAATAAAAGCATTGCAAGCAGCCATCATACCGGTCAAACGCCTGAGCAAATAACGTCTGAGCAACACAAAAACTGTCAGTCCCAAGCCTAAAGCGAGGAGATTGGCGAGCCACAAATTTTGCGGAACACTAAATTGCAATCCGGCCTTCGAAAGCATGGCCCAGGAGCCGAAATGTATCGGGTCAAAACTATCGGGTAGGAATTCTGTAATAACCAGATAAATGGCAAACAGCTGAATTAAGAGCGGGATGTTTCGATAAACTTCCACATGAGCCATTCCCAGAAAACGCACCAAAGGATGTCTGGAAAGACGCATCAACCCGACAATTACTCCCAAAACCGTGGCTGTTATGATGGCCAAAACCGATACCCGTATTGTGTTGAGCATACCGGCCAGAAACATCCGTCCGAAACTGTCATTGGAAGAAATCGGGATAAGCGACTCACCGATTTCAAAACTGGCCCGATCACTTAAAAAAGCAAAGCCGGATCGAATATCGCGGGCCTGCAGATTATCGAAAATATTTTGGGCAAAAAGGTAAACAACACCCACGACAAGCGAAAAGACAATAATTTGCCATAACCACTCTTTGCGGCGACGATACGCCTCCCGACGCTGCCAGGCAGTGTCACCGGAAGACTTTAAATGATTGCCTTTTTCTTTTTGTTCCATCTCACATCAAAATGGCGGTTATTACAAACCGCCATTTTTCTCTTTACTTAATTATCAGCGGATCGGCGGAGCGTACAACAAACCGCCTTGAGTCCAAAGATTGTTATTTCCTCTGGGCAAACCTAACTTGGAATTCGGTCCCAAATTCGCCTCAAAGCTTTCACCATAGTTACCGACTTGCTTGATGATACGGTAACTCCAATCCTTATCCAACCCTAGCATTTTACCCATATCTTCGGAGGCACCGACCAATCGTTGAACATCCGGACGCATATCCGTTGCTTTCTTCTCATCTACATTGGCCTTAGTCAATCCCAACTCTTCGGCATTGATCATGGCAAAAATCGTCCAACGAACAATCGAATACCACTCATCATCACCACGGCGAACAGCAGGTGCCAACGGTTCCTTAGAAATCACATCGGGCAAAATATCGTAATCGGCCGGATTGGCTGAATTCGTTCTGGCTCCGGCTAAGTCACTCATATCCGTCGTATAGGCTTGGCAGCGACCGGAAAAGAAAGCCGACTGAGTAGCTTCCGTCGTATCGAAAACAACAGTCTTGAATTTCATGTTGTTGATCGTGAAGAAATCCGCCAAACTCTTTTCACTGGACGTGCCGGATTGAACGCAAATCGTAGCGCCGTTGAGTTGCTTGGCACTTTTCACATTCAAACGCTTCGGAACCATAAAACCCTGACCGTCATAGTAGGTCACGGCAGTAAAAAGAGCGCCGGTCGTCGTATCACGATTCATCGTCCACGAAGTGTTACGCGCCAATATGTCGATTTCTCCGGCCTGCAGGGCTGTAAAGCGTTGCGGCGAACTCAACGGGACATACTTCACCTTCGAGGCATCACCCAAGGTCGCTGCGGCGACTGCTCGACATACATCCACATCCAATCCACTCCAATTACCCTTACTGTCAACAGAAGCAAATCCGGGGGCGGCCGTGTTAACTCCACAAATCAATTGTCCTCTTGCCTTAACGGTTTCGAGCGTGCTCGAAGCTGCAAAAGATTGAGCTGCAACACCCAAACCCATGCAAGCCACGGATAAGGCTATAAACGTCTTATTCATAATTTTTCCTCTTTTTACAGGCGCGCCCTCCCCCATCGCAAGGAAAGGCTCCGACCAAACCATATCTGCAAACCAAGACCGTCATCGTCTCAGCACTGCTCATATTGTTACTTAATTTGAAAAAAACAACAATATGAAAGAGTAACTAGTTTTATTCATTTTGGGGAAAAGTCTTTATTTTTGCTATACTTACGATCCGTTCACTAATCTGGTTTTCTATGTCTTTTACTGTATTACTCCTTTGTTTAATCGCTCTGATTTTCACCAGCAGCTTTTTTTCCATTTCTGAAATTTCCTTGGCGGCGGCCAAAAAAATTCGCTTACACTCCCTCGCAGATGAAGGCCATAAAAAAGCATCCCGCGTTTTAGCACTACAAGAACACCCGGGGCATTTTTTTACGGTTATTCAAATCTGTGTCAATGCTTTGTCCCTGGCCGGCGGTATTTTAGGTGAGCGTTTATTTACACCGAATTTCACCTCCCTGGTCTCGTTTTTTATTCATGATGTCGCTCTCGCCCACAACGTCGGCTTCTGGCTCGGCTTCATCACCTCCACAACTTTATTCATCTTGTTTGCCGATCTGATCCCTAAGCGTCTGGCTTTGGTTGCTCCTGAGTCCATTGCGATGGCGATTATCGGGCCGATGAGTTTTCTCATTAAGGTGTTACGGCCTTTCGTTTGGTTTTTCAACGGCCTGGCTAACGTCATTATTCGCCGATTCGGTTTGCCGGAACGCACCAAAGACAAGATTACTTCTGAAGATATTATTGCAACGGTCGATGCCGGTACGGCTGCCGGCGTAATTGCCAGTGAGGAAAAAAACGCCATCGAAAACATTTTCGAATTGGAAAGCCGTACGGTTCCGAGCTCGATGACACCTCGGGAAAGTATTGTTTACTTCCTGCTCGATGACACCGAAGAAGAAATCTGTCGCAAAGTGATTAACTCTCCGCACAACCAATACATAGTCTGCAATGATACTTTAGACAATGTTGTGGGGGTTATTGATTCCAAAGCCTTGTTGGGCCGAATCATGAGTGAACACCCGCTCTCGCTTAAAGACGACGGACTCGTGCACCCTGTCCAACTGGTACCCGACTCTCTGACTCTGTCAGAAATTCTTGATACCTTCAAACGCACCAATAGCGATATTGCCGTCATTATTAACGAATATGCATTAGTCGTTGGCATCATCACTCTCAACGATGTCATGAGTACCGTGATGGGCGATTTGGTCACAACAGAAGAAGAATCTCAGATTTTAGAGCGCGAAGACGGATCCTGGCTGGTAGACGGCTCTACTCCGGTAGATGACTTAGAGCGACTTTTAAATGTTGACAGCCTGCCGGAGGATTCCACATACGAAACCGTTGCCGGCTTTATGATGTATATGTTGCGCAAGATTCCTAAACGGACCGATAAAGTTGTTTATGGCGGCTACCGTTTTGAAGTCATTGATACGGATAACAATAAAGTTGATCAGGTTCTTGTTTCTGTCATCAAGCCCGAGTCAGGAAAAGCTCCTGTGACCGAATCCAAATAATCCAGACTGAGACTGCCGCATAAAGCGGCAGTCTCTGCATTAAGTCCTCAAATTATTTTTTAGCACTTGTTTTCTTACGTACAACCCGTGCTTTCTTTTGAGAGAATTCAAATCCTACAGCCCCGTCTTTACCTAAGACCAAGAAGGCAGAGAATTTACGTTTGGTTCGATTCGAAACGAAATCATGAAGTTCGCTGCTTTTTCCCTCTGCGAGAATTTTGGCAGCTTCTTCAGCAGAGATCGGTTGTTGCAAAATGGTTTTACCGATTCTGAAGTCGCATGCCTTTTCCAGTGTTTTTTCGCAAACATAACCCTTGGGGCTATCGTAAACATTGGAGCCACACTTCGGACACTTTCCAATGACGGTCAGTACAGAGACATCAATCGGCTCATCCTTTTCCTTTGTTTCGTTGCCGAAATCAAATTCAAGTTTGAATTCCTCATTCAAACGAAGTTTTGAGGAAAACGGCCGCCCCATCTTGCTGATAAAGCCGTCAAGCGGTCCGATTTCTCCATCCTTGAGTAACACCTCCACCTCTGAGACCTCAAAGGTGCGACCGCCGGGATGTTTAGGCAAACTGAAATCACATTTCGTACAAGCAAAACGTCGGTAATTTTCAACGATTTCCCCACCGCACTTCGGACAGGGATTTTGTAAATGAGCCGGATTTTCAATGGGAACCGTGTTACCTTCATAACGTTTGGCCGAATCCACAATTTCGACAGTCATGTTACGAATTTCTTCCATGAAAACTTCCCGAGACAGTTTGCCCTGTTCGATCTGAGCCAGTTTGTACTCCCATTCCCCCGTTAACTCAGGCTCTGAAAGTTCTGATACGCCTAACCCTTTCAAAAGTGCAAATAACTGTCTGGCCTTATAGGTCGGGGCCAATTCGCGACCGTCGCGACGCAAATAGTTCTGAAGCAGTAACCCTTCGATAATGGCTGCTCGAGTGGCTGGCGTCCCCAATCCTTTGCCTGCCATAGCCTCGCGCAACTCATCTTCCTCAACCAACTTTCCGGCGCCCTCCATAGCGGACAATAACGTTGCTTCGGTATAACGCGGCGGAGCTTTGGTGGCCTTTTCTTCTACGCTAGCTTGCTCGACTAAAACCGATTCGTTTTCTGCGACTGCAGGAAGCGTTTGAGCATCCTGCGCTTCACGTCCGTAAACCGCCAACCAACCGGCTTTGACCAACACTTTCCCTTCGGTTCTTAATTTTTCATCGGCAACCGTTGTGATACGAGTCGTCACGTCATACTCGGCGGCCGGGAAAAAGACTGCCATGAAACGTTTGACGACCAAATCGTAAATTTTTTCCTCTGCTTCCGACAGTTTTTTGGGAGCCTGTAAGGTTGGAATAATGGCAAAGTGATCCGATATCTTTGCGTTATCAAAAACCCGCTTACTCGGCTTGACCCACTTGTGAGTAACAATATCCTGAACATTGTCAGCATATTGCGGTAACCCTTCCAACATCTCGAGCGTTTGATAAACCGTGGGAACATAGTCCTCCGGCAAAGCCCGGGCATCCGTTCTCGGGTAGGTCAAAACCTTGTGTTTTTCGTACAAAGACTGCGCCAAAGACAATGTTGTTTTAGCCGAAAAACCGAAGCGATTATTTGCTTCGCGCTGCAAACTCGTTAAGTCAAAAAGAAGCGGCGAAAGCTGAGTCGTTCGTTTGGCCGAATCGTGTACCTGTCCGCTTTGACGGTTAATTTTCTCACACAATGCTCGGGCATCATCCTCACTCCAAATTCTCTCGGCTTTGTCGTTTGGACGATCGTCCTGCTTTTTGAAATTCGGATTAAACCAAACAGCTTCGTAGTCACCGCTTTGAGCTTGTACCCGGGCATGAACTTCCCAATATTTCTGACTGACGAAAGCGTTGATTTTCTCTTCCCGTTCAACCACAATGGCCAAAGTCGGCGTTTGAACACGACCGACTGTTGTTAAGAAAAATCCACCGTCTTTACTATTAAAAGCGGTCATCGCACGCGTGCCGTTTATGCCGACCAACCAGTCAGCCTCTGAGCGAGATCGGGCCGCATCAGATAAATGACGCATTTCCTCATCCGTTCTCAAATGATCGAAGGCTTCCCGTATGGAAGCCGGCGTCATGGATTGCAGCCACAAACGTTTAATTGTCTTCTTACACTTACTTGCCTGGATAATGTATCGGAAAATCAACTCACCTTCTCTTCCGGCATCGCAGGCGTTGATAACTGTGGTGATATCTGCACGCTTGAGCAGGCGTTTTAACAACTTCAAACGGTCTTCTGTCTTTTTAATCGGCTTAAGATCAAAAACCGGTGGAAGCACCGGTAAGTTGGCAAAAGTCCATTTTCCTCGTTTAACGTCGTATTTTTCAGGCACCGCTAATTCCAACAAATGACCGACTGCGGAGCTGACTACGTAGTGATCACCTTCAAAATAATCTTTTTCACGCTTCATCCCGCCTAAAGCCTTTGCAATATCTGAGGCAACGGATGGTTTTTCAGCAATAACTAATACTTTTTCACTCATTTGATTTTTAACCTAACATCGAGGTCCTTGCTCAATTTGTCTTTTTTTAGAGTAGCAGTTACAAATAAAAAATGACGACTATTTGTTAATTTTTTTTAATTTGCGATTTCAGACAGGATATCGTCGACGGACTCAACCAACTTTGCTCCTTCTCGAATTAGCCTATTGGTTCCCTTTGACAGCGGTGAGTAAATAGAACCCGGAACGGCCAGGATATTTCTGTTTATATCAGCAGCCTCTCTCATCAAAGACAACACTTTTGAGCGAGCGCTCGCTTCAATGACAACAAAATGTTCAACACCGGCAAGAAGTAACCTTTGACGCGATGGCCATGGATCGTTTTGCATCTCAATCGGAGACAGCAACAGCCCTCTTTCGGACATAAATAGTGATTTTTCGAAGAAATTAGAGTCAGTTGCGATATTTTTGGAAACAATTATTAAAGATTGAGCATTACTTTTAATAGCAGCTTTTAAGGTCGTCTTTTCAATTCCCTCACCATCGCCTTCAACCAATGCCACATTCTTTCTGACCAAAGAGCCGGCCCATGACTTCGCAATCTCCTCTCCTTGAGCACTTGGATGAGAACTGCCTACTAAACTAACGGTTGTCTTATTTAAAAGAGCAACTTTGCCAACCGCCAAAGTTACCAAAGGCGGTTGAGGTACCATTAAAAACTTTTTTGGAAAATCTTCATCACTCGGCACCAATAATCGGGCATTCGGAACTGACGACAAAAAATGAAGAATCCTCTCGATTTGCTCATCGGTCTGCAGCGATGGTGGGCGACGTAAACTCAAAGCAACGGATTGCGGTAAAACGGTCATCAGCGAAGAAAGACTCTGCGAGAAAATAGCCTCTGGTAATCCGAATGCTTTCAATAACCCATAAAAGCTTTCAAATTGCATTCCCGGAGTGAGTGCCAAACGTAGCCAATTCTTCTGTTTTTCCAATAACATATTCATTCTCAAATCGAAAGATTTTTCTTTTGCGCTAGAATCTGTCTCCTTATTAAGGCCTTTTTTGGAGAGCTCCCGTGGCTATTTTACCGATTGTGCAATTTCCCAATCCCGTTCTGGCAATGAAGTGTCAACCGATCACTGAAGTGACCGACAGTATTCGTTCATTGGCTGCCGACATGGGTGAAACGATGTACAAAGCTCCGGGAGTCGGTCTGGCCGCTCCCCAAGTCGGCGAGCCCGTTCGGATGGTAGTCGTTGATGTCAGTGAGGAAAAAAATAACTTATTGACCTTGATTAACCCCGTTATCACGGAAAAAAGTGACGAAGAAGTCATCGGAGAAGAAGGCTGCCTGTCCCTGCCGGGTATTTGGGAAAAAGTAGCAAGAAGTACTTCTATTGTCGTTAAGTTCACTGATCTTCAAGGCAATGAGCAGGAACTTCATGCTGAAGGGCTTTTAGCCATTTGCATTCAACACGAACTCGATCATCTTGACGGCACTGTTTTCATCGACCACCTCAGCCGATTGAAGTACGATCGGGCCTGTGCCAAATTGAAAAAGCGCCGCAAACAGGAAAAGGATCGCTAATCGCTGTTAATCCTTGTAACGATGGCAATGCTTACCAACTGCCGGAACGATCTGATCAATGACCCGATCCGGCAGATCGTGCCCCATACCATTAATAACCATCATTCTGGAATTCGGGATTAGACGTGCCACCTCCTCTCCGGCACGTAACGGCAAAAGCGGGTCATCGCGTCCGTGAATAACTAAGGTCGGCGTCATAATGCGCTTCAAATATTTAGAACGATCCCCGGAAGCTAAGATTGCCAACAATTGTCGGCTGCTCCACGTTTGCTCATAGCCGCTCTCGAGCATCGCTTCTGCCACAATCGTAACCTGTTGATCTGAGTAACTTTCTCCGGGCGACCCAATCGCTTTAAACATTTTCCTGAGGTATTTTTTCATGGCTTCCAGGTCCCTATGACGAGGAGGCTTACTCAAAATTCCGCTGATTGCTCTTAATTTTCCTAAACCGGTTCTGGGATTGCCTGATGCGCCCATCACAGATATCAGTGATGAAACCCTTTGCGGATACATATTGGCCATAACCTGCCCAATCATGGCCCCCATTGAAATACCCATCACGTGGGCCCGTTTGATTTGCAGTTCATCTAGGACAGCCACCGCATCGGCAGCCATATCTTCCAATGAATAACAACCGGTGACAGGACGCCGCATCAATGTACGGACAATGGCACCGAAAGTCGCAAAGGGGCTGACATAACGGTCAATTTTTGTCGATTCCCCGCTGTCCCGATTATCAAAAACCACTACTCTTAATCCATGACGAACCAGTTGTTCGATCAAGCGATCAGGCCAAGCCTTTGAAGGCATACCCAACCCCATTATCAGTAAAATCACAGGAGCACTATCATCGCCATAAACGTCGTAGGCAATGCGGATATTGTCAATTGTTTGAAGCGTCTGCATAAAATTCCCCACGTTTTCAAAAAGTGTATCGCTTTGCCAACAACTTTTAAATGGACGGTTAAAAAAGCTAACAAATCAATCTCAGCTGAAAGTGAAAACACTAAAATTAAAACATGAAAATCATATTTGCTGGAACACCCCCTTTTGCCGCCACCGCCCTTGAGGCGCTTATTGCGGCCGGACACGATGTCTGTTTAGTATTGTCGCAACCCGACCGTCCAAGCGGCCGCGGGATGAAGTTGACCCCGTCGGCAGTGAAAGCGTTGGCTCTTCAAAAGAGTCTTCGTGTGGAGACACCGCGTACTCTATCGGTTAAGAAAAATCCACAAGAGGCCCTTGCTACCATTGAGCTTTTAAAGTCAATGAACGCCGACATTATGGTGGTTGCAGCCTACGGGATGTTGTTGCCTGAATCTGTATTGAGTATTCCCCTTGGTATCGGCCCTGACAATTCCGTCAAATGCATCAATATCCATGCCAGCCTTTTGCCTCGATGGAGAGGGGCAGCTCCGATAACCCGGGCTATTGAGGCAGGAGACTCTCATTTCGGGGTCACTCTGATGAAAATGGATGCCGGACTAGATACCGGGCCGATGCTTTTGCAGGAATCTTTCCCTCTGACTGGAGAAGAAACTACGACGTCCTTAACCGAACGCGTCGCCGAACTCGGGGCACAAATGCTTGTGAAGCTTTTGGCCGAGCCTGAAAAAATTACAATAACGCCCCAGCCTGAGGACGCCGTAACCTATGCCCATAAAGTCACAAAAGAAGAGGGCCATCTTAACTTCTGCCTATCCTGTTCAGAAGTAGAAAGAAAAATTCGGGCATTTGTCCCATTCCCCTCTTCCTTTGCCGAGCATAACGGCACAATCATCAAGATTTGGCAGGCACAGGTATGTTCTGAACGTCACGGCAAACCCGGAGAAGTTCTTAGTGTTGACAAAAACGGAATAGTGATTGCCTGCAATCAGGGGGCCATTCGCGCCACCGTTCTTCAACGACCGGGCAAACCTAAAATGCCGGCGCAAAGCTTCTTGCAAGGCTACAACGTCACTGCCGGAGAATTTTTCAAATGAGTATTCCGCTTAATCAAGCCATGCTCATCAGTGCTTCGGGATGGCAGAAAATCGTTTCAGAGTCCTGTTCGTTGGAAAAGGCTCTAACTTTTTGCACGTCTGATGAGCAACCGGAAGCGCGTTCCGTCGTTCAAAGCTTGCTGTATACGACGGTACGTCATCGAGCTCAGGTTGATTATCTCGTCAGAAAATTAGTCAAAAAAGAACCTCAGGAAAAAGTTCGGTCACTGCTTTGTGTTGCACTTGCTCTGCTGCTTGAGGATAAAGAAAAACCTTTTACGGTTGTCAATCAGACTGTTGAAGCCGCTAAGACTGATCCTGAATTGTCTTGGTCTAGTGGTTTTTTCAATGCCGTTCTCAGAAATTTTTTGCGTAATCGTTCGCAACTGACTGCTGCATTCAAAACCAATTTATCAACCCGGTACAACGCACCAGGCTGGTGGATTTCTAAAATCAAGCGCTCCTACCCAAAAAGTTGGCAGAGTATCCTGAGTACTCAGAATAAGCGTCCTCCGCTTACCTTGAGAATCAATCGGGCTAAAACAACGGTTGACGAATTTTTAAAAACGCTCACTGAGCACGGTTTTCAAGCCAAACCGATCGGCACCTGGGCGGTTATGATCGAGCCCCCTTGCCCTGTCAACAAAATTCCTGGATTTTCCGAAGGACTATGTTCGGTGCAGGATGCCGGCAGCCA
Organism: Parasutterella secunda; assembly: GCF_016901835.1. Classification (GTDB taxonomy): domain Bacteria; phylum Pseudomonadota; class Gammaproteobacteria; order Burkholderiales; family Burkholderiaceae_F; genus Aphodousia; species Aphodousia faecavium. Next base: position 94,007 of record NZ_JACJKX010000001.1, on the reverse strand, counting down.
ATTAGTCACTGAACTGTTAGAGCTTAAAGACGGTGATCGAGTGCTGGACGCATGTGCTGCTCCTGGAGGGAAAACTGCTCAACTGCTCGAAACGCATCGCCTTGATGTAACCGCAATGGAGATTGATCCCGATCGGGCCGTACGTATCAATGAAACTCTCTCACGCTTAGGGTTGACCGCTAAAATAGTGGTCGGAGATGCCAGTGATGAATCCGTATTGGATAAGTTGGGCGAATTTGATGCCATTCTTCTGGATGCTCCGTGTACGGCCTCGGGCATTGTTCGTCGCCACCCGGATATTGTTTGGTCCCGGCGTTCCGAAGATATCGACGTGTTAGCATCACGACAGGCTCATTTATTAGAGACACTTTGGAAAAAAGTACCGCAAGGAAAGCAGTTACTGTACGTTGTCTGTTCCATCTTCCCGGAAGAAGGACCGATGCAGATTCAGCGTTTTCTTGACCGTCATCCGGAAGCGTCTCTCAAGACTAATACCTTGAGTTCCGACGGGATGCTTCGTCTGGTTCCCACGGAAAACGAACATGTACAAGGATTACCGATTAATCATGACGGATTTTTCTACGCCCTGCTTGTAAAAGGAAACAAACAGTAATGCGTATGGTTAAACACTTCCTTAACTTATTGCTCACCCTTTGCTTAGGCTTAGGAAGTGTTTCGTTTGCCTGGGCAAATGACATTACCGTCATGTCAGGTACCTTATCTGTCCGTACCAGCTCTCCTCAAGGCCTGTATCTTGATGTCAATGTAGAGTTTGATTTGCCGCGCAGTGTTCAAGATGCGCTCAACAGAGGCATTCCGCTTTACTTTGTTACGGAATTTTCTATCCAACAACAACGTTGGTATTGGGTCAATAAGCCCTTAATTGAGGCCTCTTTAATGACCCGACTTTCTTACAGTCCGCTGACAAGACAATACCGTCTTTCCAGAGGCGGGCTGTCCCAATCTTTTGATTCCTTATCCGAAACACTGGCGATTTTGAAGTCGCTTCACGGTTGGCGGATCTCTGAAGACACTCATATTGAGAATCCTGAAGACTGCGTAGCGGAGGTTAGAGTACGTTTGGACACCAATCAACTTCCCCTCCCCATGCAGGTTACTATCGGTGAAAATGATTGGGATCTGACATCGGACTGGTACGTTGTCGACTTTGATCGTTCCATCACTCATCCGTTAGAGGACGGTAAGCAATGAGATATCGTCTGAGATACGGTGCCAGTATCGGTTTTGCGATCATCGTTGTTTTGCTGTTCTTACTGACTTCAGCCGGAACAACTTCCCAAAAACTGGAACCCTATTTTCCTATCTTGCTCATCATCAATGCATTGGTGGCATTGGGGTTATTGGTTGCTGTCATTTCGTTAATTTCTAAATTAGTTAAGCGATTCAAACAACATCAGTTCGGATCACGTACGTTGGCAACGCTGGTCTGTGCAATCTCTTTTGTGGCATTGCTGCCGTCGTTACTGATTTACACAATTTCAACACACTTAATTTCTCAGGCATTTGACTCCGGCGTCGACTCAAGAGTAGAGCGTGCATTGGATGCCGGTGTTACTCTGGCTCAGAATTCACTGCTGCGAATTCAAAACGATCAGTTGGTGACCACAAGAACGATTGCAGACAGACTCAGCTCCGTTGCCTTTTCCGACATGAGCAATGAACTCATGCGCATGAGCGATCTGACCAATTCCGCAGTCTTATCTTTAATTGACGGCAACGGACAAATCATCACGCAAAGCTCTCCTCTGGCCTCGGTCGACCTAACAGTCTCAACTCGAGATATCCAAACCGTCAGACAGCAAGGCTACTTTTCTGCTTTGGAAGAAAGTGCCTTAGACAACACTCCGCAATCCAACAGACTAAAAATCCGAACGATTGTCCCGATTAATAATCATTCATCCTCAGACGAATGGTTTTTACAAGTCAGTCTGGAAATTCCGGAAAGCGTTGCTCACAACATCAATGCCGTAACAAACGGTCTGCTTGATTACCAACAAATCATTTTCAATCGAAGCGGTTTACAAACCATTTACCACTGGTCATTGATTCTGAGTCTTTTATTGGCCGTACTTTGCGCTGTTTTAGCTGCATTTTCCTTTGCCAGTCGAATGACCGCTCCGATCAGACAGTTGGCCGAAGGGACTCGCCGTGTGACCAGCGGACATTTTCAACCGATTAAAGAGTTCTCCGGCGCTGACGAAATCAATGAGTTAACCCGCGCATTTAATGTCATGGTAAGAAAAGTCAATGACGCCATGGACACTCTGGAGAGCAGACGCGAGCGTTTGGAACAATCCAACATTTTCCGAGAACGAATTCTGGAAAATCTCTCCACCGGCATCATCATTCTGGATCATATGAAACGCCTGCGTTCGGCCAATATGGGTGCCGTCAGAATTATCGGCAACAGTGTCTTGCAAATCGGCGTCCTGCTCCAAGAAGCCAACCCAGCGCTTGCAAAACTCGTTTTACCGATGCTCTCGGACAGCTCTCGTTCAGTCAAGCAGGAGGACGCTTCTTTATCAATTGATGGGAAAAAAGAGCCGCTCACCCTATTAATCCGTACCTCTTCCGTTCCTCTTAATGACGGTCCCGGATTTTTAGTGGTCATTGACGATATGACGCAGGCCGTTGCCGCTCAAAGAGTTATCGCCTGGGGGGAAGTTGCCCGCCGCATGGCTCATGAAATCAAAAATCCGCTCACTCCGATTCAATTGGCGGCAGAGCGTATGCAAATTAAGTTGTCCAAGCATCTGCCTGACGATGACATCGTACTTCTGAATCGTTATACGAATACGATTGTCGAGCAAGTCTCTGCTATCAAACAGATGGTCAATGATTTTCGTGATTACGCTAAATTACCCAAACCGACCCTAAAGCCTCTGAACTTAAACGAAGTGCTCGATGATGTTGCGTTACTGTACAGACAAGCCGGTGGCTCTGTTTCCTTAAAATTAGAGAAAAACCTTCCTTTGCTTGCTGCCGATAGAGCCCAGCTGCTGCAAGTTCTTCACAATCTGCTCTCAAATGCAAAAGAGGCTTGTAAAAACGATTCTGATTGTCAGATTGAAATGTCGACGTCTCTGGAGCGTGAAGGAAAAGAGAAAACCGTCATTTTAACGGTGGCGGACAATGGCCCAGGATTTAGTGAACAGATTCTTAACCATGCTTTTGAGCCCTATATCACCACAAAAGAAACCGGCACAGGATTAGGGTTACCTATGGTGAAAAAAATTGTTGAAGAACATGGCGGTTGGATAAAATTAGCTAACCGTTCAGACCCGAATGACCCAAAACCAAATGGTGCTATAGTTACCATTGGTTTTGTCAATCTTGCCTGACTTTTTTATCAGACTTGTGGATTTAAATGGCAAACGTTCTTGTTGTTGATGACGAAGTTGGAATTCGAGAGCTCTTCAGTGAGATTCTTTCCGATGAGGGCTATACCGTCACGGTGGCGGCCAATAGCGTGGAAGCTCGTCGCGCCTTGCATTCTTGCTCTCCCGATGTAATTTTGCTTGATATCTGGATGCCCGATACCGACGGGATGTCTTTGCTCAAAGAATGGGCTTCACAAGGACCGCTGCCTTGTCCGGTTATTATGATGTCCGGCCACGCCAACATCGATATGGCCGTTGAAGCAACAAAGTTCGGTGCCTATTCTTTCCTTGAAAAACCCACTTCTATCAAGACACTGACAGAAGCTTTACGTGCTGCGTTGGCTGCCAAACAAACCATGGAGCGTACGGCCGCAGCTGTTCAGCGCAGCGCCGATAATGCTGAAAAAAGTAAAAAAGAACAATCCACTTCCCGCTCCTTGAGCGAATTGATCGATTTCTCCCTACCCTTGCGCGAAGCGCGGGACCAATTCGAACGAGCTTATTTTTCCCATCTTCTCGAGCAGGAAAATTACAGCATGACCCGAGTGGCTGCCAAAGCTCAATTGGAACGTACCCATCTGTATCGAAAATTACGCCAACTCGGTATTGAGTGGTCCAAGGACGAATCTTAGTCACGCTTGAGTTATGAAAATTTTGATTTTGGGAGCAGGCCGGGTCGGCCAATCCGTAGCGCAGAGTCTGGTCAGTGATGCAAACGACATCACTATCGTGGACGAGTCGGCAGATCGTATCGAGCAAATGCAGGAGCGTTTTGATCTTCGAGGCATCGTCGGTGATGCCAGCTCTCCCTCTGTACTGAGTAGTGCTGGGGCTATGGACAGTGACCTGCTCATTGCCGTAACTGCCAACGACGAAACGAATCTTGTTGCCTGCACATTGGCTGCGCAAATCTTTAATGTCCCTATGCGCATTGCCCGTGTCCGTGACAGTGAATTGAGACACTATCCCCGCATTTTAGGTGATGAAGGCTTTCGTGCAACAAGCGTCATCTGGCCTGAGCAGGCAATGGCCACACAATTTGCCAAGTTAATTACTTTCCCTGCTGCTCAACAGGTATTGAATTTCGCCGAAAATAAACTCTCTCTTTTTACAGTCAATTCCACCGACTCTGCTCCTCTCACGGGCAAAACTTTGGAAGATGCTTTCAGAATGATGCCTGAGGCAAAGATGAGATTTATCTCTATTTATCGGCGCAATAGAAGATTAGAGTGCCGAAACGACACCGTCATTGAAGCCGATGATGAAATTACCGTCCTCGTTTCCAGCGAATGCGCGGAAATGGTCATCGAAGACCTGCATCCTTTTGAAAAAGCCGAAACCATTGTTCTCATTAACGGTGGAGAGTTATCCGGGTTGCTGACCGATGAACTGGAACCTGCACGATCCAAACGCAGAATCAAAATTTTTGAGGGCAAGGAAGAGGTCGCAATTGACCTCTCCAAACGATTCAGCAGTAACAAAGTCTCCGTATCTTTGGTCAAACATGACGACACACTGGCGCTGATGCAAGAAGGCATTGATCAGGCCGATGTGGTGGTAGCCTTATCCAATAACGATGAAATTAACGTTATGACTGCGCTCTTGGCTAAAAAGCTCGGCGCTAAGCGAAGCATTGTTTTACTGGAAAATCAGGTTTACTCCGATCTTGTCCGAGGTACAGAGGTTGATGTCACAGTCTCCCCGACACAAGCTTCTTTAGGTGAACTACTCAGACATATCCGCTACGGTGATGTCGTCAATGCCCAGGAACTCTATCAGGATAAAGCCGAAGCTTTGGAAATCATCGCCCACGGTACGAAAAAAAGTTCAAAAGTGGTCGGAAAAGCGCTGCGCGAAATTGCTTTTCCCAAAGGAGTATCCGTCGGGGCCATTGTTCGTGGCCAAGGCGATGAGGCCAATGTATTAATGGCCGAACCCGACCTCACGGTTATGGACGATGATCATCTGATATTGTTTGTTCCGAACAAGAAAGTGATTCAACGTATCGAACGTTTGTTCGAGGTTGATGTCGGCTTCTTCTAAGCGAGCTCACCATGTTCCGAACTCAAAAACGACTGATTCTGCCCGTTTTGAACGCTTTGGGCCCTTTGCTGATCATTTTGGCCGGGGCTCAGCTTCTTCCTCTTGCTATTGCTTATCGGGACGGAGAGGACGTTTTGTCCGAGTTCGGACTTTCTGCTGCTGTGACGCTAACTATCGGTTTATTTCTTCTTTTTTCAACCAAACGTTTTAAAAGAGAATTAGAACCTCGAGACGGCTTTCTTCTTGTCACGTTGTCATGGCTGTCCGCTGCACTGGTCGGCTCTCTTCCACTGACCTTATTGCTGCCGGATATTGCCTACTATCGGATCTTTTTTGAAGCGGTTTCCTGTTTAACAACAACCGGAGCAACCGCCCTGACCAATTTATCCGATCTGCCGCTGTCTCTGAACTACTGGCGCTGTCTCTTATCCTGGCTCGGTGGTATGGGTATCATTGTTTTGGCCGTAGCCATCCTGCCTCTGTTGGGGGTCGGGGGTGCTCAACTTTTTAAGGTTGAAAATTCCAATCTGTTCAAAGATGACCGATTGACTCCTCGTATTGCCGATACAGCCAAAGCTCTTTACGTCATTTATATTCTCGCTTCTATCGCTTGCGTTGCCGCATACCACTGGGCCGGCATGAATTGGGATGATTCCGTTATGTTTATGTTCACAACAATGAGCCTGAGCGGAATTACGCCCTATGATCAAAGTATCGGCTACTTTAACTCGCCGGCGATTGAAATGGTTGCTGTCGGTTTTATGATTTTTTCAGGCTTTAATTTCTCGCTTCACTTCACGGCCTGGCGGCAACGTTCCATTTCAACCTATTTCACGGATATTGAAGCACGTGCATGGTGCCTGGTTCTATTGGCCGGGGTTCTCATTGTTTTTGGTATTTTAAGCGTCAACCACGTCTATCCCTCCTGGGAAACCACGCTGCGTCACGCATTGTTTAACGTTGCGTCTCTATTTTCAACGACCGGATACACCACTGAAAATTACGAGCTTTGGCCTTCATCAATAGGCTTTTTACTGCTGATCGGCAGCCTTTTTGCATCCTGCTCCGGTTCAACCGGAGGCGGTGTAAAGATGCTTCGACTGTTAATTTTTATCAAACAGGCGGTTTTGTGCCTGCATACCCTGTTAAGACCTCGAGATTATTTACCGCTGAGATTAGGCAAACTCACTATCCCTGAAAATATTATCGGCAATGTTTCGGCATTTTTTGCTTTGCACATCATAGTGGTGTGCACGTGCACAATGCTGATTATGTTCTCGGGTGTAGATTTAACCGAAGCTTTTTCAACAGTCATCGCTTGCATAGCCAACGCCGGTCCCGGCTTAGGGGATGTGGGGCCGGCCGGTAACTACGCTGCCTGCAGTCCTTTGCATCTGTGGGTGGGTTCTTTCTGTATGTTTGTCGGCCGTCTTGAGTTATTTACGGTCTTCGTAATCTTTACCCGAGCATTCTGGAGAAATTAGGACAAAGGTTCCCAGTGGACATTCACTCCCTTATCGGCTGCTTTTCGCAAAAGTTTTAATAGGGAGTAGAACCGCGTACGAATACCGACTGCAGCAAGCATGGCGGGTTTTTCTTTTGCTTCGTCCTCATCTTCCGGTACCTCGTTTTGAGCCACTGCGTCAATTACCTTTTCCAGTGACTGAATGACTGCCGGCAAATCTTCCGCCAGAAATGCTCCTTTATCATGAAAAACAATTCCGGCTTGCTTAAAAATCGGTTCAACATGGTTTCTCATCATGATGACTTCGCCGGTAACTTTAGAGCGAAAAACAACAACTGCCATTTCTAAATACCCTCACTTTCTTTTTTGATTCATCCGTCATTTTATAATCGGCAGTAGGAAAACTGCTATGAGATTTTCAATGATGGCGTCTCACTCTTTAAATCGTGCTCTGAAAGATGACGAATTCGTCGAACTCGACGAATTACTGGCTCAATTAGATGAAGACAGTCTGGCCATGGACGCTTCTCAAGCCGATGGCTTTCTGACAGCTTTGTGCTTACTTCCTCAAGAGGTACCCCCCACAGAGTGGATGCCGTTGATTTTCTGTGCCCCTACTGCCAAACCTTCTGTTTTGAAAGAACCTCTTCAAACCAGACTGGAGGAATTGCTCTACAGACGCTATCGCGAAATTAATCATCGCTTAGCACAACGACAACCCATCGATCCCATTGTGTTCGACCCGGAAGATGATAACGGAGAGCCTTTAACCGGCGAAGATGAGATTGTTGCGTTACAACCGTTTGCTTCCGGCTTCTTAACTGCAGCTCAGAAGTGGAGCGGTTTGCTTGATTCCGACAACCCGGAAGTAACTTCCGCACTGGTTGGCGTATGGCGCCATCTTCCTGAAGAAGAAATCGGAGACTTTGCCTCGGTCAGAGATGAGCTGCTGTCAGAGTCGCCTCTTGAAAATCTTGATGATGCTATTGAAGATATTGCAATCTGCATCAAACAGATTGCTTCGGTTACTCGAGGATTTTCGGACGATAAAAAGCAAGGACAAGGTATTAATCGCTCGAGTCGTCGACGCCATTAATATTTCGTCGGTGTTCCAGGTAGGCTGCCCAGGCTACCAGGACTAAGACCGGTACCCCGATCAGTGCTGTGGAAACGAAAAACAGACTGTAGCCGATGCTTTCAACGACAAAACCGGAAAATCCGGCTAAAAATTTCGGCAACAGCAACATCACGGAACTGAAAAGGGCATATTGAGTGGCCGTGTAAGCCGTGTTGGTCAAGCCTGCAAGGTAGGCTAAAAAAGCCACCGAGGCGATGCCTGCCGCTAAATTATCAGCACTGACCGTTATCATCAGGTAAGGCAGGTGATGTCCCTGAGTTGCCAACCAAGAAAACAACAGATTCGTGATCGCAGACAGCAATCCGCCTAAAAACAGTGTTTTCATAACGCCAAGTCGAGTGCTGATCATGCCTCCGATAAACGCCCCCAACAATGTCATCACAACACCGAAAACTTTAGAAACTGCGGCCACTTCTTCTTTACTGAAACCCAGATCCTGATAAAACGGATTGGCCATTACTCCCATCACAACATCAGAAATTCGATAAGTCGCCACCAATGCCAAAATCACGGCCGCATGCCAATGATAGCGAGTGAAAAAATCAATGAATGGCAAACAGGCGGCTTCATAAAACCAAACAGCCAGACGAGTTTTACGCTCTGGCCAGTCCGGATGCGCTTGTTTGCAGTGCTGCAGACGAGTGACTGTCAAATCTGTTGTATGGCGGCTGACCTCTCGGGTGGGTTCGGGTGAAAGCAAGACAGTTACCAGACCGACAACCATACTCGAAGCCATCACCATGTAAGCCCACTGCCACGCTAAGGGGTCATACTGTGAGTCGGTTGAGGTAAAAAAGGCCGCCAATGCCAATGCCCCGGCACCGGCCCATATCATCGCCAAACGGTAACCGGTTTGATACATAGCCGCTAAAGCCGCCTGTTCAGACAATTGAGCACTTTCAATTCGATAAGCATCCAACGCAATGTCTTGAGTCGCAGAAAAGAAAGCGGTCAATGTCGTAAACACAATCATCAACATCAGATTTTGCTGCGGGTCTGTCAAACCCATGGCGACCAGACATATCGTTACCGACAGTTGAGAAAATAGTAACCACGCTCGTCTGCGCCCGAAATAAGCTGTCAGGATCGGTAGTTTCAATCGATCAACAAGAGGTGCCCAGGCCCATTTAAATCCGTAAGCCAACCCTACCCATGTCACCATTCCGATAGTACTGAGTTCAACCCCCGCCTCTCGAAGCCAAAACGACAATGTCCCCAACACGAGCAGAAGCGGCAATCCGGAGGCAAACCCGAGAAAAAACATTCTGAGGGTTTGAGCCCGGGTATAAATTCGCCAAGCTGACAACCAGGATGAGCGGCCAGATTCTGTCGACATGGTTAAATCAAATCCTCTTTACGGATAAAACACCATTGTTTTTCAGACAATTCTTCTGAAAGTGTATAGTGACCGACACTGATACGGTGCAATGCTTGCACCCGATTCCCAACCGCCGCAACCATGCGTTTAACCTGGTGATATTTACCCTGGGTAATTTTCATCTCAAATACCCTATCACTCTTTTGTTCGATAGCATCGGCTGCAACTTTTTCCTTTTCTCCGTCCAACACAACTCCGGTAAGAAGCTGATGAAACATTGTTTCATCCATCGGGTGTTTTGCTGTCACTCTATAAATTTTGGCGACATGTTTTTTAGGATGGGTGAGCCTGTGCAGCAGTGCTCCGTCATCGGTCAGAATCAACAACCCCGTCGTGTCTTCATCGAGTCGACCGACGGGTTGCACTCCACGATTTCGTAAAGGTGCAGGCAATAATGACATGACTGACGGATGATGGATCGGCTTTCGGGAACATTCATAACCGGTCGGTTTATTCAATGCAATCACAGCCTTTTCAAAGTAAGGCCAACTAACCCCATCAACGCTAAATTCCAGAGCATTTGTGTCAACATCCATCCAAGGATCCGTTAAAGTCTGTCCCTCAATAGCGACCCTTCCCTGAACGATTAAGCCGTAACACTCGTGACGTGTTCCGAACCCCTGGCTGAATAACACTTGTTCCAACTTCACGGTTTAAACCTCATAGTCCACTGTTAACGGAGCATGATCGGAGAATTTTTCTTCACTGTATACAGATGTCCGACAGGCCTTGCTTGCCAATCCGGGCGTTGCGATCTGATAGTCAATACGCCATCCGACATTTTTAGCTCGCGCCTGTCCTCTTTGACTCCACCAAGTATATTGCTCTTTGGTCGGTTCAAGATAACGGAAAACATCAACCCAATCATCAGAAAACAGATCCGTCAGCCATTGTCTTTCTTCAGGCAAAAAGCCAGAGTGTGTCAGATTACCTTTCCAATTTTTCAGGTCTATTTCTTTATGGGCAATATTGATATCACCACAAAAAACAATATCCTTATTCAACGCCTTGATTTCTTTGAGATGCGTTTTAAATACATCTAAAAAGCGAAATTTTGCTTCCTGTCGATCGTCTGAACTGGTTCCTGATGGGAAATACACGGAAATAACCACGTAATCTTCAAATTCTGCCCGGACGTAACGCCCCTCTGCATCAAACTCTTCATTACCGAATCCGATTTGAACCGATTTCGGTTGAACACGGCTGTAAAGTGCTACGCCCGAGTAACCGCGCTTTTGGGCCGTGTGCATATAAAGGTGATAGCCATCTCGGTGCAAAACCTCGTCAGTAAAATCAGACTCCTGTCCTTTGAGTTCCTGCACACATAAAATGTCTGCCTGTTGTTGATCGAACCAAGACCAAAAATTCTTTTTGGCTGCCGAGCGCAACCCATTGGCGTTGAAGGTAATAATGCGCAACATTTGTTTTCTCGTTAAAATTTGTTCTTTGGGTAATTATCCTGAATCATTACGAATTTTGTCGGACTCATATTATGTCTTTACAACACGAATTTATCGAATTTGCTCTGAATACTAACGTATTGCGTTTCGGAGAATTTAAAACCAAAGCAGGCCGTTTATCGCCCTACTTCTTTAATCTGGGTCTTTTTAATACCGGTAAAACTCTCGGCAAATTGGCGGAGTTTTACGCCCAAACACTTCTGAGCGCCCGCCAAGAGGGAAAAATTGAATTTGATATGATCTTCGGACCGGCTTATAAAGGCATTCCTTTGGCCGCTGCCGTTGCAGTCAAATTGGCGGAAATGGGATGCGACATCCCTTATGCCTTTAACCGAAAAGAAGCTAAGGATCATGGTGAAGGCGGCATGATCATCGGCTCTCCGCTCAAAGGTAAGGTTATCGTGATTGACGATGTGATTTCTGCCGGCACCTCCGTGCGTGAATCCGTCAAATTAATTCAAGCCGCAGGCGCGCAAGCCAGCGGGGTTTTAATTGCTTTAGATCGTATGGAAAAAGGCGGCAATGCGGAACAAATGACCGAAGTTTCTGCCGTTCAGGACGTCATCAACACTTTCCATATGCCGGTCATTTCGATTATCAACCTCAAAGATTTGCTTGCCTTTATGGATGAAGATACCCCCAAGGCAAGAGAGGCTCGTGCATACAAAGAGGCCGTCCAAGCATATCGTAATCGTTACGGCGCCTGACGGCCTGGGTTTTCAGGCTTAATGTTCCCCTACCCTCAAAAAGTCGGGGAATTTTTTTAAGCCAACTTCTTTCTGAGCAGCTGATTGACTTGAGCCGGATTAGCTTTTCCTTTACTGGCCTTCATCACTTGTCCGACCAGACCATTCAGAGCTTTTTCTTTGCCGGCACGGAACTCTTCAACATTCTTGGGATTATTGGCGATCACTTCATCGACAATTTTCTCAATCGCTCCGGTATCCGAGATTTGTTTCAAACCTAACTGATCAATCAAGTCATCCACACTGGCGGCATTGCCTTCCAAAATGGCAGCAAAAATCTTCTTTGCCCCTCTGTTGTTAATCGTGTTATCCAAAACACGATTAATCAAAGCAGCTAATTTTTCTGCTGTCACCGGCAAAGTTTCAATGCTCATGTCTTTTTGGTTCAAAGCAGCCGAAACTTCACCCATCACCCAGTTGGCAGCAATCTTCTTATCGCTGACCTTATCGGCAACAGCCAAGTAGTAATCTGCCACTTCCTTAGAAGCTGTCAGAATTGAAGCATCGTATTCCGATAAACCGAAGTCTTTTATCAGACGAGCTCGCATCTGATCGGGCAACTCAGGCATGCTCGAACGAACTTCTTCAAGCCACTGCTCGGAAATATCCAACGGCAAAAGATCGGGATCCGGGAAGTAACGGTAATCCATCGAATCTTCCTTAGATCGCATCTGACGCGTTTCTCCTGTATCAGGATCATATAAACGCGTTGCCTGAACAACTTTTCCGCCGTCTTCAATCAATTCAATCTGACGACGAACTTCATACTCGATGGCCTCTTGCAGGAAACGGAAAGAGTTTAAATTTTTAATTTCACAGCGTGTTCCGAATTCCTTCTGCCCGACAGGGCGAACACTGACGTTGGCATCACAGCGGAAATTACCGTTTTGCATATCCCCATGACTGATACCAAGCCATACGACCAGAGCATGTAAAGTACGTGCGTAAGCGACGGCTTCTTCTGCAGAGCGCAACTCCGGTTCGGTCACAATTTCAAGTAACGGCGTACCTGCACGGTTTAAGTCAATCCCGCTTTGTCCCACTTCCAAACCGTGAACACTCTTGCCGGCATCTTCTTCCAAGTGTGCACGCGTCAGATTCAGTGTTTTCATGTACGGCTCACCCTTTTTGGGCGTCACCATAAAAGAAACCTGACCGCCGATCACGATAGGCCACTCAAACTGACTGATTTGATACCCTTTCGGTAAATCAGGATAGAAATAATTTTTACGGTCAAAAATAGAGCGAGGGGCAACCTTAGCACCAATGGCCAAGCCGAACTTCATGGCCTTTTCCACAGCCCCTTTATTCAACACCGGCAACGTACCGGGTAAAGCCAAGTCCACCACACATGCGTGAGTGTTGGGTTCGGCACCAAAATCAGTTGAAGCCGCTGAAAAAATTTTGGTCTTGGTAGAAAGCTGTACGTGCGTCTCAAGACCGATCACTACTTCCCATTGCATAATTCTTCCCCTATCAGTAACCGGCCGGAATACGCTTATGCCAATCCGTTTCACACTGATAACGATGAGCGATACCTAAAAGCTTAGCTTCATTAAAACGAGCACTCACCAACTGAAAACCGAGAGGCAGACCACTGGAGTGAATACCACAGGGCATGCCGATACCGGGCAGACCCGCCAACGAAACCGGGATGGTATAAAGGTCACTTAAATAGGCCTGAACCGGATTACTCTTTTCTCCGAAATGATAGGCAGGACCGGTTGCTGCCGGACTGATGATGGCGTCAACTTCCTTGCAAACACCATTGAGCTCGTTGGCAATCAAGCGACGAACACGTTGCGCCTTGATGTAATAGGCATCGTAGTAGCCGTGAGAAAGCACATAGGTACCGATCATAATACGACGCTGAGGTTCCGGACCTAAAGCCTCCGAACGACTGCGTTTGATCATGTCCTGAATGTCGCTGTAGTGTTTGGCACGGTAACCGTATCGCACTCCGTCATAGCGGCTCAGGTTGGAGGAAGCTTCGGCACAGGCCACAACGTAGTAAACGGGCACGCCTAAATCAACCGTCGGCAACTCAATGTCAACGATTTTGGCTCCCATTTTCTCGTAAGTCTGAATGGCCTCTTCGATACTGGCAGCAAGCTCCTCGTCCAACCCTTCGGCAAACCACTTACGGGGCACGCCGATTTTCACGCCGTCCATACTCATGCCAAGGCAACGCGTGAAATCTTCCTTGGGTAAATCAACGCAAGTTGAATCTTTCGGGTCAAACTCAATCATTTCATTGAGAACCCAAGCGCAATCCTCAGCAGAGCGAGCCAGAAGCCCCGGAGTATCAAGACTGGAAGCAAAGGCAATAACACCATAACGGCTGGGGCGACCATAAGTCGGCTTTAACCCCGTTACACCGGTAAAGACTGCCGGTTCACGAATAGAGCCGCCGGTATCGGTACCCGTTGCTACCGGCGCCAGGCTGGCTGCCACACAACTTGAGGAGCCACCGGAAGAACCACCCGGTACACAATCTTTGTTCCAAGGATTCAACACATTACCGAAGGCGGAATTTTCGTTTCCGCTCCCCATTGCAAACTCATCACAATTGAGCTTACCCAGGCAAACCATACCGGCACGATCTAAATTTTCGACAACAGTAGCATCAAAGGGACTCATGTAGCCCTCAAGCATCTTACTGGCTGCTGTTGTTGCCCATTGCTTGGTCACAAAAAGGTCCTTATGTGCAATTGGAATACCGGTCAAACGGCCTGCGGTTGCGTTTGCAATGCGCTTATCGGCCTGACGGGCCTGCTCCAATGTCACTTCAGGACGAACATCCAGAAAAGCATTCAGATCTTTGTTTTGCTCAATACGGTCCAGATAGACTTGGGCCAATTCAACTGCCGAGACTTCCTTACGGGCAAGCTTGTCGCTGAGCTCGACGACAGAAGCGTGAAAAAGTTCGTTTGCCATTATTCAATCACCTGCGGAACCAAGAAATGACCCTCTGCTTGTTCAGGGGCATTTTTCATGTTGTTTTCACGATCGTTGACTTCTCGCACAATATCGTCACGCAGACGTTGAGAGCCATCGTGAGGATGAGGCATCGGTTCTACCCCTTCGGTATCCACAGCCTGAATGCGTTCAATCATTTTGAAAATATTGTTCAATTCGCCTTGCATGCGCTCTGCCTCTTGGTCATTGAGTTCAAGGTGACCGAGGTTGGCAATTCGACGAATGTCTTCAAGAGCCAAAGTCATAGATAATTCCAGTATGAACGGGAACGGTCCCGCTCTTGTCATAAAACAAACCACCCTCAGTTCTCAGTAGACCGAATAGATGGCTAACTGGTCAATTTTAATGATTTTCCAACCTTTTTAAATGACTTTGAGTTTCATTTTTCATCCGAATCAACCTTCAAAAAATTAAGGTATCACCGTGTTTCCGGCTTTGCTTTTAAGAAAAACTTGGGCAATAATCAATCCACTATCCTGATTTTCCAAAGTTATGGCTAAGTTTCCACTGTTTACAGGACTGGCAGTTATTGCCTCTGTTCTCGCCTTATCATCCTGTTCAAGCGGGGGTTATTATCAAGACGATGGGCCTCCGTCCGGATTTTTTGCTGATTCAAATTACAGTCATTTGCCTGACGCTGTTCCAAAATATGAAAAACCGCACAGCGGAGCCAACAAACCTTATGTAATCGGTGGAAGGCGTTACGTTCCGGTAACCGGCGACAAACCTATGACTGAAAGAGGAACGGCCTCCTGGTACGGGAAAAAATTTCATGGTCGAAAAACTTCAACCGGTGAAATCTACAATATGTACGCCATGACAGCCGCTCATAAAACCATGGAGTTGCCAAGTTACGCCAAGGTGACCAATCTTAAAAACGGTAAGAGCGTCATTGTCAGAGTCAATGACCGAGGCCCGTTTGTGGACGATCGTATCATCGATCTTTCCTACGCAGCAGCCAGCAAATTAGGTTACGTAAAAAACGGAACCGCTCCCGTGAAGGTCGAGCGTATTCGAATGGCTGATATTAAAAACGGGCGCATTCCTGCCTCTTCCGGCGGATTGATCAAACTTATTGATGACAGCAAAGTCAGTGATAACAGTGCTGACATTGCCGCTATCGCCAGTGTGATCGGTGTTGCAGCCAATGTTGCCAAGACAATAAACCAAAACCAAAGTCAAAACCCGTCGCAACTGCCTCAAAACACTCAAAAATCGATTCAGCCCAACACAATTGTGGTCGAGTCTTCCCCGGCTACCTCTTTCAGACTGGATGATGTTCCCGATGATCTGGCAGGAGCCGTAAACTTAACCGAAGCTGCCAAAAACGAAATGGTCAGCACCGAAGTCGATCTGATCAATACTGATGTTGCCTCCTCTTCTTCGGCCACTCAATGGTGTATTCAACTCGGAGCATTTGGCTCGGAAGCCAATGCTCGAAATTACGCCCAAACGGTTCAGACGCAACTTAATCTGCCGACTGTTATCTACCCGGATGGTAACCTCTACAGGGTGACGGTAGGTCAGTATGCTTCTAAAGACGAAGCTTTACAACAGGCCTCTGCTTTGGGTAATAGACTCGGTAAAAAACTAGTCCCTGTTCAAATTCCTTAGGAAGTTGAAAATGCAATTACAAGAAGTCATCAATCAATTTTGGGAGTCCGAAGCTCAACCGGCTCTCATGCGCTATATCCGTATCCCTGCAAAATCTACAGCCTATGACCGACTCTGGAAAGAACACGGTTTTTTAGATGAGTGTTGTGAGCTCGGACAAGAATGGATCAAGAAGGTTTTACCTCAGGCTCAAACAGAAATCATTCGAGAAGAGGGAAAAACTCCTTGTCTGTTAGTGGATATCCCTGGAACTGTTCAGAATCAATCCGAAACCGTAGTTTTTTACGGTCATTTGGATAAGCAACCGGAAGCCGGCGGTTGGAGAGAAGGCTTGGGACCTTGGACCCCGGTTGTGGAAAACGGAAAATTGTATGGTCGAGGCGCAGCCGATGACGGTTATAGCCTATTTTCAATGATTACTTGCGTGTATGGTTTGAAAGCGCTCAATCTTTCTCATCCTCGCATAGTGGGTATTTTTGAAACTCAGGAAGAGTCCGGCTCCAATGACTTGCCTTATTTCCTAAAGAAACTGAAAGACCGTTTCGGTAAACCTAAATTTTTTATCATTCTCGATAATCATTGCGGTGATTACGAACATGTTTGGTTGAGTACGTCTGTACGCGGCGTCATTTCAGGCACATTACGGGTACAAAGTATGCATTACGGCGTACATTCGGGAACGTACTCAGGTATGGTTCCTGATCCCTTTGCGATTGCTCAGGCTCTTGTTGCCCGCTTGCATGATCCGATCTCAGGGTTTGTGAAAATTTCGTCCTGTTATGCCGATATTCCCCAACGACGTATTGACCAGCTCAAAAGAGCAGCCGATGTCTTAGGGGATTTAGTTTGGAATCATGCACCTTTGTTGCCAGGTGTCCATACAAAATGCACTACAAACCATGAAATTTTAGTTCAGGAAACCTGGAAACCGGCTCTTACCATCACGGGCATGGACGGATTACCCAGAATTGAAGATGCCGGTAACGTCATTCAAAGCTCTGTCGCCCTCCGAGTTTCCATGAGATTACCCCCGGACATTGACTTCTCGGCAGCTGAAAAAGATATTGCTCATGCGCTGACCCGCAATATTCCTTATGGTTGCCAAGTCACCTGGCAATATCCGGAAAATCACCCTGGATGGACAGCAAAAGATAACGCCAAGGAAGTCGAAAACCAATTTAATGAATCGGCCCGAGCTATTTTCGGCAAGGAAGCCGTATTCCTGGGACAGGGCGGCTCCATTCCCATTATCAATACTTTTGAAGAGCTGTTCCCTGAAGGAGCCTTTGTTTTAACCGGCGTATTAGGTCCTCAATCAAACGCTCACGCTCCCAACGAGTCTCTCGATATTGAATATACGAAGAAGTTGACCGCCGTGATGGCCGATGCCATTCATCGCAGTTGTGGAGAATAGTTATGAGACGGGATGTGGTCACTGAGGTGATCGTGGATTACGGAGATTTTGTTGAAAACTTCGCAACCGTTTTAGAGGCAAAAGACTATATCAACAGTAATTTAGATGAACTGGATTGGCCTGTGGCGGTTTGGCTTGAAGATTCGAGCGGACGAAAAAAATGGGATTACCGTCTGGTCGATGATGGAGCTGGCGGTGTGGAACTGATTGAGGGAGACACTATTCAATCCGGCTCTTACTATCGGCCTATCCACTAAGGAGATTATCGTGAACTGCGTTTTATGTCATCCTGAAAACGAGAACGTTATTTGGAAAAATGAAAAACTGCGGGTCATTCAAGTTCATGATCATAACTTTCCGGGTTATTTCCGTGTGATATGGAATGAACATGTGGCTGAGATGTCCGATCTGTCTGAAAAAGATCAGCAATTACTTCTGTGGGTCTTATTGATAGTTGAAAAGGTCGTTCGTGAACAAATGAAACCCGACAAAATGAACTGGGCACAGTTCGGCAACATGGTTCCCCACTTACACTGGCATCTCATTGCTCGATATCAGGATGATTCCCATTTTCCCGAATCAATTTGGGGGCCTAAACAGCGTGAGGTCTCCGATAGCAGATTGCAACAACTGCACACACTGGCACAGCACACCGCGGAGCAATTGGCTGTAGTGTTGCAAGGACTATCCTAAA
This sequence comes from Parasutterella secunda, assembly GCF_016901835.1. Classification (GTDB taxonomy): domain Bacteria; phylum Pseudomonadota; class Gammaproteobacteria; order Burkholderiales; family Burkholderiaceae_F; genus Aphodousia; species Aphodousia faecavium. The sequence continues at coordinate 75,675 of NZ_JACJKX010000001.1, read as the reverse complement.
ACTCGCAGGATTGAAGGGTTTGTCGGTTTTCACTGCAAACCCTTCTTAAAGCTTGAACCTGCGAATCGGTTAATGAGGAAAAAATCAGGTTTACTTGTTCAGTCGGTTGTCCGATCATTCGTGTGACACGTAAGTCACTCATATTCAGGCGGGCTTTAGCTTGCTCAAAAAAAAACTGAGCCTGCTCTTCATTAGAAAACTCTCCCAGTTGCACGGCGTTGAGCAAAGGTCCCTTGGTAATTACCGAAGCATTCTGGAAACCCTTTTTTTTCATCTGTTGGGCCAAAGCCTGAGCACCTTTTTGTGTCGAAGTCGGAATAATAAATACGACAAAAGAATCCGCCGACAAAATAGACTCCACCCGAACAGCTTCTAATAACCCGGCCCGCTCTATCGAACGATTTATCGATGGTAATTTTGCTGTAGAAACAGGTCCGACCTTAAAGCAAAATGATTGCGGTTCAGTTCTTAAGTCGACGTTCTCCTGATTAGGAATCGGAATGGGCGGTACAGATGAGCGAGCAGCTTTTTCTTGCTCCTGTTGCTTTTGCTGTTGTTCCAACAAAGCCTGTCGAAGTTGTTCTTGCCTTTGAAATTTTTGCTCCGATAAGGCTTTTTCACGAGCAATATATTGATTCACATCGTGAATCGGGACAATATTTTTCATAGCCGAAGGAAAAACTTCCGGCTGTTTATGAGAAACACCCCCTGAGCTTAAAGACGCTTCATCGGACATGTCCAACCATTTTTCAAATGCATCCCAGCCATAAATGCCGGCACAAATTAAACACAAAATAATTGCAAAATTTCTCATGCCAGCATCTCGCTTTCCGCCCGCAAAGCCAAACCCCTCAAAACCAAATTGTGTTTGACGATACTTTTAGGAAATTCTTTTTTTAAATAAGGGGCAAAACGGCTTGCCGCTCCACCGGCCAGTACCAGAGTGGGTTCAAAACCATGTGACTGCATCACCCGCATCCCTCTTTCTATCAAACCTAATTGTGAATCAACAATTCCGGTCACGATTGCAGTCATGGTATCGGTTGGAAAATCTTCATAATCACCATCGGCTTTAGGCAATGTCGCCGTCCCCGTCACCAAACTGTCCCGCATCAAGACTACACCGGGCGCAATGCGTCCGCCTGCAAAAATCATCTTCCCGTCTTTCGGAAAAACGCAATCAACAGTCGTTGCGGTCCCTACATGAACAACTAACAGAGGTTGAGAAGGTAAAAAACTGATGGCTCCAATAGCGGCATGCCAACGGTCAGACCCCAATTGCACAGGCGTTTTATAAGAATTCACTAGGGAAAATGGACCGTTAAAACAATCTTGGGCTTTTAACCAAGTCACTTTTATTCCGAAAGACTCGATCAGTCTGGTTACCGACAGCGTTAAATCTCTGGAAGTCACGTAACAGCCGTAAACGTGTGCAAAGGGTTTTTCTTTCAACGCATTGCGTAATTTTTCAAAAAAGTGATGAGACCCCCCATGCACAATGGTATGAGGGGATTCGGGATCATCCGAAGTTGCCCATTTCAGCGCAGTATTTCCTAAATCAATTAATAAATTCATTTCTTTAATCGAAGACTGATGGTTCCGGAAATCAATGTCTTTATCCCGTTATCGCTGCGGACTAAAAGATGTCCCTTTGAATCAATTCCCACCAAAGTAGCCTCATAGGGGGCTTCTTCTTCCTCAAAAATCAAAACCACTTGATTTTTATAAGCCATAATTTTATCCCAGAGTGCCACTGTCGGTCCTAAGCCGCAATTGTTCACTTCACGGACAGATTCCAATATGCCATCGACCAAAATAGATAACCAGTATTGGGCATCAAAATCCATTGTAGGCAACCCAACGTCTGACAAACTTGCATGACCATAGTCAGAGGAACAATTTTGTGTTTTTAAGTTAAAACCTATCCCGATCACTAATGAGTACTGATGATTCGGTCCCTTAGCACTTTCGACCAGAATACCGGCTAATTTTTTCCCGTTTAGCAAAATGTCATTGGGCCATTTAACTTCAGCGTTGATTCCTCTTTTTCTTAAAGCCAGCACGACATGAGCGCCAATAGCCAAGGTAATACCTGACATTATTTGAAGATTATTTCCGATCGGAATCGCCACGGAAAACATCAGGCAATCTACATTCCCGCTCCAGGTTCGTCCTCTCGTCCCTCTGCCTTGAGTTTGTCGGAGGGCTCTCAGAACCACTGTGTGAGAAAGCCCTTCTTTTCTGATTCTCTCTAAAAGATCAGAATTGGTGGACCCGGTTTCACTGACACACTCGTATGAAATGGGATCTGAAATAGTCATATTTTTCCTGCTCTCTCAAATTTTCTGAAAAATTCTACAAAGAGTCGTAACTTTTTTTAAAAAAGCCTTTAAAATTATTCGCTTACTCTAGAATGAAGTCTGCTTTTTCTGATAAGCCCTTATGATATTGCACAGAATGATAAAACAGCTGCTGATTTTACTTTGTATTGCGTTTGGTTTTATAAACACTGCCTCCGCAGCTTCATCTCCACAACTTCAATCCCAATCATGGATTCTTGTTGATCGGTTAACCAACACGACACTTGCCAACAAAAATGCGGACACTCGCCTTAATCCCGGCAACAGCGTTTTGTTGATGGTGCTCTACACAGCCGAAAAAGCTATTGCAGACAAAGTGATTGACAGAGGAACATCCGTCACTGTCAACAATGATGCTTTATCTATCCCTCCACTTAACGCAGCAAGATTTTATCTTGAACCTAATCAAAAAGTTCGAGTAGAAGATTTGCAAAAAGCTATCGCCGTGATGGGAGCTAATGACGCTGCAGTTGCGCTTGCAGAAGGTACCTATAAAACTATTGATCAATTTGTCGCAAAAATGAATGAAAATGCCAAAAATCTTGGCATGAACAATACTCATTACGTCTCTTTGATCGGCACTCAAGACAAAAATCAGTACACAACCGCTCGTGACACACTGATTTTGGCTAATGCGTTATTAAACGATTGTCCTCAATTAAATGAGATGTGGACCATTCAAACCATCAACAATGGCGTGCTGGATCACAATAACAGCAATATATTTTTGTGGCGTACAGATTCTATAAGAGGATTACACCGTTCCAATTTTCAAATGAAAAATTGGAATAGTGTCATTTATTATTCCCGTGACTATCTCGAAGCCGACACTCGTTTTTCCAGAGAACTGTTAGCTGTTGTCATGAATGCTGAAACATCCCGGCAAAATACTGATGACACCATGAAATTAGTGAATTGGGGAGCAGATAATTACAAAACTTTATTACTTTATCCGGCCTGGGAGACGATTGACCGAATCCCTGTAGAACTGACCGATGACGGAAAAGTTCGAGTAGGCGTCAGAGAAAATGTCTATGTCACTTTACCGCGAGATGCTATTTTGCAAAAGGGTATTAAGGGATTTTCAGCCAAGGTGACTCGATTGGATCCTTTGGTTGCCCCCATTAAAGAGGGGGAAAAAATTGGTGAGATAACCATTTCTTTTAATGAAAAAGTCGTTGCCAAGAGTGAATTGGTTGCATTGCATGATGTTCAGAAATCCAACTTCTGGCGCCGTCAATTTCAACGTCTCAAAGCTATCTTCGGAATACAATAACGATATGACAAATCAAGAAAAAGAATTACTGCAGTTTCCTTGTGATTTCCCCATCAAAGTAATGGGATTTTCAGACCCGGAGTTTGCTAAAACCGTCGGTGAACTCGTTAAAGAGTTCGACCCGCTTTTTAATCCTGAAACCATTGCCAGGCGACCGAGTAAGCAAGGTCGATACGAAGCATTACACGTTGTTGTACACGCTACCAGTCGGGAGCAACTGGACTCGATTTATATGGCTTTAACGCATCATCCGATGGTCAAGGTTGTACTGTAATGAATCCGGAAAATGTAGCTGCGCATTCTGTCGGTGCCTGGTTGCTGGCTATTCGTCCAAAGACTTTTGGGGTCGCTGTTGCCCCTGTTCTTGCTTCGTTGGCGGTTTGTTTGTCCGATACCGGCTTTATTGCCCCCGTCACTGCCATTTTGACCGGCTTGTTAGCGATTGTTATGCAAGCCATTACCAATATGGAAAATGATGCCGGTTACACTAAAAGAAAAGCCGAGCGATCTAACCGAAAGGGGTTGCCTCGTGCAACATCCTTAGGTTTACTGAGCATAAAAGAAGTTGAGCTAGGCATTCGTGTTGCTGCGGTTATCGGAATAGCCATAACTCTTTACTTCATCTATCTCACACACTGGTTTTTTCTATTCATTACCTTAGCTTCTATTGCAGCCGCTTATCTCTACATGGGAGGACCTAGACCTATTGCCTACTCCCCCTATGGCGAAATAGTGGTCTTTATTTTCTTCGGATTAGTTGCTACATCCGGTACATATTATCTTCAGGTGCAGGATATTTCAGTCAATATTTTGATTGTCGGTTGTGCTCTAGGTCTAATTGCTGCGGCTGTTTTATGCGTCAATAATTTCAGGGACCGTGAACACGATGAATCAATAAAGCGCTATACCATGGCTGTTGTATTGGGAAGGTCTCTGACAATCGCTGCGTATCGGCTTATGCTCTTTACGCCCTACGCCCTTATTCTTTGTATTGTGGTCATGGATTGGACACGATACCCCTATTTACTGGTCTTTATTACCCTAATAAAAGCCTGGAAATTGCCGTTGGATTTAACGACAAAAAGTGGTTACGAACTGAATTCCACTCTGTTTGCAACCGTAAAACTAGAGGTTCTCTTTGCGCTGACACTGACAATAGGCGCTCTAATTCATGCTTATATGATTTGGTTCAGCAAATAAATATACATCGAAGCATAAGCTTCGATGTACATAACACAAACTATTGACGAGCAATCGGCAATACCAATTGATCAGTATTGACCTTATTTTGCATCATATCGTTTTCAAGCAAGAAAGCCTGATCGGACTTTAAGCTTTGCAAATCTTCATCGGTGATGACATCGAAATAATGACTCCACTTAGCCAACTTGTCTGCATCCTGCAAGCTCACACCCGCTTCTTTTGCACCCATTGCGATGGCTTGATCATAGTTTTCGTAAATCCATTTGGTTGTTTGACGATGGACCTTAACGATTCTTTCCAATAAAGCTGAATTTTCTTTGGCAAATTTTTCACTGACAGCCATGACCAATAACGGATTAACTAAACCGTCAGCCGTAACCACTGTTTTAGCACCAGCTTGATTGGACTTAATAATTAAAGAAGCAGCCAGCAGTGCAGCATCAACATGTTTACCCATTAAAGCAGCATAGGCTTTGCTGGGATCCATCTGAATAAATTCGACATCATTGATGCTCATGCCTTTTGACTTTAAAGCTGCCACTAAGACTTGGTGCAAGACCGTGCCTTTAGGACCGGCAACCTTTTTGCCCTTTAAGTCCTCAATCTTCATCTGCTGTCCGGCTTTCCCGACAACCGCAAATACTTGAGTCGGACGGGCCACCCCGGTAGCCACCAAAACTTTATTTCCGGCTCCGTTGGCCATTAACAAAGAAGCCGTATTCATCACTGCGCTGACATCCAATGACCCTGCAGCCATGGCCTGAGCTTGTTGAGCGCCGGAATTAATCGATACCCAATTGATCTTAATACCGTCTTTTTGAAATTCCTTCTCCAAAGACTGATGCTGTTTCATCACAATGTTTTGAAGGTTGAAAGGATCTTTCACATAGGCAATATTGATCTGGTCCGGTGCAGCCTCTACTGCACTCATGAGCGATCCTGTTAAGACCATAGCGCTAACCATGAGTAATTTTTTCAATTTCATCTTGAACCTCTTATCAAGAGTTTGTTAATAAATTCAATACGTTCGCAGCATATTGGATAACATGCAAATCCGTGACAGCTCTGGGATGAGGCAAATCTACAGACAATGCATCCAAAATTTTTGTATTACCCAAGACCAATACTTGATCAGCCAAACGAACAGCCTCGTTCACTTCGTGAGTAATTAAAACAACGGTCATCTTTTTTGTTTGCTGTATCTTCTCAAAATCCATTTGAATTTGAGCTCGAGTAATCGCATCGAGAGCCCCAAAAGGTTCATCCATTAATAATATATCGGGAGATTGAACCAAAGCACGGGCTAAAGCTGCCCTTTGGGCCATACCGCCGGAAAGTTCAGATGGATAATAGGATTCTGTATGGCTTAACCCCACCAGTTCCAACACTTCTCTGACAATACGCTTTTGATATTCAATCGATTCATTGCGAATAGGAAGAGCAACATTTTCAAAAACGGTTTTCCAAGGCAGCAATCTCGGATCTTGAAAAACCATCCCAAGTTGATGCGAGGACTGCGTTGTGATGATCCCCTCATTGGGTTGAAGCAAACCAGCAATCAGACGTATCAAAGTGCTTTTACCGCAACCGCTTTTGCCTATGATCGCCAGTACTTTTTGCTCTTTAATCTCAAGGGAGAAATTATTCAATATCCAATTGTCATGTCCGGGATAACGAAAACTGACATTGCGTAAACTCACCGCGCTCATTTCACACTCCACGGCGCAACTTTTCGAATTGCTCTTTGAAAAAGCGTATCACCGATTATCCCTAAAACAGCAATCATTAAAATACCCACAAAAACCTGGTCCGTTCGAGCCATCTCAGAAGCATCCGAAATCAAATATCCGAGACCGGAAGACGCGGCAATTAACTCTGCACTGACCAAGGCACGCCAGCTATAACCGAAGCCCAGGCGTAAGCCGGTAAATACAGCCGGTAAAGCACCTGGAAATTCTATGTGACGAATTTTTTCAAAAGTATTCAGATTGAGTGTTTTAGCCAATTCACCGTAGCGGTAGTCCAATTGCTTGAAACCACTGTAAGCATTGAGGTAAATCGGAAAAAAACTGGCCAACAGCACAATCGTCAACTTAGCCAACTCCCCTATTCCGAGCCATAAAATCAACAAAGGAATTAATGACAAGGGGGGAATCATCCGCAAACTTTCTAAAACTAAACGCGATTGAACATGAAGAGATTCATATTTTGCAAAAAAATAACCCATCGGCAGAGCAAAACAGGCAGCCGCTAAATATCCACCGAAAGCTCTTCCTAGACTAGCCCCTACATGATCAAATAATGTTCCATCCTTGACGAGCTCAATAAATGCCGAATAGACACTGCCTGGACTAGGCAATAAATAGGGATTAACCCAGGAAAAGGCCGAAGCTAATCCCCAAAGCACGAAAAGTGCCACAGGCATCCAAATACTTAAAACAATTGAACGCACGAGCTCTTCCGAATAAAAAATTACTGTAACCGAACTTCAGTCGAGGAGGTTGAAGACTCGTCAACAATATTATTGGAAGTGGTGTAGCTCGGAGTTGGTTCTTTTTGCTGAGAAATTAACTTCAGGCGCTCCTTAACCTCACGATCGGTCAAAATATCAAACACAGTGACAACCGACTTAACCCCCGAGACGCGGGAGGCAATATCGGCCGCTTTCTGTGCCTCTTCCTGAGTGACCAATCCCATCAAATAGACAATTCCACGGTCAACCGTAACCTTCATTTGATTTAAGGAGACACCGGAGGTCGCCACCAACTGAGTTCTTACTTTTCCAGCTAATGTTGAATCTGACATTCGCTGCCCCACAGAACTCACCGGTCCCACCATCAATTCATTAACAACAGCACTTACTTCAAGACTATTTTGTGCCACTCTTTGAGCTGTTAACTTATCACTTTCCGTACCGACTTCACCTGTTAACAAAATTCGGCGATTATAGGACGTGACCGTCAAATGCAAATTATTCGGAATAGCCTGGCTGATTTCGTAGTGAATTCTTTTTTCCATTACTTCATCGGCCATTTGCGCACCGGTTGTCCGGCGGTCTGTGGTAACAAAAGCCGTAGTTCCGACGGCCCCGCCTATTAATACCGGCACACATCCGCTTAAGGCGGTAACGCCTAATGCAAGCGCTGAAAAGGATAAAACTAAAGATCGAATACGCATAATGATTAGCCCCAAAATTGGTTTGTTTTCAGTATAGCCCATTAAAAGTATGTGTAGTGTGTCAAACCCATGTGCATAAGTTGAGAATAAAAATGTGAATAGTGTATTGAAATTGTGGATAAGTGAGAGAAAGGAAAATTTTCTAAAAAGTTATCCACAACATTCAACAGACAATCCTATCTCTTTTAACATAAAAATCAAGATAAATATTAACAAGCTAACTATATGAAATATAAATAGAAATGGTATTTATCAACAAAAAATCCCTTTCTTATTATTACGATTATTAATTTAATATAAAAAGAATAATTCAATAATCTCTTTTTAACGCCTCATAACATAAACACACTAAACTACTACCTCATTTCATCGAATCTATTGTCAATTAAATTGTGGATAACTTTGTGAATTAATCGGAATAAGTTCTGTAAGTATTTGTTATTCCAATATAAAAACAATAACCCTCATAATTCTGATAGTTGTTTTTAACTTATTGATTTATAAAGTTTTTTTAAATGGACAAATAAAACTCAAAATACTGATTATTAAATATGAAACCCCTGAATTTACAGGGGTTTCAAGCGGTTTAAATCGGTGGATAACTTTGTGGATAAAGTCTACCTCTGAATATCAGTTGTCTGCATCAGAGTTTTAACGGAATTCTCTCGAGTAACGCCGAAGGGAATCAAAACACTTGGAACAGCGTGAGCTGCAGATTGCAAGTGTTGAATTTGATCATCAAAGAAAATATGCGGTTTGAGTTGTTCAAGAACAAACTGCTTTGGCATCCCATCCATTAAAAAGAGTTCGGCGGCATTCATCCCCCAACTCTTTAACGTAGTAATCAATCTTTCTTCACTCGGAGCCCCTCTGGAGGTAACAATGGAAATTCGAATAACCGGTTGATAATACGGATCCTCTTTCCCTCGTCTTTGCATATCCAACTGTTGGAAATAAGCCAGTTTTTTAAATAATTCTGTTAAAGGACCAGCATTGTGCGGAGAATCGACATGCTTGTTTTCATAATCTTGAAAACCTTCCAGCCCGGACTCTTTGTATTGTTTTTCACTGTCATCATCAATCACCACTCCGTCAAAGTCAAAGGCGATTCTCAACCCCTTATCTTTTTGGTCATCAAGTGCTTTCGAGGGAAGCACCAGGCCGGCCGGATACCCCTTTTGTGTGGCTTCGATGACGCTTTTACTGTTTGCACTTAAGAAGAGTGAGGCCCCGTATGCTTTCATGTACGGAAAAGTCGGTTGGCCTGAAGTAAAGGCTCCACCACGAATGGGCAGTTTGTAGTACTTGCAGGAATTAAAAAAACGCTGGCCTGATTCAGGACTGTTTCTAGATAAGACAATTACTCGAAAAGGTTCTTTATCTTTCGGAAAGTATTCATTCAAACTCAAGAGGCGACGGACAAACGGAAAGGCTACACCAGGATTGAGCGGTGTCCGAGCGTGCTTAACCTGATACTCTCGGTAAGCTTCGATCCCTTGATCTTCAAAAATTTTATGTTCGGCTTCAAGATCAAATAAAGCTCGGCTAGAGACTGCTACCACTAATTTTTCATGTGAACTGTCAGGCATTGTCTTGTCCTTTAAAAAACGGGAGAGATTTCTCTCTCCCGTCAATCAGTTATCAGATGTCAATGTTATTGACAAAAAGGGCATTATCTTCAATGAACCGTCTTCTAGGTTCAACATTGTCTCCCATTAGCATGGAAAAGACATTATCGGAACTGGCAGCATCCTCTAATCGGACACGTAACAATCTGCGATTTTCGGGTTGCATGGTGGTTTCAGCCAGCTGCTCGGCGTTCATTTCCCCCAAACCTTTGTAGCGTTGACGTGTCAAACCGGAGCTGGCCTCATTCATAAGCCATTGAATCGCCTCTTCAAAATTCTTAACAGGTTGCGACTTACTCCCCTTCACGACCCGAGCCCCATCCCCGACAATACCTTGTAAGGTTTGAGCAGTCTGAACCAACAAAGCATAATCTGCTGTATTCAGGAAATGGGCGTCCAATCTGGAGTGACGGATATTACCGTAAACAGTTCTCTCAATCGCAAGATAGATACGATGATTTTCTTCGTCTTGCTTAGCGCTGATCTTTAGATTTTTATCACGAATTTGATTCATTAAAGCTTCAGCACTGGCTTGTGCCTGAGACAACGACTCGAGATTAATTTGTGCACCGGAGGTGATCGCTAACAAAACAGCCCGATCGATGACCAAACTCAATCGTTGCAGAACTTCGGAACTTTGAATATAGCTATCAGCCAGCTTTTCAAGTTCTGTTCCCCAGATCTTTTCACCCTTCTCAAAAGCTTCTTGGTTTCGATAAAGCTCAGCATCCTTTAGAGCAATCTCTAAGATGACTTTGTTGTATTCGTGATCGTCCTTAACGTAAATGTCTTTTTTATTGACCGTGATCTTATAGAGCGGCGGCTGAGCAATGTACACATAACCTCTTTCGATTAAAGGCGTCATTTGTCGGTAGAAGAAAGTTAACAGCAAGGTCGAAATGTGTGCACCGTCCACGTCCGCATCGGTCATGATGATAATTCTGTGATAGCGGAGTTTATCGATATCAAAGTCTTTTCCAATGCTGCAACCTAAAGCCAAAGCCAAAGTTCTGACTTGTTCACTGTCAAGAAGCTTTTCATGTGAGGCTTTTTCGACATTCAGAATTTTGCCTCTTAATGGCAAAATTGCTTGATTTTTACGATTTCTCCCAGTTTTAGCTGAACCACCGGCAGAGTCCCCTTCCACCAAAAAGAGTTCACTTAAAGCGGGGTTCTTTTCTTGACAGTCCGCAAGCTTTCCAGGTAACGATCCGGACATTAAGACAGATTTTCTGCTCATGTCGCGTGCTTTTCTAGCCGCTTCTCTGGCTCTCGAAGCCGCTACAATCTTTTCACAAATGGCATGTGCTTCGTTGGGATTTTCATCCAAATACGTTGCCAGTTCAGTATTAATAACGTCTTCAACAGCAGGGCGAACTTCGCTTGAGACAAGTTTATCTTTAGTTTGTGAGCTGAACTTAGGCTGAGGCACCTTTACCGAGAGAATGCAGGTTAAACCTTCACGCATGTCCTCGCCATCGATGTCATTTTTCAACTTTTTATCCAATCCTTCCTTGGATATATAGTTTTTAATGACGCGAGTCATCGCACTTCTCAGGCCGGTGACGTGTGTGCCACCATCCTTTTGTGGAATATTGTTGGTATAGGCCGTTAAGCGCTCATTGTAGGTATCATTCCACTGCATTGACACTTCAACGGTAACGGGAACTCCTTGAGATTCCACTGTCTTTAATGCATAGAACGGTGTCTTATGTAAAACGACTCGATTTTGGTTAATAAATTCAACAAAACCTCTGACACCGCCTTGAGCATGGAAACGTTCTTCTTTCCCCGTTCTTTGATCCAGAAGCAGAATATTGACACCAGAATTCAAAAACGAGAGCTCACGCAATCTTTCGGATAATCTCTCAAAGCTAAAGGTAATATCCGTGAAAATTTCCTTATCCGGGTAAAAGTGAACTAATGTCCCTTGCTTATCAGTCTCCCCTAAGTCAATCATAGGAGACACTTCCACAGGGCCATTAACCGTTTGGATCATGGCTGTTTGACGGTTAATGAGTTTGCCTCGTTCAAATTCTAGAAAATGTGCACGATGATCACGGTACACGGTCAGTTTTAACCATGTTGACAAGGCGTTGACACAGGAAACACCAACACCGTGCAAGCCTCCGGAAATTTTGTAGCTGTTTTCCGAGAATTTTCCACCGGCATGCAATTCCGTCAAAGCAATCTCAGCCGCACTGCGTTTAGGTTCGTGCTTATCATCCATTTTGACATCTGTCGGGATGCCGCGACCATTATCTTCAATGGATACAGAACCATCGGTATGTAGTGTGACGATAATCTCATTTGCGAAACCGGCCAGAGCTTCGTCAATTGAATTATCTACGACTTCATAGATAAGGTGGTGTAAACCGGAACCATCAGCTGTATCACCGATATACATGCCCGGACGTTTTCGAACAGCCTCCAAGCCCTCTAGCACCACGATAGCAGATGCGCCATAGTCATTCGAATTGATATTTTTTTCAGTTTCGCTCATAAGTTATTTCTCTAAAATCGCTAAAAAACGGAATAAAACTACAAAAGATCAGACTCTTAATTGTCAGCACACCCGCTCTAAAGGTATTCAGAGCGGGTGTGTGCACGTTGCGAAAACCAAAGTCCCACCATTAGGTGCGCATTGGCATCACAACATATTTAAAGGAATTATTTTCAGGCATAGTAATTAGCATCGCACCGGTATTGCTATGCAGTGCAAATTGAACTTCTTCGCTACGAAGATTGTTCAAAACATCTTGCAAATACATGAGGTTGAAACCAATCTCAATATCGATACCGTTGTAATCAATATCTAAAACGTCCTTAGCCTCTTCCTGATCGGAGTTTGTGCTTTGAATCGTTAAAGAATTGTTCTTAATTTCCCATTTAACACCACGCAATTTTGCGTTTGCAAGAATTGCCGTACGCTTCAGTGCAGCCAACAACACCTCACGCTTAACAACAAATATGTTGTTGTTATTTAAAGGAATGACTCGGTTGTAATCAGGGAACTTGCCTTCGACTAATTTTGAAGACAAAGTAATGTTGCTCCAGTTAATTCTGATTTCAGCAGCTGATACCGAGATAGTAATATTTTCCTCATTATCCGGAATGAGTCGAAGCATTTCCATCACGGTCCGACGGGGGACGATGCACTGGATATTTTCAGATAAGGGAGCTTCTAATTTACCTTCACAGTAAGCCAAACGATGTCCGTCGGTAGTCACAACACGAATGACATCCCCTTCAATGGAAAGAAGCATTCCATTAAGGAAATAGCGAATATCTTGTTGCGCCATCGAGAAGTGAACGAGCTGCAACAAGTGACGAATCTTATTGGCAGGAATCGTAAATGTTTGCGTAAATTGAGCTTCAGGACGATTAGGAAACTCATCGGCGGGTAACGTATTCAATCTGAAGGTACTTTTTCCCTGTTTCAACTCTACCGTAGGATCAGATTGATTGGGTTGCGAAAGCGTTACTTCCGAGCCGTGATTGAGAGCGCTGATTAAACTTTGCAACTTAGCGGCATCAACCGTTACGCTCACATCCGGGCCCTCTGCACCAATATCGGCAAAAGTCTTAATTTCGATGTCCAAATCAGTGGCGGTGAAATCAACACGCGAGCCGACCTTGGAAATCAAAATATTGGACAAAATAGGCAATGTTTGACGTTGCTTACCGACAATACCGCTGACAACCTGGACCGGAGTTGCGAAAGCTTCCCGCGGGCTCTTGATGATTAGCATTCCCTTATCCTTTATAAATTTGTCCGAAAATCGGACGCATTATCCATTGTTTAACCTCCCAATTTTAGTGAATTTTTCCTTGAATTGGGAAGTTCCTTCAAGTCATTTTGGCTTAGTTCTTAAGCATTTGTTCTAGAACGTGAATTTGATAATTCAGATCTTTATCTTTTGTTCTAGCGTCCGTAATTTTTTTCACCCCGTGTAAAACCGTCGTGTGATCCCTCTTACCGAAACGTTCACCGATTTCAGCTAAGCTGCTTTGAGTGAGTTCTTTACACAGGTACATGGCGATCTGACGCGGTATAGCAATTTTTTTCACCCGTGTTTTAGAGTACATCTCTGCCAAAGATACTTTGAAATATTCTGCCACGACACCTTGAATCCGTTCAACTGTCAATTGTGCAGTGGAGGCAACTAGCATCCCTTGCAGAGCTTCTCTCGCTTTTTCAAGGGTTAATTTTTCCTCATTGCTAAATCGTGTGTAAGCAATGACACAGTTCAAAGCACCTTCTAACTCACGGACATTACTCTTCAGATGTCTTGCGATGAAATAGGCCACATCGTCCGGTAAATCAAAATGTTGGGCAAGTGATTTTTTTTGCAAAATAGCGACACGAGTCTCAAGCTCTGGGGGTTCCACTTCCACAGACAGGCCGGATGTGAAACGCGAAATTAAACGTTCATCCATGTCCTTTAAGCTTCGGGCATAGGTGTCGCTGGTAAAAATAATTTGTTTGCCATGGGGAACCAATTTTTCAAAAATTTCGAATAATTTTTGTTGAATTTGACGCTTTCCCCCTAAATATTGAATGTCATCAATGAACAACGCATCAAGATTCTGGTACTTGTGATCAAACGGGGCGTAGTTATTTTCACGCACAGCAGTCGTGAAATCATTAATAAAGGTCTGCGTTCCCACGCATAAGATCCGAACGTCCGGATTATTCTTCAACATCTGATTGCCGACTGCGTGCATCAGATGGGTTTTTCCCAACCCGACACCACCATAGATAAACAGGGGATTGTAGTTTTTCCCGGGATTGTCTCCCACACTTTGAGCAGCCACGTAAGCGAGCTGGTTGGAAGAGCCAGCTACAAAATTCTCAAATGTCTGTTGGGCACGTAAGCCGCAAGCACTGGCTTGCTCCGTGATGGACGTTTCAGGGTTGATTTGCGGGACTAAGCCCAGTTGCCCCTGTAAGGGTTCAATTTGCCCCTCCGTTTGATGATAGGTCACGGTGACAACATGATTGGCGATAGAGGATGCTACGGTCGTAATCGTTGTGTCAAAGTGCGTCTCAATGGTTTCAATAGCCTGTAAGGTTCTATGACCCAAAATTAACGTATGATTTTTTTCATCCCAATTGATGCACACAAGAGTTTTGATCCAACGTTCAAAATCTTGAGGTTTCATAATGCTGGTTAACTTTGCTAGGCATTGTTCCCAGAAATCCATAAAAATTCTCCAAGCAACTTCAACTGAATTCTTTTTTCATAGAACTCAATGGACTCAGTCATAAGAAGTGTACTGGTCCTAAATAATCCGAAACAGAAAGGTCAGTGACGAGAGGTAGATTGTCTCTTTTCTACTACCGTATTCATCCCTTGACCTTAATCGCCGTTTGTTGGTTTGGATAATCAGCTTTTTCATTAAAAAACAGGTTGTTATATGTTTTTTAGAAATTAAATTTGAACTTTCTGAAATGAAAAAGCCTCCAAAAACAAACGGAAGCTTGAGCTCATTTTACTTATAAAAAGGATCATCGTTTTTTGAGTGCTGCTTAAAAAATAGGCATAAAAATGTGGATAACTCAAAATATTTTTTAGCATTCGTCTAAAAACACTAGATATGGGATAAAAAAAAAATTTCTCTAAACCTAGTATTTTTCCTAGTTACAAAATTTTGAAAACGTGATCTAGGCAAAAAGAGGGGATTATGATAAAAAAACTTGACAAAACATAGGCTTTTGATGTGTAATACCGTGTTTTTCACAGATCTAAAAGGTTCTTAATCCTGATCGGAGAGAATAGGGGTCTGTGTTGCGGGATCGAGTAACGATCTCTGTTAGATCTTCAAATATCTAAAACTTTTTAAGGATTTGTCGTCATGGCTACCAAACGTACTTATCAACCGTCTAAAGTCAAGCGTGCCCGTACGCATGGCTTCTTGGTTCGCAGTCGCACCAAGGGCGGTCGTCGTGTCCTGGCTGCTCGTCGCGCCAAGGGTCGTCACGTTCTCGCTCTCTAATAAAGAGAGAATCACGGCGGACGTTAGCCGTGAATGCAACGGTTAAGAAACCGAATGGGCTGCCTCGAAGTATCCGTTTGATAAAATCAGCGGAGTTCGGGGCGGTTTTGTCTGCAAATAAAGAGAAACTGATCCGAAGCTATTCGGATTTTTTTACAGTTTCTGCCCTGAAAACCGACCGGGTCGGTTGTGTGCGTTTTGGTTTTACGGTAGGTAAACAGAATGCACATTTGTCGGTTGAACGAGCGTTGATCAAACGTTTATTGCGGGAAAAAGCTCGTAATTCTCGGTTGATATTGCTCAATGCACTGAATGATCGCCAATTTGGTTTAGACATAAATTTGCGACTGAAGTGTAAATTGCCTGTATGTACCTCAGATACCCTGAGCAAAAAGGCAAGAAAAAAATTGATTCGAAGTGACATCGATAAACTCTTCGAGTACTTTATCAAGAAGGTATCTTCTCAAAGGTGCGGCTGTGAAAGGTCTTTCGTCAATTCTGATAACAGCAATTAAGTGTTATCAGTTGATATTGTCACCTTGGATGGGAAGGGAATGTAGGTTTTATCCTACATGTTCTCAGTACTCAGTGGAGGCAATCAAGCGCTTCGGAGCATTTAAGGGAAGTTGGTTGATGGTGGCGCGAATTATTCGCTGCAACCCTTGGGGAGGTCAGGGCTATGATCCGGTTCCGGATCAGTTCAAATGGTTTCCTTGGAAACACAACAACTGATTTTTCATAATTTCAACGATAGATAAGAGAGTCCATATGGGACGCGAATTACAACGTGCTTTTTTGTGGATGATTTTCTTGTTGGGTTTGTTCATGCTCTGGGATGCATGGCAAGTGCGCAATGGAAATCCATCCTTCTTTGGAACGCCGGCACCTGTGGAAGAGCAGGTTGCTGCAAATGATGCCGGAACGCAAACGCCAGCGGCTCCTGTTGCTGATAGCAAAGCAGTAGCTTCTGAAGTTAATGTGACGATTACTAAACCTGTAGTGGTGACTACTGATTTATTTAAAATCACATTTGATGCGAACGGGGCCTCTGTAGCTAGAGCTGAATTACTCAAAGAACGTCAAACACCTGATTGGAAAACCCGCGGTTTACCCGGATTGGTCTTAGGTTCCTCCGAAGAAGAACAAGAAGTCGGTAATGTCGTCTTATTTGATACTTCCGCCCAACACGTTTACAAAGCCGAGACGGGGCTGGTTGGAGGAAATTATCCTAATCATCGCACATCTTTCCGCTTAATCAGTGATAACTTGACCATGAAAGATGGTCAAGAAACATTGGAAGTGAGCTTTGCTGCCAATCAGGGCAATGTGGAGTTGGTTAAGACATACGTCTTCCATCGCGGACATTATGGTATTGATGTTAAACATACCATTCGCAATCAGGGCAATGTAGCTATTTCTCCGTCGGTGTACATGCAGTTGACGCGTGACGATGGCAAGGTTGCCAGTGATAGTGCTTTCTACAATACTTTCACCGGTCCTGCTGCCTATACCGAAGATGAGAAATTCCAAAAGATCAGTTTTGATTCAATTGCTGATGATGACACCGGTCTTCCTAGTCAGTCCAAAGAAGGTTGGATTGCTATGTTGCAACATTACTTCTTGACTGCTTGGGTTCCGCCTCAGGAAAATAATCGAGAACTTTATACTCGTCAGCTCGATAAACACCTCTTTGCCATCGGTTCTATCGTTGCGATGGGTGAAGTGGCTCCTGGTACCCAAAAGACCGTTGACAGTGTGCTCTACGTCGGTCCTCAAGATCAACGTCGCTTAGAGTATATTGCTCCTAATTTGGATCTGGTTGTTGACTATGGTTGGCTGACGTTCTTGGCCAAACCCATTTATTGGCTTTTGGCATTCCTTCAAGGATTGGTTGGTAATTGGGGTTGGGCTATCGTATTGCTGACTGTTTTAGTCAAGGCAATTCTTTATCCGATTTCGGCTGCGGGTTATAAATCTATGGCTCGTATGCGCGATGTCGCACCGAGAATGAAGGCCATCCAAGAAAAATACGGTGATGATAAGCAGGCACTGAACCAAGCGATGATGGAGTTGTATCGTCGTGAAAAGATCAATCCTGCCGGTGGTTGCTTGCCGATCCTGTTCCAAATTCCGGTATTCCTGGCCCTGTATTGGGTGTTGCTTGCAACTGTTGAATTGCGTGGTGCCAACTGGTTACTTTGGGTTAATGATTTGGCTAGCCCCGATCCGTATTTGATCCTGCCTCTGCTGATGGTCGCAACGATGATCATTCAGATGAAGATCAGTCCGAGACCTACCGATCCGACACAGGCTAAGGTTATGATGTTCATGCCTATTGTGTTCGGTGTCATGTTCTTCTTCTTTGCTTCGGGCTTGGTTTTGTATTGGTTGACCAACAACGTGTTGTCTATTTGGCAACAATGGTATGTCAATAAGCAAATTGAGGAAGAAAGAAGAAAGAGAACGATTTCTTAAGAGTCTGATCTTTGTTTGAAATAGAGGGGGGAGGTAACACTCCCCTTTATTCATTGCCGTTTCTGGCCGAAGATCAAAAGAAGGGGCCATAACCAAACAGATAAAAACCATAAGATCATGAAACGAAGAGACAATTTTTTCGTTTCAGAGCGATAGGTTTTAAAAAATATTGTAATAGCGCCTGATATAACCCAAAGTAAGATCAGTCCATAAACCATTACACGCACAAAGTACGTATCACCGATGAATGCAGCCAGGTAGGCAGAAATGGGGACAGACGTACCGATCGCGCAGCAGGCTCCTATTAGTGCGTTACCAAAAAAAGAGGGTTCATTATTTCCCAGAGACATATGTCGGACAGCTCCTTCGTTAAATTTGTGCTCAATGTAGCAAATATTTTGTTTTTTGGTTTTAAAACAAATCGTTGAGAGTGCGATAATTAGCCATATTTTTATGGGGAAACTATGGCCATTAATTCTGATAGAGATCCAATTGTGGCGATTGCTACAGCCTCCGGTAGGGGAGGGGTGGGGATCATTCGCTTATCGGGCGAAGATAGCTTTATAAAGACTTTTATAGAAAAATTTTTTGGCCCGACAGAATGTCTGAAGCCAAGATATGCTCACTATCGCCCTTTCAAAGACGAATGCGGCAGTTTGATAGATGAAGGATTGGCCCTTTATTTTCCTACCCCCAGATCCTATACCGGGGAGTCAGTGCTTGAATTACAAGCCCACGGCGGGCCGGTTGTATTGCAGATGCTTTTGCGCCGTGTTTTGGAAGTAGGGAGATCGAGTGGATTGAGATTAGCCGAGCCCGGCGAATTCACTAAAAGGGCCTTTTTGAACGGCAGGCTTGATTTGTCACAAGCCGAAGCTGTGGCGGATTTAATTGATGCTACGACAGAAGGGGCAGTCAGGGCTGCTTCACGTTCTCTGAACGGAGAATTCTCCGACAGCGTTCATGAAATAGGTGATCAAGTCATAGAGTTACGTGCATTAATAGAAGCGATTTTAGATTTTCCTGAGGAAGAAATTGACTTCATTCAGAGTACTCAGGCGCGAGAAAGAATGCACAAAATTGTGGACGATTTTGAACGACTGAAACATCAATCCCAGCAAGGATCTATTTTAAGGGAGGGGGTAACTGTTGTCTTAGTAGGAAGCCCTAATGTTGGAAAATCGTCCCTAATGAATCGGTTAAGTGGAACGGAA
Organism: Parasutterella secunda; assembly: GCF_016901835.1. Taxonomy (GTDB): domain Bacteria; phylum Pseudomonadota; class Gammaproteobacteria; order Burkholderiales; family Burkholderiaceae_F; genus Aphodousia; species Aphodousia faecavium. Next base: position 56,342 of record NZ_JACJKX010000001.1, on the reverse strand, counting down.
GTCGCTATTGTTACTGATGTAGCAGGAACCACTCGCGACAAAATTGAAAATGAAATCAGTATCGGTGGTGTGGCGTTGCGTTTGGTCGATACAGCCGGTGTCCGTGAAACTCAGGACAAGGTTGAGAGTATTGGTATTGAAAGAACTCTGCAGGCAGTCGAAAATGCCGATATTGTGCTGCATTTGATTGATTCTACGCATCAGAGTTCAGATGAAGAAGGCCAAAAAATCTTAGAAAAAGTGATGCAACGAGTTTCAGCCGGTGTTCCGGTTCTGCATGTTCTAAATAAATGTGACTTAGGGAGTACATCAATACCCAACCCTAACTGGATAACTATTTCAGCTAAAACGGGGATGGGTATAGAAGCTCTGGAAAAGAAACTGTTAGAACTAGTAGGGTGGGAGAATAAACCTGAGTCAACATTCCTAGCTAGACAAAGACATTTAGAGGCGTTGTCAAAGGCTTATGAACATTTAAAGTTGGCTGAAAACTTTGTCAATTATCCAGAGCCTCCTTTGGATCTGTTAGCTGAAGAATTAAGGCTCTGCAATGAAGAGTTGGGGCAAATTGTTGGAGAAACGACCCCTGATGATATTTTAGGAATGATTTTTAGTCGTTTTTGTATTGGTAAGTAATTGATTTTAAAGAATAAAATATAAAAATAGACTATTGTTTCACGTGGAACGAGGAAAAAATGGATTATCCGGTTCGTTATGATGTAATCGTAGTTGGTTGTGGTCATGCTGGGGCAGAGGCTTGTCTAGCTGCTGCAAGGATGGGATGTAAAACTTTATTGATTACGCATAATATAGAGACTATCGGCCAACTATCTTGTAATCCGTCAATTGGTGGAATTGGTAAAAGTCACTTAGTGAAAGAGTTGGATGCTATGGGTGGGGCTATGGCCCAAGTAACCGACGAGTCCGGAATTCAGTTTAGGGTGCTTAATGGATCTAAAGGACCAGCCGTTCGTGCAACTCGCGCTCAGATTGACAGAGAATTGTATCGAGTGGCAATGAGAAAGAGAATTGAGGAACAAGAAAATTTATGGGTATTCCAACAAGGGGTGGATGATTTAATTGTAGAAGGTGGAAGGGTTGCTGGTGTTATCACTCAAACCAATGTAAAAATCTATTCACAAACCGTGATTATTACAGCGGGGACCTTTTTACACGGGTTAATCCATGTAGGGTTAGAACATTATCCGGCTGGTCGAGTAGGGGATCCGGCTAGTATTAAGTTAGCGCAGAGATTGATTGATTTGGGACTCCCGAAGGGTAGATTAAAGACTGGCACTCCTGCAAGAATCGATGGTCGAACGATTGATTTTGAAAAATGTGAAAAACAATTAGGTGATTTTGATCCGATTCCGAGTTTTTCTTTGTTAGAACCGCAAATCCAACATCCAGAACAAGTTCCTTGTTGGATTACAAATACCAATACGCAAACTCACGATATTATTAGAGCTAATTTAGATCGCTCTCCGATGTTCTCTGGAATTATTGAAGGTATTGGTCCTCGATACTGTCCTTCAATTGAAGATAAAGTTGTCAGGTTTGCTGATAAAAATTCACATCATGTATTTTTAGAGCCTGAAGGGTTAAATACACACGTTTATTATCCTAACGGGATTTCTTCGAGTTTGCCGTTTGATGTTCAGATTGCATTTATGCATACCATTCCCGGACTTGAAAATGCTCATTTTATTAGACCGGCATATGCTATCGAGTACGATTATTATGATCCAAGAGAACTGAAAACAAGTTTGGAAACAAAGCAAATTGAGGGATTGTTTTTTGCTGGCCAAATAAATGGTACTACTGGGTATGAAGAAGCTGCGGCTCAAGGTCTATTAGCTGGTTTGAATGCGGCATTGAAAGTAAAAGGTAAGGAACCTTGGACTCCACGAAGAGACCAAGCTTATTTAGGTGTCATGGTTGATGATTTAATAACGAAGGGTGTAACTGAGCCTTATCGTATGTTTACTTCTCGAGCTGAATACAGGTTGAGTCTCAGAGAAGATAATGCTGATGATCGCCTGACTGAAATTGGTAGAAAGTTAGGTTTGGTTAATGATGAACGTTGGGATTTCTTTATTAGAAAACGTGATGCGATTGCTAAAGAATTGAATAGGCTTAAGACAACTTGGATTTATCCTGGGTTGATTTCTGATCAAGAAGCACAGAGAGTCTTGGGTAGTAACATTGAACGTGAGTATTCACTTTTTAATCTTTTGTCCAGACCTAATGTTTCACATGAAACATTGATGACATTAAAGAATAAAGATGAAAAATTGGTATCAGAGAACGTTAATTTAACTTCATCCGAGATTGAACAGCTTGAAATTACAGCCAAATACTCTGGCTATATAAATCGTCAGAAGGAAGAAGTTTCTAAACTCATTGAACATGAAACTACACGTATTCCTTCTGATTTTGATTATGACAAGGTTAAAGGTCTTTCGTTTGAAGTGCGTCAAAAGTTAAAAGCTCATAGACCTGAAACGTTAGGTCAAGCCGGAAGAATTAGTGGGGTTACACCTGCGGCAATTAGTCTTTTATTAATTTTTATAAAATCTCGAAAGTACAGTAAATAAAATGCAAGGTTTTTTAAATAAAGTTCGCTTATTAGAAGGTATCAAATGTTTGGATATTGTTTTAAGTAATGAACAAATTCAAATGATTGATGCTTATTCAGCATTGCTTTATAAATGGAATAAAACCTACAATTTAACCTCAATTACAAATAACGATGACGTTTTAACTCATCATATACTCGATTCTTTGGCAGCTGTCCCAATTTTTAAACGCTATGTTTTTGAAGGAGCAAAAGTCCTGGATGTTGGTTCGGGTGGTGGGCTTCCTGCTATACCTTTAGCTATAGCATGCCCTGATGTCTCAGTTTCTCTTGTTGAAACGGTTGGAAAGAAAACTGCATTTTTAACGCAGGTTGCTCTTTCCTTAAAGTTGAAAAATGTTAAAGTATTCAACTCACGTGTCGAAAATCTTAAGAATTTGAGTTTTGATGTTATTTCTTCCAGAGCCTTTTCTTCACTTGAAAATTTTATTAATTTATCATCGCATCTAATAAAACCAGAAGGCTGTTGGGTTGCTTTAAAAGGACAGGTGCCAGTTGATGAAATCAATTCTATTAGAGATTCATTCAGAACCGAGATTGTGCAGATTTCTGTACCATTTTTAAATGAAGATAGGAATATTGTTGTGATTTTCAATCAATAATTACACATATGCACCTTATCGCCTAAAATTAAAATGCATAAAAAATAAGCAAAAAATTGACAAAACGCATATATATCAATTAGATATCGTTATAAAAAAATCATTTATATTTATATTATATGCCTAAAAATTAAGCAAATAAATTATTTATTTAAAATATAACACATATAATATGTTTCACATGGAACAATATTTTGTAAAGTGTTTTTGGTTTTAAAGATTTTTTTATTTAGTTATGTAAAAATGCATTTTGCTTGTCTTGGTCTTATTTTCTTGCGAGGTTAATGTGCTTGATCAAGTAGTAAGTACATTTTTATTTGCTTTCGCGTCTTTTATACCGGTCTTGAATCCTTTTGGTGGGGCAATGTTTTTTCTGGCTTTAACGCCGAATATTGACCAAGAGACCAGAAAGATGATGGTTAATCGAATAGTCTTCTACTCGATGATTATTATGTTGGTCAGCTTGTTTGCTGGTCATCTGATTTTGAGTTTCTTTGGGATATCTATGGGAGTTCTCAGAGTTGGTGGTGGTTTGGTACTGATTTCTGCAGGATGGAAGGCTTTAAACGAAGCTACACATGACGATACCGAGAATTCGACTATTGAACCGCCAAAATCTAGGAAAAAATTATTATCGATGGCCTTCTATCCCATTACGCTGCCGTTGACAATGGGACCGGGAATGATTGCTGTTTCGACTGCTATCGGTACGGGTATGATTGGTCACGGAACGGCCAATCTTATTGGATGTCTTTTGGCAACAGTTGCTACTTTATTGACTGTTTATGTTTGTTATCGATACTGCGATCGTGTGAGTCAAGCAGTTGGCGCAACGGGTGCTGATGCCTTGTCTAGGGTTTTCGCATTTATTTTATTGTGTATCGGTATTTCAATTTTTTGGCAAGGTTTTTCAGAATTATGGCTTTCAATGCCTAAGATGTAAGGGTTAGAAAATGGCTTTAACATTTTGTGTGGCAAATCAAAAAGGCGGAGTGGGCAAAACAACGACCGCTGTGAATTTGTCGTCTGCGTTGTCCGGTTTAAAACAACGTGTCTTGCTGATTGACCTTGATCCTCAGGGCAATGCTACAACCGGTAGCGGTGTCAGCAAAGATTCGATAACCGAGACGGTTTACCCTTTGCTGTTCGGACAAGCGTCGTTTGAGAAAGTGGTTATTCATTCGGAAGATGCCGGTTACGATATTCTTCCTGCAAATCGAGAATTAGCCGGTGCTGAGGTTGAGTTAGTACAGCTTGAAGATAGAGACGAACGACTTAAAAATATTCTGAAAGAACAAAATGATAATTACGATTTTGTAATTATTGACTGTCCGCCCTCTCTTTCCATGTTGACCATCAACGCTTTGTGTTCTGCTCGTGGGGTTATTGTCCCGATGCAATGTGAGTACTTTGCAATGGAAGGTTTGACCGATTTAATCGGATCAGTTAAGCGAATTCAGGCTGCTAAGAATCCGGATCTGACGTTAATCGGTTTGCTCCGAGTGATGTTTGACCCGCGAGTCACGTTGCAACAACAAGTGAGTGAGCAATTAAAAGAGTACTTTGGAGATAAAGTCTTTAAGACGGTTATTCCTAGAAACGTACGCCTGGCAGAGGCACCGAGTTATGGCTTGCCCGGTGTCTTGTACGATAAGTCCAGTAAAGGTGCCAAAGCCTATCAGGAGTTCGGTGCAGAATTCTTGAAACGTATGAAAAAGTACAAGAAGCAAAGCAAGGAGAAATAGAATGGTAGTGAAGAGAAGAAGCGGTTTGGGCAAGGGATTGGATGCTTTGCTCGGGAAAAAAGATGATGTTGTTATTACTTTGGCAGATGCCAAAGGTGATGATAGTTCGGAATTGGAATTAGACAAGATTCAACCGGGTGAATATCAACCTCGTACTAGAATGGATAAGGAGTCCCTGGAAGAGTTGGCCCAGTCGATTCGCGAACAAGGGTTGATTTCTCCCATTTTGGTCCGTCCGATTGCTAAAAATAAATACGAAATCATTGCTGGTGAGCGCCGTTATCAGGCTTCGAAGCTCGCCGGTTTGAAAAAAGTACCTGTTCTTATTCGTAAAATCTCAAATGAAAAAGCTTTGGCTTGGGCTTTAATTGAGAATATTCAGCGCGAAGATTTAAATCCCTTGGAAGAAGCTGCCGGTATTCAGCGTTTACTGGATGAATTTCATATGACTCATGAATCGGCTTCTCAGGCTATCGGAAGAAGTCGAACGGCTACCACTAATCTGTTACGTTTGCTCAATTTGGCCAAACCTGTCCAAGAACGTTTAATGGCTAACGAAATTTCGATGGGGCATGCCCGTGCTTTATTGAGTTTGGAACCGGGCATGCAAGTGGCAGTAGCCAATGAAATTGTCAAAAAGGGGCTCTCAGTTAGACAAGTAGAAACACTTGTGGCCTCAATGTTGATGAAAAAGCAGAAAAAGGGTAAGGAAGCTAAGAAGAATAGAAAAGATTCCGATACCTTACGTCTGGAAGAAAACCTTTCGAACTTTTTTGGTACTACCGTAAAAATAGATACCAATCAGAAAGGAAAGGGAAAATTGATTATTGAATTTTCAGATTTAGATCAATTTGATGGCATTATTGCCCACTTTGAAAATTTTGAATAAATAGTCAATTAAATATGTCCGATAGGATTAAGGGTTTACACGACTAAAACATCGGTGTAAACCCTTGTTTCTATAGGTAACGTATCGTATAATTCGCGCAGAATAATGGTTTGTAGGGGCGACTACTGACTTTTATGAAGAAAATAGTACTTCTGCAAATCGTTGCCACTATTGGAGTTGCTGTATTTTCCGCTCTGTTCGGAGGGGAGGGTGCGGCCCTTTCGGCGTTTCTGGCGGGTTCTGCCTGTTGGATCCCGAATGCGTTATTTGCGTTGAATTTGAGTGTCTTAGTTAAGCTGAGTCCTACTTATTCACCGCTTTTCTTCTTTATTGGCGAGTTCGTTAAGATCATCGCAATTGCGCTGTTGATATGCTTGATTGTGATGTTGTATGAGGACTTGGTTTGGCCCGCAATGATCGCTTCGGTTATTGTGGTCTTAAATTGTTCCTTTTTGGGACTTCTAACCCGAGAATAAACATGGCAGCTGAAGCTCTCACCGCTACCGAGTATATTACTCACCACCTTCATCACTTGTCGACCGCTGGTGCTGCTGGGCAGTCATCTATCATTGACTTCTCAGTCATCAACATGGATACGATTGTTTTTTCCATACTGATGATGGCTTGTGCGCTTTACCTTATGTATAAGGGAGCAAAGAAGGCTACATCTGGCGTGCCTGGTAAATGGCAATGTGCCGTTGAAATGCTCGTCGAATTTGTGAATGAACAAGCAAAGTCCATCGTTCACGGAGATCGTACGTTTATTGCTCCGTTGGCGTTGACGGTTTTTGTTTGGGTGGTTTTAATGAATGCCATCGACTTGATCCCGGTTGATTTGTTGCCGACGATCGCTGCTTGGTTTGGTATTCATTATTTGCGTCCGCTTCCCACGGCCGACTTGAACGGTACAATGGGTATTTCTGTGGGCGTGCTGTTCCTCATGATTTATTACGGTATCAAAATCAAGGGTCTGGGTGGTTTTGGTCGCGAATTATTCGTGGCCCCGTTCGGTAACTATCCCTTGCTTTGGCCGTTTAACTTCGCGTTGAATATTATTGAATATTTGGCCAAGTGTGTCTCTTTGGGCATGCGGTTGTTCGGTAATATGTACGCAGGGGAATTGTTGTTCTTCCTGATTGCACTGTTGGGTAGTCTTTGGGTCGGTTTTGACGGCCTGAGCATCTTCGGTGTGTTCGGACACGCTGTGGCAGGGATCTGCTGGTGGCTCTTCCACGTGTTGATTGTTATCTTACAAGCCTTCATTATGATGATGTTGACCTTGGTCTACATCGGTCAAGCTCATGAAGGTCACTAACACTAGCGTTTTGATTTCTTTACTTTTTTATTAACTTTTACTCCATTTTTAAGGATTAAGGAGTTTTGCAATGACCAACGTCGCTTTTGTTGCCTTGGCTGCTGGCCTCATCATCGGTCTCGGTGCTATCGGTGCTTGTATCGGTATCGGTATCATGGGTTCCAAGTACCTCGAAGCCGCCGCCCGTCAACCTGAATTGATGAATGCCTTGCAAACCAAGATGTTCTTGTTAGCTGGTCTTATCGACGCCGCCTTCTTGATCGGTGTTGGTATCGCCATGATGTTCGCTTTTGCCAATCCGTTCGTCGGCTAATAAAAGCTTTTTAGTTTCTTTTATTAACGACGTCAGTGAGCACTCGCACTATGTGAGCTTGCGAACTGGCATAACGGGGTTCAAATAATGAACATCAACGCTTCTCTGTTTGTACAGATGGCCGTGTTCTTCTTCGGTGCATGGGTCACCATGAAGTACATTTGGCCGCCGCTTATTCGAGCAATCGAAGAACGGCAAAAGAAGATTGACGAAGGTTTGGCAGCTGCCGACAAAGGTGAAATGGCCTTAGCGGAAGCCCAAAAGGAAGGTCAAGCGATCAAGGCTGAAGCCCGTGCTCAAGCTTTGGCAATCATGAACGACGGCGAAAAGCGCGGTCAGGCTATTGTCGAAGAGGCAAAAGCCCAGGCTCAAGTTGAAGCCGATCGTATCATTGAAGCTGCTAAGGCTGAAGTGGCTCAAGAAGCCGAACGTTTGCGCGAACAATTGCGTGAAGAGGTCGCTCGATTGGCTGTCGCCGGTGCCGAGCAAATTCTTCGTCGCGAAGTTGACACTAAAGTTCACGCTCAAATGCTTGAACAATTGAAGGCTAAGCTTTAATTATGGCTGAACTTTCGACGATTGCCCGTCCCTATGCACACGCACTGCTTCTGGCTTTGCACGATGCTAAGAAGGGACCCGAAGAAGCTGCCGATTTGGCTGCTGTTCTGGATGGTATTGCCCAAGTGGTGACCACCGACGAATTGGTTTCTGTGATCGGGGATCCGAAACTGAGTTCGGAACAAATCTACGATCTCATCGTTGCCGGTCTCGGTCAAACAAAATTGCCCGAAGAAGCCGCCAACTTATTGAAGGTGGTCGTTGAGAATGGTCGCTTGGAAGCCGTGCCGGAAATCGCACGTCAATTCCGCGAACTTAAAAATCAATCCGAAGGCGTCGCTGACGCCTACATCGAAACCGCCATGCCGATGTCGCAGGCGGAAGTTGATGATCTGATCGCCGGCCTTGGGAAGCGTTTCCCTGGCCTGAAACTCACGCCGATCGTCACTGTCAATGAAGAATTGATCGGTGGTGTGCGTGTACGAGTGGGCGACAGAGTTTTGGACGGATCGATTCAGACGCGACTTGCTCAAATGCAAGAGGCACTCACCGCATAAATTTCGGAGCTGTAAGACATGCAACTCAATCCTAGTGAAATCAGCGATCTGCTGAAAAAGCGTATCGAAGGCCTTGGGGTCTCCGCTGATCTTCGCACCCAAGGTACCGTGGTCTCTGTGACTGACGGTATTTGCCGTGTTCACGGTCTTTCTGACGTGATGCAAGGCGAAATGTTGGAATTCCCCAACAGCACGTACGGTTTGGCTTTGAACCTTGAACGTGATTCTGTGGGTGCAGTTATTCTTGGTAGTTACGAGCACATTAGTGAAGGCGACACAGTGAAGACGACGGGTCGCATTCTTTCTGTGCCCGTTGGTCCGAAGTTGATTGGCCGTGTGGTCAACGCTTTGGGTCAACCGATCGATGGTAAGGGTCCGATCGACACGGATGAATACGACGTGGTCGAAAAAGTGGCTCCTGGCGTGATCGATCGTCAATCTGTTTCTCAACCGGTTCAAACCGGTTTGAAGTCCATCGACGCCATGGTGCCGATCGGCCGTGGTCAACGTGAATTGATCATTGGTGACCGTCAAACGGGTAAGACGGCTGTGGCCTTGGACACGATCATTAACCAAAAGGGTAAGGACCTGATCTGCGTTTATGTCGCTATTGGTCAGAAGGCCTCTACTATTGCTAACGTTGTTCGTAAGTTGGAAGAACATGGCGCCATGGATTACACGATCGTGGTGGCTGCTTCGGCTTCTGAATCTGCTGCGTTGCAATACATCGCTCCGTATGCCGGTGCGACGATGGGCGAATACTTCCGTGACCGCGGTCAAGACTCTTTGATCGTCTATGACGACTTGACCAAGCAAGCTTGGGCTTATCGTCAGATTTCCTTGCTGTTGCGCCGTCCGCCTGGACGTGAAGCTTACCCTGGTGACGTGTTCTACTTGCACAGCCGTTTGCTCGAACGTGCTGCACGTGTGAACGCGGATTATGTTGAACGTTTCACCAAGGGCGCTGTGAAGGGCAAGACCGGTTCTATGACCGCTTTGCCGATTATTGAAACGCAAGCCGGTGACGTGACCGCCTTCGTGCCGACGAACGTGATTTCTATTACTGACGGTCAGATCTTCTTGGAAACCGACCTTTTCAATGCCGGTATCCGTCCCGCTATTAACCCGGGTATTTCTGTGTCCCGTGTGGGTGGCGCTGCTCAAACGAAGATCATTAAGAAGTTGGGTGGTGGTGTCCGCTTGGCTTTGGCCCAGTACCGTGAATTGGCCGCTTTCGCACAGTTTGCTTCCGATTTGGACGAAGCAACTCGCAAACAGTTGGAACGCGGTAAGGTTGTGACTGAATTGATGAAGCAACCGCAATACCAACCGCTGCAAGTGTGGGAAGAAGCTTTGGTGTTGTTCTGTGTCGAACAAGGTATTTATGACGATGTCGACGCAAAGGACGCCTTGCGCTTTGAAAAGGCTTGCCGCGAATTCGTGGCCAATAACCACGCTGATCTGGTTCAACGCATCGAAGAAAAGAAGGAATTGGTCGCTGAAGACAAAGAACTTCTCTTGGCTGCGGTGAAAGAATTTAAGCAAAACGGCACCTACTAATTGGAAGTCGGTAAACACCTAAGGGGACCACATGCCTAGTACCAAGGAGATTCGCGCCAAGATCAAGAGCGTACAAAATACGCGCAAGATCACTAAGGCGATGGAAATGGTAGCGGCATCGAAAATGCGCAAAGCGCAGGACCGTATGCATGCGGCTCGTCCTTACGGAGAAAGTCTCCGTAATATCGTAGCTCATTTGGCTACGGCAACGACGAGTTACAAGCATCCTTTCTTGCGCCCGCATAACACGAGTGCTGCGAAAGTTGGTCTGATCATGGTGACGACGGACAAAGGTTTGGCCGGTGCTTTGAACACCAATATTCAACGTATGGTGCTCAATAAGATCAAGGAATTGAATGCTGAAGGCGTGACCGTAAGAGGTACCGCTATCGGTAATAAAGGTCTTGGTTTTATGCAGCATGCCGGAGTGGATTTACTCTCGCACGCTGTTCAGTTGGGTGATCGCCCGCAATTGGAGAAATTGATTGGTGCGATCAACGCTCAACTGGAAGAGTATAGCGCCGGGAAGTTGGACAAGGTTTATCTTGCCTATTCACGTTTTGTGAATGCTATGAAGCAAGAACCTGTCATTGAACAACTTTTGCCCTTGTCGAGTGATCGACTTGAGAAGATTGGCGAAAAACGTCGGGAATTTTCGTGGGATTATCTCTACGAACCCAGTGACGCCACGGTTCTCGATGTGCTGTTGAAGCGCTACATCGAAGCTTTAATTTACCAAGCCGTTGCAGAAAACATGGCTTCTGAGCAAAGCGCTCGTATGGTGGCTATGAAAGCCGCAAGCGATAACGCTAAGAAGCTTATCGGAGATCTGCAATTGGTTTATAACAAGACCCGTCAAGCGGCCATCACGAAGGAAATTACTGAAATCGTTGGTGGTGCTGCTGCCGTGTCTTAAAGAGGATATCCCATGAGTATCGGACAGATCGTTCAGGTCATTGGCGCTGTGGTGGACATTGAGTTCCCGCGCGATCAAATGCCCAAAGTATACGATGCCCTTATCTTAGAAAAGGATGAAAAGAACACTCTTGCCGAACAAGGGTTGACCTTTGAAGTGCAACAACAATTGGGTGACGGCGTTGTCCGTACCATTGCTATGGGCGCTTCTGAAGGTTTGCAACGCGGTATGAAGGTTCGTAGTACCGGCGCCGGTATTTCGGTGCCTGTTGGCCCGAAGACCTTGGGTCGTATTATGGATGTGTTGGGTCGCCCGATTGATAACTGCGGCCCGATCGGTGAAGATGAACGTCGTACGATTCACCAAGAAGCTCCGAAGTTCGACGAATTGAGCCCGTCTGTGGACTTGCTCGAAACCGGTATTAAAGTGATTGACTTGATTTGCCCGTTCGCTAAGGGCGGTAAGGTCGGTCTCTTCGGTGGTGCCGGTGTGGGTAAGACCGTGAACATGATGGAATTGATCAACAACATTGCTAAGGCATATGGTGGTTATTCCGTGTTCGCTGGTGTGGGTGAACGTACCCGTGAAGGTAACGACTTCTACCATGAAATGGAAGAATCCCATGTGCTCGACAAGGTGGCTATGGTATTCGGTCAGATGAACGAACCGCCGGGTAACCGCTTGCGTGTGGCTTTGACCGGTTTGACAATGGCTGAAGCTTTCCGTGACGAAGGTCGCGATATTCTGTTGTTCATTGACAATATTTATCGTTACACCTTGGCCGGTACGGAAGTGTCCGCTTTGCTCGGTCGTATGCCGTCTGCTGTGGGTTATCAACCGACGTTGGCTGAAGAAATGGGTAAGTTGCAAGAACGTATTGCTTCTACGAAGGTGGGTTCCATTACCTCCATCCAAGCTGTGTACGTGCCTGCTGACGACTTGACTGACCCGTCTCCGGCTACGACCTTCGGTCACTTGGACGCTACGGTTGTGTTGTCTCGTGATATCGCAGCCTTGGGTATTTACCCGGCTGTGGACCCGCTTGACTCCACCAGTCGCCAAGTCGATCCGTTGATCATCGGTGAAGAACATTACACGATTTGCCGTCGCGTTCAAGAAACTTTGCAACGCTACAAAGAATTGCGTGACATCATCGCCATTTTGGGTATGGATGAATTGGCTCCGGAAGATAAGCTTACGGTTATGCGTGCCCGTAAGATTCAACGCTTCCTGTCTCAACCGTTCCATGTGGCCGAAGTCTTTACGGGCGCTCCCGGCAAGTATGTTCCGCTCAAAGAAACGATCCGCGGTTTCCGCATGATTGTTGACGGCGAATGCGACGCTTTGCCTGAACAAGCCTTCTACATGGTTGGTACGATCGACGAAGCCTTCGAAAAGGCTAAGACGATGCACTAATCGGGTTCGGTCTCTCAGGTGAGGAACATCCTCGCCTGATGGCCGAAACACGACCACGGAGCAACTTATGTCTACGATTAAAGTTGACGTCGTTAGCGCCGAAGAGCAGATCTTCTCCGGTGACGCTGAGTTCGTTGCCCTTCCGGGTGAATCCGGCGAATTGGGGATCCTGCCGCAGCATGCCCCGTTGATTTCTTTGATTAAACCTGGCTTTGTGCGTATCACGTTGCCTGGTAGCAAAGAGATCAAGCAGGTGTTTGTTGCCGGTGGTGTGATTGAAGTGCAGCCGCAGCACGTCACGGTTTTGGCCGATACAGCTATCCGTTCTGAAGAAATGGATCGTGCCAAGACTGAAAAGGCCATGGCAGCCGCTCGCGAAGCGCGCAGCAAGGCCACGAGCGAAGCCGATTTGGCCAAGCTCGACGCGCAATTGGCTTTCTTGGCAGCTCAGTTGTCTGCTATCGAAAAGCTCAAACGCCATCACTAAGCGCACAAGCGATGAAAGGGACAGGTGTTGTCAAACATCTGTCCTTTTTTGTTTTGAGTCATAACGTTATGCGGGTAAGTGAGGTAGGATGGTTGTGAATGAACACCGAGGGTGTTTTTAATGAATCTTTTTTGAGCGAGGATGTATGAAGGTTTTAGTCTGTACGGATGGCTCTGAATTGAGCGAAAAGGCCATTGAGGCTGCGATTGGTGTCGCTCAACCCTTGAAAGCTGAGCTGATCGGAATGACGGCCGTTAAAGGAGAAGAACCTCAAGACGGTTTGGCCGGTGAAAGTGCTGGAGTTCAAAAACGCTTAAGCGTTATTTACGATGCAGCCAAAGCAGTTCAATTACCTTGCCGAGTGATGGCTGTTCATGGCGAAGCCCCCTGGCAATGCATCATTCAGTTGGCTAAAAAAGAAGACGTTGATTACGTTGTGATGGCTAGCCGAGGTATGGGTAGTATCGGCAGTTTATTTATCGGCAGTGAAACGCAAAAAACGTTGGCTCAAATTGATCGCCCCGTTCTTGTTGTCCGATAATTGAAAATTCTTCGAAACAACCGCCGGTAGAGTTTCTGATCGCCGGCGGTCTGTCTTTGTCTTGCTTCTCTCCAGGGTGATGTCGTGGGTTGTCGGTATAATTGCCGCCACGGGGCGTTCGTGGAGACTCGGCCTCTCGTTGTAAAACGAAAACCTAAGGGGCTTTCTGAAGTTTCTCCAGACAAAGTTCCGGATCTACTCCATGAATAAGAAAGCGTTTTAATCTGTTGCTTTCTCCGTTTATTAATGAGACGGAAGACTTTGAAACGGACAACGTTTTTGCCAGAAATGCAATCAATGCTTGATTGGCTTTTCCGTCAACTGGGGGAGAAGCAACAGCTATTTTTAAACGACCACCGTGTTCGCCGACGATTGCTGATCGTTTTGCTCCGGGTTGAGCATGAACCTCAACGATAACATCTTGATTTTTGACAATTAACCAAGAGGGTGGGGCCATTTTCGGTTCCTGTAGATGATGAGACCAGATAATGATACGTTTTTGAAAGCGCTTTTGCGCCAGAAGTGTGAATACACGCCAGTTTGGTTGATGAGACAAGCCGGACGTTATCTGGCTGAATATAACGCAACAAGATCCAAAGCGGGCAGTTTTATGAAGCTCGCCCAATCACCGGCATTGGCCTGTGAAGTCACCTTGCAGCCGGTGGAACGTTTCGGATTGGACGCGGCCATTTTGTTTTCGGATATATTGACGGTGCCTGATGCGATGGGTCTAGAATTATCTTTTGTTGCAGGCGAAGGCCCCAAATTTGCCCGACCTGTTAAAAATGAAGATGATGTGAATGCTCTGAAAGTACCGAATATTGAAACGAGTCTGCGTTATGTGACCGATGCAGTTTGCTGTATTCGACAGGCGCTACATAATAAAGTCCCCTTAATTGGATTTTCCGGCAGCCCTTTTACTCTTGCCTGCTATATGGTCGAAGGGGGATCCAGTAAAGATTATCGTACGATTAAGACGATGATGTACACACGGCCTGACTTGTTGCACAGGATTTTGGATGTGAATGCAAAAAGTGTCACAGCCTATCTTAACGCACAAATTGAAGCCGGAGCCCAAGCAGTACAGATTTTTGATACTTGGGGAGGAACTTTATCCGAATCGTCTTTTAAGGAGTTCTCTCTGGCTTATATGCAAAAGATCATTGATGGTTTGCATAAAACGTATGATGGTGAGCGCATTCCGGTGATCGTTTTCACGAAAGGCGGTGGTCAGTGGCTGGAGTCCATCGCAACATGCGGAACCGATGCTGTAGGGCTTGATTGGACTAGCAATTTGTCGCAAGCCCGACGTCGCGTCAAGGACAGTGTGGCATTACAGGGGAACCTGGATCCCATGGTTCTTTTCGGAAGTGAAGACAGGATCCGCCAAGAGGTACGACGTGTCATTGAGGATTTTGGAGTTGTGCACGGTGGAGGTCATGTGTTTAACCTCGGACATGGAATTAACCAATTTACTCCGCCTGAAGCGGTTGAAATATTGGTCGATGAGGTTCACCGATACAGCCCGGCCTTCCATAAGGCCTAACGTTATCCCCAAAGTTATCCACATAAATGGTGAACAACTAAAAATCGTTGAAAATTAAAAGGTTACATGAATGTGAACTTTGTAACCTATTGATTTATAAAGAAAAGCTTAAAAACCCTCTGATTTCAGCAAGTTATTTATGAATCAGAGGGTTTTGCTTAAAAAGTAGACAGAACGAGGATTATCCACAAAGTTATCCACAATGATTCACATTTTTAGGCTAATCGTTTGAAAATAATGGAGTTTCAAACCCAATCACTTATCCACTCGATCCGAAGAGGATATTTGCGTTTGAAATACAATGCAGACGTGTTTGATCAGATACAATGAGACGCGTACTTTTTTAGGATTTTTTAATGGCAACCTCACGTTTTGCAACTGTGGCATTAAATGTACCTTTATTGCCGCCATTAACTTACCGAATTGCCGAGACGATGAGTCCTTGTGTGGGGGATCGTTGTGTCGTACCGTTAGGGCGCAGACAGGAGGTAGGGTTAATTGTTGCGTTATCGGATCAGACGACCATTGACCCGAAAAAACAGAAAACCATCATACGATTACTCAATGAGACGGAACCGGTCTCTGAAATATGGCTTAAACTGACCCGTTTTGCTGCCGATTATTATCAACACTCATGGGGCGAAGTGAGTATTGCGGCACTGCCGACCTTTTTTAAAACAAAACCCGGTCCTAAGTATGAACAGTCTTTGGAAAGGCTGCGTAAACCGTATAAAGAAAAAAAAATTGATAAACCCTCTGGTGTTCTTACACTCAATGATGAACAACAGTTGGCTGTAGAGGCTGTTGACCACGCTAAAGGTTTCGCACCCTATGTTTTGCATGGGGTAACCGGAAGCGGTAAGACAGAAGTGTATCTCCGAATGATGGAGAGCCTGTTTATTAAAAAGCCTGACGCGCAAGTTCTTTTTTTAGTGCCCGAAATCAATTTAACGCCCCAGTTGGAAGCTCGTATCAGAAATCACTTTCCGGATAAGCCGATGGCCTCTTTACATTCCGGTTTAGCCAATGGGGAGCGAGCCAAGGCTTGGCTAGCGGCCAAGGAAAAGAGAATTCAAATTTTGGTCGGAACCCGGATGGCTATTTTCTCCGATATGCCGAATCTTGGACTCATCGTGGTAGACGAAGAGCATGATTTGTCATACAAGGCCGGAGACGGGATTCGCTACTCGGCTAGGGATCTTGCAATCAAACTTGCTCAATTGAGGCAGATTCCGGTGATTTTAGGTTCGGCTACACCGTCACTTGAGACATGGAGTCGAGTTAAAAACGGACATTACAACTTACTGAGTTTAACGAAACGGGCAGTACCCGGAGCGTCGTTACCGACGTTATCGGTGGTTAATCCTAAAAATAAAAAATTGATAAAAGGATTAACTCCTGAGGTGATTGATGCCATTAGTGAAACGCTTCAAAAAAAAGAGCAAGTCATTATTTTCTTAAACCGTCGTGGTTATGCACCGGTTTTGACTTGCCCGAGTTGCGGTTGGTTATCCAAATGCCCGCATTGTTCTACTTATGCGGTTTACCATAAGTTTCACGGGAAACTTGTTTGTCATCATTGCGGGTGGTCCATTCCGGTGTACAGTCGTTGCCCCGATTGCGGCAATGTAGATTTATTGCCGATGGGAGCGGGGACTCAACGTATTGAAGAAACATTGGAGCAACTTTGGCCTCAGGCCAGAATTTTACGAATTGATCGAGACACAACCCAAAGAAAAAATGCAGCCAAAGAAGCTTTTGATGCCGTGCATGCAGGGGAAGTGGATATCCTTGTCGGAACCCAGATGGTTGCCAAAGGGCACGATTTTCAAAAAGTCTCCCTTGTTGTTGTCCTCAATATTGATGCTCAATTAGTCAGCAGTAACCCCAGGAGTGAGGAGCGGGCTTTTGCCAATTTAATGCAAGTCGCCGGACGCGCCGGGCGATTCGGTCTGCCGGCTAAAATGGTTGTGCAAAGTCGTTTTGGTGACAGAGAAATTTTTGCGGCGCTTGCCCAACAAGATTACAACCGTTACGCAGACCACTTACTGAAGGTAAGAAAAGAAGAAAACAGCGTACCTTTTGTGTGTCAGGCATTGTTAATGGCAGATGATGCCAATATCGGAAAGGCTCTCGAATTCTTAAAGCAGGCATTAAAAGTCGGTACAGATCTTTTAGAGCAACAGCAAAATGAATCGGTTGTAATCTACGATCCGATTCCGATGGCACTAATGAAGTTGGCAGACAAAGAACGGGCCCAACTCTTGGTTGAGGCTTCATCGAGAGTCGCTATGGGACGATTTTTGCGCCATTGGTACCGGCAGCTTTGTGAGATTGGCACGTCTGTTCACTGGACAATGGACGTTGATCCGATGGATGTGTAACGATGAGAAATGTGGTGCGGGCGCTTTTTTCTGTGGTTTTGTCGTTGCTGTGCACTCAAGCTTTATCGAGTACGTCAGTGACGGAAAATGCCAATGATCTGACAAGCGCCAAACAACTTGCTCTTTCCAATTCGGTGACATGGCGCAGAAGCGGCATGCGCCATTTGTATGAGCGAATGGACAACGTTCGGGAAGGAAAGCAAACAACCGGCCGATGGTCTGTCGGTCAGTATCAGAGTTGGAATATTGGACAAGCCAGTTGTGATCATCAGTTCATTTTGTTGGGATCTGATTTGGCGCTAAATAGTCAGTTGACCGTCGGCTCAACAATAGACTTCGGAAAAGGCTCGTCCTACTACAGTCAAGGATCCTCAGAGAGCGAAACAATGGGAGCAAGCGTATACGGAACATACGGTTACTCTGATGGTTCGTATTTCGGTGCACTGATTAAAGTGGGAATGATGCGACTTAGGGCCTTGCTTGAAGGTCAAAAAGAAAATGAAAATCTATCCGGTATCTACCTCGGTGCTGAATATGGACATCGATGGAAACCCAGCCAGTCCACTATTGTTGATCCCCAAATTCGGTTGACATACAGCCGATTGAGTTCAGAGACTTTGCGGGCAGATCGAAGCGATATTCGTTACCAACCAATAGAAAATTTAGTTTTGGCTCTTAAATTGAGAGGAGAAAAGAGTTTTAACCGAGACACTCAAGCCTATTTTGTCTTGGGTTATTATCGGGATTTTTCCGGGCAAGTGTCCGGAAAGTATCGCACATTGGGTAAGCAGCAACGTTTTTCCGATACGCTTTTTGATACATGGGGGCGAGCAAAGTTAGGGGCCGATTATCAACTCGATGAACGTGTCAGTGCTTCCTTGCAAGCGGAAAAAAACTTCGGTCAGGAGTACCGGAGCAGTACCAACATTTCCTGCTCGGCTAACTATCGGTTTTGAAACACTTCTTAACCCATAGGGTCTATAGTTTTCAGAAAACTTCTTTATAATCATGAATCCTTGCCTCCGTGGTGAAGTGGATATCATGCGACCCTCCGAAGGTCGCGTCACAGGTTCGATTCCTGTCGGAGGTACCATCTAACGTATTTGGCGCAAAGACCATGTTGGTCCCAGTAGATATCGCTTATCACCGTCAGTCCAGGCAGTTGGAACTTACTTATGAAAATGAAGAAAGGTTTTTACTGCCCGCAGAATTGTTGCGTGTGTTGAGCCCCTCTGCAGAGGTGCAAGGGCACAGCCCCGATCAAGCTCAACTGCCCGTCGGAAAGCGCGATGTCAGTATTGTCGGAATTGAACCGGTGGGACTTTATGCGCTGAAGATAGTTTTTTCTGACGGCCACGATTCCGGCTATTACGATTGGGACTATTTATATAAGTTAGCCATTGAAAAAGAAAAGTTATGGCAACAGTACTTGGATAAGTTAACCCAATTGGGAGCCAGTCGCGATCCGGATGATCCGAAAAACGAGCCGTTTAAACCTCAGTTAAAAAAATCTTGTCATCATTGATATGTCGCAGGATAGCAACAAACACGAAACAGATTTCGGTTTTAAGCGCGTAGCCGAAGACGATAAAGCTAGGCAAGTTCGTGAAGTTTTTGATTCCGTCGCCCCTAAATACGATTTGATGAATGATGTTTTGTCCTTTGGAATGCATCGTTTATGGAAACGCTACGCCATCTACAAAGCTGATGTTGCCAGAGGAATGAAAGTTTTGGATTTGGCGGCAGGTACGGCGGATTTGTCTTTGCAATTTGCCAAGAAGGTCGGTCGGGACGGAGAAGTTTGGCCAACCGATATCAATCGGTCAATGTTGTCTATCGGTGCAAGGCGCATGCGTGAAGCCGGCTTTGATATGCCTGTCGTGCAGTGCGACTGCGAAAAGTTACCTTTCCCGGATGATACATTTCACGTGGTGATGGTCAGTTTCGGATTGCGCAATATGACGCACAAGGACCGGGCCTTAAGTGAGATGCAGCGGGTTTGTAAACCCGGCGGAAAGGTCATGGTTTTGGAGTTTTCAAAAATTACTCCCTTGCTTGCACCTTTTTATGATTTTTATTCTTTCCGTTTGATGCCCTGGTTGGGAGGAAAGATTTCAGGCGATAGCGACAGTTACCGTTACCTGCCTGAGTCTATTCGCATGCATCCGAGTCAGCCGGTGCTGGCAGAAATGATGCGAACGGCAGGACTCGAAGATGTTCATTGGCATAATTTAACTTTCGGGGTGTGCGCTTTGCATATTGGGCGCAAGCCGCTTAAATAATTTTCTGCAACACCGTTGCCCTCATAACCTGAAGAGGCTGTTTGATCAGGTAATTTGGAGTTTTTTCAATGAAAAAATGGATTGCAATTTTAGCAATTGCCCTCAGTATGGTGTCTATGTCTGCGGCTTACGCCGATGATGCCAGACGTTTTGGCGGCGGAATGAGCTTCGGCCGTTCAGCTCCCACACTGCAAAAATCTACACCTGCCCCTGCGGCCGGAGTAAATCAGCAGCAACGTGTCAATCCTGCTCAGCAGCAACGCCAACAACAGGCTGCTCCCAATCAAGCTCGTCCTCAACAGGCAGCTCCCAGCCCGATGCGCGGTATGCTCATGGGGTTGGCCGCTGCTTTAGGTATTACGGCTTTGGCTCATGCCTTGGGATTTGGCGAAGGGTTTGCTCAGTTCTTAATGATTGCCTTGATGGCTTTGGCAGCCTTCTACATTATTCGTTTAGTTTTGGGATTGTTCCTCGTGAAACGTAGACCGGCAGGCATGCCCGGAGGAGCTCAATCGTCGGCTAGTCAAGAAAATAACATGCGCAGCAGTTATGACTACTCGATGCCTCAACAATCTCAACCTTCACAGACTGCATTTGGCGCCGCCTCTCCGATGGCCGGTAGTGTTCTTGATGAACTCAATAACCCGAATTCAGCTCAGAAAGTGGAGTTGCCGGCCGATTTTGATGTCGACACTTTCTTGAAAGTGGCAGAGGCTAATTTCGTCAAGATGCAAAAAGCTTGGGATACCGGTAATGTCACCTCCATTTCGGACTTTACAACCGATGAAGTGTTCCGTACGGTTACTCATCAGTTAAGAGAGCGTGGTTCTCAAGACTACGAAACTGAAATTGTGACTTTGAAGTCTGACTTCAGAGGAATTGTTCGCGATGGTGACGAGTACTTGGCGGGCGTTCATTTTGACGGAACGATTAATGTGAGCGGAGAAGCCGAACGGGTGGACGAAACCTGGATTTTGTCTAAACCTGTTGAAGGCAATTCCGGTTGGTTATTGGCCGGTATTCACCAAGAATCGGCTCAATAAATTAGGTTGCCTGCAGCCAAATGGGTCATGCTTTACCGGGCGTGGCCCTTTTTTGTTTTCTTCCTTTTTCCTGCAAAGACTGTCAAGCGAATCGAGTACAATACGGATAGTTGTTTGTACTTAAAGACATTTCAGTTATGAATATCGTCATTCTTGCTGCCGGTATGGGCAAGCGGATGCGTTCGCGTCTGCCGAAAGTTCTGCAGCCTCTTGCCGACAAACCCATGCTTGAGCATGTCATTGAAAAAGCCCGTCTTTTAGGATCTGATAATCGTTTAATTGTGGTTGTTGGTCATGGTGCTGAGGCGGTGAAGTCGTATTTTGCGCAGGCTAGCGATCTGATTTTTGCTCTGCAGGCCGAACAGTTGGGAACTGGTCATGCCCTTTTGCAGGCTCTGCCGTATTGCGACCCTGAAAAACCGACTCTTGTTCTCTTGGGCGATGTGCCGTTGATCAGGCCTCAGACATTACAGGATCTGGTGAATGCCGCCGGTGATCATGTCGGCCTGTTAACAGTTTGTCTGGACAATCCGAAGGGCTATGGTCGTATCGTTCGCCGTGACGGTGAGGTATGCGCCATTGTCGAGGAAAAGGATGCGACCCCGCAAGAGCGATTGATCAGTGAAGTCAATACCGGCATTATGGTTTTGCCTACCCGGCACCTCGAACGTTGGCTCAATGAGTTGGGTAACCAAAATGCTCAGGGCGAGTATTACCTCACGGATGTGATTGCTCGCGCCGTCAGTGAAGGTGTGCCCGTGAAAACAGCCAGATCAACCAGTGCCACCGAAGTGGAAGGCGTTAACAACAAAGTTCAGTTAGCAGCGCTGGAAAGAGCTTTTCAAAAAGAAAATGCGCTCAGACTGATGAATGATGGAGTGACCGTGATTGACCCGGCCAGAATTGATATTCGCGGGGAATTGGTTTGCGGCAAAGATGTCACTATTGATGTCGGATGTGTTTTTAGCGGCCGAGTTGTTTTGGGCGATGGCGTCAAAATCGGTGCCTATTGTGTGCTCAAAGATGTTGAGATCGGAGCGGGAACGCAAGTGTTGCCGTTTTGTCATTTCGACGGTGCACAAGTCGGTCAAGATGCCCGATTGGGACCTTACAGTCGTTTGCGCCCGGGAACGTCATTGGCCGATCAGACACACATCGGAAACTTTGTGGAGATCAAAAAGTCAGTTGTCGGCTTAGGCAGTAAAGTCAATCACCTGTCCTATATCGGTGATACGGATATGGGGGCTCGGGTGAATATCGGAGCGGGAACTATTACCTGTAACTACGATGGAGTCAATAAGTTCCGTACAACGATTATGGATGATGCCTTTATCGGTTCCGATACACAACTGGTTGCTCCGGTGACGGTCGGTAAAGGGGCTACGCTTGGCGCCGGAACCACGTTAACAAAGGATGCACCGGACGGAGAGCTGACTTTGGCCAGAGCTCGTCAAACGACTATCAAAGGTTGGAAGCGTCCGACTAAGAAACAATAATTCAATAAGGATGAGATTATGTGCGGAATTGTAGCAGCCACGTCTACCCGTAGAAATGTTGTGCCGCTTTTGGTGCAGGGCCTCAAGCGTTTGGAATATCGCGGCTATGACAGTTGCGGTGTGGCGGTTTGGAATGAGGGCTTAAAGCGTGTCAGAAGCGTTTCGCGTGTCTCTGAACTGTCCGAGCAAATTGAAAAAGACCATATCGAGGGTTATTTAGGGATTGCCCACACCCGTTGGGCCACGCACGGTGCTCCCTTGGTTTGTAATGCCCACCCGCACTTTGCCGGTGATCAAATTGCCTTGATTCACAACGGCATTATCGAAAACTACGAAGAAATTCGAGAAGAGCTCAGGGCCAAAGGTGTGCAGTTTGCCAGTCAGACCGACTCCGAAGTGTTGGCCCATTTGGTCAGAGATTACTACGAAGGTGATTTGCTCAAGGCTGTTGAGGCGGCGCTCAATCGTGTGAGAGGCGCCTACGCCATTGCGGTTTTCTGCAAAGAAGATCCGCACCGCGTGATTGTGGCGCGCCAAGGCTCCCCCTTGGTCTTGGGGTTGGGCGACGGAGAAATGTTCGCAGCGTCCGACACCATGGCGTTAGCCGGTGAAACCGATCGTTTCATCTACATGGAAGATGGTGATGTGGCTGATCTGACAACAGACTCTTATCAAGTGTATTCCCATCAGGGGCGTGAGTTTGTGCCGGTTACGCGTGAAGTTTGCAAGGTTGAGGCCTTCAGTAACGCCGTGGAGCTTGGACCGTACCGCCATTACATGCAAAAGGAAATTTTCGAGCAACCGCGTGCTATTGCCGATACGCTCGAAGCCGTGGGCGACGTGACACCGGGTCTTTTCGGTGAAAAGGCCGCCGAAGTCTTCAATGATGTGGATCGTATTCTCATGATTGCGTGCGGTACGAGTTACTACGCAGCTCTCACTTCCAAGTATTGGTTGGAAGGGATTGCCGGTATTCCGTGTGATGTGGAAATCGCCAGCGAATACCGCTATCGCAAGAGCGTGCCGAATCCCAAAACGTTGGTGGTGACCATTTCACAGTCCGGTGAAACGGCCGATACGTTGGCAGCATTAAAGCATGCCAGAGATTTAGGGATGACAAAGACTCTTACGATCTGCAATGTGGCCACAAGTGCCATGGTGCGCGAAAGTCTGTTGCGCTACATCACGCGTGCAGGGGTTGAAATCGGTGTGGCTTCGACCAAAGCCTTTACGACGCAGTTGACGGCGCTCTTTTTGCTGACGCTTTGTCTGGCAAAGGTGAAGGGTCGTTTGGATCCCAAGGATGAGGCCGAGTATATGCGACTGCTGCGCCATGTTCCGAAGGCGGTGAGTGCCGTCTTGGCGCTGGAACCTCAGGTGATGGCATGGGCCGAACGCTTTGCCAGCAAAGAGGATGCACTTTTCTTAGGTCGCGGCATTCACTATCCGATTGCCTTGGAAGGGGCACTGAAATTAAAGGAAATTTCCTATATACACGCAGAAGCCTATCCGGCCGGCGAACTCAAGCACGGACCGTTAGCCTTGGTGGATGAATCCATTCCGGTGGTGACGGTGGCGCCTAATGATGAATTGCTCGAAAAACTCAAGAGCAATATGAAAGAAGTGGAAGCCCGAAAGGGAGAGCTCTATGTATTTGCGGATGCGGATACGGGGCTGGAGTCCACGGAACATATCCATGTGATCCGTATGCCGGAAAACTACGGACCGCTGTCGCCGATTCTTCACGTGGTGCCCTTGCAGCTATTGGCTTATCACACGGCCTTTATTCGTGGCAATGATGTGGATAAACCGAGAAACTTAGCGAAGAGCGTGACGACAGAATAAGTTGGCACCGATCGGTTCATGAAAAAGCCCCCGTAGAGACAATCTTTCGGGGGCTTACTTTAGAAAGCGTTGTGATTAACCGCCGATTGCAAAGGCGCGAATACCCGAACCAATGAACTGAACACCGATACATACCAGCAAAAAGCCCATTAACTTACTGATGATAATGGTGCCGGAGGGGCCGAGTTTTCGACCGCAGAAGTCAGCAGAACGCATAACAGCCCAACAAACCACAGAGCAAAAAACAATGGCCAAAGTCATCATAAAAAAGGTGGCTACCTGATCCTGCCAGTGCGGGTATTCGGCAATTTCGGTTGAAAAACCGATAATGACAGCCATCGTGCCGGGGCCGGCAATCATCGGCATAGCGATGGGAAAGAAGGCGTAATCTTCACGATCTCGTCTGACTAACGGCGCCTTGTTGGGAGAGGGAGTTTGTTGACCAAAGAGCATTTGATAGCCGATCACTGCGACCATGAAACCGCCCGCAATACGAAGTGCTCCATAAGAAATCCCGAAAAAAGCTAAAAGAAGATTACCTGCCAATAAGCTGATAAACATAATAATGGCAGCATAGATAGCAGCCCATTTTGCTTGTGACTTTCGAGCGTGCTCATCCATTCCCTGAGTCAGACTGATGAAAAGGGGAATTTTGGAAGGCGGATTGGTAATAACCAACAGACTGACCAGCCCGGCCAGAAAGTATTGGAAGTGGAAAATCTCAAAAGACATGATCGTTGCTTATTGAAAAAATTTCAGCAATTTTTCCTCAATGTTTAAAAAACGTCATTAGGTGTAAACCCTAAGAACAGTTACATTTTGAAATAAAATTTACCAGAAAGTTTTTGTAAATAAATGCACTTATTTATGAATTTTTGAGACAATGAACGAGCTTTCAGTTTTTGACTGAATGAACGTTCAGTCACTATGGTTTCTATTAGTCGGCTAGAACCGGCAACGATGTTTGGAGAAAGGTAAAACATGTTTTCAAAGTTTGCCCCTAAGTATGCAGCGGTGGCTTTGTCAGTGATTGCGGCTATGTCTATGGTCGGCTGCAAGCAGCAGAGTGCCCCTGCTCAAAGAGGTCCGCAAGAGGTAACCGTGGTAACGGTGACAGAATCTTCGCCGGTGATGACTACAGAATTGTCCGGTCGAACCAGTGCTTACCAAGTCGCTGAAGTTCGCCCGCAAATTAACGGCATCATCCAAAAGCGCACCTTTGTTGAAGGCCAAATGGTTAAAGAGGGTGACCAACTCTATCAAATCGATCCTGCTTTATATGAAGCCGCTTATGAAGAGGCGGTAGCCAATTACGAATTGGCTCGAGCTAATGCTCGCCGTTCGGCTCAATTGGTTAAAGTCAATGCCGTCAGTAAACAAGATAACGATGCGGCTCAGGCTCAGATGAAAACGGCTCGAGCAGCTATGAAAACAGCTAAAACGAACTTGGATTACACCAAGGTGCAAAGCCCGATTTCAGGGCGCGTCGGTCGTTCTGAAGTGACCCCCGGTGCGTTAGCTACTGCATATCAAACGTTTATGACAACCGTGCAGCAGCTCGATCCCATTTATGTGGACGTTCGCCAGACAAGTTCGGATATGTTGCGTCTTAAGCACGAAATTGCCTCGGGCAAAATCAAGGCTAAAGACGGTGCTGTCGAAGTGACGGTGCTGATGGAAGACGGCTCGGTTTATCCCCTCAAAGGGACGTTGACCTTTACGGGGGAAGAGGTTGATGAAGGAACCGGCATGGTGAATCTGCGTGCCGTAGTCCCCAATCCTAACGGTGATTTATTGCCCGGTATGTTTGTTCGTACTCGCCTTGAAGAAGGTGCCCGACCGAATTCCATTGTGCTTTCTCAACGTTGTGTGATGCGTGATCCGAAGGGACAAGCTTATGTTTGGGTTGTCACTCCGGAAAATACCATTGAGCAACGTAACGTCGTAGCCGATCGTGTCGTGGGTACAAATTGGTTGATTGAATCAGGCTTAAAAGCCGGTGAACGGGTCGTGCTTGACGGTATCGGTAAGGTTCGTGCCGGTGCGGCCGTAAAGATTGCTCAACCCGATGCTGCCGAACAGGCTTCTGCGAAGTAATTAGACTAGGCAAAGGAAATAATTTATGTCTCGATTTTTTCTAGGACGGCCGATTTTCGCATGGGTGATCGCTATCGTGATCATGCTCGCCGGCATCCTGTCTATTACTAGGTTGCCGGTGTCTCAGTATCCGCAAATTGCGCCCCCACAGGTAACGATTACAGCAACGTATCCGGGTGCTTCGGCTGAAACTATTGAAAACACGATTACTCAACAGATTGAACAGGCAATGACCGGTTTGGACGGCTATCTGTATATGGCTTCCAACTCCGATTCGTCCGGTCGTGTTTCGATTGATATTACATTTGAAGCGGGAACCGATCCGGATATCGCTCAGGTGCAGGTTCAAAACCGTTTGAAGACGGTGGAAAACAGTTTGCCGCAGGTTGTTCAGCAGCTCGGTGTGAACGTAGATAAATCGGCCGCCAACTTCTTGATGGTGGTGGGTTTTGTGGACAAGTACGGCAAGATGACCAGTGCAGACTTGTCTGACTACCTTGTCAACAACGTTCAGGAACCGCTCTCTCGTATTACGGGTGTGGGTGAAGTCGAAGTGTTCGGTAGCTCCTACTCGATGCGTATTTGGCTCGATCCTGAAAAACTTCACAAGTACTCACTCTCGACCGATGAAATTGTCGCTGCTATTGAAGAGCAAAACGTGCAGGTTTCTTCCGGTGCAATCGGTAACTTACCCTCCAAGACTCGCTATGAGTTGAATGCGACGATCAATTCCATGTCGTTGCTGGAAACCGTGGCGGACTTCGAAAATATCATGGTGAAGACTTCCATGGATGGTTCCCGCGTGCTGATGAAAGACGTGGCACGAGTGGAAATGGGTGAAGAAAGCTACAACGTGATTGCTCTTTACAATGGCAGACAGTCAACCGGTATGGCTATCAGCTTGGCTTCCGGTGCCAACGCCATGGCCACCAGTGACCGCGTTAAGGCACGTTTAAACGAAATGCAGGTGAACTTCCCTGACGGTATGGAATGGGTGGTGCCGTTTGA
Source organism: Parasutterella secunda (assembly GCF_016901835.1). GTDB lineage: Bacteria > Pseudomonadota > Gammaproteobacteria > Burkholderiales > Burkholderiaceae_F > Aphodousia > Aphodousia faecavium. Next base: position 29,104 of record NZ_JACJKX010000001.1, on the reverse strand, counting down.
TACGACGCCGTTTGTCCGTATCTCTATTCAGGAAGTGGTCCGTACATTGTTTGAAGCCATTGTGCTCGTGGTCTGCGTGATGTTCCTCTTCCTGCAGAACTGGCGTGCCACGTTGATTCCGACGATTGCCGTGCCGGTGGTGCTGTTGGGTACTTTCGGCGTGTTGCAGGCAATGGGATACTCCATAAACGTGTTGACCATGTTTGCCATGGTGCTCGCCATCGGTCTGTTGGTTGACGACGCTATTGTGGTAGTGGAAAACGTTGAACGTGTGATGAGAACCGAAGGTCTGTCACCTCGAGAGGCTACAGAAAAATCCATGGGACAAATCCAAGGTGCCTTGGTCGGTATTGCAATGGTGTTGGCCGCAGTGTTCGTTCCGATGGCTTTCTTCGGAGGTTCGACCGGTATTATTTACCGTCAATTCTCCGTGACGATTGTTTCGGCCATGATCTTGTCTGTTTTGGTGGCATTGATTTTAACGCCGGTGCTTTGTGCATCACTGCTCAAGCCCATCGATAAAGATCATCACGAAAGCAAACAGGGCTTTTTCGGTCGTTTTAACCGCGGATTCGAAAAGTTTTCACTTTGGATCCGAACCGTGGTGGGACAAGCGATTCCTCATACCCTTCGTACTTTGTTGGTTTATGCCATCATCTTGGGTGGTGTGGTTTTCGGCTTTATGAAACTGCCGTCAAGCTTTATGCCCGGTGAAGACCAAGGTGTTATTTTGGCTCAGGTCATTACGCCTGCGGGAACGTCTCAACAGAGAACCGAAGAAGTGCTCGCTCGTATGAGCAAGTACTTCCAGGAAAAAGAAACAGAAAACGTTGAGTCGGTCTTCTCTGTCTCCGGCTTCTCTTTTGGTGGTACGGGACAAAATACCGGCTTGATGTTCGTTCGTTTGAAAGATTGGGGCGAACGTGAAGGCGACGGTCAGGATGTCAACTCCATCGTGGGTCGCGCTATGGTTGAGTTTTCTCAATATAAAGACGCCAACGCGTACGCTTTCCCGCCGCCTGCCGTGCCTGAATTGGGTATTGCTGACGGTTTCGATGTGTACTTACAGGCGAGCGCCGGACAAACTCATGACGAATTGATGGCTGTTCGTAATCAATTCCTCGGCTTGGGTAATGCCCATCCTCATTTGACGGCTGTGCGTCCGAACGGTATGGAAGATACGCCTCAGTTGCACTTGGATATTGATGTGGAAAAGGCTCGCGCATTGGGTGTGTCCATCAATTCCATCAATTCCACCTTGGCGACGGCTTGGGGTAGTACTTATGTCAATGACTTCCTGGATCGCGGTCGTGTCAAGAAGGTCTATGTTCAAGGCGACAGCCAATTCAGACAAGAGCCGGAAGATCTCGGTAAGTGGTACGTGAAAAACAGTGCCGGTGAGATGGTGCCGTTTTCTGCCTTCTCCACCACTTCTTGGAAGTACGGTTCGCCTCGTCTGGAACGATTCAACGGCTTGTCAGCTGTGAACATTCAGGGTAATCCTCGTACGGGCTTCAGCTCCGGTGATGCTTTGGCCGCTGTCGAAGAAATTGCTCAAAAGCTTCCGGTGGGCTACAGCGTGGCTTACACGGGTGTGTCCTATCAGGAACGTGAAGCCGGTGGTCAGGCTGCTCCGCTGTACGCTTTATCAATTTTGGTGGTGTTCCTGTGCTTGGCAGCTTTGTATGAAAGTTGGTCGATTCCTATTGCCGTGATCCTTGTGATTCCGATGGGGGTGATCGGTGCTTTAGGTTTGACCGGTTTGCGCGGTCTCAATAACGATATTTACTTCCAGGTCGGTTTGATTACGACGATTGGTTTGGTCAGTAAGAACGCTATTTTGATTGTGGAATTTGCAAAAGATTTGCACGATAGCGGCGAGGATATTGTGCACGCGGCTATTGATGCGGTTCGTTTGCGCTTGCGCCCGATTGTGATGACGTCTTTGGCTTTCGGTCTGGGTGTTTTGCCTTTGGCCTTAGCCAACGGTGCCGGCTCTGGTGCTCAGAACGCTATTGGATGGGGCGTGTTGGGCGGTATGATTACCGGTACGCTGTTGTGTGTGCTCTTTGTGCCGCTTTTCTACGTCATGATTATGCGTATTTCCGGCAGTGCCAATGAACGTCACGTTGATTTGCAAGCTGTAGCTCGAGAAACCGCTTTTGAAGCCAAGGCTCTCAAAGAAGGTGAACTGACCTTCTACGATGATGAGAACAAGCAAAAGACGGATGCATCGATATCTGCACAAAATGAGACACAAGATCAACAAGAGTCTGGTGCCAGTACAAAGAAGGGAGAATAAACATGCGTAAGACTTTTAAATTCATGCCGCTGGTGGCCGCTTTGGCCTTGACAGGTTGCATGTCTATGGCTCCCAGCTATGAGCGTCCTCAAGCTCCGATTCTGACGGCTTGGCCGTCGGGGGAAGCCTATGCGGACGCCAAACTTAACCAACAGGCGCTTCCTGACTGGCGGGAATTCTTTACCGATGAGCGTTTACGCAAAGTCATCCAAATGACACTGGATAACAATCGTGACTATCGAGTGGCGATGTTAAATGTTCAAAGGATGCGTTACGCTTATAACATTCAGCGTTCAGAATTTTTACCTAGCATTTCAGCAACCGGTTCCGGTGATCACACCGGAACCCCCAGAACGTTGAGTGCAACAGGGCAGGATACGGTCAATCATGTCTATTCGGCCAATCTTGCCATGGCTTCTTACGAGCTTGATCTCTTCGGACGTATTCGCAGTTTGAGTGATGAGGCTCTTAACCAATATTTTGCTACTGAAGAGGCCAGAAAGAGCTCTCGAGTAACGTTGATTGCTGAAACAGCGAACCTGTGGCTGCAATTGGGCGCTGATCGCTCGCTGTTGGCTTTTGCCAAGGAAACACTCGACAGTCAGGAACAGTCCTATAAGCTCTCTGAGGCAAGCTACAAGGCGGGCGCCATTAATTTGCTCGAACTCAATCAGGCCAAGCAAATGTACGCAAGTGCACAAGCCTCTTATGCCTCCTCTCAACGCGCGGTGGCTCAAGACTTAAATGCTTTGGCGCTGTTGGTGGGAACGGATGTTCCTGAGGAATTACTGCCCACTAAGGTTGAGGTGGTGACGCTCGCCGGTATGCTTCCGAAGGGTGTTCCTTCTGAGGTGCTCTTAAATCGTCCGGATATTGCTCAGGCCGAGTACACGTTGATGGCAGCCAATGCTGACATCGGTGCGGCACGGGCCAATTTCTTCCCGAGAATTACCTTAGTGGCCTCAGGTGGTACAGGGGCTACGGAACTCAACGATCTTTTCTCGGGCGGTACGCGTATATGGAGTTTTACTCCCTCCATTTCGTTACCGATTTTCACGGGCGGAGCCAACTGGGCAACGTTGCGTGTGTCTGAAACCGAGCGCGATATCGCTGTGGCCGATTATGAAAAGGCCATTCAAACAGCCTTCCGTGAGGTAGCGGATGCTTTAGCCACCGAAGGTACGATTGAGCGCGAACTTAAGGCTACGCAAGAGTATGCCGATGCGACCAAACAGGCTTACGAATTAGCTCAGGCTCGTTATCGTCACGGATCGGAAAGCTTCCTCACCGTTTTGGATTCTCAACGTCAATATGTCAGTGCTCAAACGCAATTGGCAGTGGCCCAACAGGCCCGAGCCATGAGTTTGGTGACGCTCTACAAGACCTTGGGTGGCGGAGCCGTGGATATCGAACAAAAGACCGAACAAGCCCCCGCCACAGTTGAGACGAAAAGCGAGGCTTAACGTATGGCAAAAAATCTGGCACAACAGCGCCGCGAGGAAATTATCAACGCGGCGCACAAGTGTTTTGTGACGAAGGGCTTTCATGCTACGGGTATGGCCGACATCGCTCGGGAATTCGGGATGAGTGCGGGGCATATTTATAACTATTTCCCGAGTAAGACAGCCATCATTGAGGAAGTTATTTCCAGAGGCATGGAGGATTTTTATAAAAATTCCTGTGCGCTTCAGGAAAGTCAGGGCAGTTATCAGGAAACGTTAGACCAAGTGAAGCGAATCTTGGGACAAGCGCTCAAAAAAGAAAGAATCATTTTATCTCTTGAATTGCTGGCCGAAGCCAGTCACGATCCCGAGCTTGAGAAAGTTTTGCAAGTGGCTGACGTCAAGGCCCGTACCCACCTAAAGGATATTTGCTACCCCGATAGCGAAGATCCGATGGATTGGATAAGGGTCGAGTTGGGAATGGCTACGATTGAAGGATTAGGACTGAGATTCCTGCGTAACCCCAGTCTTGATTTTGATGCGGTGTGTGAGCAAGTGGCGGATCGAATTTACACGCCCAGAGAAAAGCTCAAGCAACAAATCAGAGAACTGCAATCGCTTAAGGGTTAAAGATAAAGCCGGAATCCGTAAAAAGACTCCGGCTTTTTTCTCTACGTTACTTCAGATCAACCGCAATGAAAATGCGGGAATTTTGACGTTGCACCAAAAGGGCCACTTTCTCAGCGCCCGATACGGCACGGCGTAAATCACCGACAGTTTTCACGCTCTTACCATTGGCACTTAAGATAATATCCCGAGGCATCAGGCCGGCCCGTGCGGCAGCAGCCCGAACTTCAGTCACCAACAGTCCGTTAGTCAGATCCAGGTCTTTCAATTCCTGCTCACTTAAGGCACGAACGGAAACACCAAGCTTGCCTTGAGTTTGCTTGGATTCGTTCGGACTGACACTGTCTTCGGGGTTCTCTGCTACGGTTACTGTAATGTCTTGTTCTTTGCCATTGCGTAAAACGGTGAGCTTAGCCTTGGTTCCCGGTTTCATCGCAGAGATCTTCACCGGAAGGTCATTGGCACTGTTGATTGCCTGTCCGTTCAAAGCCACAACAATATCACCGACTTTTAAGCCAGCCTTTTCACCGGGCTGATCTTTTTCAAGTTGGGTAATCACAGCTCCGCGTGGTGTCTTCATACCGAACGCTTCAGCCAAATCCTGCGTGACCGCTTGGATACCGACGCCGATTCGTCCCCGAATGACCCGACCGTTTTCAATGAGTTGATCCTTAATCTGAATGGCTAGATCAATCGGGATGGAGAAAGACAGTCCCATGAAGCCGCCGGAAGTAGAGAAAATTTGAGAGTTAATCCCAACGACTTCTCCCTTCATATTAAAGAGCGGACCGCCGGAGTTCCCGGGGTTAACGGCTACGTCGGTTTGGATAAACGGGACGTATTCTTCGGAAGGAAGGGCACGACTTTTAGCCGAGACAATGCCTGCCGTAACCGTATTATCTAAGCCGAACGGAGAGCCGATAGCGGCAACCCATTCGCCGACCTTAAGTTGCTCTGAAGAGCCGATCTTAAGAACGGGCAGATTTTTGGCGTCAATCTTAATGACAGCAATATCGGTCTTTTTGTCCAGTCCTAAAACTTTACCTGAGAATTCACGGTTATCCGTCAGACGGACACGAATTTCATCGGCTCCTTCAACCACGTGAGCATTGGTAAGAATGACGCCGTCAGAGGAGATGATGAAACCGGAACCTGTGCCGCGTTGCTCCGGTACCCGTTGCTCTTGCGGTCCGAAGGGCACAATCGGAAAACCAAAACGGCGGAAAAGTTCAGCAGTGCGGTCGTCAAGCCCGGGGAACGGAGATTGAACGGTTTGCGTGCGGGCATTGCGAATGGTTGAGATATTGACAACACCTTTACCATTTTCTTCCACTAATTTCGTAAAGTCCGGCAAAGCCGCTTGAGTGGCACTACTGTCCGAAGAGAAAAACGAACCTTCCGCTTGGGCTGCGGGCATAAAGGAAAATGCAGCCGCTAACGCAACCGTCAGCGCGGCCACTTTTAATGTATTACGTTGAATCATGAATTTTTCTCCCAATAAATTCTTTAGGCAACAGACGATCTCATACTTGCCGAATAGTGAAACGATAATAAAAAACCGCTTTGTTGTGTTTGTCGGGTTGTTTCGATCAGGCCTTATTTGTAACAAAGGCTAGCGAGACGGCGTATGCATGGGTAATTTAATGCGCATAGTCGTGCCCGTGTTGTCTAAACCGTCGTCAACTGCGATTGATCCGTGATGAATTTCCACAATACGCTTGACGATGGCAAGACCCAAGCCATGCCCCTGTGCTTTGGTTCCCAATGCCCGGTAAAAACGGTCAAATACTCGTTCTCGCTCCTGCGGTGCAATGCCGGGCCCGTTATCACAGACTTCAATAACTGCCCATTCATCTTCTGAACGAACCGTCAGCCGAATACGGCCGCCCTCTTGGGTGTAGCGAATGGCGTTATCCGTGAGGTTGGTGATCAGAAGCTTCAGAGCATTTTCCATTCCGTCAACACAAAGGGGGCTTGAGATACTCTCAAGGGCAATATTTTTCTGTTGAGCTAAGACGGTGAGTTCATCGACAACGCTTTTGAGAACTTCTTCAAGGTTGACGGTCACAAAGGGTTTTTTATGAGCATCGGGATCCAACCGAGCGATGACCAGCAGTTGCTGGACTAAGCCTGTGGCACGATCGATGCCGGCGTGTAAACGGGAGAAGGCTTTTTGACGGCTCTCGTCGGTTTTTGCCCGTTCGGCCAATTGCACCTGAAGCTTTAAAGCAGTGAGAGGAGTACGTAATTCATGAGCCGCGTCGGAAGCAAAACGCTTTTGGGTTTCAAGACTCTGTTCGAGTTTGGCTAAAAGGTCATTTAAGGCCAAAACAAGCTGCTTGACTTCAACAGGCAGACTGTTGACCGGTAGGGGTTCAAGAGAGGTCGATGAGCGGGTGGATACGATTTTGGCTGTACGGTTTAAGCTTGCCAGCCCTTGGCCTACCAAAAGCCAGACGGCTACTACAAGGAAAGGCAGCAACAAAACAAGGGGCTGAAGAATGTGTAGGGCTGAAGAAAAAGCTAAACGCACACGAACATCAACCGGTTGAGCAGTAATGATGGACAGATTGCGATCGGTGAGTGAAAAGATGCGCCAGGTTTGTCCTTCGTGTCGAATGTTGGTAAAGCCTTTGATGGTAGGCTCTGGAAAAGGAGTTGAGAGCTTGCTTGACAGGTGTGTTCGTCCGGTGACCGTGTCTCTTAACTGGATAACAATATGCTGTTCGTCCGTGCCCGTGGATTTCATCTCCGGCAGGTCTCCGTCAGTGTGGGCACTGAGCGATAAAGCGATTTGTTGCAGTTCGGTATCCAGAAAACGGTCGACTTCACCACGAGCCGAAATAAAGGTCATGTAGGTCGCCGCTACGCCTGCAACCAGCAAGGCGATGCAGAAAGTCCATAAGAGCCGATCACGAATGGAATACATACTGATTAGGTCTCAAGGATATAGCCCACACCACGAACGGTTTTAATGGCATCTTCACTGAGTTTTTTTCTCAGGTGATGAATGTGAACCTCAATGGCGTTACTGCCGATGGAAGAGTCCCAGTTGTAGAGTTTTTCTTCCAACTGAGGTCGAGACAGTACCAGTCCCGGTCGCTCGGCCAAGGCTAAAAGCAAAGCAAACTCTTTACTTGAGAGGAGAATGGATTCACCGTTATAGATGACTTCATGGGTTGCGGGTTTAATTTGAAGGCGCCCGCGTTCAATCATAGGTTCTGCTCGACCGGCCGAGCGGCGAAGCAGGGCACGGATACGGGCAAAAAGCTCATCCAAATCGAAAGGTTTGATAAGGTAATCATCTGCCCCGGCATCCAATCCTTTAATACGGTCTTCCACCGTGTCCCGAGCGGTAGTCACTAAAACCGGTGTCAGATTTCTCTCGGCTCGCATTTCTTCGAGTACCTTAATGCCGTCCTTGCCGGGCAACCCTAAATCCAAAATAACCAGTGAGAATTCAGTGGTTCTGAGTGCCAGCAGAGCCGAATGACCGTCCTGAACCCAATCAACTGCATACCCTTCGTCGGTAAGACCGTCAACGACGCTTTCACCGATCATCGGGTCGTCTTCTACCAATAACAGTCTCACGGCTTTCTCCTTGCTTCAGATGTTGGTTTCAGTGAAAAAATGTATGAAAGACTAAAAACTTACGCAGGCTTTAGTGCAAGTGTGCTAAGTTTTGTGCATGGGAAATTATAAATTGAAGGAAATATAAAAATGTCGGACTTGACCAATTACAACGATGGGGGCCCGAAAAAGAGTCTCTTATTTGTGACACAGTTGGTTTATATCCTGCATGGATTAAGCATTGTCATCGGCTTAATGACCGGGGCGACCATTATTTCAGCGTTTTTATTCGGTTGGCCTTCTATTGCGGCGGTGATTTTAAATTACATTATGGCGCCCGATGCCAGAGGAACTTTCCTGCAGTCGCATTTTTCTTGGCAAATCCGAACATTTTGGTACGGCATGGTTTGGACTATTTTGGTCGCGATCGTGGGGATTGTGTTGACGCCTTTGGTGATCGGTCCTTTTATTTGGTTGACCGGTTTTGTGATTTTAGGAATCTGGGTGGCTTATCGGATCATTGTCGGTTGGTTACGCCTGCGTCAATATCGTCCCATATTTTCTAATTGAGAAACTTAATCAGCAGATTAAACCGTTTAGGGTAATATTAGGGTTTGTACTAATAAAAAGCGTAAAAAATCGCTACAAAAAATCCGCAAAATTTCTCCGTTTCGGAAAGCGCAAAGGTTCTGAATTCTTGCTTGTTCCAAAACCTTTGCGTTTTTGTTTTGTAACTTTTCCCATTCGGAGAAAACAATGTCTTTCATGAAAAAGAGTGCTGCTGCGTTAGTGTTGACTGGCGTTTCTGTAGCAGTGTCTACGGCTTTTGCCGCCGGTTTCCAATTAACGGAACAATCCTCTTTGGGCCTGGGCCGCGCTTACGCCGGTGCCGGTATCGTCGGTGACGATTTGTCTGCTGTTCACTACAACCCCGCCGGTATGACTTTGTTGGAAGGCACGCGATTCCAAGCCGGTACGACCTGGATTAGTATCAATGCTGATTACGATGGCATTGATGGTGACTCTGAAAACGGCCGTTTGAAAGGACAAATGATTCCTGCCGGTTACGTGACTCACCAAGTTAACGATAAGATCTGGTTGGGTTTTGCCATGACCGTTCCTTTCGGCATGGGTACGGAATACGATCGCAATTGGTCTCAAAACCAACGTGGTACGTCCTCTAAGATTTATACCTTCGATATGAATCCGAACATTGCTTATAAGGTGAGTGACTTTATTAGCTTGGGTGCCGGTGTTTCTGTCCAATATGCAAAAGCTAAACTCGGTATGGGCATGGGTAGTTTGACTGTTTCCCCTGACGGCAAAAATACAAGAGATTTAAGTATTGGTCACGCTAAATTGGAAGCCGATAGTTGGGATTGGGGTTTCAATTTAGGTGTTATGATCAGTCCGACAGACAAATTACGTTTTGGTTTGGCTTACCGTTCAGCCATTACTCATGATGCCGACGGTCATACCAATTTAACGAATAGTCAACTGTTAGAGACTATCACGACTGGTGTTGGTATGCCTATGAATTCTTTGACGGTTAATTCTTCAGCAAGCTTGAAAACACCGGATACGGTTATGTTGACAGGTACTTGGGAAGCTACGGATCAATTGCGTTTGTCCGGTTTGATTCGTTGGGCAAATTGGTCGAACTTCGATACTTTAAAGATTCACAATAGCAGTCCTGTTGATATGGGGAGTTTGGTTGGAAAGTTGCCGCAAGGCTTCATTCGTGATCCAAATGCTATCGATAAGTTAGGACAATTATCTGAAACCAAGATTGAAAATGCTTGGCAGGATACCTGGCTCTTCTCCATTGGCGCAGACTATAAGATCAACAGCGACTTTACGGTTCGTGGCGGTATCGCTTATGAAACGAGCCCGATTGACAAACAAGACACCCGTATGGCTGTGATTCCGGATACTGATCGCCTCTGGTTGTCCTTGGGTGCCTCCTGGTATGCCACGAAGGATCTGCAATTCGATATGGGTGCAACCTATCTGATGGGGGTGGGTGACAAGGATCTTTATGATCGCGTTGGCGGTGAAAAGGTTGGTGAATACGACACCTTGGATGCCTATTTACTTGGCGTCCAAATGCAATATCGCTTCTAATCTGATTTAGAGCAAAACACCTAGAAAGCCGGCTTCTCACTTGCTGAGGGCTGGCTTTTCCTTTGGTGGCGTAATAACATAAGCCGCGATTGATTGAAAAGGTGACGAATATGGCATTGGGTGCGACGATTTATAAGGCAAGCATTGATATTTCTGATGTAGACCGTGGGTACTACGGATCGCATTTGTGTACGCTTGCCCGACACCCGTCAGAAACGGAAGAGCGCCTTGCGATTCGTATGTTGGCCTTTTGTCTTTATGTCGGGGAAACGGACATGAGGCTGGAGTTTGGCCGAGGCCTTTCAACCGAAGGGGAACCCGCTCTTTGGGAAATCGACGATACAGGGGCTATTGCCAGGTGGATAGATGTCGGGGTGCCCGATATCAAACAGATCAGAAAAGCAGCCGGCCGTAGTAATGAAGAAATTGTGATCGCTTACGGAGAGGATAGAATCGAGCCGTGGTGGAAACAGAATGGCTCGGACATGAGAAAGGTTGAAAAACTTTCAGTTGCCATGCTTAAAGACAATGAAGTGGCTCAAATGATTCCGCTAATGTCTCGTACCATGCACTTGACCGTAACGGTTCAGGATGGGGTGGTATGGTTATCCGATAGTGTCAATACAGCTCAAGTGCAATTGCATTGGCTTTTGCGCAGAGATTAAACGAAAATCATGACGACCCCAAGCGCTAAAAGGGGCCATGCGACCAAAGGAGAGAAAACAATCCGAAGGGTTTTGTTTTCAGGAATAAATCCGAAACCATGCACGTAGCAAAAGCTCATTCCCAATAGGAGGCAAACCAACCATCCGTGAGGCACGGCATGCATATCGATTGCTACTAATCGTGGAAAGCAAACAACCACCACCGTGACGGCCAGGGCCGCCACGATGGATAGACAACGCGAAAAGAGCGAAACAGCCTTAGACATCAGTTATCTTTAGCAGCTTCGGCACTTTTGATTTCATACATAGCAGCCATCAGCACTGCAAAAACGATCGCCAGTAGTAACCCGACAGCCCAGTAAATATAAAACATAGTGAGTAGCTCCTTAGTACAGCGATTTATCGTTTTCTTTGATGTATTGTGCCGTGAGTTTCCCGCTCATGACCTTATATGCCCAACCGGTATAGACAAGAACGATGGGCAGGAAAATCAATGTGACGATAAACATCACCTGTAACGTCAGTTGAGAGCTCGTGCAATCCCACATTGTCAGAGAAGAGACCGGGTGGCTCGAAGACGGCAGCACGAAGGGGAACATGGCAATCAAGGGAGTGAGCACGATGCAAAGGATGCTGACAGCGCTGGCGAGAACAGCCGAAAGCGGTCTCCAGACATATTCACAGAGAACACCCACAACGGCTGCTACTATAGCTAAGAGCGGCACCGCGAAAAGCACAGGATAGGCAAAGAAATTGGTAAACCATGCACCCTCACTGACTTGAACGTTCTTTAAGAGCGGATTGGCAACACCGGCCGGATCAATGTCAGTGGCCACATAACCTTGGATACCGAAGTAAACCCAAATCCCGCCCACAATAAAGAGCAGGGCTGTGACAGCACCGGCAACTAAACCGACCTGGCGGGCTCGTGCCTGCAAAAGTCCTGTTGTGCGAAGCAAGAGGTAGTTGGCTCCATGAAAGACAGTCATCGCAATGGAAACGAGGCCGCAGAGCAAAGCGAAAGGATTCAGCAGTGCCCAGAACGAACCCGTGTAGGTCGAGCGAAGTGTTTCGTCAAAATGGAACGGTACCCCTTGGAGCATATTGCCGAAAGCAACACCAAAGATAATGGGCGGTACGGCACTTCCGATAAATAAGGCCCAGTCCCAGGAGGAGCGCCACTTTTGAACCGGTACGCGGCTTCTGTAGTCAAAGGCCACGGGTCTGAGAATCAAAGCAGCCAGCACAATGAACAAGGCCCAATAAAGACCGGAGAAAGCAGTGGCATAAACAAGAGGCCACGCCGCAAAGATTGCTCCGCCTCCTGTTAAAAGCCACACTTGGTTACCGTCCCAGTGCGGGGCAACCGTGTTGATCATGACGCGGCGTTCCGTATCGTTTTTCCCCAGGAAGGGTAAAAGCGAACCTACGCCCATGTCTTGACCGTCCATAACAGCGAAGCCTACAAGAAGGACGCCGACAAAAAGCCACCAGATGAGTTTCAGGATTTCATAATCGATCATGATGCATTACTCCTTATCGCTCATGCGGTTTTGTTCAAAGAAATAACGGCCGGTGCCTAAAAAACTCGGGCCGGTTTTTACGAGTTTGACCATGAGCCACATTTCCACCACCAAAAGCGCGGAGTATAGGAGCACAAAGCCGATTAAAGAACCCGTCACACTGGCCACCGAGAGGGTGGAAGTGGAGAGGTGAACCGGCAAGATTTCATAGATACTCCAGGGTTGGCGGCCGTATTCGGCGACCATCCATCCGAGCTCGCAGGCAATCCAAGGTAAGGGCAGAGCAAAGAAACTGGCCTTGAGTAGCCAACGGCGAGAAACAATAAGATCTTTGGCCGAGTAGTAAAGACTGAACGCAAAAATCAGTAAAAGGGCGATGCCGCAACCGACCATGGCCCGGAAACTCCAGAACATGATATTGACACCCGGAATAGTGTCTTGCGCAGCCTGGCTGATCATTTCAGGCGTGGCACGGGAGGGATCGTCCGTGTATTTACGAAGGAGCATGCCGTAGCCGAGGTCGTCCTTTACCTGTTCGAATCGATTTCGTAATTCGGTGTTGGTCGGATCTTTTCTGAGACTGCTGAGCGTCTGCATGGCTACGATCCCGTTTTCAATTCTCTTAGTGTTTTGCTCAATCAGATCCTTGATACCGGGAATCGGCGTATCCAGTGATCGGGTGGCAATGATGCCGAATAACCAAGGAATTTCGACGTTGGCTCGAGTGATTTGATTTTCTTCATCAGGGAAACCGAAAACAGTCATCGGAGCGGGCGCCGGAGCCGTTTCCCAAGCTGCTTCCATTGCAGCCATCTTGGCCGGTTGATCTTTGGCAACCAGGTAGCCCGATTCATCACCGAGGTGAATGGTGAAAACGGAAACAACCAAGCCGAATGCTGCCGCAACGCGGAAGGAGCGTTTGGCAAATTCAAGGTCACGCCCCTTGAGCATGTACCAGGCAGAGATTGCCAAGACAAATAAAGCTCCCGTCATGTAACCGGCAGAGATAGTGTGGCCGAACTTCGCCTGAGCCCACGGACTCAGAATGACATCGAAGAAATTAGTCATTTCCATACGCATGGTTTCGAAATTGAATTCAGAACCGATCGGGTACTGCATCCATGCGTTGGCAATCAAAATCCACAAAGCAGAAAGATTTGAGCCCAAAGCCATAAAGATCGTCACAATCAGGTGAGTGGACTTCTTTAGGCGCTTCCAACCGAAAAAGAACAATCCGATGAAAGTGGATTCCAGGAAGAAGGCCATCAATCCTTCAATGGCCAGAGGGGCTCCGAAAATATCGCCTACATAGTGTGAGTAGTAGGCCCAGTTCGTTCCGAACTGAAATTCCATGGTAATACCGGTGGCCACACCTAAGGCAAAATTGACGCCAAAGAGTTTGCCCCAGAATTTGGTCATGTCTTTATAGACTTCTTTTCCGGTCACGACATAACAGGCTTCCATCACGACAAGCATGAATGAAAGCCCCAATGTCAACGGCACGAAGATGAAGTGATACATAGATGTCAGCGCAAACTGCCATCGAGAGAGATCAACTAATTCGGTCGAGATCATAAGAAACCTTTCGAAGAGATTGAGTACGGTGCAGCAACCTTAGGGATTAGGCGCTGTCATGGAGTTCGAAGTTGTATCGGCCAACAGTGCCTGGCCAACTGTTTGTGCGTTCGTCTCCACCCGCGTGTCGGATCCGAAAAACAGAAATCCTAAACAGGCGATAACTGCAATTTTGCACGCCAGGGTTATTACAACTCTGACGGTCAATTGACGATCGTTGTTTGAAGGGGTCTTTTTTGAATCTGACATGATCAAACGTAAGGATACTGACTGAAATGAAAATTAGATAGATCAAAATGAATAAAAACTATCGCAGTCATAAAAAAAGAAAAGCGAGCCGCAAATTCGACTCGCTTGGATTAGTGCCTGAAAATAAATCAAAACTTATTTTTTGGTTGTTTTTTTCGTGTCATCAATAAGCTCGATCATTTCTTCGTCTCGGCTTTTCATGGAGATACGAACAACGGGCGGCGGCGCTTTGGCGTCTTCTTCGGTTACTCCCCAAATCTCAAGCATTTGAGCTTGTGTGGGAACTTCACCCTTGGCGACGCGGGAGCGGCGGGCCGTCACAGAGTCTCGCACAATCCTTTCAATGTTGTCCAACGGGATGCGATTTAAATCGCTGAAAAGGATGCTGCGACGCTGCATATTGACTTGGAGCTTATCTTTGAATGCTTCAAGGACGGATTCTTCTGCAACGTATAAAGTCATGGATTTTTCACCGGATTCCAACGCAAAAAGCGGTCCTTGCAGCTCATAAAAAGCTAAAGCATGACGCATGCTTTCGCGCACTCCGCGAGCCGAACGACGAATGAGGCTGCAGATCTTGGCCATCGCCACACGACGATCCGGCGGCAGGCTTTGCAGGTAATCACCAACAGTTGACATGAAAAAATCCCCTAAAAACCTGGGAAAAACGAAAGAGTAATTTTACACGGATTTTTATCTTTCCTCCAGTTTATAAGGAATTTTTCTTTGTATTTTCAACACTTGCATCAACGCCAGAAAATGAACTGAGCTTCAAAGGGAATTTTGTTGAGCTGACCTTGACGGGCAGGCGTGCATTTGGTTTGAGGTATGCCGCCCTTGGCGTTGAGGCGTTGGATATAGCGAACGCCTAAAAAAGTTCCGTGGCTCGCAGGCGAGGTGACGGAAAAAAGTGCATTGGGTAGATTTTTCCCATCCCCTTGAGCGATACCCGTAATACGTGAGGAAGCGATTTTAGAGCCGTCGTTATGAACAAATGAGAAGCGGTAACCGTGTTTGGCGACGGCCTGACCGGTTTCAGGATTAAAAAGGTAGGCGTTCGGGGTTTCAAAGTGCCAGAACCACCCTTTCATGTCATGGATGCAGCGAAACACCTGTTCGCCCGAGGCATCAAGTCGAAGGGCGAGCTTGGAATTTTCTGGGGGATTAACTGACGGCTCCTGAAATGTCGCACAGGCTGTTAAAAGAGCCGGTAAGAGACAAATGGTCAGACGAGAAAAAAAACGCATGATTTTCACCGCTAAACAGATAGGCAACACAGTTGAAAGTGTACAGAAAATAGTGAGTCTGAATTTCAAAGAAATTTTAAATATCTTTGCACTGAACTCCGATTAAATACATCCAATGATCGAGGCGGTATAGGTAAAAGGGCCTAATCATTCGGGGAAAATAGAAAAAGTCAATCGAAGAGAGAGCGAAAAAATGTTATGGTGAGAATGTTTTCGTAGATATTGAGGCAATTTTCGAATGGCTCGTCATGCATTCAGACGTGTTGCATTGCCTTTTTTGCAAGCGTCGCTGGTTAAGCAGATTTTGATTGGTTTGATTTTAGGTATCGCTTTGGCCTACATCGCTCCGGAGGTTGCCAAAACCTGCGCTTTTTTGGGCTCGCTTTTTATTTCCGCCTTAAAGGCCGTGGCTCCTTTGCTTGTATTTGTACTGGTCATGGCGGCCATTGCCAATCAGGACATTGAAACACGGGCACATATTAAACCCGTTCTAACGCTTTATCTTTTAGGAACATTTGGAGCAGCTTTGGTTGCCGTCACGGCAAGTTTTCTCTTCCCGACAAGCATTCATCTGACCGGGACTCAAGCTCAAGCGGCAACGCCAGGCGGCATTGTGGATGTACTGCACAATTTACTGCTCAGTGTGGTGGACAATCCTGTACACGCCTTAAGTACCGGCAACTATATGGCGATTCTGGCTTGGGCTGCCGGGTTGGGAACAGCAATGCGTCACGCCTCCGAATCTTCACGCGAATTTATGGCGGACTTGTCCCATGGCGTGGAGCTGGTGGTACGGGTTGTGATTCGGTTTGCCCCGTTGGGTATTTTCGGTTTGGTTGCCAACACTGTGGCCTCTACCGGTATTGCGACCCTGGCCGGTTACGTGCAGGTTCTTTTGGTTTTGATCGGCAGTATGCTTTTTGTGGCGTTGGTTTTTAATCCTTTTCTTGTCTGGCTCTACATTCGCCGCAACCCCTATCCGTTAACCATTGCTACTTTGAAAGAAAGTGGCGTGACAGCGTTTTTTACCCGTTCTTCTGCAGCCAATATTCCTGTGAATCTGGGGATGTGTAAACGCCTCAATCTCGATAGCGGCACGTACTCGATCACGATCCCATTGGGAGCGACCATCAATATGGCCGGTGCGGCGATTACCATTACTGTTCTGACTTTAGCGGCGGCCAATAGTCTGAACATTCAAACCGACTTTGCAACCGCAATCTTATTAAGTGTTGTGGCATCGGTTTGTGCCTGCGGTGCCTCAGGCGTGCCGGGCGGTTCACTCATGTTGATTCCGTTGGCGTGCGGATTATTTGGGATTGATAATTCCATGGCCATGCAGGTGGTGGCAGTAGGTTTTATCATCGGGGTTTTGCAGGATTCTGCAGAAACTGCACTTAACTCTTCTTCTGATGTGCTCTTTACGGCTGCTGCGTGTTTGAGAGCCGAGAGAATAGAGCTCGAGCATGAGCGCAGGGCTCAGGAAATTAATGATCGTTTTGGTAGAAAATAAACCTAAAAAATGAGGGGATGGTCGGAAAATGATCATCCTCTCATTGATAGGGCCAAACGGAAATTAAGCTTCGAAGTTTGCCAACTTCACGCTCTTGCCGCCTTCAATCCAGGTTACACCGCGGGCGATCACCGTGTCGATATCCAGTGTATTGGTGAGTACGCAGATATTTGCTTTCATGCCGACAGCCAGACGAGCTTCTTTCACACCTAGAGAGTCAGCGACATTGGAAGTCGTCATCATCAACGCGGTTTCGAAATCAATGCCAGCTTGAACCATTTCTTTGAGCATTTGATGGTTGGCGTTAACGGGAGCTGCCACGATGGCCACCATGATGCCATTTTCAAATTTGGGCATGGAGCCGTTGCCGTCTGAGCTCATCGTGATGCGCGAGCGATCAACGCCGGCCTTTAAAACGCGCTCGACACATTCAACGAACGGGTAATAGTTGCCGCCGCCGGAGGTGATATCAATCACACCGCCCTTCTTGGCAAATTCAATGGCTTGTTCGAAAAGCTTCGGTTCACGGCCGGTATGAGTCGGCGAGAAATGGTGGCGCGGCAATCCGCGAGCAATGATTCGTTCGAATTGTTCGTAAGCTCCGCCGAAATCACCTAAGTGAACATGCAAAATGCCTTTCTTACCGGACAACATGCCGCCCATGCGAACATCGGCCACAAGCTTAAGCATTTCATCATCGTTGGGGAAAGAGCAACGATGGTCAGCCAAGGCTAACTTCACACCCAAAACCGGTTCAATGCAGATGATGTCTTTTCTGGGGTTACCGGTAATCGTGGGAGAGGGGAATTGATAAGAACCGGTATGCATGTAAGCAGTCAAGCCCTCTTGGCGCAGCCCCATGACTTTGGCATACAGCTCCTCAGGGAATTTCGTTGTGCCTTCGGTCCCCATGACACCGCAAACGGTTGTAACACCGCCGTGCAACAACTGGGACGGCATAACGGGAGGAACGCGGGTAGCAAAACCGCCTTCGCCACCACCGCCGGTTAAGTGGACATGTTGATCAAAAAAGCCCGGGGTAACAGTGGCGCCTTCAACATCAATGACTTTGACTTCGCCCGGCAAACGGATGCCGTCCAAGCTATCTTCAATGGCGGCAATCATTTCACCGCAAATCAAAATATCTTTTTTGCCGACAGGAGCCGGTGTGTAGACATTGGCGTTTTTGATAATCGTAAACATACTTACGTTCCTTTCAAGAAATCTGCACGCAACCGCACCCACCGGATGCGAAAAAACTGCGCGCCCGTTAGCGTCAGTATATCAATTCAGAACCATACTTCGCCTGTATACTGTCGCCTGAACCAATAGAGAATGATATGACGGCAGAGGAAATACTCAAACGATATTTTGGCTACGACGCTTTTCGCGGCTTTCAAAAAGAGGTCATTGACACCGTGATGCAAGGACAGGATGCTTTGGTGTTGATGCCGACTGGAGGCGGCAAGAGTCTCTGCTATCAGATTCCCTCCTTAATGAAAGAAGGGGTTGCTGTTGTTGTGTCTCCTCTTATTGCATTGATGAAAGATCAGGTGGATATGTTGCGGGATATCGGTATCGCTGCGGCGGCTCTTAATTCCACACTTTCAGTCGAAGAGATACGCGATGTTTATCGAGATCTGCATAACGGCCAGCTGAAACTTTTGTATGTTGCCCCTGAGCGGTTGGTCAAACCCAATACCTTGGAACTGCTTCAGAGTATTCCGGTCAGCCTTTTTGCGGTGGACGAAGCGCACTGCATATCTGTTTGGGGACATGACTTCAGACCTGAATACCAGGCTTTGGATTGTTTAAAGGAACTCTTTCCTCATGTTCCCAGAATGGCTTTGACAGCGACCGCCGATGAACAAACTCGAGAGGAAATTGTTGCTCGTCTTTTAAACAATCCTCGTTCATTTATTGCCAGTTTTGATCGTCCCAATATTCGCTATCGCATGTATGAAAAAGGCAAGGGTTATATGGATAGCATCGTGCAGTTTATCGTTGGGGAACACTTCAATGAATCGGGGATTGTGTATTGTGCGACGCGCAATAAGGCCGAGTCTGTAGCTGCTTATCTGAAAAAAAACGGTATTGATGCGCTGATTTATCATGCAGGGATGGACAATGAAGAGCGGGAGGCCAACCAAGTCGCTTTTTTTGACCGACCATGCGTAATGGTGGCAACCATTGCGTTCGGTATGGGGATCGATAAACCGGATGTACGTTTCATTATTCATGTCGACATGCCCAAGTCGATTGAAAATTTCTTTCAGGAAACCGGACGAGCCGGCCGCG
This sequence comes from Parasutterella secunda, assembly GCF_016901835.1. Classification (GTDB taxonomy): domain Bacteria; phylum Pseudomonadota; class Gammaproteobacteria; order Burkholderiales; family Burkholderiaceae_F; genus Aphodousia; species Aphodousia faecavium. Next base: position 9,969 of record NZ_JACJKX010000001.1, on the reverse strand, counting down.
ATGGAAAACCTGCTGAGTCAGTTTTGTACTATGGTTTGGAAGATTTGATGCAGCAGCGGTTTTTTATCGATCAAAGCGATGGAGATGAGATTTACAAACAAGTGTCACTGCACAAATTAGACAGTATGCTCGGCTTGGCTGAGTCGGTGAGCTGCAGACGCATACAGCTATTGGCTTACTTCGGTGAAAAACTCAGCGAACCTTGCGGTAATTGTGATAATTGTGAGAATCCCCCGGTTGCCCGTGATGCGACCCAAGATGCTCAGAAGCTATTGTCGTGTATTTATCGGTGTTCAAAAACCAATGGCATAGGTTTCGGTGCTTCGCATGTGATTAAAGTATTGCGAGGTGAGGTAAGTGACAAAATTTTTGAAAAGCGTCACGATGAACTCAGTACATTCGGTATCGGTCGTGACCATACGATGAAATATTGGCGGAGAATTCTCAGACAGTTGATTGCCAAACACTATGTTAATGTCAATTACCGTGTTTATAACGTTCTGACAGTGAACGCAAGGGCTAAAAATTTGTTGCAGGGGCAGGAACACTTTCTTGTCAGAGTAGAGGGTGCTAAGCAACTTTCCAGCCGAAAGGTTATCGATCACGATGATCTGGACGATGCCGAACAGCGTCTTTTCAGTCAACTGAGACAGTGGAGAAGGGAATATTCCAATCAGAATGCTTTGGCTGCTTATAACGTTTTTCCGGATTCAACACTGATTCAGATTGTTAAACGAAAACCCAGAAAACCTCTGCAATTGGCCGGCATCAGTGGAATTGGTGAAAAACGAATCGAGCGCTACGGCGAGGCCGTTTGTGAAATAGTCGGTCAATGGTATCAACAGGAACACTTGAAAGAATCTGCATAGAAAATCGCCCGACCTAAGCCGGGCGACAGTGCTATGCACGGTGAATTTCCGAATTTCTCGGCTTTTGTTTTCGATTGCCGAAAATCTTATCAAAAAGGGGATTCGGAAGAATCCGCAAAAGTTTAGCCACAACCCCCATTTGCCAAGGAATGGTTGCGTAGCTTCTGCCGGCCAAAATGGCATTAGCAGCGCGTTTAGCAAACTCATCCGGTGTGAGAATAAAGGGCATCGGGTAGGGATTGACGTCAGTGAGCGGAGTTTTGACAAAACCGGGACTGATGGTGGTCACTTGAATGCCGTGCTTTTTCATCTCTACACGCAAGCTTTCACAATACGTGATGACAGCCGACTTACTGGAACAATAAGCTTCGGTACCGGGCATACCTCGAATGCCGCCGACACTTCCGATACCGACGAGAGTGCCGTGCTTTCTTTGCATCATGGGTTCGATAAAGGCGTGGAAGGTGCTCGCCATTGCAAAGACGTTGGTGGCGTAGACTTTTTCCATCACTTCCAAATCTTCAAAATATTGGGTTTTGACCCCTACGCTGATGCCGGCATTGGCAATGACGATATCGGCTCCACCGACAGCCGTGTCAAACTCACGGGCCATTTTGATAAGTTTTAAACGGTCCGTAACATCACAGGCATAACTGTGGTGAAGGTTGCTGTTAGGCAGAGATTTAATCAAATCATCGAGCGGTTCTTGACGGCGTGCCATCAAGCCCAGAGTTGCTCCTCGGGAGGCAAACTCGCGGGCCAAGGCTGCGCCGATACCGCTTGAAGCACCGGTAATAAAAACATTCATTGACATGACTCAAGCCTTAAAAGGGCAAGACGACGGACGGATCGACTGCTTTGATCGCATCACCGAAACGCTTTTTGATGCGTTCAAGAGCTTCTTCGGTATCGCCTTCCAGACGAAGAACGACAACCGGGGTCGTATTGGATGAACGAGCCAAAGCAAAACCGTCTTCCCATTCCACACGAATACCGTCGATGGTAATCACGTCCGTGGCATCATCGAAACGAAGTTCTTTTTGCAGTTTTTCAACGAAGCGCTTGTTTTCGCCTTCGGCCATTTCAATGTGAAGCTCAGGAGTGTTGACCGCAGTGGGCAAGGCTTCCAAAACGGCCGAGGGATTATCCGTGCGGGAGAGAATTTCCAAAATTCTGGCTCCGGCGTACAACCCATCATCAAATCCCGGCCAACGTTGATCGTTAAAGAACAAGTGACCGCTCATTTCTCCCGCAAAGGGTGCTTGAGTTTCTTTCAATTTTGCCTTGACCAATGAGTGACCGGTTCGGCAAATGGTAGGAACACCGCCGTGCTCTTTAATCCAAGGAACGAGGCGACGTGTGCATTTGACGTCATAAATGATGGGGGCACCAGGGTTGTGTTGAAGAATATCGGCGGCAAAGAGCATGATCTGACGATCCGGGTAAATGATTTGACCGGATTTGGTAACCACACCCAGACGGTCGCCGTCACCGTCAAATGCCAAACCCAATTCCACATCGGTGGACTTCACCGTTTCAATTAAAGTAGCTAAATTAGCCGGTTTGGAGGGATCGGGATGGTGGTTAGGGAAATGACCGTCAATCTCTGTAAACAAAGGAGTAATGTCGCAACCCAAGCGTTTGAAAAGTTCCATGGCTATGGGGCCGGTCACACCATTGCCACAGTCAATGGCGACCTTGATCCGACGGGCCAATTTGACATCACTGGTAATCTTATCGAGATAGGGAGTGATGACATCGATTTCTTCAATTTTTCCCTTGACGGGGCTCGCTTCAAGCCCTTTTCCAATTTGGGTACGTAAGGCTTGAATCCCTTCGCCGTAGAGCGTGTCTTTAGCCATCATCATTTTTAATCCGTTGTATTCGGGCGGATTATGACTGCCGGTCACCGCAATACCTGAACCCGTGCCGGTCAAAAAGGTGGCGAAATAAAGAACAGGAGTAGGGGTCATGCCGATCGATTTGACGTTGATCCCCATGTCGGTAATGCCATCCATCAAGGCTTGTGACAATTTCGGACCGGACAGACGACCATCACGTCCGACACATAGAGTGTCGACATTATTTTGTTTGGCAAGAGCTCCGAGAGCCTGTCCGATTGCTCGAGTGGCTTCAACGGTTAACGTTTTATCAACGACACCGCGAATATCGTAAGCTTTAAAAATGGAAGAATCGATTTGCATAATTGTTTGCCTAATCAATGTTTTTGACGTTGTTGACGTTCTTGTTCAATGAGCCAATTGAGGACTTCAATGGTTTTTTGTCTGGATCCTGCCATATGCGGAGCCGTCAGGTATTTACCGGCAACAGCCACATAAGGGGTAGCATCAAGACGATAATTTTGCCACGTCTGCAACGCTTGCTGCGTGTGCATGGTGACTGCAAAGGAGTTGTAGGCATTGTTCCACTGGGTTAAATCCACCTTGTGTTTTTCAAGCCAATTCTGCAGATCGGCCTGACTGGTAATTTGGCCGTCGAGGATATCTTGCCAGAATGCAGGGTGTAAATCATCTAAGCGGTCGAGAGCCTCAAATGTATAGTAAATCTGAGACAAAAACTGAGTGGCTGGTTCCCAAGCCACCGGGACGCGCTTTATGGTTACGTCAGGAGGCAAAGTTTTGGCCCAGTCTTGCAACATAGGGGCCAATCGCTGGCAATGAGCACACGTGTAGGCAAAAAAGTCCACGACCTCGATAGTGTCGCGAGGCGAATCAACCGTAGGACTGACTATCCGGTAATCTTTCCCTTCTGTTGCTTCGAATGCACTTGCCTGTAAACCGATAAAGCTCAGCGCGCAGACAAGTGCTGCTTTAGCGAAGAATTTCATTTGTTTTTAATGACCATGGCATCAAAGCCGTTAGAGGTCAGGCGTTGTTGCAATTCATTGGCTTCACGAGCCGTATCAAAAGGTCCCAAAAACACTCGATAGAGCGTAACGCCTGCATCGGTGGATTTAACCACATCCGCTTCCAATGCAATAAAAGCCAATTCCGTGCGAATTTTTTCAGCATCCTTGGCGTTGCGGAAAGCACCGGCCTGGATGCTGTAGCTTTCTCCCGTTGCCTGATCGGCAGCATTGGTGGGCTCCTCAGCTCGCTCATGAGCAGTAGGTGCCTGAACAGTCTTGATGGCCGACAGTGCATCATCCGCCGGTGTGCCCCGGGTGCCGGCATCGTAAAGCGCAGAGTTGGGATCCTTACCGTCCAGAGCTGCAGCATCCACAGGAGTGGATTGTTTCTGCACTTTCTCAACAAACGGAATCGGCGCATTGGTGATAAAGAGGGCAACGGCAGCGCAGGCTACGCATCCGATCAGAATACCGACCATGGTGCCGAGAAAGAATGAACCTTTTTTTTGAGTTCCTGGCATATGTAATCCTTACATCTTTTCGGGAGCGCTCACGCCCAGAAGATCCAAACCGTTTCGCAAAACCTGGCGTGCTGCCATCAACAGTGCCAGTCGGGCATTGCGGATCTTTTCGTCATCAACGAGAACCCGTTCGGCGTTGTAGAAGGCGTGAAAGTCTCCTGCCAAATCTTTCAGGTAAAAACAGAGCGTGTGCGGGGCACATTCTTTGGCAGCAACCGTGAGTGTTTCGGGGAATTCACTGATGCGGGCAATGAGGGCTTGGGCATATTGATCAGACAATGCGCTAAGATCCATTTGCTCAATATCAGCCGGGCTCGGTAACTCGAACCCTTTATCCTTGGCTTGTGCAAAAACCGAGCAGATGCGGGCATGTGCATACTGTAGGTAATACACAGGGTTTTCGTCGGATTGAGACAGAGCGAGATCGATGTCAAACACAAATTCGCTGTCAGCTTTGCGGCTTACCAAGAAAAAGCGCGCAGCATCGCGTCCCACCCAATTGACCAGATCTCTTAAGGTGACATAAGTGCCGGAGCGTTTGCTCATCTTGACTTCCTGTCCGTCCTTGATCACTTTGAGCATCTTGTGCAGCACGTACACCGGGAAGACCTTCGGGATATCAAGGCCGAGCTGTTTACCGGCAACCTGCACACCGATGCGTACTCGTGCGGTGGTTCCGTGGTGATCAGATCCTTGAATGTCGACGGCTTTGATAAAGCCACGTTCAAATTTGCTTAAGTGATAGGCGACATCAGGGACAAAGTACGTGAAAGTACCGTCTTTTTTGCGCATAACACGGTCTTTATCATCGCCGAACTCTTCGAAATCTGTCGTGCGAAGCCAAAGGGCTCCGTCTTGTTCGTACGTGTGACCTGAGGCAATCAACGCATTAACGGCGCGCTCCACGAGACCACGGGAATAAAGGGAACTCTCAAGATAGAAATTATCAAACGAGACCCCCAAAGCATTGAGGTCGCTGTCTTGCTCGTTTTTCAGATAACCCACGGAGAAGGCGCGAATATTGGCCACATCTTCTACATCGCCGCTGGCTGTGATTTCCTGACCATCACGCGTGCGAATCGTTTTTTTATCGAGAAAATCACGCGCAATATCTTTGATATAAAGCCCTTGATAACCGTTTTCAGGGAAAGTGATGGTTTCACCCTGAAGTTCCTTGATTCTCAGACGGACTGATTCAGTAAGCGTTTGAATCTGAACACCGGCATCGTTGTAGTAGAACTCGCGGCAAACATTCCAACCCTGAGTCTTCATCAGGTTGGAAAGCACATCACCTAAAGCTCCCTGGCGGGCGTGGCCTAAGTGCAACGGACCGGTAGGGTTGGCAGAGACGTACTCGATTAAAATGCTCTCTCCGTCATGATCCTTATTTTTACCGAATTCACTGCCCAGTCGTAAAACTTCGCGGACAGCAAAGGTCTTAGCGTCCTGGCTCAAACGCATATTGATGAAGCCGGGACCGGCGATTTCAAACTTTTCTATCAGGGCTTTTGCTTGCGGCAGAGCCTCAATGTGTTCGATGATATCCGTGGCAATGGCTCGCGGATTTTTCTTCAATTGTCTGGCCAATTGCATGGCGACATTACAGGCGAGGTCACCGTGAGCAGCCACTTTGGGACGTTCCAGTAAAACGGTTGCTTCCTCAACACCCATGGAACGAAGTGCATCATTGAAAAGTGAGGCAATCGCGGTTTTTTGATCGTTTAACATAATGGATTGTCAGCTAAATTATTCAGAGCAAACCTTCCCATCCCTACAGAAAAGAGGGAAAGAAAAAGTCAACACTATTCCAAACCATTGGTAATTTGAGCGTAAGCCGAATGGTTATGGATGGATTCAAAATTTTCTGCCTGCACACGGTAGGCTTCAATATTCTTGTCGCTATTTAACGCAACGGCAACATCACGCACTAAATCCTCAACAAATTTCGGATTTTCATACGCTTTTTCAGTGACATATTTTTCGTCGACACGCTTTAATCGGCTCCACAGTTCGCAAGAAGCACTTTCTTCTGCGTATCGGATTTGACGCTCAAGCGACAGATCTCCCTTGAGTCGGGCGGCAATGGTCACGTGTGATCGTTGGTTATGTGCACCGTAAAGAGAAATCTCTTTACTGCATGGGCACAAGCTTGTTACTGGCACAGTCACCGTCTGAGTGACGAACGTTTTTCCGTTTTTGTGTTCTACCCGATAGTGCACTCGGTAATTCATCAAACATTCGAGCTTGGAGACGGGCGCATGTTTTTTAACGAAAAACGGAAAGTCAAAATCGATGCAGCCGGCATTGGATTCTAAAGCCTCAAGCATATCCTGCATCAGTTCGACAAGCGTTTCCCTACACAGAGCACGATTGTGTTCCTTGAGCAACCCGAGAAAACGCGACATATGAGTGCCTTTGTGCTCTGCAGGCAGAGCAACATACATGCCGATTTGAGCGACCGTCGGTTGAATGCCGCTCTCACTTGCAACCGTAATCGGCAGCTCCACCCCCCTCACACCGACATACTCGATGGCGATGTTTCTTGGGTCGGCGCTGGACTGAACGTCGGGCAAGTTGTTGTTAGATAGAGTATTCGTATTCATGATTGGCGTAATTTTCGCTAAAAACGGGAAATTTTGCGAACGTTTTCAAAGGAAAATTGAAAAAAAAGAAAAATGCTGCGTGAAAATTGTGACTAAGTGTTTTTACTAATACGAAAGTAATCAGTTCTTAATGATCGAAATGGTAAGGTTTTTTAAGGATTTCGAGTCGTATCGGATGGTGCGGGTGCAAAAAATAGACACCTTTTGGTTCGCAAACTTTTTCTAATACCGTTAAATTGTGAGAATAACAAAAACATTTATGCTTAAGGATAAAAAGTAATGCCTATCTACATCTACAGGGGAGGCTCTCCTAACCCTCAGCCGCAAAATCCTTTTCTACGTTTATTGGTGAGCGTGGGGATTTTGGCCGCGATCATCGGTCTGGGGGTTTTATTGTTGCCGGTGATCGGTGTGATCGCCTTGGTAATCCTGGGGATTATTGCCTTTTTAGTGATAGGGGGTGTCATCTACCGTTGGATTTATGGAAATCCCCTCGATGCGTTGTATCAGCGACAGGGCGGCATGCGTGTTAATCCGGACTCTCGTCCTGATACCGAGCCTGTTCGTGAAGCATCGGAAAAAAGAACAAGAGTCAGATCGAGATTTCGTTCCCGCTCGCAGGACATCGAAGATGCCGTTATTGTTGAGGAACGAAAAAAAGATTCCGATTAAACATCACAGCAGGGGCGAGAGCAGATAACTCGCCCCTTCTTTCATGCGTTCGAATATTGAACGTTTGTACCAGTAAAAAAGATTGATTTCGGAGCAAAACGCAGCATAAGTCGAATTGAGGGCGGAGACTTTTCGGCTGAATTCCTCGTCAAAAACCAAAAGCATGAGTTCGTAGTTTAAATGCATGCTTCGCATATCCATATTGACCGTACCGAAAAGGGACAGCTCCCCGTCAACGGTAATACTTTTCGTGTGCAGAATACCTTTTTTGTATAAGAGAATCCGCACGCCGGACTTCAGTAAGTCATCAAAGTAACGATGTGACGCGTAATTGACCATCGGCGCATCACTTTTTTCTGACAAAAGCAGGGTAACTTTCACTCCTTTTATCGCCGCATTTTGTAATGCAAGGGCCAGAGCTTCACCCGGAATGAAATACGGAGTGACAATTTCAATTTCTTTTTTGGCCCGGTGTATGGCCTCAAGAATCAGTCGTTGATTGGCGTCGTTGGTTGTGCCCGGGCCGGATGGAACAATCATGACCGTTGCCTGATCGGGGCTGTCGAATTCACCGATGAAGTGATCTTTGAATTCTGGAAAAGTTGTTTCGCTTTCGGTAAGTACCTTCCAATCAAAATTGATGAGGTGAAAGAGGCTGGCAACAATCTCACCTTTGGCCCTGACCATGGCATCTACCCATTGCCCGACGTTGCTATTTTTTTTGAAGTAATGGGGGTCAACCATGTTGAGACTGCCGCTATATGCAATGCGATAATCAATGACAGCGATTTTCCTGTGAAGGCGAATGTCGGCGCGTGATAGCAAAGCACTGAATAGTGAGACGGGAAGGGCGCTTTCCAGGTGAATGCATTTTTCATACCGGAAAAGTCGAGCCCAATCGCTAGAGAGAAATTTGGAGGAACCGATCGCATCGACTAATACATAACACTCGACTCCTCGTCGTGCGGCACGGATCAGTGCGGCGGAAACATCATCTGCCTTTCCGCCGACATCCCAGATGTAGAACTCCATTGCAATCAGCTCTTTTGCGTTGTCAATATCACGCACTAATAGCGTGAGAGTTTCGTCGGAGTCATCAAGAAGGCGCAGTGAGGAGCGTTTAGTGAGCGGATATTTGCCGAGTCGTGTGGCAAGTTTTGAAATATCCCGATAATTATCAGGAGCCATGGCTTCGGTGTGCATGATGTGTCGAAAGATCTGACGACGTTTGCGCATCTCTTTTCTGAGTTTGCGGGCGTGCCAACGGCCAAGTGTTCTTTCTCCGAACAGTAAATAAAGTACAAAACCTGCGTAGGGAAGTACGGCTGTGAGTAAAATCCACGCAAAGGAGCTACCCGGAGGGTGCCGAGTCAGCATGACGCGAAGAACAACGCCAATGGTCAGGCTGACCTGTAAAATAACAGCGCCTAAACCGATTAGAGTGACGGGTTCAGAAAAAGACAAAAACATAACAACACCAAGAACCAAACGAAGTGTAGCGCGTGAAGACGGTAAAAATCTATGAAAAGAACAACTTTTGAAATGTTGCTGATCGTGATTTCGGCGCCCATGGCAGGCATCGGGATGGCAATGCTTTTAAACGGATCGGTGGGCGGTGCTTTAGCTTTGCTCGGCGCATCACTTAAGCTTGTGGTTGCTTACTTCAGAACGCCTAAAGAAATGTTTGATTGGGATCGGTTTGCCGGTGGATTCGAAGAATTTCGAGAAAAGATGGAAAAAATTCAGGATGAGTTAGAAAATGAAAAACCGCTATTGGGATGGTTATCCGATTTGGGAACATACATGATGTTGGGTGGGTTGGTGGCGTTGTTAATCGTCGGAAAATGAAAAAAGTGAAGATTTTTTTTAAAACTGCTTGACATTTATTTCAAAACACTACATAATGCCACTCTCGCTACGGAGGGGTGCCCGAGTGGCTAAAGGGGGCAGACTGTAAATCTGTTGGCTTACGCCTACGATGGTTCGAATCCATCCCCCTCCACCAAGCGATCGCTCGCTTATACTGTAGCGAAACCAGGATTGCTAGCGGGAGGTAATACTCTCTCGACGCAGGCGGGTGTAGCTCAATGGTAGAGCAGAAGCCTTCCAAGCTTACGACGAGGGTTCGATTCCCTTCACCCGCTCCACGTATCGTGGACAGTCCCAAAGTTCAGCCCATGTGGCTCAGTGGTAGAGCACTCCCTTGGTAAGGGAGAGGTCACGCGTTCGATCCGCGTCATGGGCACCAGTTTTCTTAATCGTCTCGAATTGTGCGAGATCTTAACATTCATAAAAAGTTCAGGAGTTCGCCATGGCAAAAGGCAAGTTTGAACGCACCAAGCCCCACGTGAACGTGGGCACGATCGGTCACGTCGACCATGGTAAGACGACGTTGACGGCTGCAATTACGACGGTATTGGCCGCCAAGTTCGGTG